>CAKSKB010000009.1 GCA_934464705.1 uncultured Clostridia bacterium
ATGGAAATTACTATAAGTAACAGAATAATCATAAATAATAATGTATATTCTTTATCCATAGCTGTCACCTCCTTTTTAAGAAGTGACGGCCATAACCGCCCAGCTTTTACACTGTTTTAGGTCTTGCCTGTCGATATTTATCGACAGATTTTATTTTATCACATTTGGCAGTGTTTGTAAACTGAATTAACAAAGTTGTAACAAAAATACAATGAATTGCCTTTCGGCATGAATAGAAGCTCCGCTTCATGAAATGAGCCTTGCGGCTGTTGTCAAGCCTCGGTTTCTTCGCGGACAGTCGTGTAAAATCGCAAATCGCTTTTCTCTTTCGGCTGACTTCGCAGCCTTTCGAGAAAAGACTTTATGCTCATTTACTCTCCCTGCTCAGAAATTCGGCTCTTCTCATGAATCGCCCTTCGGGCATTAAAAAGGTTTTCGGGAAACCCGAAAACCCTCAATAACTATTCTCTATTATCTATTATCTATTATTTATTATTATCTGTCTATTCCGTTTCTTTTGCCTTTTGAAGTCTGTATGTGATTTTCGCCGAAATTCTATCAGGTACAAATTTTGACAAAACTCTTGTACATTTTATCCCGAAGCCCGGGACAATCACACGTTTTCCGAGGTTTTTCAATGCAATTCTTGCTGCATATTCGGCTGAAACCGAACCTATACCGAAGTTCACCCCGGCAACATCATTAAATTCCGTCCTCACAGGTCCGGGGCACAGAACGCTGATTTTTACATTGGATTTTCTGTGCTTAAGTTCCTCGAATATCGCCTCGGAAAGCCTGTAAACATAAGCCTTTGAAGCGTAATAGGACGAAAAGACCGGTCCCGGAAAAAACGCCGCGGACGATGCAACATTCAAAATCGCACCGCTGTCACGCTTTAGAAATTCCTTAAGATAAAGCTTTGTAAGAATATGAAGCGCACGGACATTTACATCAAGCATTTCAAGTTCACGGTCAAGGTCTGTTTCCGCAAACTCCCCGAACACCCCGAACCCGGCGTTATTAACAAGCAAATCCGCATCTTTATGCGCCTCAAAAAGCGCAGAACATTCGGAAGGATTCCCCAAATCACAGCAGAAAATCTCAGCATTTTCAAGCTCTGTCTTCAACTTTTCAAGACGTTCCATTCGCCGTGCGGCCAGAACCACGGTATACCCTTTCGCTTTAAGCTGCCGTGCAAATTCCTCGCCTATTCCCGAGCTTGCGCCCGTAACTACTGCCTTCATTATTTTTCCCCCGATATAACATATGGTTTTTTATTTTCATCGATTCCGTAAGTCACGGTGCTTTCGGTTCCGTCCGGGTAAACTGCGGTGCAGCTCTCGAGATACAGCCCGTCATAAGTGTACTTATAAACAGACTTTCCGCCGTCCGTCCTCTCGCTCGTGCTCTCTGTTATATTACCCGTTTCACTGTAGGAATATGTTTCCTTTGACACAACTTTTCCGCCGCGGCTTGAAGTTACGCCCGAAAGCTCACCCTTGCCGTTATACTCATACACGCTCTCATATCCTGTGCCGCCTGCGGTTCCGCTGATTTTGAGCGACGGTTTATCCGCACTGTAATTATACTTTACATAATACAGAACATTACCGTCCTTATCCTTATTTTCAAGCGTGATTTCCTTTTTTCCGTCATCGTTTGAAAGCGTTGCTTCGCTCGTTTTTGAGCCGTCCGCCGCATATGCCGTAAGCCCGGTCTGCACGCCGTTATCATCATAGTGATACTTCACATGCGAAAGCGTATTCCCCTCCGCATCATAGGTATACTCATCTGAAATTCTGCCGTTTTTAAGCCATTTATAGCCGGTTTCGCTCACAAATCCGCCAAGTTCGTTGAGAACCGTCCTTTTCGTGACATTACCGCCGTTATACTCAAAACGCTCCTCACCGGTCTGCTTATAGGTCTTTACATCAATCAAATCGCCCTGCTCGTTATACTCGTTTATATATCTGTAAGAACCTGTCGAATCCTTCATTTCGGACGGATTTCCGTTGACATCGGGAGTGTATTCCTTTGTATTTACGGCGTTGTTTTCGCTGTCGAACTCGGTTTCGGACTTCAAAGAGCCGCCGTCATACTCATAGACCGTCTTACCGAGATACGCCGCCGAGGGTGAATAGCTGCGCATTTCGGTGACATTTCCGCTGCCGTCATAGGAATATTCAAAATGGGTCTGCGCATTGATATTTTTAAGTTCCCTGCCCTCTTTATCGTAGGTTATATAGCTTATATAATCGGTCGAATTTTCCGCCGGTGCCGCCGCTTTGAGCGATACTGCGCCGTTATCGTAATGCTCATATGTGTACCAGGTTTCGCTGCCCGAAATCTTCTCGCACTTGACATCGCCCTTATCGTTGAACTGCAGCTCCGCCTTCGCAATTTCATAACCTTCAGGCGTATTTACGGTTACCTCAAGAACCTTACCGTCCTCTCCGTAAGATGTAAGCTTATAGCTTTCGGCATTTCCGCCGTCGTCCTTTTCATACACCTCGTTCACCGACGAAAGATACAGGCTGCCGTCGGATTTATACGAATACTGCTTATTATATATCAGCTGTCCGTTCAGGTCATACGATTTTTCAGCCGTAAGCCTGCCCATGCTGTCGTGTACATATTCCCATTTTTTGTCGCTCTCGAAATCAAAGCTGCGAACCGCCGTTTTCTTATCGCCGTCATATTCGTTTTCAATCATACCCGGTGCGGTATTGCTGTCATACACTGCGCGGGTCGGATTCTTGCCGTCATATTCATACTCATAGGACTTATAAACATAATTCTTCACGCCGTCAAAGCTGTACTCACGGTTCACAAGCCCGTCCTTACGGTCAAACCGCTCAAACGAAACAAAGCCGCTGTATGATGTAGCTGAAGCAACGCTGCCATCCGGGGAATAATCGGTTTTTGTATATTTTCCGGCGGAAACGGTCAGGATTTCGTTATTGTTTTCGTCATAAACCAAAAACGAATTGCCGTTAAATCCGCCGTGCAGCACGCGGCTTCCGCTGCGGCTCCGTGATGTGAAATAATATATTGCGCCGACCGCCGCCGCTGCAACCGCCGCTATAACAAGCACAGCAATTATCACATTGCGCCTGCGGTTTTTCTTCTTCTTTTTAAGGCTGGCACGAAGCTTGTCTATTTCCTCCGCACTCCGTGTATTCTCGCTCATTGCGTGCTCCAGAAGCTTACTGAAATACTCGTCCTCATATCTTTCGCCGCAATAAGGACAGGTTTTCAGATTATCGTCAAATTCTTTATTGCATTTTCTGCATACCACAATAAAAACTTCCTTTCAAAAATTATAGCCGAGTATATTATAACACAAAAAACGGAATTTGTCAAAATAAAAGAAGAGACGAATTTCTGAGCAGTTTCATGCCCGTAGAGCGATTCATGAGCCGCAAGGCTCATTTCATGAAGCGAAGCTTCTATTCATGCCGCAAGGCAATTCATTTCTTAACTTTTTCTCGAAAAAACATCAGTTTACCTTATCCTAACAGGGGGAATCAGCAGCAATTCCCCCTGCACCCCTTGCCGCCGAGCCTCTGCGAAAAATGCCATCTGTAGCGCTCGATGAGGCTTCGTTTAAGCGCCGCTCCAAGAAGCGCACCCAGCGCTTCGTTCCGCTAAAAATCCGCAAGCAGCAGCGGAAATCAACATACATTATTCTCTCTTCTCTCTTATCTATTCTCTAAATAAAAAGGCTTTCGGGAAGCCCGAAAGCCTTTTTATTTACTTATTATAACTATTCGCAATCTTCACAATTGCCGTCGCAGCCCTCAAAGTCGAACTCAATCGGCTCGCCGCAGTTGGGACAGGAGATAGGCTCGTCCGACATTATCATGTCGCCGTCAACATAAATCTTATCTCCGCATTTTTCGCATGTGATTTCGTAGCAGTCATCATCATCGAACTCATACTCGTCATCATCGTCATCGTCAAAATCGTCTTCCATATAAAGATCATCTTCGACTGCGCCGAGGTCTTCGTCAAGTTCGTCAACCAAATCTTCGATATCGGTAATATCGGAGCTGATGTTCTTGATTTCGTCAACAATATCGCCGAGTGCTTCAACGATTGCGGTAAGAAGCTTGCCTTCTTTTTTCGAGGTATCTATATCAAGACCCTCCGCAAGACCTGCGATGTAAGAAATCTTTTCACCCAAATCCATAAGATAATCCTCCTTTTATGCTCTTTCCATATACTCGCCGGTACGTGTATCGATTCTGATTTTTTCGCCCGGACCTACAAACAGCGGAACATTTACGATTGCTCCGGTTTCGAGAGTTGCCGGCTTGGAAGCGCCCGTTGCGGTATCGCCCTTAAAGCCGGGTTCGGTATCGGTAATTTCAAGTTCTACAAAGTTAGGCGGTTCGATACCGAAAACGCTGCCCTTATAGAACAGAAGAAGAACTTCTTCATTTTCCTTGACAAACTTAAGAGAATCGCCAACCTGGTCTGCGCTCAGGGGAATCTGCTCGTAAGTTTCAAGGTCCATAAAGTAGTAAAGACCGCCGTCCTCATAGAGGTACTGCATGGTTTTTCTGTCGATATGCGCCTTAGGCATTTTTTCTGTGGGGCGGAAGGTCTTTTCAACCACGCCTCCGGTTATTACATTTTTAAGCTTTGTTCTTACGAAAGCCGCACCCTTACCGGGTTTAACATGCTGAAATTCCACAACCTGAAATACATTTCCGTCAAGCTCAAATGTCACGCCGTTTCTGAATTCGCCTGCTGAAATCATTATAAAAACCTCCAAATATTTTTAAACATAAAGATATATTAATATTTTACTACAAATTACAAAAAATATCAAGTCCATTTTGTAATTTTCATATATATATAACTTCTTTTTTGATTTTTTGACACAAATTTTGGTGAAAATTATCAGTAATCACTGTCAAATCTTCTATCCTGACGCCGAATTCGCCTTCAAGATAAATCCCGGGTTCGACCGTAACGGTCATTCCGGGGGCGAAAACGGTATCGGATTTCGGGTTCATTGTGGGCGGCTCGTGAATCTGAAGTCCCACGCCGTGCCCGAGGGCGTGACCGAAATTATCGCCGAAGCCGGCCTTCTCGATAATATCCCTTGCGATTTTATCCACATCCGCCGCCGCGGCACCGGGTTTCAGTGCCGCAAGCGCCGCCTCCTGTGCACAAAGCACCGTATTATAGACCTCCCTCTGCCGCTTTGAAATTTCACCGACGGCAAATGTTCTTGTCATATCGGAGCAATATCCGTTATAGACGCAGCCGAAGTCAATCAGCAGAAAATCGCCGCTTTGAAGCTTATATTCCCCCGGCGTGCCGTGCACAACGGAGCTGTTTTTGCCGCCGATTGCGATTGTGTCAAAAGAATTGCCCGAAGCACCGTGCTTTCTCATACGGAAATCAAGTTCGGCGGCTATATCGAGTTCCGACACGCCCTCGCCGATAAGCGGCAGGGTTTCAAGCAGTGCGTCGGACGCAATATCCGCCGCAGTCCTTATATTTTCAAGCTCCTCCGCCGTTTTGATTATCCTCATATTCTTTGTGAAATCGCCGCAGGGCACGAAGTTTTCCGCCGTTTCCGAATATGAAATATACTCGGCATAAGAAAGGCTTTCCGGCTCAAACCCGAGAGTTTTCGCCTTTTCCTTTTCCATAATTTCCTTTACGGCTGTGCTGTATCTTCCTTTTATAATAACAATTTCGCAGTCCGGCGCCTGAAGGCGTGACTGTTCCTTATACCTAAAGTCCGTCAGAAGATATTTTTTATCCGGAAACACCGCACATACCCCGGCGCTCCCCGAAAACCCCGTAATATAACGCACATTTTCACGGGAGGTTATAAGCATTGCATCGATTTTATCAAAATTCATCATAATTCCGCCGCCAAATCTATCGCTTCATAATATCCGTCTATGCCCTTGCCGTAAATCTGACTGCGGCAAACGGGCGCAATAACCGAAATTTTCCTGAAATCCTCACGCTCATATATATTGGAGATATGCACTTCATACGCCGGCACATCGACCGACGCCACTGCGTCACGAATGGCATAGCTGTAATGCGTATACGCACCGGGATTTATAATGATTGCGTCGGCATTTTTATACGCCGAATGAATTATATCGACGATTCTTCCTTCGTAATTCGACTGAAATGACTTTATTTCAACGCCCCGTTTTTTCCCGTACGCCTTGATTTTTTCAACCATATCGTAAAGCGTATCCGTACCGTAAATACCCTTTTCGCGTATGCCGGTCATATTAAGATTAACGCCGTGTATCAGAAACACCTTTTTCATGACAGCTTTTCCTCCATTATTTTTTTCATTGCGAGAGCGTCTGCGCCTTGTGTTCCGGCGGATTCGCATATTACCCTCGGGGTCATGCCCCGTTTTGCGATTACCTCCGCAAGCGGCTCAAAGTCAGGTCCGAAAAGCGTATCCTCGAATGTAAGATGCCGTTTTTCGCCCATATGCGTATACTCGATTTTGCTGAAATGAATATGCATACTGTTTGTGCGCTCCGCACCGATTTTCTTTTCAAATATTTTAACCGACTCCTCAAACGCTGCGGAATCCGCAAGTTTTCCGCCGCTCCTTGCATTGAGGTGCCCGAAATCCACCGTCGGCAAAAGCGCCTCGTCAACCGAGCACACCTCGGCGGTTTCCGCCTCGTCGCCGAGCTGATTGAGCTTGCCCATCGTTTCGATACAAAGGCGCACCGATTCAAGCCCTTCGCTGCGCATTGCGGAAAGCGCACGCAGAACGAGAGCCTTTGAAAGCTCCACTCCCTCACGCCTTGTTATCTTCCCGGCGGCGCCCATATGCACGACAACCCTGTCTGCGCCCATAAGCTTCGCCGCACGCACGGAGGACATTATATAACCTATGCTTTTTTCCTGCTTCTCTGGGTCGGGCGACGCAAGATTTATATAGTACGGAGAATGAACGCTCAGCGCTATACCGTACTTTTCCGCCTCGGACTTAAGAACGGCGCAGGCGTCATCCGATATTTTAACGCCCCTTCCGCACTCGTATTCGTATGCGTCAAGCCCCATTCCGCTGAGCCATCGGGGCATTTCAAGCGACGACCTGCCGCCGCTTTTGTAAAAATCTTCCGGATTTCCGCCCGGACCAAACCTTACATTCATTAAATCACCTTAAAAATTCTCTTTGAGATACCTGCATCCTATGCGGAGTTCCTCAAGGTTTTTACCCACATTTTCGTTCTCAACAATTAAGTATTCCGCATTTTTTGCCGCCTTAATCAGAGCCTTGAAATCAACCACGCCCGAACCTGCGGCAACATCTTCGGTCATATTTGTATCCTTAACATGAATTACGCTGATTCTGTCGGCATACTTTTTCGCAATCTCAACGGGGTCCGCACCGACAAACGCCGCATGACCCGTATCGAGTTCCAGCTGAACGAACTCCGGCGAGGTGTTTTCCATAATCACATCGAGCAGGCACTTATCGCCGAACTTTTCCGTGAACTCAAACCTGTGGTTGTGGTAGCCGAAAACAATACTGTCCGCCGCAAGCTTTTTGCCGACTTTATCGAGCCTTTTGCCGTACTCCGCCCATTCTTCCTCCGTTTTGCATTCAGCGCCCGGCACGGGAATAAACGCAGTTTTTGCACCTATCGCTTTGAGGTATGAAACCGTTTCGTCATACTCCTCCTCAAAAGCCGAAAGCCCGATATGCGCACCGTAAGCGGAAAGGCCGTTTGCCGCAAGCTCCGCATTCATTTCTTCGGGGGTAAGGTCCTTGAAGCCCGCAAATTCCACGCCGTCAAAGCCCAGAACATCAGCCGCCTTGAGCGCTGTTTTTATACCCCTTCCGTTCATTATATCGTGTATTGAATAAAGCTGTAATCCTACTTTCATGAAAAAATCTCCTTCATCGTTTTTTCTGTAATTATACCACTTATCAAATATATTGTCAATGCACTTTTCAGCAAAATGCCGATACTTTTTCACACCGCCGTATTTTTTTCATATTATATATATGAAGGAGGGGACTGAATGAAAAAGGTTTTGGTTCTGGGAAATTCCGAAAAGCAAAGAGCGATTGCGGAATATCTCGGAAAAAAATTCAGCATAATGCACTTTGAAAAGGCGCTTCCGAAAGAGGCGCTTGAGATTTCGGACGCAGTAATTCTGCCGCTTCCCGCAAATGACGGCGAAAAGATAAGCGGCTGCGAAATAAAGATCGGCGATATATTCGGCGGCGGAGAGAAAATCTATATCGGCGGAAAATTCGGCGCCGCATTTGACCCGTACCGAAAAAGCAATCTGCTGATTGATTATGCCCTCCGTGACGATTTTGCCGAAAAAAACGCACAGCCCACCGCCGAGGCGGCGCTCATGCTTGCAATGCAGCAAAATCCCTTCACGATAAGCGGTTCAAAATGCGTGATATCGGGCTGCGGACGAATAGGAAAAGCACTTCTGAAGCTTCTCACGGCGTTCGGCGCAGAGGTCTTTGTTCTCGCAAGAAGCGCCGAGGCAAGGCGGTTTGCCGCAAAATACGGCGCCGCCGCTTTTCCGTTTGAAGATACCGGAAAAATCGGAAAAGCCGACACGGTATTTAACACCGTTCCGCATAGGGTTCTTAACGAAAAGGAACTTAAATCGCTTGCGCCGAGGCTCGTTCTTGACCTTGCTTCCGCTCCGGGCGGATGCGATTTCGGCGCTGCAAAGGCGCTCGGAATAAACGCGGTAAACACCCTTGCGCTCCCGGGGAAGCACTTCCCCGAAACCGCAGCCGAGGTCGCCGCGGAAACCATACTTTCAATATTAAACTAATTCAGAAACGGAGATATACTTAATGAATACTGAACTCAATTCTTTAATACCGGGCTTTGCCATGACGGGGTCATACTGCACCTTTAAGAAGGTTATTCCCGAAATCAGAAAGCTTTGCGATTCGGGATTTAAAATTATTCCGTTCATGTCCGAAAATGTTTATTCCACCGACACGAGATTCGGCAGGGCGCAGGACTTTATAGCCGAAGTCGAAGGCATAACGGGCGAAAAAATCATTCACACGATAGAAGGCAGCGAGCCGGTCGGCCCGAAGAACATTCTCGATGCCCTGATAATCGCTCCCTGCACCGGAAACACCCTTGCCAAAATTGCCGCCGGCATAACCGACACCGCAGTAACCATGGCGGCAAAAGCAACGCTCAGGAATCACAATCCGCTGATTATAGCCGTTTCCACAAACGACGGGCTGGGCGCAAACGCCAAGAACATCGGCATGCTGCTGAACACCGAAAATGTTTATTTCGTGCCGTTTTGTCAGGACGCTCCCGTGAAAAAACCCGAATCTCTCGTAGCGCACATGAATCTCATCGGCGAAACCCTCAAAGAAGCGGCAGAAGGCAGACAAATTCAGCCGGTGATAATGTCATGAAGCTCGCAGATTACAGGGTAATCAGCATACGCTCCGAACAGCCGAAGGAGGTCATGGATTACGGAGTTATCATGAGCGGCGCTCCCCTGGAGTGGGGAGAAACGATGGGTTCGGGGATAAGGGTCGGCGTTATCGACACCGGCGTGGACCTTAAACACGAGGACCTCGCCGCCGGTATCATGGATGCCGTAAGCTTTGTTCCGAATGTCCGCTCACCCCAGGACGACAACGGCCACGGAACCCATGTATGCGGCATAATCGGCGCAAGGCGAAACGGCAGAGGCGTTGTCGGGGTTGCCCCGGAATGCGAACTTTATGTCGCCAAAGCGTTCGACAAGGACGGCAACAGCTGCTTTCCGGCGGTGATGAAAAGCATTGACTGGCTTATAAAAAAGCGCGTGCATGTTATCAATATGTCGTTTTCATCGCAGACCGGTTCGCCTTCATACGAATCCATTCTCCAGCGCGCGCACGACCACGGCATAACCCTCGTCTGTGCCGCCGGAAACGACGGCAAAAAAGGCAGAAGCACCATCGGATACCCCGGCAAATTCTCGCAGACCATAACCGTTACGGCGGTGGACATCAACAAAAAAACTCCGGATTTCAGCTCGTTCGGGTATGAGTCGGAGCTGTGCGCGGCGGGGGTTAACATCTACTCGACCTACACCGGAAATTCCTACGCAAGCCTCAGCGGAACATCTATGGCGTCCCCGATTATAACAGGCGCTGCGGCGATTCTTGACGCAAAGGGTCTGAGGCGCTACCGCCGCCACCTCACCCCCGACGAAATACGCTTCTGCCTGCACATGTACACCGAGGACATCAGCCGAAAAGGCTGGGACAAAAGCTACGGTTTCGGGCTTTTCAGCTTCGGAAGGCTCGACAAAAACGAATATATTAATCTTCCGAAATAAAAAAGCAGGCACCGATAGTCTTTTTCGTTCGGTGCCTGCTTTAACTTTCTAAAACTTTGAATAAACTGCCTTTGAACTTACGCCGTCAATTGCGCCGAGTTTTCCGGAAAGCGCACTGACGGTATCCTGCGGAGCGTCAACCGCCACGCTTATAATATTGACCGATTTTTTATGATACGGCAGCCCCATTCTTCCTATTATAAAGCCGGAATACTCATGAAGCACACGGTTAACTTCCTCCGCCGCATCGATTTTTTCAACGATAATACCTATAATTGCCACTCTTGTTTCCATAGAAATCTCTCCTTCATTTTATTATAATATTATTATACTTCCCTTTAATTTTTTTGTCAACCCTTGCAATTTAATTAATTTAGTATTATAATATATATGAGGTGATTGAATGATACCGTATAAACTGATAAGAAGCGACCGCAAAACTATCGGTATTCATGTGTCCCCGGACGGGAAGGTCGAGGTGCGTGCTCCGAAGAATGCAGCAATCGGGTATATAAATGATTTTGTCGAAAAAAGAGAACTTTGGATTAAACAAAGATTCGACGAACTTGCCAAGGAAAGGCGAATTATCGTACCCGATATGCAGGTGTTTATATTCGGAACGCCGTACATCATTAAAATCGGGAAAACAAGAATCGAAAACAGCACACTTTATGTCCGCGAAAGCCTTGTCAAAGAGGACGCGGAAGCCCTCATGCGCGAGCTTGCGAGGCGAATTATAACCGAACGCACAAAACAGATTTCCGTTGACACCGGGATTGTGCCTAAAAGCGTTAAAATCACACGCGCGAAAACAAGGTGGGGCTCATGCAGTTCGGACGGCAGAATCAACATAAACTGGCGCCTGATTATGGGCGACGCCGAACTTGCGGACTATGTAATCGTGCATGAACTGTGCCACATAAAGCAGCACAATCACAGCAAGGAATTCTGGGATGAGGTCGAAAAGATACTTCCGGAATACAAAAAAACAAGGGAAAAGCTCAAAACATTCGAGTCCAGAATCATCGAGGAGGGGTGGATGTGACGCTGAGCGAAATTATCGGCGAGAGCAAAAACATTGTATTTTTCGGCGGCGCCGGGGTTTCGACGGAATCGGGTATTCCGGATTTCCGCTCGGAGGACGGGCTTTACAGTCTGAAATACGATGTTCCCCCGGAGGAGATTCTGTCGCACACTTATTTTATGCGGCACACGGATAAATTCTACGATTTTTACCGTGACAAAATGATTTTTCTTTCCGCAAAGCCGAACAAGGCGCATTATAAGCTTGCGCAGCTTGAAAACGAAGGCAGACTTTCGGCGGTTATAACGCAGAATATTGACGGTCTGCACACCGCCGCCGGAAGCAAATGCGTGTATGAGCTTCACGGCTCGGTTCACAGAAACATCTGCCAAAGCTGCGGCAGGGTTTTCAGTGCGGAATATATTATGTCAACCACAGGGGTGCCGCACTGCGAATGCGGAGGGCTTATAAAGCCCGATGTCGTGCTCTACGAAGAACCGCTTGACGAAAAAACCGTCACTGGGGCAATAAACGCAATATCATGCGCAGACACGCTGATTATCGCCGGCACTTCGCTGACGGTCTACCCTGCTGCGGGATTTGTGGGGTACTTTGGGGGAAAACACCTTGTGCTCATAAACAAAAGCCCCACGCCTCTTGACGGCAAAGCTGACCTTTGCATAAAGGGCAAGGTCGGGGATGTCCTCGGAAACATATAAACGGGCTGCCCCAAATAAGCAATCAGCAGCAAAGCAGAAATGTTTTGCTGCTTATTTTTTTGCAAAAAATCCCCCGAATCATACTTTGGTATGATGACAAAATTTTTTTAATATGATATAATTGTTACCAAGATAAATTAATCTCAGGGGGTTTGGCTCTATGAAACACAAAATCGGAAAGCTGATGTGCTCATTTCTTGCAATCGCATTTATATTGCAGACGATGACAGGCATATCGATTCTGACAGAGAACTCAACGGCTTCGGCTGCCGAGATGGGCGGCACAAGTTCGGAGGTTCTCGACGCTTTAAGAATTCAGTCAACTGCGGTTGACATCGGATCTGACGGGGATAATCCGTACAGCGAGAACACAAACAAAGTTGTGAATATGTTCCCGAGAATGGAACTTATGATGCGCAACAATGTTTCAAACACCGGGGGTATCACCGTTTATAATCAGGACTCTCGTGTATCAGGGAATTTCGGCGCTATTGCGAGCATAAACGCCCTGATCTGGAAACACGGCGAGTACACGGTGACCTCGGAGAAGCCGCTGATTTACTCATCGAGCGTTGGTATAGATATCGACTTTGACGGCAGAAAAAACCATGTCGCAAGGGTCGGCACATATATGGAAACCGGCTTCGGAGTCGGCATGTTCGGTTTCAAGCGCCACCGTGTGCTTTATATCGAAAACGACCACGGCAAGGTTCTCACCGAGGTTAATCTTACCGAAGCGGATGTAGGCGACGGCTCTTTTTACGGCTACAACCTTATGTCGGCGATTCCGATTGCCGCGGGCGACTTTGACGGCGACGGGCGTGACGAGGTTGCCGTAACATACACGGGGTATTCCTCCGATAAATTCGACCGCACGGTACATATATATAAAGCAACGACCAATTCGCTTTCGCTTATGCAGACGATTAAGCAGAGCGATATAACGGCGTATCCGTACACAAAAAACGATCCGGCGTGCCTTCCGCAGATTCACCTTGCGGCGGGCGACCTTGACGACGACAACCGCGAGGAACTTATCATAACCGCAAGCACCCCCCACAGGGTTTCGGGCGACACGAAAATTGTAGTTCCGAGGACAACGGTGTGGTCAATCGGCAAAAAGGAAAAATCCTTCTCGAAAAAGGCGACATTTGACCATGCCTGGAAATATACCGAATACGATTCCGCCGACGAATCGGGCAAAACGCAGTTCGGTTCATACGGTTCTGCGGCGGTCGGTGATATTGACGGCGACGAGAAAAACGAGCTTGTTATGGCGGCAAACGACATGGTTTCGGACAAAATCGAGGATGTAAACCGTGCCATAAACACAAACAGCGCAATTATAAGCGCCGCAAAATACAGCTCCGGAAAATACGAAAAATATCTCGGTGCGGTGGGTCATTCGGTGAGAATTCATTCGTCAATCCAGCAGGCAATCTGGAGCAATGACACCCAGCAGCCGATGCCCCTTGCATGCTTTAACCCCGAGGGCACAGGCGGCAAGGACCTTATATTTGTTGACGGCGTGGTATATGAACTTTGCGTTGATTCCGCCGACGCACGGTATGACGGCAGCATACCCGTTTCATCGGGTCACGCTGCGGCGCGTTACGGCTTTAAGAAAATTCTTGAATCCGACGACATCTGGCCCAAAGACGAAAAGTGCTACTACGGCGACAAAAACTCGAAGTCTGCCAACATATGGATAGGCTCGATTGCCGTGGGAAACTTTGCAAACGATGAAAACGGCGGCGAGCAGCTTGTGTTCGACCACGGCAGAAAAAGAAGCGGCAACAACGAATACCGCCACGATATTGTTTACCTTCACAAAGGCAGCAGCGGCAATCTTATATCGGACAATGTCTGCATAAACAACGACAGAACCACATCGTACGAGAGAAATCTCGACCTTGCCGCAATCGACAACGACAACGACGGCATGAGGATGAAATTCAAGTCCAAATCCGCATATTTTTCGGAACCGAATGTGGTTGCGGTGCTCCAGGCGGCGCCCTACTTTGCCGACCTTGAATACATGGAGCCCGACTACATAGAGGACGGCGAAACGGTATTCGGGCAGACAACCGGAAGCGGTTCGAGCGACACCAACGGATTTTCGGTTACCGGTTCTGCGATAACAGGCTTCAAGCAGGAAACGAGCTTTCTCGGAATCGCGCGCCTCGGCGGCGGCGAATGGGAGGTTGAGGCGCATGTTTCCATGGGCGGCGAGTGGGAAAAATCAACCGATATTTCCTACACTACCGAATATACCTCCGACAGCCGTGACGACAGGGTTATTCTTTCCATGACCCCCTATGTGCGCTATGTTTACGAAATGACAATCCCCGAGTACAAAATGCCGACATATAACGAATATACAACCCAGTGCGGCAAACTCAGAGGTGACAATCTTGAAAAATACAAACAGGAGGTTCAGCTTGCCAGAAACAGCGGCTACGGCTGGGGCGACACAGTTCCCGAAACCAAGACGGACTACATAGTTTGTATGCCGAAAACTCCGAGAATGTCGATGATTGAAGTTGACGAATACGACAGAATCGCAGAGGAAAACGGCTTTGAAAAGGTTAAGGGCACCGTTCTTGACGAAATAATCGGCAGCCCGGCAACATACAGAAGCACCGACGCCGGCCTTCGTGATTTCGACGGCGGCAAAGATGTTGTCGGAACGGAAACCGGCATAGATTCGGGCAACTTCATATGGGTTTCAAAGGGCGGCGGAAGCGTAACCCAGAGCATAGAAACCCAGACCTCACATTCGAGTTCCATAACATGGGGCGCGGGAATTTCGACCACCATGAAATCCGATATAGGCGGCGTTATCATAGGCGCTTCAATCGGGGCGGACTACGAGGGCAGCCACACATGGTCTAACTATTCCGGAACATCGTGCTCGGGCACGGTTGCCGGAATACCGAGGGACGCAATAGGTCTCGGATATGACTTCAAGTGGAGATTCGGTCAGTGGAAGGATACGCTCAACGGGCAGGACTGCATCGTGATGGGGTATCTTGTAAAAGATGTAGCCGCACCGCCGAACGCTCCGAAAAACCTCACCGTGAAGGACACCACCGAAACCACGGCTACGCTCAACTGGACGCACCCGGCTTCTGTCGGCACAAGCTATGAGCTGTGCCTTGTGACGGAAAATCCGAGTTCGCCCTACTATAAACTTGCGACGCTCCCGGCAACGCAGACAGAATATGTTGTTGAGGGTCTTTCGCCCGACACATCGTACAATTTTGTAATGAGGGGCGTAAATTCGACAAAGGCAAGCGCATACACCGTGCCCGTAACGGCACGCACAAGATACGCAGCCGGGGCGAATGTTCCCGAAACGCAGACCCTCCCCGATATTCATGCGGTGGCCGGCTCAAATCCGTCATTCACGGCGGAGGCGGCTCCGGCGAAGGGCGGCACGGCGCTTACCTACCAGTGGCAGAAGCTCGAAGCTGACGGCAGCGTTTCCTCCTGGAAGGACATTGACGGCAAAACCGACACCGAAATTAAGTTCTACAATGTTGATAAATCCATGAACGGTCAGCAGTACCGCTGCATGGTTGCGCAGTTTGTAAACGGCAATGTTGCATATGTTTACACCAATGCGGCAACCCTTTATGTAGGCGCAGGCTCCACCGAAACACGCCTCACACTCGGCAGGGATTTCGGAACGGCGGCAGGCGAATATAAGATTCCCGGGGTCAGCACGGTCAAAACCCAAAAACCTGTTTATGCGGCTCTCGGCTCCGTAAAATACAGGCTTTATCATGACGAAACGGACGGCTACATGCTTGCCTCCGAAGACACCGCCGACAAATACATTCTGAACGCAGACGGCGCAGCGAAAGCCGAAAGCGCATCGGACGCCGTATTTGACATAGACGATGCGGACGCCGTAAAGCTTGAGGAAATTAACGAGTTTGCCGATGATGAAGGCAATTTCACGGGCATTTCGGAGGGCGTAACCTTCACGGATGAAACCGGCAGCATTACCGCAGGATCCGAAACCATAGCCTACACCAAAAAGTATACAGACGGCGAAAAAACGGTTTACGCTTCCGAAAAAACGGAGGACGGCGAAACCGAATACGAATATTATTACACCGCAAGCGCATCGGCTGAAGCCGTCAAGGTAAGCGCAAAGCTTGTCGGATATAAAACCGCCGGCGGCACATACAAATTTAAAAACGCAGTTCCCGTCACAAAAGAAATCAGCGAAAGCCGCACAACCTATACCGCAAAAACGGTTGCCGGCACGGCGCTTCCGCTCACTGCCGAGGTCGAAAGCCTCAGTTCCGGTGTGGTTGTAACGCCGAAGGGCTCGGTTGAATTTGTGATAACCAACACCGCAAACGGCTCGCAGTTCAAAAAGAGAGTCAAACTCGGGAGCGGCTCCGGCAACACAAACACCGCTTCCTACTCCTGGACGGCGGAGGTTTCCGGCACCTACAGCATAACCGCAAGATACATCGAATCCGTTGAGCTGATGACATCGGTTTCGGGCGAAATGACATACATTGCATACGCAATCAACTCAAACGCCGGAACTTCAACCGAAAAATCGCTTGTGTTCGGGTGCGGCGGCGACAGCATATCGGTCGGTATGCCGCTTGACATGCAGCCGCTCTTAAGAGAGGTCGAAATTAAAGACGACGGCTCCGCCGTTACAAGCGTTACCCCGAAGGACACCGAACTTTCAAGCGACAAGATAACCTACAGCGTTTCGGCAAAATTCGGCGCAAATGCCGACGGAAAATACTCGTTTGACGGCAATTCTTTCAAGGCGGCGGAACCCGGAACTTATATAATAACAGCAGAGTACCGGTACACGGACGAGGATTCGATTGAGCACATGCTGAGCGTTTCAAAAACCGTGAATGTAAAGGGTGCGGACGAGAAAGTTCAGCAGCAGATATACTTTGCATACTCGGCTCTTGTGAAAAACTCGACCGAAAAGGATATACTGAATCCCCTCACAAACCCGAACGCCGGCTCAACCGTAACCTTCACCAGCAGCGACGAAACCGTTGCAAAGGTAAACGGCGAAGGTCTGGTTACGCCGGTCGGCGCAGGCACGGTCACAATCCGCGCCGTATCTCACCTTGCCGGGACGGACGATGTTTCCGCAAGCTATGTGCTCACGATAAGAAAGACACCCGTGACAATTACGGCACCCGACATCACCGTAACCTACGGCGCTTCCGCCTCCGATGTTCTCGAAAAGGCGGCAGAATCGGAAGCGGCAGTTTCGGGCGGCGTTAAGCTTTCGGATATTACAGACGAACCGCTCACCTACACAACCGATTATTCCTACGGCAGAAGCGTGGGTAACTACACGCTTACGCCGGCGGAGGTTACAAGCCCGAAATATGAGGTAAACACAGAAAGCGGAAAGGTAACGGTTGTGCCCAAGGCTCTCTCGGCGGATGATTTCACCGTCCGCGCGGCAGACAAAAGCTATGACGGCACGAAGGATGTTATACTCACCGCAGCGGTTAAGCCCTCATCGCTTATAACCGGCGACAGCGTTACGGCGGACATAAGCGGCGAATTTGCAACAGCAGATTCTGGCACGGAAAAAACGGTTAACTTTGAAATCAAATCTCTCGGCGGAACGAACGGCTCGAATTACAGGCTTGCGGGGAAACTTTCCGGCACGGTAACGGCGGAAATTTCGCCCATGGTGATAAGATTTATCGCCGGAGCGGCGGTATTTGCCTATGACGGAGAGCCGAAAACGCTTGAGCCGACTGCCTTTGACGCCCTCGGCAGAGTGTTTGACGATTTCAGCGTTGAATATTATGATTCCGAAATGAATAAGCTTTCCTCCGCACCGGCAGACGCCGGCGAATACACGGTTAAGTTCGTGCCCAACGACGCATTGAACTTCACCGCAAAGGGCGGCAGCATCACGATGAAAATCAAACAGGCAAGCCAGGACCGCATTGAAATTATCGGGCTTCCGGGCACGGTTGAGTATTCGGACGAATTCCCCCTCGAAGCAATCGGCGGAAGCGGCAGCGGTGTGTTTGAATGGAAGTCGGACAACGAAAACATAACCGTAACGGCGGACGAAAACGATTCCTCAAAGGCGGAAGTGAAAATAAACGGTGCGGTCGGCGAAAAGGTCACGATTACGGCTGTCAAGACGGACGACGGCAATTATTCAAAGTCCGAAACCAAGATAGCGTTCGTGCCCTCGGGCAAAACGCTCGGATTTGTTATCTCCGACCTTCTCAAAGAATATGACGGCTCGGCACAACAGCCGACGGTTGAAACGGTTCCCGCCGGAGGAGATTACACAGTTAAATACAACGGCAGCGATGAAATTCCGGCAAACGCCGGAACTTACACCGTAACCGTAAGCGGCAGCGGCAATTACAGGGGCAGCGGCAGCGCAACAATGATAATCAAAAAAGGCAGCCTTGAGAATAAAAACCTCAGTGTCAGCCTTGACAACTGGGTTTACAAGGCTGAAACCCTCCCCGAACCGAAAGTATCTTCGGCACCGGACGGCACGGATGTTGAAATCAGCTATTCCACGCCCGGCGGCGAAAGGCCGGTAAACGCCGGCACATACACGGTTTACGCAAGCTACAGCGGCGAAAACTACGAAACCTTCACCGCAAAGCACGAATTTACGGTCGAAAAACGAAAACTCACCGTGACGGCAAACAACACAGCCAGAAAATACGGTGAGCAGAACCCGAAATTCAGCGTTTCCTACAGCGGATTCGCAAGCGGCGAGGACGAAAGCGTTCTTGACACGCCGCCGGTATGCGAAACCGCGGCAACCGCAGGCAGCCCCGTTAAAGACGGCGGTTACGAAATAACCGTTTCGGGCGCAAGGGCGGCAAACTACGATGTTGAAAAAATCAGCGGCACGCTCACAATAGAGCCGGCAAGCGGTGAAAACTTCTACATTGACGGCGCAAACAACACGGCGTCGGTCGGCGATGTGTTCACGCTCCGCCCCCATTGCGACGGCTTTGTGCCGAGCGTTACATGGGAAAGCAGCAATCCCGAAATTGCGGCGGTTGACGGCTTTGGAAAAGTCACCGCTCTTTCGGAAGGCACAGTCGTTATAAAAGCTCGCCTTGCGGATAAAAACTACATTGCCGCCGAAGCGGACTTCAACCTGGCGGTAAGCAAAAAAGAGGTCACCCTCACACCCGACAGGCTTGTTCTGACATACAGCGGCAGCGTACAGAAAATCGGGTTCACATCAAACACCGCTTCGTTCGTGCCCGTAACGGAAGGCGACGGCAAAAATGTTGATGTTTCGTACACCCTCAACACCGACTCCTCCGTAACCGAACCGAAAACCGCCGGAACATACACGGTTGTTTACAAAATTCTCGGCAATTCCTACACCGGCAGCGGTACGGCGCAGCTTACAATCAACAAGTACAAGGCGGAAATCAAGGCTGACGACTGCGAAAAAACCTACGGCGATGAAAACCCGAAATACACATTCTCCGCGCTTATCGGCGACGATGCGGCGGACGCGGATTACATCGCAAGAGTTAACGCAATGTTCAGTCTTTCCTCCCCTGCCGACGCTGACGGCGCTTCGGCAAAGGCAGGAGAATACCCGATAACCGTTTCGCTTGCGGACGGCGCATCGCTAAACGGCGACGCAAACTACGATTTCACGATTTCGCCGACAACGGGCAAACTCACGGTCAATAAGAAGGCGCTTTCGGTAAAGGTAAGCGGCGCAAAGCGTGAGTACGGCGCAAAAACATTTGACACCGAGTATTCCTATGACGGCTTTGCAAACGGCGAAACAGAGGATAATCTTGACGAAAAGCCGCAGTTTGAGGCAGCCTCTTCAATCACGGAAACAACGCCTGTCGGAAAATACGAAGGCATTATAACCGGCTCTGCAATATCGGACGGCAACTACGCTGTCTCCTATGTTTACGAAAACGGCGTCGCTGCACCCCTCACGATTGAAAAAAGAGTTATTGAGGTTTCCTCCGCAAGCTTCAAAAACAATGAGCTTATAGTGAAATTCAGCAAAGCTGCGTTAAATCTTACAAAAGACAATTTCGCAGTAAAATGCGGCGAAAAGACGGTCGAAACCGAATCGGCATCGCCTGCGGGCAGCAATCTTGCATACGCAATCAAGGGTGCCTTCAGCACCGGAAATACCTATTCGGTTTCCGTAACGCTTGACAACAACTACACCCTCAGCGGCTCGCCCATAGAGGTGACATACAAAGCGCCCTACTCCGGCGGAAGCACCGGCGGCGGTGGCGGTGGCGGCGGCGGTTCCGCAGAACCCGAAAAGTTCACCGTATCGTTTGAAACAAACGGCGGAAGCAGCATTCCTTCGGAAAAAACGGTTTCCGGCAAGACGGTTAAAAAGCCTTCGGACCCCGAAAAGGACGGCTTCAGCTTTGACGGCTGGTATACCGACCGTGAACTTACGGAAAAATTCGATTTTGAAACCGAAATAACCGAAAACATCACGCTTTACGCAAAGTGGGTCAAGGCTGATGACAATACCGGCGACGGCGACACAAAAACCGATGAGCCCGAAGAAATCAAAAATCCGTTCAGGGATGTAAAGGACGACGACTGGTTCAAAGACGCCGTACTTTACAACGTGAAGGAAGGTCTGTTCAGCGGAAAAACCAAGGACACCTTCGCCCCGAACGACATTATTACAAGAGGCATGATAGCAACGGTTCTCTACAGGCTCGAGGGCGAACCCGAAACGGACGAAATCTGCACATTCACCGACATTATCCCCGGCGAATACTACGAAAAAGCTGTTGCATGGGCGCAGAAAAATGGCATAGTTATGGGATATTCCGATGAAATATTTATGCCCGACAGGTTCATTTCGAGAGAAGAAATGGCGGCAATCATGCACAGATACGCAGACTTCAAAAAGATAGACAAAAAATTCAGCGGCAGCGTTTCGGACTTCACCGACGCAGATGAGATTTCAGACTGGGCAAAGGACGATGTTTTGTGGGCAGTCGGCTGCAAAATCATTTCCGGCAGAAGCGACAGCACGCTTGAACCCGGCGGCACGGCAACCCGTGCGGAAACCGCATCAATCATTCAGAGATTCACAGAACTTTACAAATAACAAACAAGGCGGATGCCCCGGTTTTTCGGGGTTTCCGCCAAAATATTAATATATGGCGGAATATTGCAAAAACCACTTGACTTTTTTTTGCACTTGTGATATACTTTGATATAGTAATCAATACGAGGTGATTTGATGTCAAGAACTAAACTTTCGGACAGAAAACTCCCTTCTTACACAAAAGGCGAGGAAATTTTCAATATGGTATCGCATATCGTGGGCGGCGCACTCGGCATTGCGGTTGTGCCTCTTTGCGTATGCATGGCGGCGGCGCACGGCAATGTTTTCGGGATTGTAAGCGGTGCGATATATGGCTTCACGCTGATTGTGCTTTACACGATGTCAAGCATATACCACGGCTTAAAGCCGAAATCAACGGCAAAAAAGGTGTTTCAGATAATCGACCACTGCTCGATTTTCCTGCTCATTGCAGGCACCTACACCCCGATAACCCTCGTTACACTGCGTGAATACAACGGGGCGCTCGGGTGGAGCATGTTCGGGCTTGTGTGGGCAGCGGCGGCGGTCGGGATAACGCTCAACGCAATCGACCTTAAAAGCTTTAAGCGGTTTTCGATGGTTTGCTACCTTGCGATGGGCTGGTGCATAGTCGTTGCAATAAAGCCGATGATTTCCGCATGCGGCGCCGGCGGGCTGACATTTCTCGTAACCGGCGGAATTTTATACACCGTAGGCGCGGTTTTGTACGCTCTCGGCAAAAAACACGCTTATGTTCATTCGGTGTTCCATGTATTTGTGGTTTTCGGAAGTATTCTGCACTTTTTTTGCATTTTGTTTTATATAATGTAAAAAAAGGTCTTGACAAATCCGCCCGGATAGTGTATAATTAATATCGTTCATGCAGGAGTGGTGGAATTGGCAGACACGCTATCTTGAGGGGGTAGTGGCCCACGGTCGTGCGGGTTCAAGTCCCGCCTTCTGCATAAAAACCACACAGGGTTTTAACTCTGTGTGGTTTTTTGTAAATAAAAGGGACTTGAAGCATAGGCAAGCGAAGCCCGAAACCTTAATGGATTTTATCGTCTGATTTTATCCAACACTTCGCATTCCTTATGGCGAGAAAATTTTTAGTCATTTTTGGTGCGGAGGACGAAGTTAGGCTGTCGCCTTGCAAGGACGACAAGCCGAAAAGGACAAAAATTTGCCGTCATAAGGCGTTAAGGGGTCGGGCTTCACTTGCCTTAAAGGGCAGAAACCGTTTAGAAAACCTGCCTGTGACAGGTTTTTAGGCTTTTGCGTCGCAGCCGGGTACCGAAGCGCCGTAGGGCGCTTGGGTCGGCAAGACATAAAGATTGCAAAGCAAGCTTTGTCCCGCCTTTTAAAGCAGCGCACAGAGCCGAAACTCTGTGCGCTTTCTGTATATTGATAATTTACCTCTTCACAATTTTCGCATAGACAACCGTCATATCGTCGCCTTCCGTTTTTATGCGCTTTTTGGCGGCTTTCAGCAGCTTTGCGGCGGGTTCGGGCGCTTCTTTTCCAATGATATCGCTTATCTCGCCCTTCAGCTGCTTTTCGGACGAAAATGCATCGTAAACGCCGTCGCTCATCATTATTATCTCATCGCCGCTCTCGAATTTGCAGTATTTCTCGGTCACATCCATCTCTGCGCCGACCCCTACGGGGAGATTGTCGCAGGTTATCCGCTCAATTTTTTCGCCGCTTACAACAAAAGTCGGGCAGCTGCCGTTTTTCACGAACACGCAGCTTCCGTTTACCGTGTTTATCACCGCCATATCCACCGTTGAGAACTGCTCGTCATCTGCCCTTGCCGCCATTGCGGAATTTGCAAGCCTTACTGCGGCGGCGGACTCGAACCCTGCGCTCATAAGCTTTGATATCAGCCGCACCATCTCGGAACTTATAAGATTTGCCTCGCCGCCCACGCCTTTGCCGTCGCAGAGCAGCATAAGCTCGTTACCGTCCGGAAGGCTGAAACACACGGCGCTGTCGCCCGAAACATCCTCCCCTGCCGCGGCGCACCCGACAATACTGTGGCAAACGCTGTAAAGGCTTGCCTCCGTAAAAATCACGCTGCACTCGCCTATCATACATTCCCCGGCGCTTTTTTCCATGCCGCACTCCAGAATCTCGCTTATTATCGGCTCACAGCGCTTGCAGACATCCCGTCCGCCGCACCCCGAAAGCTTCAGCTTCACCTCATATCTTCCGTAAGGGTTTTTGAAAACCGACACAGTTTTAACCGGTATTCCCTCTCTCTCCAAAGCGCTCGCAGCGCCCCTTGCAAGTTCCGCATTAAACGATGCATTTTCTTTAAGTTCCGAGCACAGCTTATCCACCGCTCCGGCTGCGTCCGAAAACCTCTCGGCGGACATTTCGCTCGCCTTTGACAGCCTTCCCTGCCACAAAAGCTGGTCCTTGAACTCCTCATAAGTGCGGTTTATGCTTCTTATAAATCCGTCCGCATCAAGACAACGCTCCTTAAAGAAGTCCGGCAGAAAGTCCTTTGCCACGGCGCCGCTTTTATCCACCTCGTGAAAGCACTTCATGGTTATATCGTATGTATCGTTATAGTATTTCTGCCAGCAAAGCGTGCAGTTTTTGCAGTCGCGGCACACCGAATCCGCCGCCTTGTCGAACATATCGAAACGGCTTGCACGCACCTTTCCCCTGCCGCTTCCGAAGAACTTTATCGAGTCGGACATCTGGCAAAACGCCCCCGAAAGATAGGAAAGCCTGTCCGAAACCGACATCATCGCCGAAGCCGTTTCCTCGCCCTTTGCCGAGCGGTTATATATTCCGATTCTGCTCATGACCCTTTTCGGAACCGCAAAAAACATCAGCACCGAAAGCGCTGCGTCTATCGCCGGCAGACTGATTTTATCCACCGATTCCGCAATACAGGCGTTTGCCGTAACGCACAGTATAAACCCGACCGCAGAACCGGGTTTTCCGAAGGTTCCGAAGAGCCCTGCCGCAAGACCGCACATTCCCATAACACCCATGACTATCAGCACATTTTCGTTTCCGCAGCCCATGACGAAGCCGCACACAACCCCGGCTGCCGCACCTGCGCCGGCGCTTCCGGTACATGACACCGCAAGAACCGCAAATGAACACAGAACATTAAGCGGCGTTACATACCCGATTTTTCCGATGGGAAGCCCGAGCGCCGCAAGGCACAGCGTTGCCGCAAGAGAAAGCAGTTCCTCGTTTGAAAGGTAGCGCCGACCCTTTTGCTTAACCGCTCCGAGAGCCGCCGAAAACGCATACACGCCCAAAAACGCTCCGAATGAGCTTATAAGCAGGCGCAGCATGTCAAGCGCATATCCGCCGAGCCACAGCACCGCCGGAAGCCCCGCTATAAGAACCGCTCCGCACGCATAAAGCGCTGTTGTCATTTTGCTTCTGCCGCCGCTGCGCTGTTCAAAATACGCAATCAGAAAAAGTATAACCGCAGACGGCACATACACAAATCCGCTATGGCTTGTGAGCAGTCCCAAAATGCACGCCGCCGTATACGCAATGCCCCAAAACCCTTTTTGGTACGCTGCGGCAAGAAACGAAATTCCGAGCGGCGTTGCAGCCGAAAACATTTCCGCCCTTGATATCAAAAAGCAAAGCACTGCCGTAGAAATATTCATTATTCCGCTGCTTTCGGCTGCGCTTATTTTCTTTCGTGCGGCACTTACTGCCTGTTTTACAGTTGCTTCCTGCACATTTATCACCTCATACAATCCGATTATAGCAGACAAGCTCCATATTTTTTGTCAAACCCTGTTGCGGCGCAAAAAAACAAGCCGACCTCTATCGACTTAATTTGCTTGATTATTTTATAATTTTATGATAAAATAGTATTTATCACGATTCGGGGAGGTAAAATCTTGAATAAAAAAATTACGGACGGTTATCTTCTGTTTCTTCTTATATTAATATCGGTTTGCGGTCTGACGGCGGTTTACACAAGCGTTTTCAGCTTTGAAGGGGCAGCGGCGTATGTGAAAATGCAGTCGCTTGCGTTTACAATCGGCTTTGTATGCTTTTTTGTGCTCGGGCTTTTTCAGCCGGGCGTTTTCAAAAAATGCGCACCGTTTATATTCATAGTTTCCGCTGCGGCACTCATCGCGGTGCTGATTTTCGGAACCGGACTTAAGGAAACGGGCGGTCAGAGCTGGATAAGAATAGGAAAAATCGGGTTTCAGCCGTCGGAATTTGTGAAAATCGGCTTTATTATCACATTCGCGGCGCACCTGTCGAAGGTGAAGGACAGCATTAATTCAGCAAAAACGCTGTCGCTTCTTCTGCTGCACTCGGCGGTTTTCATAGTGCTCATCGCCCTCGAACCCGACATCGGCACGGCGCTTGTTTTTGTGTTCATAACCGTTTCAATGCTGTTTTTCGCAGGGCTTTCATGGAAGTACTTCGCAGGCGGCGGTCTGATTTTCGCAGTCAGCATGCCGGTGATGTGGGCACTGCTCAAAAACTACCAGAAAAAAAGGATTCTCGTGTTTCTGAACCCCGAGCTTGACCCCACAGGCTACGGCTACAATGTTATACAGTCAAAGCTTGCGCTCGGCTCCGGAAAGATATTCGGGCAGGGCTTTTTAGCCGGCAAAATCACGCAGGGCGAAATGCTGCCCTCAAAGCATACGGACTTCATATTCTCGGTTATCGGCGAGGAATTCGGACTTGTCGGCTGCGCCGCCGTAACGGTTATTCTTATGCTTATAATCATGAGGCTTTTCACAATCGGGATACGCTCCAAAGACTCCTTCTCGGGGCTTATGTCCTGCGGGCTTTCCGCCATGCTGCTTTTCCACACGGTCATAAACATCGGAATGTGCATGGGACTTATGCCTGTAACGGGTATTCCGCTGCCGTTTATAAGCTACGGCGGCTCGTCCGTTATAGCAAATTTTGCCGCAGCCGCTCTTGCATCTTCAGTTGCCGTACACGCACACGGCAAAGCTAAAAAGCGAAAGCGCTGACACCCCTATGCACGAAAGGTATTTTTTCCTCTTAAGAAGCCAATACGCATAAGAAAATCCCTTCACTGCGCCGAAAAAACTTATAACACACATCAATATCATCCGTTTACACCCCTTGTGAGCGTTAGTTTGACCTCAACATCGGCTGCGTCCTCATCGGGTGTAAAATTCTGCCACTTTTTAATCGTGAGGTAATTCTTTGCCGCCTCGCCCTTCGCACCTAAAATATCGCAGCCGCTTCTTTCGGCAAGCCTTAAAACCGCACGGGTTCTCTCGCACATTTCGGCCTCGGCAAATTCACGCTCCGAATTTATGTCTTTTGTTCCCCCGCCGAAGATTCCCTCCGCAGTGATTTTCACGCTTACCTTATTTCCCTTCACGCTTATTTTCGACTTGTTTTCGGTAATCTCGGCATATGTTCCGTCCGAAAATGTCAGCTGCACTCCCCTAAGCTTTCCGCGCGCAAGCATATAGTACGCCGCGTCGGAAGGGTCGAGCGAGGCGGTCATTTTGTCACCGCCAAAAAGCGCTATGCCGCTTATCATCTCGCCCTCCGCCGCACCGAGCGCACACACAGGGGAAATATACGGCGATGTCATATTATCGCAGAATGTATCGAACATCACAACCGGGTAAAACGAATTGTACTTTTTTGAAAGCAGCAGAAGCTCCGCCTCTTTTGAAATATTTCCGCTGCCGGAATCGCACATGAACCTTATCTGCTCCTCTGCGCTGCCCTCCGACACCATCACCCCCATCGCATTCTGAACATCGATGTGGCGCTGGATTGACGGCGCATACCGCGAAAGCCCTTCCCGTGAAATTTCCGCCGAAAACACAACCGCTTTGAGGTGCATAAGCGACACCTTTCTCGTAAGCATAAGGTTAAGCTTGTTAAGCCCCTCCGGTATATTCTCCGCCTCCACGGTATAAACCGCATTTTGGCTTTCCTCCTCACTCTCGTAGGTCGGCATTGCGGCGGTCAGCTTTACGCCGCTTTTTGCCTTGTCAACGCCAAGCAGTATTGCGTATGCCTCGTCCGACACCTCCCTCATATCGCTGCAGCCGCAAAGCAGCAAAAGCGGCAATATGACCGCCATGCAGGCGGCCGGTCTTGCCCGTCCTTTAAGCTTATAAACGGCTGCGGCGGCTGCGGAAACCCCAAACGCCGCCGCTCCGCCCCATTTAAGAATCGGGCTGAGCGCAGAGGCAAGCGGCATAGCAACGCAAATTCCCAATATGAGCGCTGCGGAAGGCACAAGGCAGGGGCGGCTGTCCCGTATTTCAAACGCCTTCCCGAACATATGCACCGCAAACGAGAAAAGTATGCAAACGGAAACGGCGAAAACCACCGTCATCATAAGGAAAAACACCGATTCCACCCTTTGCACCAGATGACCCCGATACACATTTTTGACCGTTTCGAGCATTCCCGAAGCCTTCTCCCCCGAAACCGTATAATCGAATACGCAGTTGTAAAAAAGCGTTGCCGCAGTTACCGTTATTCCCGAAAAAAGCAGCGCCGACCGCCCCGCACGGAAACAGTTTTTACTCCCGGCTTCGCTTTTCAGGCAAAGGAGAATCAATGCGTCGGAAAAAACCGAAATCCCGGAAACGAATCCCGACGCCATGCTTGCCGCACCGTGCCCGAAAACCGGAAACAGCCGCAGATAGCTGTACTGCCCCGTCCCGAGCGCAAAAATCAGCAGATATGTTATTATGACAAGCTTTATATAAAACTCCGAAAGCCTTGAAACGCCCGAAAAGCCGTTTGCGCCCACAATCACCGCCGCCGCAAGAGATGCTGCGGCAAATATCACGGGCGGCGCCGTAGGAAAGTTATAAATCTTTATGATTTTTATAAATTCGTTAAGCGCCGCTGCGGCGTACAAATAAAAATACGCCGAAAACAGCACATGCATAACCTTGCCGACGGTTTTTCCGAGCGACTTTTCAAAAAGCTCAAACAGCGGAAATCCGCATGAATTTATAAACCAAAATCCGAGAAATACCGCACCGCACGAAAGCGCCGCCGTATACCAGCACGAACCGCCCCCCGCCGCCACCGCACCCGGAAGATACGAACAGAACATTTTCGCCGTTATAAGAATATACACAACCGAAAATCCCTCTCTTTTTCCGACGCTTATTTCACCGTTCATAGTTTTTCCTCCATTTTCTTGAGTTTTTCGGCTGATTTTCAATATCCGACGGATTCAGCTCATCGGGTCTGAACCGTTTTTTCCACACCGGCGGATTATAAAGCACATTCGCCCTCGACTTAGTTTTCGGAGCCTCGGGGCTGAGCATACCCACCCCGAACGAGCTTTGCGACGCCACAAGCCCCGCAATCATAAGCCCGATACCTATACCGAAAAAGCCCAGAAATGCCGCCAAAGCTATAAACCCCAGCCGAAGCAGCCTTATGCCGAACGAAAAGCTGTAATCGGGTATCGCAAAATTGGCAATCACCGTAAACGCAATCACGATTATCACCACGGGGCTTACTATTCCTGCCGTGACCGCCGACTGCCCCAGTATCAGACCGCCCACAATTCCGATGGTGTTGCCCACCGCCCCCGGCACTCTCACGCCGGCTTCCCTTATAAGTTCAAACGAAATTTCAAGTATCAGTATTTCAAAAACCGCCGGGAACGGCACATTTTCCTGCGATTTGGCTATCGCAATCAAAAGGTCTGTCGGTATCATTCCACGGTGAAAATTCACGACCGCTATGAACATTCCGGGAAGAAGCATCGCTATTATTATCGAGAAAAACCGTATCACACGAAGCAGCGTTGCATACTGCCACCGCAAATTCGAGTCCTCGGCGGACTTTATAAAATTCGTCACCCCGACAGGCATTATCAGCACAAACGGCGTGCCGTCCACAACCACCGCAACCCTTCCCTGGCAAAGGTGAAGGGCGGCGGTGTCGGGGCGCTCGGTCGACAGTATCCCCGGAAGAATCCTGTACGCTCCGTCCTCTATGAACTGCTCCACCATGCCGCTGCCGCTTACAAAATCGCAGTCTATCCCCGAAAGCCGCTCCTTAACCTCCCTCACAAGCGCCGGGTTTGCAAGCCCGTCCATGTACATAACCGCGCAGTAATTCCCCGTAAGGTTGCCCACCTGCACAAACTCGCTCACAAGCTTATCGCTTTTAATTATCTTTCTTATAAGCGTTGTGTTCGTGCGTATGCTCTCCGAGAACGCCTCCTTCGACCCCATTATGCTGCTCTCATTTTCGGGTTTCCCGACGCTCCTTCGGTCAAACCCCTTCGTTTCGCACACAAGCGCAAAGCCGCACCCTTCGGCTATCACCGCCGTATCCCCCATCAGCACTCCGCTTACCGCATCGCTGTAGGTTGCTGCACGGCTTACGGAATTTATCTGCACGATATCCGCTATATTGTCACGGCGGAGAGAATCGCTCTCGGTGAGCGGCTTCAGTATAAACTCGTTTATGCTGTCACTCCTCACCATGCCGTCTATGCATACAACAAAGCCGCGCGTTCCGTCCGCTGCGGTAAAATCCCTTATTATTATATCGCTGTTGCGGTCGGCACGGAAAAACTGCTCAAACTTCTTCCTCGCCTCGTTCACATTTTCGGATATGTTTCCGCTTTCGCCCGACGGCTGCTGCGGCGCTTTATATTCGGGTATAAAAAAGCTCTCCTTTTCTTTTCGCGGAGAGTATTTCAGAAAATCAAAAATCCGCATAATAACACCTCATTGGTATTATTTGCGGATTATGCCTGATTTTATTCAATTTTAATATCCGTTAGCGCCGCTTGTTGCTTCCTCGTCCTTCACCCAGTCGGAAACCGGCACAACCGTATATTCGTCCTCGCTTTTTCTTATAACCACCTTTTCAATCCCGGCGTTTATAATAAGCTTTTTGCACATCGAGCAGGAAGATGCGTCCGGCACTATCTCGCCCGTCTTTACCTCCCGTCCGGAAAGATACAGCGTTCCGCCGTTCATCTCGCTCCTTGCGGCGCTTATAATGCAGTTCGCCTCTGCGTGAACCGAGCGGCACAGCTCATACCTCTGCCCTCTCGGAATACCCAGCTTTTCACGAAGACACTCTCCGTTGTCGCAGCAGTTGCCGGTACCGCGCGGCGCACCGGTATACCCGGTTGACACTATCTCGTCGTTTTTCACGATTACCGCACCGAAGTTACGCCGAAGGCATGTGCCCCGTTCCAGAACCGTATCGGCTATATCAAGATAATAATTCACCTTATCTTTGCGTTTCATAAGACTACCTCTTATTATAATTCATGATTTTTTCAACCCGCGCCTCATGTCTGCCGCCCAGAAATTCGGCATTGAGGTATGCGTCAACAATCTCCTCGGCAAGGCAGCTGCCCGTTATCCTTCCGCCAAGCGCAATCACATTTGCGTTGTTATGCTGCCGTGACATCTTTGACGAATAGGGGTCGGTGCAGTGCGCACAGCGGATTCCGTCAACCTTATTTGCCGCAATGCTTATGCCAATGCCCGTTCCGCAAAAGAGAATTGCCCTTTCACATTCACCCCGAAGCAGCCCCTCGCAGACCGAAAACGCTATATCCGGATAGTCGACCGCCTCCCCGCTGTAGGTTCCGTAATCCTTTATCTCATACCCTTTTTCCGAAAGATATTTTTTAATATGCTCCTTAAGTTCAAATCCGCCGTGGTCGGCGCCCATTCCGATAATCATTTGTTTTTCTCCCTTTCTTCAAGTTCTCTCTGCGCCTGAGGTTTATTTATATAAACCGCCGCAGCTGAATTTATATCCCCGAAATTCCCTTCGGCTTCCGCCGCAAACGCCGCAGAAGAAGCCCTCGGGCGGTCAAATGTTCCGCCCAAAGCCGTTATGCCTTCTATCCCTGCCGTATCGCCCACGGCATAGGTCTTGCCCCGAAGCCCCGAAAGATACTCATTCAGCGCTTCAATGCTGATAAACACAGGCTCAAGCACGCATTTATGCGCCTTACCCCGAAAGCTGTAAACGGCTGCATAGACATTTCCGCCTCTTGCGTCCAAAACCGCAAGCACACGCCCCTTTGTAAATTCCGCATTATACGCAAGCGAAAGCAGCGTATTAACCGCCGCAACTTTTTTACCCGTCGCCTGCGCAAGTGTACGAACCGCCGCAAGCCCTATCCTTATCCCGGTAAAAGACCCCGGTCCCGCAGCCGCTGCGAATGCGTCAATCTCCGAAATATCAACCCCGAGATTCCCGAGCACCGCCTCGACCACCGGCATAAGCTTCTGCGAATGAGTTCTCTTATGGTCGATGCTGTACTCCGAAAGAACCCTTCGTCCCTCCGTCACCGCAACCGACAGCACATTTGTTGTTGTATCAACTGACAAAATCATACTTTTTTGCTCTTTTCTATTGTTATACTGCGATAATCATCGCTTATATCAAGGTTCCGCTCAATCGTGACGGTATATGCGCCCTCAGGTATCACGCCGTCCATATTCTCCGGCCACTCGACCGCACAGATTCCGTCCATGTAAAAATACTCGTCCAGCCCGGAATCCGCAGCGTCGCACCCCGAAAGGCGGTATGCGTCGAAGTGATACAGCGGAATCCTTCCGCTTTCGTATTCGTTGACGAGCGTGAATGTCGGGCTTGTGATATATTCCTTCACGCCGAGTTCCGCCGCCATTCCTCTTACGAAAACGCTTTTCCCGGCGCCCGGGTCGCCTTCCAGCCTTACCGTATCGCCCGCCTTCAGATTTTTGCAGAAATTCTTTCCGATTTCCTGAGTTTCGCTCTCGGAATTGCTTACATATTTCATATAAATCACCGTTTAGAAAAGTCCCGTAATATTGCCGTCGTCATCAATATCGATATTGTTTGCGGCAGGAATCTTCGGAAGCCCCGGCATAGTCATAATATCCCCGGAAAGTGCAACCGCAAACCCGGCTCCTGCGGAAAGCGTCACATCGTTCACGGTGAACTTGAAGCCCTCGGGATTGCCGAGTTTTTTGGGGTCGTCCGAAAAAGAATACTGCGTTTTTGCTATGCAAACCGGAACTCCGCCGAACCCGTCCTCTGTAATCTGCGCAATCGCGCGCTTTGCCTTATTTGAATACTCAACCGAGCCTGCGTGATAAATATTCTTCGCAATTATCCCGATTTTCTCCGTAATGGGCAGCTTTTCGTCATAAAGCAGCTTAAACTCATGCTTACCGTTATCGGCTGCGTCCAGAACCTCTTTCGCAAGGTTCACTGCGCCCTCGCCGCCCTTCGCAAAGCCCTCGGTAACGCTCACCTTTGCGCCCAAAGCATTGCACAGTTTTTCGATTTCGCCTATTTCCTCATCGGTATCGGTAAGGAATTTATTGATTGCCACAACCACCGGAACGCCGTACCCCTTAAGGTTTTTGATATGAGCCTCAAGGTTGCAAAGACCCTTCCTGAGGCTGTCGGTATCCGGCTTTGAGGTGTCCTCTTTTTTCACGCCGCCGTTATATTTAAGCGCACGGGCCGTTGCAACAAGCACAATCGCCGAAGGCTCAAGCCCTCCTAAACGGCACTTGATATCAAGAAACTTCTCCGCGCCGAGGTCTGAGCCGAAGCCCGCCTCCGTCACCACATAATCCCCAAGCTTAAGCGCCGTTTTTGTGGCGGTCAGACTGTTGCAGCCGTGGGCAATATTTGCGAAAGGTCCGCCGTGGATAAAGCAGGGCGTGCCCTCGAGCGTCTGCACAAGATTCGGCTTGATTGCGTCCTTGAAAAGCGCAGCCATTGCGCCCTGAGCCTGCAAATCGCCGGCGGTTACGGGTTTCCCGTCAAATGTTCTGCCGATTATTATCTTTGAAAATCTCTCTTTGAGGTCGGAAAGCCCGTCCGCAATACAAAGTATCGCCATTATCTCCGACGCAACGCTTATCATGAATCCGCTCTCCCTCGGAACACCGTTGAGCCTTCCGCCGAGACCGATTACAACATTCCTGAGCGCCCTGTCGTTCATATCAAGGCACCTTTTAAATGTGATTGTTTTTGAATCTATTCCCAAAGTATTTCCCTGCTGCAGATGATTGTCAATCAGTGCCGCAAGAAGATTGTGCGCAGTCGTCACCGCATGAATATCCCCCGTGAAATGAAGATTTATATCCTCCATCGGCACCACCTGGGAATAACCCCCTCCGGCTGCGCCGCCCTTCACCCCGAACACCGGTCCGAGCGACGGCTCACGGAGCGCTATAACACACTTTTTGCCCAGTATGCTGAGCGCCTGCCCAAGCCCGATTGTAACCGTGGTTTTACCCTCTCCCGCCGGGGTCGGGTTAATTGCGGTCACCAAAATAAGCTTACCGTCGGGCTTATCCTTAAGCCTCTTCCTCACAGAAAGCGACACCTTAGCCTTATATTTTCCGTAAGGCTCAAGCTCGTCCTCCGTTATACCGATTTTTTCGGCAATCTCATAAATCGGCTTCATTTTGCACTCCGATGCGATTTCAATATCTGTTTTCATATAGAACCTCCGTTTAAGCAGTTATTAAATATCTATTTTATTGCCGGCTGTTGAGCGGAACAACATCCAAGGTCAATCCCAAAGGACGAAGCAGCTTCAAAACAGTTGTAAGCTGCGGATCCATTCTGTTATTCTCAAATCTTGCAATAAATGTCTGTTTTATTCCTGTCAGATTTTCAAGTTCGGTCTGCGTAATTCCGGCTTTTTTTCGAGCCTCTGAAATTTCACCGACAATTTTTACCTTGAGTTCGATTTCATCCCACTCCTCCGGCGAAATAGCCGTGATATTCTTTTTTACATCATTCCAATTACTCATTATCGCTGCTCCTTTCCAAATAATCGGCTAACATACGGCGGGCTTTTTCAATTTCTTTAGGCGGAGTTTTTTCTGTTTTCTTTACAAAATGGTTAAGCAACAAAAATTTGTTTTTTAAAACATGAACAAATATCACTCTGTCCCTTGTCGGTCTTAATTCCCAAAACTCTGTTCCCACAAGCTTTTTTACCGCCGGCTCACCTATATATGTACCGTATTGCTGCAAGAGTTCCACATATTCTGCAAATTTTTTAAGCCTCACACGGCACTCCTTGACAGTATGAGCCTTTTCATCCAATTTCATAACCCATTCTTCAGTTTCCGAGTAGCCGTTTTTGTCCTCATAAAATTCAACTTCAAACATGCAGTATTCCTCTCAATTATATTATATAACGAATTCGTTATATTTGTCAACAATTATTAACAAATTCTTTCGATTTTTCTCCAGAACACCTTTTCTTCGTTTTCCCAGGGTCTGAAATGCTCGTTCATAATTTTGCCCCATGCATTGTACGGGGTATCGGTTGTGGTCAGGGAACCAACTGCTTCGCGGTCGATTTCCGTAGGTTCTTCGAGGTAAAACGCCATGAAATTGCCGAGAAGAAATATAACGCCGTACTTATCGCCGTCCCCCGGAAGCTCCTCCTGATACCTGTAATGATTAAAAACATAGCTCCCGATTTTATCGTCCTTAAGGTACATTATCTGAATATAAGGCTCTTTGTCCGCAATTTTTCTTTCCCACTGCTCCTTGGACCGAGGCTTGGAAAAATGAAAAATTTCGCCCATTCTCATCCAGTGAGAGCCGTCCGGGAACTCCTTCATATTTTCGGATATTATGTCATCGGGATTTATATCGTCCCGCTCCGACTCAAAGTACATAAACGCCCTGTCCTCATAGGCGTAAACCGAGAGATGCGAAACGCCTTCGCATGCTTTCGGGGTAAGGTTTTTATCTGTAAACCACCCGAGATACATAAATCTTTTAATCATTTTTACAACCGCCTTTCAGTATTTTTTCCATTTCTTCATATGATTCAGCCGAGTTTATAAGATTCCTTGCCGCAGCGCCGCCCCGCATACCCTTTATATACCGGCTGACATGCTTTCTTGCCTCCAAAATCCCTGTATGCCGCCCCTTATCCTCAATAAGCATTTTGGTGTGAAGAAGCGCCGCATCAATGCGCATTTCCGGAGTAATTTCATCGGAATTTCCAAGAATTTCGGCGAAAATCCAGGGGTTCCCGAAAGCACCTCTGCCAATCATGACCGCAGCTGCGCCGGTTTCGTTCATGATTTCATCGAAGTCCGCCTTTGAAGAAACATCGCCGTTTGCAATAACCGGAATTTTAACGGTTTTCACAACATCCGCAATCACGCTCCAATCGGCGTGCCCCGAATACTGCTGAACCCTCGTTCTGCCGTGCACTGCTACTGCGTCCGCCCCGGAAAGTTCAAGAATTTTTGCAACCTCCGGTGCATTTACGCTGTCAAAACCGCTGCGGATTTTGACCGTAACCGGGATTTTAACCGCATTTTTAACTTCTTCCGTAATCTCGCCGCAAAGCTTTGGATTTTTCAGAAGCGCACTGCCGTCGCCGTTATTCACGATTTTCGGTGCCGGACAGCCCATATTTATATCGACAATATCCGCACCGAATTCCTGTTCCATGCGCTTTGCCGCATCGGCTAAGCACTGCGGCTCGTGCCCGAAAATCTGCATTGCGATTTTGCCCTCGCCGTCATGCTTTGCCAGCGCTTTTGTCTTTTTATCGTCAAAGGAAAGCGCCTTTGCGCTTATCATTTCGGAATACACAAGCCCTGCGCCGTATTTTTTGCAAATCAGCCTGAAGGTATGGTCGCACACCCCCGCCATCGGCGCAAGAAACACATTGTTTTCAAGCTCGACGCCGCCTATTTTTACACTCTTAACACTCATTTTCAAGCTCCGACACAAGCGACGAAACATCGCTTTTTTTAATTCCCGACAGCGCATTTACCGTCATCGAATCCGCCATGCGCGCATACTTCAGCGCCTGCTCCCTGTCCCCGGCATCTTTGAGAACCTTCGCATAATGATAGTAATTCTCGGCAATCGGCTGTTTGGAATTGACAGCTTTTTCAAGATATTCCCTCGCCTCGGAAAGATTTCCGCTTCTGTAAGCGCACTCCGCGATGTTATCCAGAATCACATTGTTATCATCGTTATACTCGTATGCACGGCGGCAAAAATCATACGCCTTATCAAGGTCGCCGCTCTCAATATACAAAAAACCGAGATTCGCATAAACCGCCGTGTTTTCCTCTTTCGCAAGAAGGCTTTCGTAAATCCCGATTGCCTCCGAAATATCGCCCCTCTGCCAGCTTATAAGCGCAAGCATCATGCGCGCACGGTTTTTATCGTCCTCCGTGATTTTCGACAGCATAAATGTGCTGTTTATAATCGTTTCCGCCTCGGAAAGCCTTCCGACGCGAAGCAGAAGATACCCGTAATTAAGCGTATTCACCGCTTTGGGCTTTCGGTCATACGCCTTTTTGTAGTATTCCAGCGCACGCCCGCCGTCGCCCCGGACCAGCCAATACTGCCCCTTTATATTGTAATAGTTCATATAATAATAGTATACCACCGCAGAAAGCGCGATGATGAGTATTGCCGAAATTGTGTACACAGTAAAACACCACCCAATATATTTTACCACAAATTCACCGTTCTTTCAACAAAAAACTTGAAAAAAAGAAAAAAATATGTTAAAATAATATGCGGAGGTGACGAAATAATGAATTACAAATTCAAAGCTCATACCGACTTTCGGGCGGACGGAAGCGCCGTAAAATGCTTTATTACGGATGATTACATTCCGAACTGCGTATATGTTCACGAGGGTCCGAGCGCCAACTGCAAGCTGCACCGCCACCCGAACATCGAGCTGAAATATGTTTTTGAAGGCACAATGCGTGTGACGGTCGGGGAGCACACGATTGACGCAAAGCCCGGTGACCTGATTGTCGTAAAAGCCAACACCTACCACGGATTTGTTAAGGGGAAAAGCACCGTAAAATACTGCACGGTCGTGTTCAACACGGACTATATTTCAAACTTTGTCACATCGCCCGAACCTCTGGATTTTGTTCATCTTGTGCAGGGCGACGAGGTGGCGGACCGTGTTTTCAAGACCATTGTGAAGGAATATTTCGAGCGCCCGATAATGTATAATCAGAATGCCGACGCTCTTTTCCGCGAACTGGTGATACACCTTGTGAGGAACTATCTCAAAACCCCGTTTGAATACTCGCCCGTAACGCTGCATGGCGGAATCGCAAATGCGGTGAACGAGTTTTTGGCGCACAACTTCAACAAAAAGCTGACCATAGAAACGATTGCCGACACGATGGGCTTTAACCGCCACTACATGATGAGGGCATTCAAAAAGGAAACCGGCATGACGATTGCCCAGCAGCTGAAAGAAATAAGGCTTAGCCGTGCGGCGGACCTTATGCGCAACACCCAAAAGCCGATTCCGGAGGTTGCGCAGCTGACGGGATTTGAGTCGCAAAGCCACTTTTCAAGGGAATTCAAAGAGGAACTCGGCGAAACCCCGGCAGATTACAGAAAAAAATACAGATAACGAAAAAGCTGAAGCAAAACGGTTTTGCTTCAGCTTTTCTAATTCGGTATCAAATTGCTTTATGCGGTCTGTGCATTTTAATGCAGTCCTCCGCACTATTCGCTGATTATTACCCTAATCCTTCCGCCCTCGGAGGGAGAAGCGTCATAATAAGCCCTGATATTAAGCTTGGTATCGAGAACCTCCGAAATATCCACCTGCATATAATCGCCGCTTGCGTTCTTCTTATATGCGGTTGCGGACTCATCAATCTCATACTTCACGCTGTCGAAACTGATGAGGTACTCACGGGTTATATCCTTAACGGATTTCACCGCAAAGAGTGCGTCGGCGTTCATAACCGCAGCCGCACCGCCGCCCGAAATTACGGCAGCAAACCTTGCGCCGATGCCGGTCGAGAGCGTTTCCGGAGCAAGAAGGCACAGCTTTGAGGTCTGGTTCCATGTGCCGGTTTTCGAGCCTATGCGGTAGCCGAACACGCCTGTTCCGTTATTGATTTTCGGCGAAGATGTGACGATACCGTACTCATACATATCGCCCGTTACATCCTTCAGGAAGAGCGTTGTTATCTCGTCTGCGGAGTTCTTTTCATAATAGAGCACATCGCCGGAATCGATTTTCTTGCCGTCCAGTCTTTGAACATAAATTCTCTTGTAAAGCGTGTAGCCGTCCGGGTCATCGGAAGCGACATCGAGGATTTTTGCGTCCGCCGAGATATTATAAGAACCGAGTTTAAGCGATTTTGCGTCAACCTTGCCGCTTACCGATGAATTATTATTCACGCTCGTTACCGCGCCCACGCCCGAATCGAATGCGATTTTAACAATCTTGTTTTTCATGGCGGAGCAGTCTTTTTTTACGGTATATGCAGCCCTTTCGCCGTCCGCCGAAACGATTGAAGCAGTGTAAACGGTTTCGGTCGTGCCGTCATCGTTGAGGTCCTGCTCGGTCACGGACGAATCCACAAGGTAGCCGTAAACCGCAGACGCAGCGGTTTCGGGCGAAGCAACGCCTGCAACCTCGCCGTTTTTGCCCAAAAGGAGGGTTACGGTATCCCCGAGGCGGCAGCTGCCGCTCGACGAGAGCGCATTGTATGCCGCTGCGGACTCAATATTATATGTCGTGCCGGAAACAGTTACCGAAGTCGGCGTATCACGGTTAGGCGACGCACTTTCGTAAATACCGGTCACTTTTTTGCTGTATGCGAAAATCATGTTAAGCTCACCCGAATAGTACGCAATATCGTTGGTTTCGAGAGCCGAAGCATCGGAGCTTGAGCTGTCACGCATGATTTTTATTCCCGAAAGCGAGGAAACGCCGAGCGAATCGTACCATGCTGCGCCCCTATCCACACGGACAGGGCCTTCCATATCGTTTGTGGTAACCGAAATATAGTCAATTTTTCCTGCTTTATCACGCTTAACATACATAACATCGCCGATTGAAAGCTTGGCTTTTGCTGCGCTGTAGGTTGTTTTCTGCGAATCGAGATATGTCACCGTGTCGCCCGAAAGGCTGACCTGCGAAAGATTTCCGTTATCGTAAGCGACAACGGCGTCGCCGAGGACGGAGTAAACAACATATTTTTCGCCCTGCCCGCTTTCGCTGTCAGACACGAAATACGCAGCCTTACCGCTTTTATTGATAAAAAGCGTGCCCTCGCAGCCTATTGCAAGCCCCGAAAAATTATCCGCAAGCTTATATGTTTTATCCGTGGTGAGAATCGTGTTATCGTCATCATTCACGGACACGATTTCGGCATCGTCGGCGAGGGTCCACTCGAATGTTGTGATGTACTCCGCATTGCCGCCCTTCGCCTTAAGCCCCAAAAGATTATACGCAAGGTTGGCGACATCACGCCTTGTAAGCGCCTCGCCTTTAACCCTCGAAACGTTTTTTGTAAGCTCTATATTTTCGGCAAGCCCTATCTGACCCGAAGGCCATGACGAGCCGAAATCCTCCGCGCCGTACCCTAAAAGCCGCAGGAGAATTGTAAGCCCTTCCTCGTAAGTTACGGTCTGCGAAGGGCGGAAGGTACCGTCCGGGTACCCCGAAACAATGCTGTTTGCGAGGGCAACCTTGATATACGGCGCCGCCCAGTTTTTATAATTAACATCCGGGAAAGGCGAAACGGAAAGCCCCGCCGGAACGGAGTTTCGGAAGGCCGACGCCGCAACCGCAGCCTTGGTAAACTCCGCCCTTGTTACGGTATCGTCAAGGCGGAAATTCCCGTCGCCGTCGCCCTGCATGATTTCAAGCTCGCTTAGAATTCCGAGCATTCCGCTTTCTTCGGCGAATGCAGTGTTCGGCGTCAGAGCCGTCAGCACGCACATTGCCGCAAGAAGTATGCTTATAATTTTATTTTTCATGTTGATCACCTCATCAGTCATATCTTAGTGCGTCAATAGGATTGAGCGCCGCCGCCTTTTTCGCCGGAAAATATCCGAACGCAATCCCGATAAACGCCGAGAACGAAAACGCCAAAAGCATTGCCGGCGCCGACAGCGCAACCTTTGTAAACAGTCCGCAAAGCTCGGTTAAGCCTATCCCTGCAAGAACGCCCAAAACTCCGCCGATTGCGCTTGTGGTGATCGCCTCGACCACAAACTGGCTCTTTATGTCCCAGGGCGTTGCGCCGAGGGATTTTCGTATGCCTATTTCCCTCGTCCTCTCCGTTACCGACACCAGCATGATATTCATAATGCCTATTCCGCCGACCAGCAGCGAAATCCCGGCGATACCGGCAAGCATAATGCTCATCATTCCCGTAATTTCGTTGAGAGAATCGAGAATGTCCCTGGTATTGACGACATTGTGATAATCGGTGCTTCCGAAAAGGTCGTAAAAATACTTGTTTATGATGTTTTCGGCTTCGGTTGTCGCCTCGGCAGACACTGCGGTTATCACATAGGTGCTCGCATTTTTCGTATTTGACATTTTCAGCGCAATTGTATAAGGAATGTATATTGTGTCGTCGGAGGAGCCTTCCTCACCGTCAGCCTTTTCCTCAAGCACACCGACAATTTTGAACGATGTGCCGTTAATTCTTATACTTTTGCCCATATAATCTTCGCCGCCGAAAAGCGACTTTGTGATGTAAGTTCCGACAACGCAGTTCGGGAGCCTGTCGGATATGTCCGTATAGCAAAGGAACCTTCCCTCGCTGATTTTGAGATTGCGCATCGCGCGATATTCTTCGCTTACGCCCGTTGCCGAGGTTGTAATATCTTCGTTCCCCGCTTTGACCTTTCCCGAAATGCTGACACTCGGCGAAATTCCCGAAATAACATCGGCATTATCGTCCGCCAGGGCGAGCATATCGCCGGTGCTTACCGTGCGGTTTCCGCCTCTGCCGGTTATCATCACCTGCAGAAGGTTGCTGCCCATGGACTCAAACTGGTCGTTAATCTCTTTTGTCACGCCGTTTACAATGCTCACCAAAACGATAACCGACGCAACGCCGATAATTATGCCGAGCATGGTGAGAAAGGAACGCATTTTGCTTGTTGAAAGGCTCTTTACAGCCATTTTGAAAGCCTGGCTTAAATTCACAGCTCCTCTCTCCTTTCGTCCGAGATAATGTGCCCGTCCTGAATTCTTACAACCCTCGGAATTTGCGCCGCAATGCCGTTGTCGTGGGTAATGAGGACGATTGTCGTACCGTCCTTGTGCAGCTTTTTGAGGAACTCGAGCACATCGTGCCCGGTTTTTGAATCGAGAGCACCGGTGGGTTCGTCCGCCAAAATCACGGGCGGATTGCCCGCAAGCGCCCTTGCAATCGACACCCTCTGCTGCTGACCGCCCGAAAGCTGGGACGGATACTTTTTATATCTGTCCGCAAGCCCCACCCTGTCCAAGGCTTCAAGCGCCAGCCGCCGCCTTTCCTCCGCCGAAACACGGCGGTAAATAAGCGGAAGCTCCACATTTTCAAGAATGTTCATCTTCGGGATAAGATTGTACTGCTGAAATATAAATCCAAGCTCACGGTTCCTGACATGGGCAAGCTCCTTTTCGGTCATTGTGCTGACATCGGTTCCGTTGAGGGTATATGTTCCGCTCGTTGGAATATCCAGGCACCCGATTATATTCATGCAGGTTGATTTGCCCGACCCCGACGACCCGACAATCGCAACGAACTCATTTTCGCTCACATGCAGCGAAATGCCGTCAAGCGCGCGGATTTCGGAGTCGCCGTCACCGTAAATTTTGTAAATATCCTTAAGGTCAATCATTTTTTGACCCCCTTTATTGTCCGCCGCCCGGGCCGCCCGAAGGTCCTCCGTCTCCGCCGCCGGGACCGCCGGAGGGTGCACCGCCCATATCTCCGCCGCCCATGCCTCCGCCGGGGTGACCGCCCGTCATGACGAACATATCGTTATTCGTTTCAATTTTAATATCGGGCACGACAATCTCATCGCCCTCGGAAAGCCCCGAGGTGATTTCGATATAATTATCGTCCGAAAGCCCGGTTTCAACCTGCACGGTTTCAAATCCGTCCGGAACGGTGATTCCGCCGGGTATTCTCACATCGGCTGCGGAATCTGCATTTTTATCAGATTTTTCCGCCTTGTCGGCACCGCCCTTGCTCTTAACTACAACCGTGTTCCCTCTCTGAACCGCCGCAACCGGCACACGGAGAACATCTTCTCTCGATTCGACAATTACATTTGCGTCAACATTCATACCGGGGATAAGCTTTCTTTTGTAGTCTTTCTCCCCGAAAACCGCTTTTTCCGCCGCTTCGATGTCCTCGCCCTCTAAGGTAACCTCAACGGGGTATGTCGTAACGCCGTTTGCGGTTGTGCCGACGGTGCTTACGGTTTTGATTTTACCCGTATATGTCACGCCGTCCACAGCGTCCGCCGTGACCTCAACGGTCTGCCCTTCCTTCATATATGTAATGTCAAGCTCGTCTACGGTCATATTGAACTTAAGCGAATTTACATCCTGAATTATCGCCATAACCGCCGCACCGTTCGTGGTGTCGAGGGTATCGCCCTTTTTGGAGTTTTTCTGCACGATTTTGCCCGTTACCTTCGCTTTTATCTTATAATCGTCGTCAAGCGATTCGTTAAGGTCGTTGAGCTGCCTTACCGCCTGGTTGTAGGCAATCTGAGCGTCCGTCACGCGGGTGGCAGTATCGTCGCTGTCGATTGTGAGGAGGTTCATACCGCTTTTGACCTTATCGCCCGCAACATACGAAAGCCCCGTAACCTTACCGCCGGCAGTTGCGGTATATGTCTTTTCGCTGCCGTAGGAGAAGGTTCCGTAAGAATTGCAGGCAATATCGCCCACCATTACGGTTGCCATCTCGCCCTCCACGATTGCGCCCGGGTTTTTGACATTAATTTCTACATTTTTCACCGGCACGCCCTCCGAATTTACCACGCTGCCGCTCGAAACCGTTTTTATGCTGCCGTACACAACCGAGTTTGAGGAAGCAAGCGTAATCTCCGCAGACTCGCCGTTTCGGAGTCTTCCTGCGTCGTCCACATTGAACGGAACCTTAAGCACAAGGTTTTCGGTATCCTTCACCGTTGCAAGCTGCTGCCCGGCTGAAACATCGTCCCCGTTTTTAACATTTATATCGGTTATTACGCCGCCGAAGGTGAACTTCACGGTCAGATCCGCCTGATTTTTCTTTGCGGTATTGAGCGAATCCGCCGCCTTCTGAATATTTTCCTTGGCGGTCGTGATATTTTTATTCACATCGTCGGGGTCGATTTCGTAGAGCACATCGCCCTCTTTAACCTGCTGACCCTCCTCGATGAAGTCCGCAATTATGTCGCCCTTGAGCATCGATGTTACGGAATACTCATCATTCGGCTGAATCGTACCGCTCGCCTCAATGACCTTCGATACATCGCCCCGTTCAACCTTTGCGGTATTGACGGTTTCCTTTTTATCCTTTGCGCCGAGTTTGGAATACACTATCCCCCCGACAACCGCCGCAATCACCACAACAAGTACAATTATCAGCGCTTTCGGGATTTTCTTTCTGCGCCCGCTCTTTGCGCCCTTATTCCTTTTGAACATATTCAAAAGCAACTCCTTCCGAACTAATATATGTCATATTGCCACTTTAACACAAAAAATTGTTGCCGTATTGACAGATTTGTGAAAAATCTGTGAATCAGGCAAGCGAAGCCCCAACCCTTAATGGTTTTTATCGGCTGATTTTCCCCAATACTGCGCAAACTCACTTGCCAATACACAAAGTATTAACTGCACTCGCTTGCTTGTCTTGAGAAAAATCGGCTCGATAAAAACTGCTCGCACCTTATGGCGAAATAATTTTTAGTCATTTTTGGTGCGGAGATCGCTGACAGGCGTTTGCCTTTCAATGACGACAAGCCGAAAAGGGCAAAAATTAGTCGTCATAAGGCATTAAGCGTCAGGGCTTCGCTTGCCTAAAAGCAATTAATTAGTTTTACTTAACCCGAAATCCGCCTCGAATGTAATCTCGCCGTCAAGGTTTTTGCGCACGGGTTTCCCGTTCTTTATCACGATATATCCCCTGTCGGAGTCCATTTTCGGGATTGAAACGGAGCCCGGATTCAATATGAAAATGCCGTCCTCCTCCTTAAAAACAGGAACATGAGTATGCCCGAAAAGAAGCACCGTTCCCGCCTTCAGCGGCGGAACCGGCAGATGGCCGTGCGTTGCGTAGTAATCCACGCCGTCTGCAGACAGCAAAAGGCAGTTCGCCGAAACATCAAAATCAAGCACCATATTGTCAACCTCAGCGTCGCAGTTCCCTCTGACGGAAAGAATATCGCCGCTTATTTCATTGAGCATTTTTATTACAGCCTTGGGGTTATATTTATATGTAAGGTCGTTCCTCGGGCCGTGATAAAGAATATCCCCGAGAAGCAGCAGGCGGTCGCAGCCTTCCCTTTTATAAGCCTCAAGCAGTTTTCCGCAGTAAAATTCCGAACCGTGAATGTCGGACGCTACCATTATGTTCATAATCAATTCCTCCGTTTATTATTATAAAATCAGACCTGCGGCAATATGTACGAAAAATGCCGCAATCCATGCAACCGTGCACTGAATAATGCAAATCCCGACAGCCCATTTTGTACCCAGTTCGTTTCTGACCGCCGCAATCGCAGCAACGCATGGCGTATAAAGCAGCGAAAATACAAGAAATCCGATTGCGCTCTCCGCAGTAAACATTGTGGAAATCAGCTTCGCCGAACCGCCCAGCAGAACCGTGAGCGTACTGACTACGCTTTCCTTTGCGGCAAAGCCCGTTATAAGCGCAGTTGACGCACGCCAGTCGCCAAAGCCCAAAGGCTTAAAAATCGGCGCTGCGAAGCTTCCGATAAGCGCAAGCAGGCTCTTGGAAGAATCCGAAACAACATTCAGCCTTGTATCGAATGTCTGCAAAAACCATATGATTACCGAAGCAAGAAATATTATCGTAAACGCCTTTGTTATGAAGTCCTTCGCCTTTTCGCCGATAAGCCGGAGAACATTCTTAAACCCCGGCATACGGTAATTCGGCAGTTCCATAACAAACGGCACGGGCTCGCCCTTAAACACCCTGCCCCGTATCAGCAGCGCAAAAAGCACTGCGGTGATTATCCCGACAAAGTAAAGCCCCACCATGACCGCCGCAGCATATTTCGGGAAAAACACTGCGGTAAACAGCGCATAAATCGGCAGCTTTGCGGAACAGCTCATAAACGGTGTGAGCATAATTGTCAGCTTTCTGTCACGGTCCGACGGAATGGTCCTTGTGGACATAATCGCCGGAACCGAACACCCGAAGCCGATAAGCATCGGCACGAAGCTGCGCCCGGAAAGCCCGATTTTCCTCAGTATTTTATCCATTACGAAGGCAATTCTCGCCATGTAGCCGCTGTCCTCCAGAACCGAAAGAAAGAAAAACAGCACCACTATAATAGGAAGAAACGACAAAACGCTCCCAACCCCGGCGAAAATTCCATCGATTACAAGCGAATGAACCACCGGATTTATCCCGTAAACCCCGAGCCACTTATCGCAAAACGCAGTAAATCTGCCGATACCGATTTCCATAAGGTCGGAAAGGTACTTGCCGATAACCGAAAATGTAAGATAGAATATCAGCGCCATCACTGCGGCAAACGCCGGAATCGCCGTGAACCTTCCGGTCAGAATTTTATCTATGCGGCGGCTCCTTGCGTGCTCGCGGCTTTCCTTCGGCTTAACTACGGTTGCGCCGCACACGCTTTCTATAAACGAAAACCGCATATCGGCAAGCGCTGCGCACCGCTCCTTGCCGCACTCCTGCTCCATCTGCACTATAATATGCTCAAGCATTTCAAGCTCGTTTTCCGAAAGATGCAGCGCATTTATTATCTCCTCATCACCCTCGACAACCTTGGTCGCCGCAAAGCGCACCGGAATTTTATACCTTTTTGCGTGATCCTCGATAAGGTGTATAATCGCATGAATACAGCGGTGCATCGCTCCGCCGTCGGGACCGTCCGCACTGCAGAAATCCATACGCCCCGGGCGCTCACGGTACTTTGCAACATGCATTGCGTGCTCCGACAGTTCCGCTATGCCCTCGCCCTTCGCCGCAGAAATCGGCACAACCGGCACCCCGAGCATCTCCTCTAAGCGGTTTACCATTATCGAACCGCCGTTTTCCCGCACCTCGTCCATCATATTAAGCGCCGCTACCATTGGTATATCAAGCTCTATAAGCTGCATGGTAAGATACAGATTCCGCTCAATATTCGACGCGTCCAGTATATTTATAATCCCTCTCGGGCGGTCCTCAAGCAGGAATTTTCGGGTGACAATTTCCTCGCTGCTGTACGGCGAAAGCGAATATATCCCCGGAAGGTCCGTTATAAGCGATTCGGGATAGCCCTTTATAACGCCGTCCTTACGGTCAACCGTTACCCCCGGGAAGTTCCCGACATGCTGATTCGCCCCCGTAAGGCGGTTGAAAAGCGTGGTCTTGCCGCAGTTCTGATTTCCGGCAAGCGCAAAAGTTATCGTTTCGCCGCTCCGGATTTTCTCGCCCCTCGGTCTTACACGGTATTTCACCGTCTCGCCGACCTTCGGATGCGCTATATCGCTCGGCGGCGGCAGATCGGGCTTTTTGGCTTTTTCCTCTGCCGGTCTTACGGATATGCACGCTGCGTCCGCCTTGCGGAGCGTCAGCTCATACCCCCTCACCGTGAACTCAATCGGGTCGCCCATCGGAGCGGTTTTCACCGGTGTAACTTCGGTTCCCGGGGTAAGCCCCATGTCGAGAATATGCCTTCTCAAAAGCTTATCTTCGCAGTCAACCGATTCAATATATGCGGATTTTCCTATTTTAATTTCATCAAGAGTCATCTTATCCCCTCCGAATAATATGTTACAACAACTGCGGCGGTTTGTCAATAGGTTTTAATTGAGAATTTGCCTCCGATACGCTCCCCCGCTTTGTTGATATTTCATATCGGGTTTTTTTGAAAAATGACAATTTAATTTTTGCATAAAAAAATCGGCAAACACGATAAGCGCTTACCGATTAGCAATTCTATAGCGAAATATCTCGCATTCGCTCGATGTGAAATAATTTGCCTTTTAGCATCCGCGAAGCGGATATTTCACGCACCGCAGGTACATTTCACGGCGCAGCCATTTCACTTGACGCACAGCGTCAAATTTCGTTAAAAAAAGCACTTGCATTTCGCAAGTGCTTTTTTATACACCATCGGGGGCTCGAACCCCGGACACCCTGATTAAGAGTCAGGTGCTCTACCAACTGAGCTAATGGTGCATATCGTTTGTCCGTCAACAGTTATATATTATAACAAAAAAAGCATGTTTTGTAAATAGGCAAAACAGCCAATGTTAAGGCAAATTTCCAACATATAAATCGTGCATATTTCACAATCGCAAGATTATTTGATTTTTTTCTTCCTATTTATTGACTTTGCTCTCACACCGTGCTATAATATACTAAAATTATGAATATTTTCAGGGAGAAAGATGATGGAAAATAAGCTTAAATACTCATCGCCGGCGGGCGCTTTCGAGGAAAGTCTTATTCTCGGCTCTGGCTCACTCGGAGCGGCGGTTTACGGGAACCCCTCAAACGACAGGATTTCCCTCAATTCCGACACCTTCTGGTCGGGGCTTCCGGGGGACGATATTTCGGACCGCAGGGAAGCGGTAAGCGAGCTTCAGAGGCTTGTTCTTGGCGGCAAAATCGCCGAGGCGGAGGAACTCACCGTCAAAGAAATCCTTCACGACAACGGCGCAAAATATCTTCCTGTCGGGAGCGTTTACATCAAATCCGAAGGCGAATTTTCGGATTACAAAAGAACTCTCGACCTCGAAAAAGCCGTTGCGGAGGTTACATACACTTCGGGCGGCGTCAATTTCAGGCGCGAATATTTCACGAGTTTTCCCGATTCGTGCATCGCAATAAGAATCACGGCGGACAAGCCGAAATCCGTTTCGTTCACGCTTTCGGCGGAAACTCCGTTCAAGTCGACCTTCAAAGAAAACGGCGGAATGCTCATCATGCAGGGCGAATCACCGTATAAGTTCCACATGGACGAAAACCGAAAAATCACCCTCACCTACAGCGATGAGCCGTCGGAGCGGTGCACCGGCTTTACAACTGCGGTGAAGGTCATTGCGGACAACCAAAAGTTTGTCTACGGCGACATTGCGGTTGAAAATTCCGACGAGGCGGTTATATTTATATGTATAGAAACAAGCTACAGCGGCTTTGACCGCCATCCCTTCACAGAGGGCAGACCTCACGAAAAACTGTGCGTTGAGCACATATCAAAGCTTTCGGATTTTGAATCCGTAAAGCTTTCGCATATCAAAGATTTCTCGGAACTCTACAGCCGTGCGGCGATTGACCTCTGCTCACCCGAAAACAGTGAGGACACCGATGTGCGCCTAAAAAATGCCGACACGGGCGACATAGGGCTTTACGAACTTATTTTCAACTTCGGCAGATATCTTATGATTTCATCGTCAAGGCAGGGCACGCTGGCGACAAATCTTCAGGGAATCTGGAACGAACACACAATTCCGCCGTGGGCAAGCGCATACACGGTTAACATAAACACCGAAATGAACTACTGGCCGGCGTTCAGCACCAATCTTGCGGAATGCTTTGAGCCGTTTGTCGATTTGCTTGAAAAAATGCGCATAAACGGCAGAATTACGGCAAAGCAGCTTTACGGTGCGAACGGTTTTGTGGCTTTCCACAATTCGGACATATGGGGCAAAGCCTCCCCCGTCGGCAAAGAACCGGGGCGCCCGGCGTGCCGCTGGGGTTACTGGAACATGGCTTCCGGGTGGATGTCGGTTCAGCTCTATGATTTATACGAATACACCCTCGACAAGGCCCTCCTCAAAAACCGCATTTACCCGATTATGAAGGAGGCGGCGGAGTTCTACATGGACACCATGATTGAGGACAGCGACGGCTCATACATCTTAAGCCCCTCGACCTCGCCCGAAAACCAATATGTGCTGAACGGCGAAAACTGCGCAATTGCAAAGTATACAACGATGACAACAAGCATAATCAGGGAGCTTTTCGACAGGCTGAAATCCGCTGCGGATATTTTGGGCGAAGATGACGAATTTATCATGAAACTAAGGAAAATCAAGCTTCCCGAGCTTAAAGCCGATTCCGAAGGAAGGCTTCTGGAATGGGACAGGGAATATCCCGAACAGGACAGGCATCACAGGCATGTGTCGCACCTTTTCAGCCTGTTCCCCGGGGAACTTATCAACCCCGAAACAACTCCCGAGCTTGCCGAAATGTGCAAAAAATCGCTTGAGGCAAGGGGCGACGGCGGAACCGGCTGGAGCCTTGCATGGAAGGTTAATCTTTACGCAATGCTGCGCCTCGGCGACCGTGCGCTGGACATTCTCAAAAACCAGCTCAATCTCGTTCTCAGAAACGACATGGATTACGGCATCGCCGGCGGAACATACCCGAACATGCTCTGTGCGCACCCGCCATTCCAGATTGACGGAAACTTCGGCGTTACAGCCGGCATAGCGAACATGCTCCTTCAAAGCAAACCCGGAAAAATCACGGTTCTTCCGGCACTGCCGAAAACCTGGAAAAACGGCAGTTTCAAAGGACTTGTCGCAAAAGGTAATGTTTCCGTAAGCGCCGCATGGAAGGACGGGCGCATCGCCTATCTTTCGGTTGTATCCCCCGTTTCGCAGCACATCGGAATCACTGCCGGCGAAAAATCGTTTGAAGCGGACATCGAATCCGGCAAAGAAATCAGAATTTTATAAAATCTCATAACGGCAGCCCAAAAGCTGCCGTTTTAATTTACCTCAAAATCATTGACATTGCCCGCTTTATATTGTATAATTATACGGGGTGAGTTTTTGAATAAAACATTGAAATTTATATTTATGATAATAACGGCCTTGGCAGCGGCGGTTTTTGTTTGGTTTGAAATTATGAAAATTCCGATGAATTCCGACTCCGCCTGCATGATGCTCGAGGCGAAGGACATTCTTTCCGGGAACATTTTTCTTTCCGACCGGCACCTCACCGGAATAAGCTTTTTAACCACCGATTTGCCGTGGTTCACGCTCGGAACGGCGGTTTTCGGGGTGGGGCTGAACGCTTTCCGGCTGACGGTTTTTCTGATGTACACATTCATGATTTTAAGTGCCGGTGCGCTTGCACTTTACAAAGCAAATGACAAGTTTCTTGCATACTGCGTGTTTTTGGGGGTCGGGGCGGTGCCGACGGTTTATGCGCTGTCGAACGCTTTTGTTCACACGGCAGGGTTTGCGGTGTCGTTTCTTATAATATTGGCGGCGGAAATGTACTCCGAAATGCCGACAAAAAAGCGTTTTGCGGCTCTGTTTATCCTCACGGCGCTCGGCGCCTGCGGTGACAGAAGCTCTCTTGCGATTTCCGTTTTGCCGCTGATTATTTATTTTCTGCTAAAGGGCGCGGCTAAGTACAAAAAAGTGATTTTCGGGATAATTTCGGGCTGTGCTGCAGGAATCCTCATCGAAAGGCTGTATCTTTTTATCGGCGGAGCGAACCTCAATTCCCTTTCGAGAACCGAATTTGCGGAGGCCTCCGACATTACGGGAAATATCAGAATTTACATAGATTACTTTTTAAGGCTTATAAACGCAAGGTTCTTCGGAAAGGAGCTTTTCTCGCTCAAAACCGGAGTATACGCGCTTAAAATTCTGCTCGTGTTTGCGGCGGTTTTCGTAATATTCAGGTGCGTCCGTGCGGCGGTTTTGCGTGAAAAATCGGATTGCGCAGTGTTTTCGCTCGGGGTCGGCTTTGCGATTGTCAGCCTTATGCTGGTTCTGACAACCATGAATTCAGACCTCACTTCGGGGCGCTACATCGCCTACCTTGCGCCGTTTCTGGGGGTTGTGCTTGCAAGATTTTCGGGCGAATTACGGCTTGACCGCAAAAAAATCGCCGCCGTTTGCGTATTATTTTTCTGCCTTGCGCTAACGGGCGTTATGCCCCACGGAAGTTCTTTCGGTCCGGAAAACACATATTCAAGGCTTGCGGCATTTCTTGAAAGCGAAAACCTGACAGAAGGTTACGCCGCTTTCTGGGATTCAACCGTGGTTGACGCATACTCCGGCGGAAAAGTCCGCATAAGCCCTGTAAGAAACGGCGACGGCGGCGTTGAACCACGAAAATGGTTCTGCAAAAATTCGTGGTACGACAGCGGAAATTTCGTAATTGTACGCCGCGAAAACGCAGACGCCGAGGAGCAGAACTATAATTACAACGGCATTTTCAACGCTCATCTTGCGCCGATTGAGCAAATCGGTAAAACGAGCGAAAAACCGTTCACATTTGAATCCGTTATCGGCACTTTCGGGCAGCCGAAGGAAGTCAGACATTTTGAGATTTACGATATTTTGATTTACGACAGGATTGAATTTGATGAAAAAACCGCTTAAAATCGCCGCCGCAGTGCTTGCGTTTCTGTGTTTTGCGGCGTATCTTATATTTGAAATGTCAAAGCAGCCGATAAATTCGGACGGCGCCTGCATGCTGCTTGAGGCACAGGACATTCTTTCCGGCAATGTCCTTCTTTCCGACTGGCACCTCACCGGCGTGAGCTTTTTAACCACCGACCTGCCGTGGTTTGTTTTGGCGGTTTCGTTATTCGGCGTAACGCTCAGGGCTTATTATTTTGCGTGCATTTCCATGTATTTATTCATGGTTATCTGTGCGGTTCCGCTTGTGTTTTACAAAGTCCGTGACAGGCTTTGGGCGATGCTTGCATTATTCGGAATCGGGCTGATTCCCACGACATATGCGCTTTCGCACTCGTTTGTGCACACCGCAGTTTTCGCCCTTTCGTTTTTGGCGCTCTGCTTTGCGGCAAGATACGCAGACAGCCCAAGCCGCAAAAATCTTACGGTTTTCTGCGTTCTGACGGCTCTTGCGGTCTGCGGCGACAGGCTCGGATTTGTGCTGATTGTGCTCCCGTTGGTAATAATTTCCTCAATAGGGGGGGTGCAAAAGCGGCTCGGGATAGCGGCGATTATTTCGGCTGCCGGCGGCTATGCTTTTGAAAAGCTTTACTGCACGCTCGGCGGTGCGGACTGGAACAGCTTTTACACGACCTATTTTTCGGAAATATCCGAAATTCCGCATAATATAGGGCTTTATTTTGAATATATCCTAAGGCTCATCAACTCGTACTTTTTCGGGAAAGAGCTGTTTTCCGCCAAAACTGCGGTATTCGGGCTGAAAATTATCATATGTGCGGCGGCTGCATTTTTCGCCGTGCGTGAAGTGCACAAAATGGTGAAGGGCAAGAAATTTGACCTCATTTCGGCAGCTCTTGCGATTGGCTTTGCAGTAATGACGGCGCTGCTTTGGCTCGCCGGCTACACCACCGACATTACAACCGGGCGCTACATCGCATATCTTCCGCTTGCGCTGGCGGTTTCCGCCGCAAGGAATTTTGAGCCGAAAGGCAAAATTCGCCTTGCTTCACTTGCGCTTTGTGCCGCTCTTTTCTTATCCTCGCTTATTCCGCACGGGAGCGCATATTCGGCGGAAAACTCGTTTTCAAGGCTTGCGGCATTCCTCGAAAGCGAAAACCTGACAGAAGGTTACTCCGCATTTTGGGATTCGAGCGTGCTCTCGGCTTACTCCGGCGGAAAGCTTGCCGTTCGGGCGGTGAAGTTCGAGGACGGTCGGCTTTCGCCAAGGGTTTGGTTCTGCAAAAACTCGTGGTACGATGAGCCGAAAAACTTCGTAATTGTGCGAAATTCCCCCTCCCCCGATGAGGACAATTACCGCTACAACGGCATATTTACCTCGCGCACGGGCTACGGTTTCGACTACGGCATTACACAAGAAAACATCAAATCGTGTCTGGGCGAACCCAAAGAAATCAAAAATTTTGAAAACTATTCTATATTTATATATGAAGAAATTCCGCTTTACAAGGAGGAGCTATGGAAAAATTAAGTATCGTGATACCCTGCTACAACGAAAAGGACAACATACTCTCAATCGTGAAAAAGGTGAACGCCGTGCCGGACTTTGAAAAGGAAATCATCGTGGTTGACGATTTCTCGACCGACGGCACAAGGGAGATTCTGGAAAATAAAGTGAAGCCGCTCGTGTCAAAAATTCTGTATCATGAGGTCAACATGGGAAAAGGAGCTGCGCTCAGAACAGGCTTTTCGCACGCAACCGGCGGCGTTGTGATTATTCAGGACGCCGATGACGAGTACGACCCGGCGGAGATTCCGAAAGTCGTACAGCCGATTTTCAACGGTGAAAAAGAAGTCGTGTACGGCTCGAGATTCTTAGCCGGCAAGCGCGAAGGCTACCTTGCAAACCGTGCGGCGAACGCTTTTCTGACATTCCTTTCAAACCTTTTCACCGGGCAGAAGCTCACCGACATGGAAACCTGCTACAAGGCCTTCAGAAGGGACATCATTCAGGGCGTGGAAATCACCGAGAACCGTTTCGGGTTTGAGCCGGAGATTACCGCCAAAATTTCAAGAACCGTGAAAATTGCGGAGGTGCCGATTTCATACAAGCCCAGAACCACCGAGGAAGGCAAGAAAATCGGGCTGTCCGACGGCATCCGCGCGCTTTACTGCATAGCGAAATACAGGAGGGGTTAACCTATGAACATTTACTTTGCCGCTTGCGACGAAAACGGCGGAATCTACAGGTATATTTACGAAAACGGCACGCTTTCGTTTGCGGAAAAAACACCGCTCGACAAGCCGATGTTTATAAGCTTTGACGGCGACAAAATGTGGGTCTGTCTGAAAGGCGACATCGAAAACGGCGTAAACAGCAGTGCTCTTTCTTTCGATGTTTCGGACGGAAAACCTAAGGCAATCGGGGGCGAATTTTCCACCGAAGGCTTATGCGGCTGCCACATTGCTTCACGGGACGGCGATGTGTATGTTGCAAATTACATGTCCGGGAGCGTCAAAAAACTCGGCGGAAAGCTTGATGTTCACGAAGGCGTCGGTGTAAACCTTCCGAGGCAGAGCGCCCCGCACACGCACCAGTGCGTAATCACGCCGGACGGCAACTCCGTTCTTGTGACAGACCTCGGGCTTGACACGGTTTTCGTATACGACCGTGATTTGAACCTCAAATCAAAGGCATTTGTGCCAAAAGGTCACGGCTGCCGCCACCTTTGCTTCGGAGAAAACGGTCTTATTTACTGCGTAAATGAGCTTTCCGCCACGGTGACGGTGTTTGAATTTGACGGACAGACTCTGATTCCGCTTGAAACATACCCCACCCTTCCGGAAGGCTTTTCGGGCAAAAACACCGCTGCGGCTATAAGAATCCACGACGGCAGACTCTATGTTTCAAACCGGGGACACGACTCGGTTGAACAGCTGAAAATCGAAGGCAAAGCCCTTCGGCTGCTGTCGTCGACCCCCTGCGGCGGCGAGTTTCCGAGGGACTTTGACATTACCCCCGACGGAAAGCTTCTGCTTTGCACGAACGAAAATACAAACAGCGTAACCCTTTTTGAAATCGACGGCGAGAACTTAAACAAACTCGATACGGAGCTTCCGATGCCAAATCCGCTCTGTGTTGTTTTCAGGGAGTGAACAAAAAATGATTGAAATTACGAGTGTTAAGCTTTCTGACGCACCGGATATTTTGGAAATTTACAGGCCATACATTGAAAAAACCGCAATCACATTTGAGTGTACCGTTCCGACCTTCTCGGAATTTACCGAAAGGGTCGGGACGATTTCGGCAAGCCACCCGTACATCGTTGCAAAAGAAAACGGCAAAGTGCTCGGTTATGCCTACCTCTCGCCGCTGAAAAGCCGTGAGGCCTACCGCCGTTCCGCCGAAACAAGCATCTACATAAGCGAAAATTCAAGGGGTGCGGGGCTGGGCAAAATGCTCTATGCGGAGCTTGAACGCAGGGCGAAAGACTGCGGCATTACCAATCTTTACGCCTGCATTGCTTTCACCGACTCCCCCGACGAAACCCTCGACAACAAAAGTGTGGGATTCCATGAAAAAATGGGATATACCCTCGCCGGGAAATTCCACGCCTGCGGCGAGAAGTTCGGCAGGCTGTACGATATTGTGTGGATGGAGAAAATAATATAGAAGAGCCTATCTCCCGAACAGCGAGAATAAGTGCACATTGAGCTTTTTGCCAAGTGCCCGACAGCGAAAACAAAAAATCAAGAAAGAACCGGGCACGAGGCAAAAACGAAATGTAATCTTATTCGAGCAGCCGAGAGGGAGTGGAGGCTTGACAGGGAAGAAGAGCCGAATTTCTGAGCAGTTTTTATGCCCAAAGGGCAATTAATGAGCCGTAAGGCTCAATTCATGAAGCGTTAGCTTCAATTCATGCCGCAAGGCAATTCATTTCTTAACTTTTTCACGCAAAATATCGGTTTACCCTATCCTACAGGGGGAATCAGCAGCAATTCCCCCTGCACCCCTTGCCGCCGAGCCTCTGCGAAAAATGCCATCTGTAGCACTCGATGAGGCTTCGTTTAAGCGCCGCTCCAAGAAGCGCACTCAGCGCTTCGTTCCGCTAAAAATCCGCAAGCAGCAGCGGAAATTTGATATGCGGATTTTTGCGCTAACTGACGCCTCACCTTCGCTGACACCTGCCAATTTTTCTCCGAAAGGTCGGATAATAAATATGAAGATTTTCCTTCGGAAAATCTACCGACACTATTCTCTCTTATCTCTTATCTATTCTCTATTTTCCTGTCAAGCCTCGGTTTCCTCGCATATGGGCATAAAAAAAGGTTTTCGGGAAATCCGAAAACCTTTTTTACTATTTTCTGTTATTTACTTTCTTTCCATTCCTTGTACTGTCTTTCGATTTCTTCTTTAATTATCTCGGAGCCGGCAAGCTTAATCTTTTCACACCTTTCGAGGTACATTTCCTCATAATTTTCGTAAAGTCCGCTGCCAAGTCCGGCATATTCCTTTCCTGCAGAAGAAACGTTTGAAATTTCGGTTTCAACAACCGAGCGGTCGAATGAGAACCCGATGTTGGGGTCAATATCCGCAGCCGCGTTTTCTTTCTTGGTTTCTTCCCACACGCCGTCCTCATACGAAGGCACAAGATATGCGAGGAACTGGCTTCCTATCATGAATTCCGAAATATAATATCCGCCCGATTCCCTTATCATTCTCTTCGGATTTTCGGGGTCCTTGGTATAATCTCTGCCCTCGATTCCGTAGCAGATGAGGTTTAAAAGGTACTCGTCCTGATGCATAAGCTGAATGAGCTTGACCGCGCGGACAGGATTTTTCGATGTATAGCTTACCGCGGTAAGCGTTGACTGCACGGAGTTTCTCGTAATAAGCTTACCGCTTGTGGGCACATGGCACACATCATAGCCGTAAGTGATTCTCGTTTTGCCCTCGGAACCCGGAAGGTATCTATCATAACGGCTGAGAATTTTACCCTGCTTAAGATAGGAGTCCTCCTCCGAAAACGTAGCAATATCCGCCGGGAAAAAGCCCTTAACGTTCCACTCTCTCATTCTCTTTGCCCAATCAAGACCGTGGTCTTTGGCGTCTTCAAGGTCGGTGATATTGCTGTTCTCATCGAAGTACCAGCCGCCGGCTATATCAACCTTGCGCACATCCCATACCCTGTTGCCGCTCGTGCACATGATGAGATTCTGCTCGCCGTCATGCACGGTCTGATAAATATCCTCAAGGTCATCGGTGGTCTTAAGCTGATCATACGGATTGATTCCGTACTTCTCCATATACGACTTCTGAAGCCAGATTCCGTCCTGATTGTAAATAACCTGCTCAACAGGCACGCCGTAAATCTTGCCGTTCACGCGGCAGGCGTCCCAGATGCCTTCGGCATACAGGTTTTTGATATACGAAAGCTCCGGCATATCCAGAATTTCATCGATTGCCAGAAACGCGTTTTTGGAAACATTCTGCTCGTAGTTGTTTGCCCATCTTGCCGTCCACACAAGGTCAAAGCTTTCGCCGGAAGCCGCCGCAAGCTGAAGCTTGGAGGCATAGTCGCCCGGCTCGATGCAGCGAAGGTCAAGCGTAACGTTCAGCTTGTCGCCGAGATACTCGTTAGCCTTTTCCATAACATCCTTGAAGCCCTCAGGCTCTCCCGACCTTATGTACCATGTGAGGTTCACATGCTTTGATTCATCGTCGCTGAAAGAGGACTTTTTGGGTTCATCCTTCCCTCCGCACGAGCAAAGCAGACCGCAGAGAACCGCCGCAGCCAGCAAAAACGAAATTAGTTTTGAAAATTTCTTCATTTTCCTTCCTCCTATAAAATGATACTACCATTTTAAATGATAGCATCACAAATTCATATAAATATATTAGTAAAAAATTTAGTGGGGTTTTCCTTTTACACAATCACACGGTACATCTGTGCGGCGTCGTCTTTGCGGACGGTTTCGGACACCTTAAGCACCTCGGCTTTGAGCGTATTTGAGCCGAACGCTATTTCAAGCACATCCCCGACCCGAACCTCCGCCGAAGCCTTTGCGGTTCTGCCGTTTACCGTGACCCTTCCGCCGTCGCACGCCTCATTTGCGACGGTTCTTCTCTTTATTATTCTGGAAACCTTCAAAAATTTATCCAATCTCATTTTTCTTCACCTTGTCCCACAGCCCGTCCAGTTCGGAAAGCGTCATATCTTCCATTTTTCTGCCGGACTGCTCCGCAAGCTTTTCCACCCCGGAAAAGCGTCTTATAAACTTTTCGGTTGCGGCGTCTGCGGCGGTTTCCGGCTGAATTCCGCCGAACCTCGCTACATTTACCGCTGCAAACATCAAATCGCCGAACTCCTCGGAAAACCGTTCTTTATTCCCGATTTCCGCCTCGAGCTCGCAAACTTCCTCTTTAAGTTTTGAAAATGCACCCGACATATCAGGCCAGTCAAACCCGGCTTTTGCCGCCGATTCCTGCACCTTACACGCCCTAAGCAGCGACGGCAGCGACTTTGAAATACCCTTCATCGCCTCGGCTCTTGTTTTCTGACCCTTCTCCTTTTTCTTGATTTCACCCCAGATTTTAAGAACTTCTTCCGAATTTTCCGCCTTTGCTTCCCCGAAAACATGGGGATGCCTTGAAATCATCTTGGAGCACACGCAGTCAAGCACGGTATCTATCGAAAAATCGCCGAGTTCCCTGCCTATCTGCGCATACATCACCACCTGCAAAAGAAGGTCGCCCAGTTCATCGGCAAGTGCATGTTTATCGGCTCCGCCGGCGGCTTCCGCCACCTCGTATGCCTCCTCTATCGCATACCGTTTCATGCTGTCGTAGGTCTGCTCCCTATCCCAGGGGCAGCCGCCCTCGCCGCGAAGTTTCTCAACTATTTTAAGCAAATCGTCAAAGCTGTACATCAGTCTTTCACCAGCCCCCGTTTTTCCATGATTTCCGCAAGCTTTTCGCCCTTGGGAAGCATTTTAATATCGTCTTTTTTAACTATTCTCAAAAGGAACACCGCCGCAAAATACACCGCTGCCGCAATTGCCATGCACACGAGAGTTATTATAACCGAGCCGATTCTGCCGCCCGGAAACACATTCGCACACACTTTATATGCCGCAACCGTCACAATCCCCATCATCACCGACGCCGCGCAGGGTTTCAGAACGAAGTCCTTAATGCTGAACCTAAAGCCCGTTGTACGCATTACGGCATAGATATTGAGCGCCGCAATTGTGAAATAGCAAAGCACCGTGCTGACGGACGCCCCCAGGATATTGAGCGAAGGCATACCTATAAATATATAGCTTGCGGCGATTTTAACCGCCGAGCCGATTATCATATGCACAACCGGCAGCCAGACCTTACCTGCCGCCTGGAGGATTGACGATGTGACCGAAACGAGCGTTACCCACACTATCGCAAACGCCAGAACCTGAAGCATTCCGGCGGAGGCGTCGGTACCGTAAAGGGCGTTGAGAATCGGAACGGCGAGTGCCGAAAGCCCGACCAGGCACGGCAGCGAAAACAGCAGCGTTATCCTGATTGACGACGCTATAATCGTATTCGCCTCATGCTTATTATCCGCCGCAAACGCCCCCGAAAGCGCCGGAACAACGCAGGTTGCGATGGCGGTTATCATTGCCAGCGGAAGGTTATAAACCGTCATAGCGTATCCGCTGTATGAGCCGTAAAGCCAGTTTGCGCCTGCCTTCGAGAGCACACCCGCGGAAAGCAGAGAATCAAACTCGCCCTTTTTCACATAAACCGAAAATGTATCGAAAACCGACTTTGCCGCCTCGGAACCGAAATTGATTTTCATAAGGATTTTCCTGATAAGGAGGGTATCGGCGAAAGTGGTTATACTCGAAACGCACGCCCCGACCGTTATCGGAATTGCTATCCAAACGAGGGTTTTGAGGATTTTGCCATAGGGCATGGCGCTGCCCCTCGGAAGGTCCGACACGGTGAGCCTTCTTTTGCCGAACACATACATAACCGCAAGCAGCAGCGCACCGGCAACCGTACCGGCGGTTACGCCGAATATCGCTCCGCCTGCCGCCGTTTTTACCCCCTCGGACACGAATATGTACGCAAGGAGCAAGCCGACAACGGGTTTCCCGGCGGCTTCGACAACCTCGGACGCAGCCGTGGGTATCATATTCTGCATGCCCTGGAAATACCCTCTGAGCCCTGCCATGACCGCTACGAAAATGAGCGCCGGCGCAATTATTCTTATACAGGTTGCCGTACCGTCGGACGCCTCCATAAATGCGGCGATAGGCCCGGCAAAGAAAAACAGCACCAATGCTCCCAGCAGCCCGAGCGCCGAGATAAGCAGCATTTCAACCTTGAATATACGCTTGGTATTTATCGTATTGCCTACCGCTACATTCTCCGAAATCATCTTCGAAACCGCTATCGGCAGGCCTGCGGTTGCTATTATAAACCCGAAAACATAGCTCTGATAGGCGGAGGTATACATACCCATTCCGTCCTCTTTCAGAACATTTGCAAGCGGAATTTTGAACACCGCTCCGATAATTTTGGTTATCAGGTTGGCAATTACAAGTATGATTGCGCCCTGAAGAAATGTTTGCTTTTTTAATTTACTCAAACCCGCACCGCCTTTTTTATTCTTATTTTATGACTTCCGAAATCTTTGCAGAACTAAAAGGGGTAATATTTCATACCCCTTGTAACATTTTGGTAAAATTACTTAAAGCGAAGAAAGTCGGGAATATCGATTCCGTCATCGACTTCGTTCTTAGGTGTTTTGCTGAGGATTTCGCCCATTGTGGTTGTGAAGGGCTTGTTATCCGAGCCTGCTGCATCGGAAGCGGAAGCCGCCGGCTTATCGTCAAATCCTGTTGCGATAACGGTAACCTCAATTTCGTCCTTCATATCCTCTTTAGTCATTGCGCCGACTATGATATTTGCGTCAGGCGCAACGGCGCTCCTTACGATAGAAGCAGCTGCGTCGATTTCCTGCAAAGCAAAGTCCGAACCGCCGGCGATATTGATGATAACCCTCTGTGCGCCGTCGATCGGGATTTCGATAAGAGGACTGGAAATTGCGATTTTTGCAGCTTCCTCCGCTCTGTTTTCTCCCTTTGCGCGGCCTGTGCCCATATGCGCATTGCCTGCGTCGAGCATAGTGGTTTTGACATCCGCAAAGTCAAGGTTAATCATTGCCGGTGTGATAATCAGCTCGATTATACCCATTACGCCGTGCCTCAAAACCTCATCGCCCAGCGTGAACGCTTCGTTAAGACCGGTATTTTTCTGGGTAATCTGGAGAAGCTTATCGTTCGGGATTACGATTATCGTATCGACCGATTTTTTAAGTTCCTCAATACCTGCTTCGGCATTCTTAGCCCTTACCTTGCCCTCAAAGCTGAACGGCTTGGTTACAACCGCAACGGTGAGAATCCCCATATCCCTTGCGATTGACGCAACAACGGGTGCTGCGCCGGTACCTGTTCCGCCGCCCATACCTGCGGTTATAAATATCATATCTGCGCCCGAAAGAGCTGCGGCGATATCGTCACGGCTTTCCTCGGCGGCGTCCTTACCGATTTCCGGCTTGGCGCCTGCGCCCAGACCCTTTGTAAGCTTCTCGCCTATCTGGATTTTCTGAGCTGCGATAGATTTTTTGAGCGCCTGATTATCGGTATTAACCACGATGAAATCCACGCACTCGATTCCGTTTTCAATCATACGGTTTACGGCGTTGTTTCCGCCGCCGCCCACTCCGACAACCTTGATTTTAGCAAAATCATCGGAAATAGTATCAATAGTGTCCACTTTTACCATCAGTAAACTCCCCTTTGCAAAAGTTGTTTTACGGTTTTATCAATTGTTCCTGCGTCCGGCACAGAATCTGAAAATATCAGCACAGTTTTTGAAAATCGCTGCGCTGATAAGCAGCACACACACCGGATATATATCCAAATCCAGCTTGCCGCCGAGGTAAATTCCCCCGGCTGCCGCCAAAGCGGCAAAAACATAGCCGAAAATAAATATCTTAATATTAAGTTTTTTCATCAGCCCCGCGCTGACCGCACCCGTCAGAAAAAGAAGGGTACACAAAATTATAATCCCCGAATAGGGCATTAAGCCCGCAGGTATTATTATAGGAAGAAACAGCGCAAGGCACACGCCCAGAGCGAGCGCCGCTATACACACAATCATCATTCGTCCTCCGCTTTCGCCTTAGCGTACTTATAGCTGATATTTCCGCCGTAAGCCGGGATATTTATGCTCTGCTCCTTGGAAACATCAATCTCCAGGAACTTACCGAGCGAATCTATCACGCCGTCCTTCATCTTAAGTGCGCCGAGAAGGTTTTCGGGATTCCCGATTGCCTTTATCTTATACGGCACCGAATAGCGGCGGTTATTTACGCTCACGGTTGACCCTGCGCAGCGGATTTCACTCGTTGCAATCAGCCTTTCGTCATTGACCGAAATCGCCTCGGCGTCCGCATCCCTCAGCTCATTTATGATTTTTAAAAGGTCCTCCTGGTGGACAACATAAAGGTTTGTCCCCTCCGACGACGCAGTTTTATCGGTGCGTTTATCCGCCACCGTGACCACGATTCCGGGACCCGTTACATCGCAAAGCCCCGCCGCCATTTTAGCGTCCTCCAGCTGTTTGGCAAGCACCTCGGCGTACCCGTCGGAATCGCTCGCCTTAAGCTTATAGTCCTCAATATCGCTCGCATACGCCGCAAGCTGACGGTTAAGGCGTTCATTGATATTTTTCTGGGAATCAAGTTCCGCCTGCATATGCTTAATGTAGGTTTCGCCCGTTTCCCGTTTTTCGTGCCTTCCGTTCACGCCGACGCTCCGTATCTGAACCGTCCCTGCAAACCCAAGCACCAAGCACAAAAACGCAACAAAGAAAATCTCTTTTGAAACTCTCATTCAGCATTCTCCGCATTTCCATTATTATTTTCAGTATTATTTTCAGAATCTCCCGAAGGTTCCGGCTGAACCGTTACATCCTCGGGTCTGTAGACGGGGTCGTCCCCCGAAAAGTCGATAATACCGGTATCCTTACCCTCGCCGTCAAGCTTTTCAACAATCCCGGCAAGAAAACTCAGCTTATACGAAAGCTCATTTTTATCCTTGATATTAGCTATCATTTTGCCGCCGTTCAATGTGAGGGTGATATTATCGGTATCTTTAAGGTTTATCTCGGCAATCCTCCCGGAAAGCGTACTCCCCGAAAGTTCCGTCAGAATCTCGGACACAAGCGCAGGCTTGTCCTTATCCTCCTTTGAAGGACTCAGGTTTTTATGCCCGTCAATCGTGACTGTCATGCCCGTTATTTCGGGATATTCGCCGTTTTCAACCTCGAGTTCCTCAAGAACACGGCAGCGGCGGTCGATAAGAATAAAGCGCCCGTCCGCATAAGGAATTATCGCACACGGCACATTCTCCTTAACCACTATACTGACCCCGTTCGGAAACTCCCTTTTAACCTTGGCGGTATCCACATAGCTTTCCGCCGTGAGGTTATTTATAACATCCGAAAGCTTCATCGAAAATGTATTCATTCCGACGGATATTCCGGATACTCTGGTTATATATTCGTCATCAAGGTGCTGATTTCCTTCTACTTTTATATATTTTATCTTAAAATACGGTGTAAAGGCGACGAGAGCCGCTGCCGCAACTGCCAAAACAGCAATTATCAGCGGTGCACGCCGTGCGCCTCCCCGCCTTTTTACACCGCCGTATTTATTTTTCTTCAGTCGTTTCAAGCTTCAGTCATCCTCCCGTTTTATATCTGCTCCGAGTTCGCAGAGGTCACGCACGATATCCTCATACCCTCTGTCGATATGGCACAGCTTATCAATCTCGCTTTCGCCGCTCGCCGCAAGCGCCGCAACGCACAGCGCCGCGCCTCCGCGAAGGTCCGTACACGACACCCTCGCCCCCAGAAGCTTCTCTCTGCCCCGAACCACCGCCGTACGGTCGCTGACCGATATATCGGCGCCCATTCTCAAAAGTTCGGGCACATGCCCCCATCGGCTTTCAAATATGTTCTCGGTCATAACGCTTGTGCCGCTCGCCGTTGAAAGCGCCGCCATCACAACCGCCTGTGCGTCCGTCGGGAAACCCGGGTACGGCCCCGTAGATATCCTCGATGCCGCTTTCAGCCTTCCGGGCGACCTGACGAAAAGATTCGTGCCGTCTTCGTAAAACTCACAGCCGCAGTCCGCAAGAGGTGAAGCGATAGCCTCAACATGAGGATACACAATCCCCGAAAGTTCCGCTCTGCCGCCGGCTGCCGCCGTCGCTGCCATATATGTCGCCGCGGCTATTCTGTCCGGCATGACGGTAAACTCCGTACCCGAAAGTTCCCGCACGCCGTCGATTTTCACCACGCTTTCCCCTGCGCCGCAAATCCGTGCGCCCATGGAATTCAGAAACGCTGCAAGGTCGCATATTTCCGGCTCCTTTGCGGCGTTGTTTATCACCGTTTCGCCCGACGCAAGGCACGCCGCAAGCATTATATTCTCCGTTGCGCCCACGCTCGGAACATCAAGGTGTATCTTTGCGCCCTTCGGTTTTCCGCTGCAGATTATTCTGCCGTGGCTCTCCGAAACATCTATACCCATATCCCGAAACGCTTTAAGGTGCAAATCGACCGGTCTTGCGCCGATTTCGCACCCTCCCGGGCGTGAAATTTCCGCCGCACCGAAAAGCGACACGAGGCTTCCGCAGAATATCACCGACGACCGCATTTTAAGCATCAGCTCATCGGATATCACATAATTATCCGCTCCAGAGGAATCGATGACAAGCGTATTGCCGCTGCGCTCCACACGGCAGCCGATTGATTTAAGTATCTCCCCTGCGGCGCTGACATCCGAAAGATGCGGGCAATTATGGATTACGCTTTCGCTCCGATTCAGAACCGCCGCCGCCATTATCGGCAGAACGGCATTTTTTGCGCCCTGGATTTTTACGCTGCCGTCAATTTTCCTGCCGCCGTTTATTTTTATCAAACTCATAAAAGCACCTCCGCACCTATATACTATGCGGTTTGCTTTTATTATGTTAAACCGTTCTCATAGGCATGTGGCAACCGAGCCCTTAATGCCTTATGCCGGCTAATTTTTGCCCTTTTTGCCTTGTCGTCATTGAAAGGCGACAGCCTATCTGCCTCCTCCGCACCAAAAATGGCTAAAAATTATCTCGCCATAAGGTGCGTGCAGTTTTTACCGAGCCGATTTTTCTCAAGGCAAGCAAGCGAACGCAGTTAATACGGTCGTATTATCAAGTGAGTTTGCGCAGCATCGGGGAAAATCAGCCGATAAAAACCGTTAAGGTTCGGCTGTCACATGCCTAACCGTATTATATATTATCTCCGACGCATTTATTATGCCCGATTTTTTTGAATTTTCCGCCATTATGCGTATTTTTTCGGGTGCGCTGACGAGGGATTCCACGGCTTCGGAGAGCGTATCGCCCGAAAGCACGGATTCCTCCACCACTATCGCTCCGCCCTTTTTCTCGAGAGCCCTGGCATTATATTCCTGATGATTATGCGCAACATTCGGAGAGGGTATCAGTATTGCGGATTTCCCGACTGCCGAAAGCTCACTCACCGTCATTGCCCCGGCGCGCGAAATAACCACATCCGCCGCCGCCATGCACTCGCCCATATTATATATATAGGGAAGAACACGGACATTCGGAAGTTCCGTGAGCGAACCGAGTTTTTCCGTCACCCTGTCGTATTCCCGTTTGCCCGTTGCGAGCATTATCTGATACCTGCCGCCGGCAGCGGTTTTTTCGATATAGCCGCACACTGCGTCATTCACCCTCGCCGCACCGAGGCTTCCGCCGTAGGCAAGGATGAGGGGGCGGTCGTCAAACCCGAGATTCTTTCGTGCCTCATCACGGCTGAAATTAAGAATATCCCCCGAAATCGGGTTGCCGCAAAGCACGATATTTTTCTTATCGAGATACTTATCCGTTTCCTCAAAGCTGGTGAAAACAACATCGGTGAACTTTGAAAGTATCTTCACGGTCACGCCCGGAATCACATTCTGTTCATGCACGAATGTCTTTATTTTATGCCTCGACGCCGCAAGCAGCACCGGACCGCACACATAGCCGCCCGTACCGATTACCGCATCGGGTTTGAAGTCCTTTATTATCCTGACCGACTGCGAATATCCCTTGAACATTTTGCCGACGGTCCTGAATGTATCCGCCGACAGCTTACGCTTAAAGCCGGCGACCTCTATAAATTTTATATCAAAGCCTTCCTTCGGGACAAGCTCGCCCTCAAGCCCGTGCTTTGTGCCGACAAACAGAATCTCGCAGCCGGGCTGCTTTTCACGGAAATACTTGGCAATCGCAAGCCCAGGATTTATATGGCCGCCCGTTCCGCCGCCGGAAATCAGAATCTTCATAATTTTTCCCCTTTACAATTTGTTGCTCTGTCTTGAAACATTGAGCAGTATACCAAGCCCCGCAAGCAAAAACACCATCGATGAGCCGCCCGCCGAAAACAGCGGAAGCTGCATGCCCGTTACCGGCATTGACGAGGTAACAACGGCGATATTTACGATCACCTGAATCGCCACGAGAGCCGTCATTCCGAATGCAAGGTATCTGCCGAACCTATCCGGTGCACGCAGGGCGATATTGACGCCCCTGTAGATAAAAATCGCAAAAAGTATTATTACCGCAAGTGCGCCGACAAATCCGAGTTCCTCGCAGATTATCGAAAATATAAAGTCGTTCTGCGGTTCGGGAATATAAAGGTACTTCTGGCGGCTTCTTCCGAGGCCGAGGCCGAAGAGTCCGCCCGAGCCGATTGCATAAAGCGACTGCACTATCTGCCAGCCGTCACCCATTTTATACTTGAAGGGGTCGAGGAATGTCACAAGTCTTTTCATTCTGTAAGGCTCGATGATGATTGCGATAAACGCAAGCAGCACCGCCGCAATTCCGCCGCCGAAAAACCACTTTGACGGCAGCCCGGCAACAAACAGCAGAAGTATACACACCGCCGCTATTACAACCGTACCCGAAAGGTGCTTTTCAAGCAGCACGAGAAGGCTGACAAACCCGATGATTGCCGCATATATGCCGACTTCCTTCGCCGATTTTTTAATTTTGCCCCTATCGAGGGATAGCTTGAACGATATGAATATTATCATCGTTATCTTTGCAAGCTCGGACGGCTGAAACGACACAGGCCCCACGCCGAGCCATCTTTTTGCGCCCTTCGATTCCGTTCCGACAACAAGCACCGCAAGCAGCAGCACAATCGTGCCGACAAACATCAGATTCGCAAACTTGCCGAGGTTATGATAGTCGAATCTCGAAAGAAACCACATCGCAAAAAGCCCGGCAGCCGCCATGATTCCCTGGTTTTTAAGGTAATAATAGCTGTCGCCCATGGTATCTGCGGCGTTTGCGGAGCTCGCCGAAAAAACCATAACCAGTCCGAAAAGGAGGATTATGATTATATCCGCAAGGAGGTAGTAGTCCACATCGCCGGCTGCGCCCGGTATTTTCATTTTTTTCATCTTAGACGGCAAATTTATTCACCCCTACAAACCAAAGTACGAAACGGCGCACGCCGCCGCCGTAACCGCCACGAACACAAGGTCAATTTTATTTTCCTTCCAGCCGCACATCTCGAAATGGTGATGAATCGGGCTCATTTTGAAAAGCCTTTTACCCGTCCTCTTAAAATGCGCAACCTGGAGGATAACCGACAGCGTTTCGCAGAAAAACACGATTCCGCATATCACAAGAATTATCGGCTGGCGAAGAAGCAGCGCCGCAGCGCTTATCATGCCGCCGAGAAAAAGCGAACCCGTATCACCCATAAACACCCTTGCGGGATTCTTATTGAAAAGGAAGAACCCGAACACCGCACCCACTGCGGTAAACATCAGCGTTCCGATTCCGCTTTGCCCGTACACGGCAGCCGCAATCGCAAAAAAGCTCATGACAACTATGCTCACCGACGACGCAAGCCCGTCTATTCCGTCCGTCAGGTTAACGCTGTTGACGCACCCGAGCATAACGAACGCCGCAAACGGATAGTAAAAATACGAAAGATTCACACTGCCGCCGAACGGTATAAGAATCTCGGTCGGGTTACCGATATAAAAGCAGTCGGCCGCTATAAAGAACACCGTCACCGCCGCCTGCATAAGGAACTTCTGCTTTGATGTAAGCCCGAGATTCCGCTTTTTAACTACCTTTATATAGTCGTCGACAAAGCCCACCGCGCCGAACCCAAGCGCCGCAACCACGCAGATTATACTGCGTGCGTCACGAAGCAGAAAGCACGACACGATTACAATCGGAATTATAAATATAAATCCGCCCATTGTTGGGGTTCCGCTTTTCTTTTTGTGCCAGCTCGGTCCGATTTCTCGGATACTCTGCCCGAATTTTATGCTTATAAGATATTTTATTGCCGCAGGAGCAATCAGCACGGCAATCAGAAACGCCGATACAAGCCCGATTACGGTTGGTTTCATTTGAAATTCACCTCGATAAATTCACTGATTTCGGAAAGCTTCATACTGTTGGAACCCTTTACGAGCACCGTATCGCCCGGGCGAAGAAATGTTTTTAGAAATCCGCACGCCTCCGCATTTGTATCAAAGCTTTTAACCGTTTTTGCGCCCACGGCGCCTTTCGCTATCAGTCTGCCCAAAGACCCGACCGTCACAACTGCGTCCGCAAACGCAGCTTCTTTTCCTATTTCTATATGCGCATCATTTGCGAAATCGCCCATTTCAAGCATATCCGCAAGAACCGCAATCTTCCTGCCCGGCTCTGCCTTCAGCACCGAAAGCGACGCACGCATGGAATCGGGGCTGGCGTTATAGCAGTCCGAAATCAGCTTTATTCCGCCGATATTTTTAATATTCATACGGCTGCCCACGCTCTCCGCCTTGCCTATGCCCGCAACGATTTTTTCGGGTTCGACCCCGAAATTGAGTCCGACCGCAATCGCCGCCAGAGCGTTATACACATTATGCCTCCCCGGGATATTCACACGGATTTTATACACCTTTCCGCACATTTCGGTTTCAAATGTGCAGCCGCCGTTATCCTCGGTGACATTAAAGCCTCTTACGCCGCAGTTTTCGCCGAGGCCGTACTTCACGCACGGAATACCGATTTTCGACAGCAGTTCGTCATCGCCGTTTACCGCCAGAATTCCGTTCGGTTTCAGACCCTTTACAATCTCAAGCTTAGCTTTCAGTATATTCTCCCGCGAGCCGAGATTCCCGATATGCGACATACCGATATTGCTTATAACCGCCATATCGGGATTCGCCACCGCAGTCATATTTTCGATTTCGCCGAAATGGCTCATTCCCATTTCAAAAACCGCAATTTCATGACAATTATCAAGCCGCAGCGCCGTAAGCGGCATACCTATCTCATTATTGAAGTTGCCCTCGGTTTTAAGCGTATTGAACTTCTCGGAAAGCACGGACGCAATCATTTCCTTTGTGGTGGTTTTGCCCACGCTCCCCGTTACCGCAACCGACGGAATATCAAACTTTTTTCTATATCCCTTAGCTATATCGAGCAGCGCCCGTTTGCCGTCTTTTACCTTCACATAAGGCTTTGAAAAGGCACATTCAGCCTCTCCCAAAGCCGCCGCGGCGCCGCCTTCATATGCGTTTTTTATAAAATCGTTGCCGTCAAACCGTTCTCCCCGAAGCGCAATATAAAGCGAACCATCCGGAGTTTCTCGGCTATCCTTTGTTACCGACGAAACAAGCGTTTTGCCATCCCCGAAAAGCTCGCCGCCGCAAAATGCGGCTATCTCCTTTAATTTCAGCGAAATCAAACCTGTTCCTCCCCTAAAATTTCGTGCACTATCTCTCGTTCGTCAAAATGAATCTTGCCGCTTTTCAGTATCTGATATGTTTCATGACCCTTCCCGGCAAGCAGTATCACATCGCCCGTTTCCGCATTGTCAAGAGCATAGCGGATTGCTTCTTTTCTATTCTCAATCACGGTATATGGGCACCCCGTTTCCTCAACGCCGGGGATTATTTCCTTAATAATTTCACCGGGGTCCTCGGTTCTCGGGTTATCCGATGTAACCACGCAGAAATCCGCAAGCTCGCCCGCTATTCTGCCCATTTTGGGGCGCTTTGTCCTGTCACGGTCGCCTCCGCAGCCGAACAGAATCACTATTCTGCCCTTCGCAAAGCCCCGTATGCTTTTGAGTATATTTTCAATCCCGTCGGGGGTATGAGCATAGTCTATCATGACGGTATAATCCCTGCCCGTCGGCACAACCTCCGCCCTGCCGCACACGCCCGGAACCGACCTCAGCCCCTCCGATATATCCTCGGCGGAAATCCCCAGAGCCGTACAGATCCCGACCGCCGCAAGCGCATTATAAACCGAAAATCTGCCCGGCGTATTTATATGAATCCTCATCGCGGCGCCGAGTGCGTCGCAGTCAAAGTCCACGCCGTGCGCACCGTAATCTATATTGCCCGCCAAAATATCCGCTGCGCTGTCGATTCCGTACGAAACAGAAACGCAGGAGCAGTCGGCAAGAATCTTCCTTCCGCCTTCATCGTCGGCATTTATTACCCCGGTTTTGCACATATCGAAAAGCTTCTTCTTTGCCGCAAGGTAGTTTTCCATCGTCTTATGAAAATCAAGGTGATCCTGGGTGAGGTTGGTGAACGCACCCACACCAAACTCGCAGAACTCAACCCTCGAAAGGCTCAGTGAATGTGACGAAACCTCCATCACAACAAAGTCCGCCCCCTCTTTTGCCATCTCGGCGAAAAGCTCGGTAAGCTCCAGCGATTCGGGTGTTGTGCGCTCGCTCGGAAGTTCCCTTTCGCCTATCATATTCTTATTCGTGCCGATAAGCCCGACCTTATGCCCCGCTTTTTCCAGTATACTCTTAACCAGAAATGTGGTGGTCGTTTTACCGTTCGTGCCCGTCACCCCGACAAGGCGGAACTTCCCCGAAGGGTGGCCGTAAAACACATCGGCAGCATAGCTTAATGCGTGGCGTGTATTCTCAACAACCGCCGTCGGAACCCCGGCATCAACCGCATGCTCGGCTATCACCGCAGCCGCTCCCTTTTCCACAGCTTTGCCGGCGTACTTATGTCCGTCAGTTTCAAAACCGCTTATGCACACGAACACATCGCCCGGCTTTACCTTCCTCGAATCATACGCTATGCCCGTGATTTCGGCATCGTCAAACTCGTTTTTTACATTATAATCTTTAAGCAGCTGTTTTAATCGCATAATGAAATTCACCCTCGCTTTAGTCCGCAGACTCTTGAATAAAGTTAACCGTTACCGTTGCGCCGACTTCAACCTCCGTCCCCGGCTCGGGGCTTTGAGAAGTTGCGGTTACATTGTTTTTAAGGTTCGGCGCTATATCGCTGAAGCTGTAGTTAAGCCCGTTCATATTAAGATTATACTGCGCCTGCGACGGTGTAAGCCCCGTCACATCGGGCACGGTTATTTTCTGCTTCGAGCTGCCGGTTGTATACAATATTATTGTTGAGCCGTCTGCCACCATTGAATTTGCGGACGGTACCTGCTGTTCAACCTTTTCGCCGTCGCCTATTATCATATAGTCAAAACCTGCGTCAACCGCGGTATTCTTTGCGTTTTCAAGCGAAAGCCCGACCACCGACGGCACATTTACATTGTCCGAAATGTTCTCGTTTGCGCCGTACTGCGGCTCTACGCCCATATACTGGAGCGTATCGTCTATAATTTCCCTCGCAACGGGGGCTGCGATGGCGTTTCCGTAATATGAAAAGCTGTCGGGGTCGTCAAGCATAACGATTACGGCGATTTTCGGGTCGTCCGTCGGGGCAATGCCCACAAACGACGCAATATACTTACCGCTGCCTCTCGGGAGTTTCTCCGAAGTACCGGTCTTTCCGCCGACCCTATAGCCTGCGATATAGCCGTTGGTCGCAGCGCCGACTTCAACCGCCTGTTTCATGATATTACGCATGGTTTCGGCGGTTTCCTCCGACATTACCTTCCTTATCTCGACGGGCTGGGTATTGCTTATGAGGTTGCCGTCCTTATCCGTCACCTTTTTCACAACATGCGGAACATACAGGGTTCCGCCGTTGGCAATCGACGAAACGAACGATATAAGCTGCAGCGGCGACACCTGTATACCCTGACCGAAAGACGCCGTTGCAAGCTGCACGATATTAAAACCTTCCTTATTATGGTAAACACCGCTTGTTTCGCCCGGAAGCTCGATTCCGGTTTTATCCATGAACCCGAAAAGCTTTGAATACTCATAGAACTTCTCGGTGCCGATTCTCTGCCCGATTTGTATAAACCCGGGGTTGCACGAATTATAAACGGTTTCGACAAAGGTTTCGGAACCGTGACCGTTTCTGTTCCAGCAGTGGATTTTGGTATCGGCAACCTGGTACATTCCGCCGCAGAAAAACTTATCGTCAAGCTTAACCACGCCCTCCTCGAGAGCCGCCGAAGCCGTTGCAAGCTTGAAGGTCGAGCCCGGCTCATAGCTGTCGCTGACCGCCTTATTTCGCCACATCTTAAACAGCGCTTCGCTCACCTTTTCGTCCGAATCGCCGTCCTCCTCACCCTTAAGTTCCTCCTTCATGACATCGGTAAGCTCAAAGGGATTATTGAGGTCATAGTCCGGCACGGAGGACATCGCCAGAACCTCACCCGTATTCGGGTCCATAACTATCGCCGCGGCGCCCGCCTGAAGGTTATGCTCGGCATACGCCTTTTTAAGATACTTTTCAACATAATGCTGAATTACCTCGTCAATCGTGAGGGTAACATTATAGCCGTCCTTTGCGTCGATATACTGCTCATACTTATAAGGAACCTCCGTTCCGTTGGCGGAGCTTGCGGACACAATTCTGCCCGGGATTCCTTTAAGCTGCTCGTCATACTCCATTTCTATGCCGTCAAGCCCCTGGTTATCGCTGCCGGTAAAGCCTATTACCTGCGACGCAAACGCACCGTAAGGGTAATACCTCTTGCTGTCTTCCGTGACGCTTATCCCCGGAAGTTCCAGCTTTCTTATCTTATTGCCGACATCTTTTTCAATCTGCCGCTTTATCGACGCATACCTTGCGTTCGCCGTGATTTTATCATAAACTTCCTCATAATCGAGTTCCAGAATTTCGGCAAGCTGCGACGCAATCTTCTCCGCCTTTTTGCTCCGCTTCACAACCGACGGGTCGGCGGAAACCTGCTCTACCGACGCACTCACCGCAAGCGCTTTTCCGTTACGGTCGAAAATCGTACCCCGCTTTGCCGATATGCTGCTGTCCGATGTCTGCTGTGCTATCGCCATTTTCTGGTATTCCTGTCCCTTATAAATCATGCGGTATATAAGCACGCAAACAAGGAGTGCCATAAGCACAAAGCACACATTCCTCAGTATTACCATTCTTCTTTTTCCGCTGACAAACGCTTCTTCTCTCATGAAAGCTGCCCTTTCCCAATCCGATTATACAGAAAAAACAAGTGAGAAATGCCCGCCACTCCTCACTGTTAAAATATATAAAAATTAATATAAATATTCCTGAATATTACCCAAAGTTTCTATCATGGTGGCATAAAACTGCGAAGGTGCCTCGGATTTATCCGCTTCCTCTGCGCCGCTTACCTCCACCACATCGTCGCTTTTTATATCAACCGACACCTTCTGACTCTTGCTCGGCTGCGCCATTCCAAGCTTTTCCGCCGCGGCCTCTATCGAGTCACTGTCGGTCTTACTGTCGATTTCGCACTGAATATTAATATTATCCTCCGTCAGATCCGCAAACTTCGATTTCAGCCTGCTTATCTCGTTCGTATTGTCCATAACCGCTATATATCTGAACAGAATCGCAAACGCAACCGCCGCAACAACTGCGGTATTGCGCACATATTTAAGCGTTCTCCTTCTCTTCGACTTTACCTCGGGTGCGGTCACATAGTCCGCCAGAAGCGCACGGCTTTTCTTCATTGCACCCCTATGAGTTTTTTTCGCCTTTGTATGAGTATCAACGGGTGTCTGCTCAAGCGAAACTCGCTTGAAGGTTATGGGTTCGTATGTAATTTTATCTGCCATATCCGTTTCCTCCGTTATATTTTTTCTATGCACCGCAGTTTTGCGCATTTTGACCTCGGATTTGCCTCGGTTTCGCAGGCGTCTGCGGTTTCCGCCTTTCTGTTGACGAGGCGCCCCCTCGCCTTTCCTCCGCACACGCACACCGGAAAGTTCGGAGGGCATGTGCAGCCGGTTGCAAACTTTTTGAACTCGTTTTTTACTATCCTGTCCTCAAGCGAATGAAATGTAATCACCGCAAGCCTTCCCCCCGGGCGCAGCCTTTCAAAAAACGCTTCGACCGCTTTGCCCAGAATTTCCAGCTCACCGTTCACTTCAATCCTTATCGCCTGAAATGTTCTCTTTGCCGGGTGCTTATCGCTTGCATACGCGCGCCTGCCGTACGCTTTTTTTATGATTTCAACCAGTTCCCCGGTCGTTTCAATCGGCTTGATTTTTCGCTTTTCCGCTATAATACGGGCAATTTTCCTCGAAAGCTTCTCCTCGCCGTAACGGAAAATCACATCCGCAAGCTCCGCCTCCGTATAGCCGTTCACCACATCGTACGCCGACTTGCCGGACGACCTGTCCATCCTCATATCGAGGGGAGCGTCAAACCTATACGAAAATCCCCTCTCCGGCGTATCCAGCTGATACGACGAAACGCCGAGGTCCAGAATCGCACCGTCAAGCTTTTCAATCCCGAGATTATCGAGAATTTCATCTATATCCGCAAAGTTGCCGTGAACAAATGTCACGCCGTCATACTTTGCAAGGCGGCGCTTTGCCGCTTCTATTGCGGTTTCATCACGGTCGATACCGATGAGCCTTCCGCCGCTGAGTTTTTTAAGTATAAGTTCCGAATGGCCTCCGCCGCCCAGCGTCCCGTCGGCATAGATTCCTTCGGGGTTAACACGCAGCAGCTCAATGCTCTTTTCGAGCAGGACCGAAATATGTTTGAATTCAGCCATTTTTTCACCTACATATTAAGAAGTTCAAGCTGCGACGCAATCTCGTCCGGGTCCGCCGCGATGGACTCGTTGTAAGCCGCCCATTTTTCCTTGGACCATATTTCCACTCTTTTCGACACCCCGACTATCACAACATCTTTTGAAATGCCGGCATAGTCGCGCAGCGCCTGCGAAAGGAGGATTCTCCCCTGTTTATCGCACGAACATTCCATCGTGCCCGAAAAGAAAAACCTCATCGAAGCCCTCCCCGTTGACATCGGCAGAGAACACAGCTTTTCCTCGAAAGCCTCCCATTCCGCCGCAGGGAACAGAAACAAACAGCTGTCAAGACCGCGCGTCACATAGAAAACCTCGCCCAGTTCGCCCCTCAGCCTCTGAGGGATTATAAGCCTGTTCTTTTCGTCCAGGCTATGTTCCGATTCTCCTCTGAACAACGCAGTCACCACCGTTCGTAAAATATATTTTAATGAAGCTTTGGCACCGGGCATCCACTTTCGTGACACCCTATAACACAAATCCCCACCAATCACCACAATTATGATTATATACCATATTTGATGATTTTTCAAGTCTTTTTTGAAAAAAACTTAAATTTTTTTTACAAACTGATGTCAATGTACAATATATTGGTTTTCGGAAAGAGGTTATCCACAATAAAATGGGATATCTCGGATAAAAAAATTTTTTGACTGCCTAAGTGTGGTGAAAATTCATTTTTTACCCAAATTGTTACCGAAATATTACAAAAGGTGCAAGTTTTATAACACAATTGCAATCTTCTTGTAATATTATAACACATTGTAATCAAAAAGTAAAGAAATATTATAAATAAAAGTGGATTTATTATTGATTTTTTTTTATATGTATTATACAATATATAGATAGGTAACAAAACAGTTTACAAGATAAGGTGGTGCGGCGGTTGAAGCTGATTATTCAGATACCCTGCTACAACGAAGAAAATACACTCCCGGACACAGTTGCCGATCTTCCGGCTGCAATTCCCGGGATTGACGAAATCGAATACCTCATCATTAACGACGGCAGCACCGACGGTACGGTTGCCGCCGCAAAGCGCTGCGGTGTTCACCACATTGTGAGCTACAGCAAAAACAAGGGCCTTGCCGGGGCGTTCATGACCGGCATCGACGCCTGCCTCCGCCTTGGTGCGGACATCATCGTAAACACCGATGCGGACAACCAGTACTGCGGCAAAGACATCGAAAAGCTTATCCGCCCGATTCTTTCGGGGCGCGCGGAAATGGTTATCGGCGAAAGACCTATTTCGGAAATCGACGATTTTTCACCGCTCAAAAAGTTTCTGCAAAAGCTCGGCAGCTTCGTGGTTAGAAAGGTTTCGGGTACGGATGTGCCGGACGCTCCGAGCGGTTTCCGCGCTTACACGAGAGAATCGGCTATGAAGCTTAATGTCGTTTCGCGCTACACCTACACCCTCGAAACCATAATTCAGGCGGGTGACAAGTGCGTGGCGCTGGAGTCAGTTCCGATTAAAACAAACCCCAAAATCAGAAAATCCCGCCTCTTCAAAAGCATGGGCGGCTACATCAAGCGTTCTGTCGGCACGATGTTCAGGATTTTTCTTATGTACAAGCCGTTCAAGGTTTTTGCGGCGGTGGGCGGTTTTGTTTTCACAATCGGCGTGCTTCTCGGAATCCGCTTTTTGGCTTACTACTTCACGGGCGGCGGCATGGGTCACATTCAGTCGCTCATTTTAGCGGCCATTCTGCTCATTATCGGGTTTCAGACATTTACTATCGGCTTGCTCGCCGATGTCATCTCAGCCAACAGAAAACTCATTGAAGATGTGCAGTACAGGGTAAGGCGGCTCGACTACAAAGACGGAGATAACGAATTATGAAAATTGCTTTTGACGCTTACCCAATCGCTTCGCCGCAGCTTTCCGGTGTGGGTATCCACGCCCTCTCGATTGCCGGCGGCATTGCAAAATCCGGGGAATTTGACTGCGAACTCCTGCTCTACGACTTCTTAAAGCACCACGGTTCGGCAAAAATTCTCGGGGAAAGGATTCCGGGAGTTCCGATTCTTCAGAACAACCTCCTCCCCTACGGCGTTTACGCGGAAATATGGAACGCTTTTCCGATTTCCTACAACCGTCTTTTCGGCTCGGACGCTGACATTTTTCACTTTTTCAACTTTGTCGTTCCGCCCAATGTCAGCGGAAAAATCATCAACACCGTGCATGACCTTGTGTTCTGCACTTTCCCCGAAACGATGGACGCACGCAACCGCCGCCGTATGCTTAAAAATGTAGGGCGTTCATGCGATATGGCGGACATCATTATTACGGTTTCCGAAAACAGCGGACGGGAACTTACGGAATTTCTGGGCGTTCCGAAAGAAAAAATAAGGGTCGTTTACAACGGCGTAAACCACGCCGTATTCAACGAAAACGCCCCCACAGACACCAAACTTTCGCTCCCGGAAGACTACATTTTATACATCGGCACGCTTGAGCCGAGGAAAAATCTCGTGACCCTCCTAAAAGCCTTTGCGCTCACAAATGCCGCAAAAAACGGCGTAAAACTCGTTATCGCCGGCGCAAAAGGATGGGAATACGACCAAATCTACAAAATGGCGGCAAGCCTCAAAACGGAGGTCACATTTACGGGGTATGTTCCCTCAAATGAGCTTCCGGCGCTTTACAGGAGGGCAAGAGCATTCGCTTTTCCTTCGCTCTACGAGGGCTTCGGTATCCCCCCTCTCGAGGCGATGGCGTGCGGCACTCCGGTGGTTACAACCCGCTCTTCGAGCCTTCCGGAGGTTGTTGGCGGCGCTGCGGCAACGGTTTCCGACCCCGAATCCCCCGACGAACTCGCTTTTGCCCTCGACCGTGCGGTCTCCGATGAGGATTTCAGAAAAAAGTGCATATCGGAAGGGCTTTTGCGCTCAAAGCGTTTCACTTGGGAAAACGCCTGCGAAAGCGTTATGAAAATTTACAAGGAGCTTGAATAAGCATATGAAAACTGCAATCGTTCACGACTGGCTGACAAATTTCGGCGGTGCGGAGAGGGTTCTCAGAAAAATCTGCGATATGTTCCCGGGCGCCCCCGTCTACACGGTCGTATATAATAAGGAAAGAATGGGTAAATATTTCGGCGACAGGGACATCCGCACTACCTACATTCAGAAAATGCCCTTCGGCGTGACGAAATACAACTCGTATCTTCCGCTGCTCCCCGGTGCGGTGGAAAGGCTCGACCTCACGGAATTTGACCTCGTCATTTCCTCCTCCACCTGCTGCGCAAAGGGCGTGCTCACCCGTGCGGACGCTCTCCACCTTTGCTACTGCGCAACCCCTATGCGCTATGCGTGGGACTTCTATTTTAAATACAAAAACTCCTGCGGACGGCTGAAACGCTCCCTCATTCCGCTTTTTATGCAGAAAATCAGAGTATGGGATGTTATTTCCGCCAACCGTGTTGATAAATTTATGGCGAACTCGAAAAATGTCGCACGAAGGATTAAAAAACACTACCGCCGTGAAAGCACGGTAGTTTACCCCTTTGCCGACACCGCATTCTACACCCCCGGCGGAACAGACGGCGATTACTTCCTCTGCGTTTCGAGGCTTGTGGAATACAAAAGAATCGACATTGCGGTGAGGGCGTTCGGCGACTTGGGTTTGCCGCTTGTTATCGTTGGCGAAGGGCGTGAGCTTTCAAACCTCAGGGCAATCGCAAAGCCCAACATAAAATTCACCGGCCGTCTGTCGGATGAGGAAATCAGAGAATACTACCGCTCATGCCGTGCATTCATATTTCCGGGCGAGGAGGACTTCGGCATTACCCCCGTCGAGGCTCAGGCGTGCGGAAAACCCGTCATCGCTTACGGGCGCGGCGGCGCTCTCGAAACGGTTATTGACGGCAAAACGGGAATTTTCTTTCAGGAACAGTCGGTTTCATCGCTGACAGACGCTGTAAAGCGGTTTGAGGGCATGACCTTCGACAAAGCCGAAATCAGAAAAAACGCCGAAAGGTTCTCGGAGGACGAGTTTGCAAAAAGCTTCTCCGCCTTCGTTGAGGATGCATTGAACAATGAACAGAAAAATTGCGATTGACGCTCTCCAGCTGTCGGAATCGGCGGCGGGGGTCGGGAATTATCAGTTCAGATTAATAAACGAACTTCGGGATTTTCCGTTCGATTTTGATGTCTATGTCAGCCGCAGCGGAATCCTGGAGCCGTCTGCCAACATGAACATTATAACCGTGCCGGGCATTGAATCAAGCCGCAGAAGGCTTGCGTTTCAGCTTTTCCGCTTCGGGAATGTGCTTAAAAACAGCGGCTGCGCTCTTGTGCATTTTTTGGATTACATGACGCCGCTTAAGGATTTTCCTTCAAAAAAGCTGGTCACGATTCACGACCTCAGCTTTTTTACCGGGCAGCCGTACTTTACAAGGTCCGCCGCCGCTTTCAAACGCCGCCAAATCCCGAGGGCACTTAAAAATTGCGACGGAATCATAACGGTTTCAAACTTCACAAAGAGCGAAATCATGAGGTATTTTCCGAAAACCGACAGCGAAAAAATCACACCGGTTCATCTCGGCGCAGACATTAAGCCCGTCGAAAAATCGGCGCTCCCGAACGGTATAAAACCGCCGTTCGTGCTTTTTGTCGGAACGGTCGAACCCAGAAAAAACATCGCCGCTCTCATTAAATCAATGGAAATTCTCTGGGACGGCGGCGAAACGGCTGACCTCGTAATCGCCGGAAAACTCGGCTGGCTGTACGGCGAGGTCACGGACTGCGCAAAGCGCAGCCCCCATGCGCACAAAATTAAATTCACCGGCTTTATACAAAAAGGCGAGCTTGAAGCACTTTACGCCGGGGCGGAGCTTTTTGCCTTCCCCTCGCTCTACGAAGGTTTCGGGCTGCCACCTCTTGAGGCAATGGGCAGAGGGCTGGCGGTCGTATCGTCGGACAAAGCGTCTATGCCCGAAGTCCTGGGCAGCGCCGCCCTCTTTGCGGACTCCCCTTCCGCCGCTGCGGAAAAAATCGGCTTTCTTCTTAATAATAAGGAAGAAAGAGAGCGCCGCGCTTTGCTCGGTCTTGCCCGCTGCCGTGAGTTCTCATGGCACAAAACCGCAGAAAAAACCGCGGAAATTTACGAAAAATTACTTTCGGAGTGAAAAACATGCAGAGAAAACTGAAATCAACAGACTTGCTCGTTATCGTGCTCGACATCTTAATTACGCTCATCTCGTTTGCGGTCAGCTACTTTATCCGTTCGGAACTCGATTCTTTCGGCAAGCCGTTTTTCGGCATTTCCGAATACGCATGGATTCTCTGGATTTTTATCCCCACGCAATACCTGTCGTTTGCGTATTTCGGGCTGTACGGCTCGAAAAAAACCAATGTTCCGCTGTCGATTGCGGTGAACCTCACAAAAGCTTTCGGCATAACGGCGCTGATTGCGGCTTCCGCAGTTTTCGTGATGAGAAACGACACATTCAGCCGTCTGATGTTCATCATTTTCATCTGCACCGACTTCGTCCTCCTTCTCACCGAACGCCTTGCCGTGCGCGCGTTTTTAGTGCGGACAATCGATAAAAATTCCGCCCGGAAACGCATAATAATCGTCTGCGACGGGGACCGTGACAGGATTCTCAAAAACCTCCGCTCGAATGACGATTTCCTCGTGAACCTCGTCGGATTCGCCGGCATAAACAAAAGCACCGACCTCGGAAACATCGCCGACATCTACAAAATCGTTGTCGAAAACACCGTCGATGAGGTCTATTTTGCGGTTAACGGTCAGACGGACGACAAACTCGAGGACGCTATGAAAATCTGCGAAAGTCTCGGAATTACTGTCAAGGTTCTGCTCGATATTTTCAATCTGAAATTCTCGAAAACCCAGCTGAGCTACGCAGGCAAGCTCCCGATGCTCACTTTCCACACGGTATCATTAAGCGAAGGTCAGCTCATGATTAAACGCCTTATGGACATCGTCGGCTCGCTCATTGGGCTGGCTTTAACGGCGGTTCTCACCGTTTTTATCGCCCCCGCAATTAAGCTTGACTCCAAAGGCCCCGTTTTCTTCTCTCAGTGGAGGGTCGGGCAGAACGGCAGGAAATTCAAAATCTACAAGTTCCGCACCATGACGCGCGACGCAGAAGCAAAACTCTCCGAGCTTATGGACAAAAACGAACTCTCCGGCGCCGTTTTCAAAATGGAAAACGACCCAAGGGTCACAAGAGTCGGAAGGTTCTTAAGAAAAACCAGCCTTGACGAATTTCCGCAGTTTTTCAACATATTTAAGGGCGACATGAGCCTCGTCGGCACTCGCCCACCTACCGTCGGCGAAGTCGAGGAATACGAAATGTATCACAGGCGCAGGCTCTCGATTAAGCCCGGTCTTACAGGCAACTGGCAGGTCAGCGGCAGAAACGAAATCACCGATTTCGAGGACATATACGCCCTCGACATCAGCTACATCGACAACTGGTCGCTCGCCCTTGACATAAAAATTTTATTCAAAACCGTCTCTGCGGTCATTTTCCGCAAGGGCGCCAAATAAGGAGTTTATCATGCCCGAAATTAGCGTTATAGTACCATCTTACAACACACCAAAAGAACACATCGACGCCCTCTGCGATTCGCTCAGGGCTCAGACATTTACCGACTTTGAAGTCTATATCGTCGATGACCGCTCGGATTTCGATTTTTACCACTTCTTCGACGACGAAAGGTTCCACCTGCTCAAAATGCCCAAAAACTGCGGCCCCGCAACCTGCAGAAACACAGGCGTTCTTTATTCCGATTCCGAAAAGATTTTCTTTACCGATTCCGACTGCCGTCTGGATAAAAACGCTCTTGCCGAGGCTGTCCGCGAACTCGATTCCTGCGACGCTGTCATGGGCAACACCATTACGGATGTCAAAACCCGTTTCGGCAAAGCCGTCGCTCTGCTCGGGTTTCCCGGCGGCGGCTGCATCGGCTTCGACAAGGTTTGGAAAGTCGACGAAAACGGCTTCACCAACAGCGTCACAAGCTGCAATTTCGCCGTAAACAGAAAATTATTCACAAAAATAGGTATGTTTGACACCACTTTTCCTGTTCCGGGCGGAGAAGATACATGTTTCGGTAAAAAAATAGTTGCACAAAACGAAAAAATAAGGTATAATAGTAATCAGGTGGTTTTCCATGTCGAACGCAGCTCTTTCGACAGCTTTAAAAAATGGCAGATTACCCGCGGCAGAGGTAATTACTACATCAAAAAAGAACTCGGCTCTATCGCCGGTTTCTACCGCCTCAGGCTCTGGTCCTTCAAAAACAGCCTGAAAGCTTCGGGCAAACTTTTCCCGATTGTGGCTTTCCTTATTGTCGCTTCCTTCGTGTTCCAGAAAATCGGCTACAGGAAAGAAGCTAATTATTAATGTTAGGAGATTTCCGTTATGAGAATTCTTGTTACAGGCGGTGCCGGCTTTATCGGCTCACACCTCTGTGAACGCCTTTTATCTATGGGCAACGAAGTTATCTGCCTCGATAATTTCTTCACCGGAAGAAAAGAAAACATCGTTAAACTCTTGGATAACCCCTATTTTGAGGTTCTCCGTCACGATATCATCAACCCCATCGATGTCGAGGTTGACAGAATCTACAACCTTGCGTGCCCCGCTTCGCCCGTGCACTATCAGTTTAACCCCATAAGAACCGTCCAGACCAATGTCGTCGGCGCTACAAATGTTCTCGAACTTGCCAAACGCATTAAGGCAAGGGTTCTGCAGGCGTCCACAAGCGAGGTCTACGGCGACCCCACTGTCCATCCGCAGGTCGAATCCTACTGGGGCAATGTTAACCCCATCGGCATCCGCTCATGCTACGACGAGGGCAAGCGCTGCGCCGAAACTTTATTCTTCGATTACCACCGCCAGAGCGGCGTTGACATCAGGGTCATCAGGATTTTTAACACCTACGGCCCCAATATGCTCGAAAACGACGGCAGAGTTGTCAGTAATTTTATCGTGCAGGCGCTGTCGGATAAGGACATCACCATTTACGGCGACGGCTCGCAGACGCGCTCTTTCTGCTTCGTGTCCGACCTCGTCACCGCTATGATTAAAATGATGGAATGTGAGGATTTTACAGGTCCGGTTAACCTCGGCAACCCCCGCGAACTCACGATTAAGGAAATCGCCGAGCTGATTGTCGACCTCACCGGAAGCCGCTCAAAACTCGTATACAAGCCGCTCCCCAAAGACGACCCCACAAGGCGCAAGCCCGACATCACTCTCGCTAAACAAAAGCTCTCCTGGGAACCGCAGGTTATGCTTGAGGAAGGGCTTAAGTCTACGATTGAATATTTTAGAAACAGATTATAAACGGACAAACGAAATTTGAACCCTTAATGGTTTTTATCGGCTGATTTTCCCTAATACTGCACTCGCTTGCTTGTCTTGAGAAAAATCGGCCCGATAAAAACTGCACGCACCTTATGACGAGAAAATTTTTAGTCATTTTTGGTGCGGAGGAAGAAGACAGGCGGTCGCCTTTCAATGACGACAAGCCGAAAAGGACAAAAATTTGCCGGCATAAGGCATTAAGGGTTCAAGTTTCGGTTGTCATACCGTTTACAATATCTGCGCCTGTAGCTCAGTGGATAGAGCACCGGCCTCCGACGCCGGGTTGTCGTAGGTTCGATTCCTATCAGGCGTATTAAAAAACCGACATCGCTTCTGCGGTGACGGTTTTTTATTGTATTTAAAAGGAATCGAACCTCGAGGAGGCTTGCGCCGTCAGCAAAACTTTCCTGTGGACTGTTTTGCAGGCGCAAGGGGCGACGGCGGGTACCGCTCTGCGGTCGCCGAGCCGTAACGGCTTTTAGCCGTTTTCCTATCAGGCGTATTAAAAAACCGACATCGCTTCTGCGGTGGCGGTTTTTTATTGTATTTAAAAGGAATCGAACCTCGAGGAGGCTTGCGCCGTCAGCAAAACTTTCCTGTGGACTGTTTTGCAGGCGCAAGGGGCGACGGCGGGTACCGCTCTGCGGTCGCCGAGCCGTAACGGCTTTTAGCCGTTTTCCTATCAGGCGTATTAAAAAACCGACATCGCTTCTGCGGTGGCGGTTTTTTATTGTATTTAAAAGGAATCGAACCTCGAGGAGGCTTGCGCCGATTAATTTTGCGCAATGCCGGATAATCACGCACCTTTCAATTATATATTTTACCACATTATAAAATATATAACTTTACTTTGTGAATATCAGGAATCGCAAAGAGCAAAAAAGACTTCAAGTTTAAAACCCGAAGTCTTTTATATAACCAAGCTAAATCAACGCTTTATATATTGCAGAAATGTTTTCTTCACTGACATTTTTGCGAGTATTCGCAGGACTTCCGCTCATCAGTGCGTCAGATGTCATTTTCGGAATTGCGGAGGTGAATTTTTGAGTGTCAATCCCATATTCAGTTATTGTCGGAACTTCACACTTTTTGCATATTTCAAAAAGTCCGTCAATAAACTTATCTGCCGCCGTTTCATCGTTGTCCGTTGCTGCTGCCGTTCCGACTGCTCTTGAAAGCTCAGCAAACCTTTCCGTCGCACCGTCTTTTGCGAAATCCATACACTTGCACAAAAGCATCGCGTTTGACAAGCCGTGCGGAACATGGAACAATGCACCGATCGGACGGCTCATACCATGCACAATTGTAACGGATGAATTATTTATGCAAATTCCCGCTTCAAGTGCGGCTATTGACATTTCATATCTTGCTGTTTCATTTTCTCCGTCATTGTATGCAATCGGAAGATATTTAAAAATTCGTTTTACCGCAGATAATGCCAAAGCGTCAGTCAGCGGCTGAGCCTGCTTGGATGTGTATGCTTCAACGGCGTGAGTGAGAGCGTCAAGCCCGGTTGATGCCGTTATGCTTTCAGGCGAGCTTAATGTGTTTGTATAATCAACGATTGCCAAATCAGGCAGCAGTACCGCACCCTTTAAAAGCATTTTTACATCTGTTTCGGCATCCGTTATAACGGTAAATTTTGTTGCCTCAGAGCCTGTTCCGGCTGTTGTCGGGATTGCCGCCATAGGCGGAAATTCGCCGCTGATTTCTTTTCCCATATAATCGCTGAGTTTTCCGCCGCATACATTCAGTGCAGCAATTGCTTTTATTGCGTCCAAAGGACTGCCGCCGCCCATTCCGATAAGAAAGTCGCAGTTATTTTCACGATATACCTTTAAACCTTCTTCAATCATAACATCGGTAGGTTCTCCCGTAATATCCTTAAATACAACGCATTCAAGTCCATTTTCGGAAAGCTTTGATACAAGCATTTTGAAAGCGTCAAGCTCCGATACAATCCGCCCCGTTACAATGAGCGGTTTTTTGCCCATTGTAACGAGGTATTTTATTGAGTCTTCGATTGCACCGATTCCCGTTATTATTTTTTTCGGAGTCAGAAATTCTTTGCTCATATTATTCGCTCCTTCATTCACTGTCTGCCTTCAATACTGCGTTCAGCATAACCGTTGCGCCCTCCGTGCAATGCTCCACGCTCGAAAATTCAGGTTCGCAGTGGGAAAGCCCATCCTTTGACTGAACGAAAATCATTGTTGTCGGCAGCATATATGACGCAAACTGTGCGTCATGCCCCGCTCCCGAATGAATGTACTGATGTTTAATTCCGGCTTCCTCGCACGCTTCTTTAACATATCCGACAAGCTTTTTATCCCAATACACGGTATCACGGTTCCAAGCCTTTTCAACTTCGCACGTACAGCCTGCCCATTCTTTGTCGGCACAGCTCTTTACTATTGCAAGTACCTTTTCAAGAACCTCCGGTTTTTCATGTCTGGAGTCAAACGAAAAGTCAAAGTAATCGGGAACGCATGTATGTACGCACGGATGGCACACAACCTCACCGGTTGTATAAACCAAATCTTTTACGCCAAGCTTATCAATTTCCGTATGCAGATAATCAAGAGCCAAAGCTGCGGCATAAAATGCGTCGCGCCTTTTCGGCATCGGAAATGTACCGGCATGGGTTGTCTGTCCGTAAAATTTGAGCCTGTAGTTAAACATTCCCAAAACACAGTCAACAACACCGATGTCATTACCGTTGTCCTCCAAAATCGGTCCCTGCTCGATATGCGTTTCAAACATATATTTGTATCTGTCGGGAGAAAGCCTGTATTTTTTATCGCCCTTAAATCCCGATTTTTCCAAAGCCTCGCCGAAGGTTTTTGTTGGGTCGAGAATGCTTTTTGACGCCATCATATCCTCATATCTGAACTTTTGGCGAATATCCTCCGGAAGATAGTTATAGCACACAACTCCGGAAATCATCATAGCCGGAGGATAGAGCGAACCTTCTTCATTTGTCCATATCATTGCCGTCAGAGGATGCTTATGCGGAATCTTCTTTTCGGAAACCGTTTCCAAAACCTCCATTGCGGACATTACGCCTAAAATCCCGTCATAGTTACCGCCGTTTTTAACCGAATCAACATGGGACGCCATTACAATTCTTTTTGCATCCGGGTCGCTGCCGGGAAGCGTTGCATAGATATTTGCCACATCATCAATCTCAATTTCTGCGCCGATTGCTTTCATTCTTTTAAGAAATTCATTTCTTGCCATAATAGCTTCGGGCGACAGGGAGTATCTTGTGATACCCCCATGCCCCGCATCGCCGAATTTGCTGAAGGTTTTTATTTTATCTTCCATTCTTTCCTTGCTGCATACATACATGATTATCATTCCTTTCGTTTTTATCTCTGTTCCGGTATTCTCATACAGTTTTCCAAAAGATTTACAACATCTTCACTCGGAACATATGTCACAGGAAATTCTTCCTGATTTTCCATTTCAATCAAAAACAGATATTTACCGTCCCAGTCAACAAGATACGCTGTTTTTATATCCGATTTCAATCCCAATTTCTCTTTTAAAGTTCTTTTGTCCCTTGCACAGCCGTATATAATTCCGTCCCACGGTATTTTAAAACTCAACTTGCTTTTCAATTCATATTTCATATGTATTTCAACAGCAAATTCTGTAATTCCCGGGGGAATGTGACGCATATCATCACCAATTGTCCGAAATTTATCCGGCGTAATATACTCATCGAGCGAACCGAACCTTATATTTTTATAACGCTCAGGCATTATTACACCTCCTCATATGCGGATTTTTAATATATTCCGTTAATTTCCGCAATTACTTCATCAACCTTCTTCATTTCCTCTTTAACCTGTTCGGGGGTTATGATAAGCGGAGGACAAATGAGAATCATATTTTCGTGCGAATATGTCATAAAGCCTTTTTCTTTAAGCTTACCGATAATAGATTTCATGATTCCTGCCGGGTCTTTTCCGTACTCCACAAGAGGAGCTTTGGTTTTTCTGTCTTTTACAAGCTCAATTGCCGAGAACAAACCGATATATCTCACATCTCCGACAATGTCATATTTAGCTTTTAATGCTTCAAGTTCTTCTCCCAAAACCTTGCCGGATGCGTTTACATTATCAAGAATTTTGGCATCATCATAGAATTTCAGGCAGGCAACACCGGCTGCACACGCAAGCGGATGTCCGCTGTAGGTAAGACCGCAGGAAAGAAGGTGGTCATCGAAGTATTCGGCGATTTCTTTGCTTAGGCAAGCGAAGCCCTAACTCTTAATGGTTTCCATAACGATTGCCGCAACATTATCGGCTCCCTCATATATTACCTGCTCGCGAAGCTTTGCAACATAATAATCTGCCGCTGCTTCTTCCGATTCAAACTCAATTTTTTCACGGTACACATATGGGTCAAAGAACTTTACAAATCCCGGAGCACCCGGCTCTAAGGGGTATCTTCTCGGCTCACCCGTAAGATTTTCTGCGCCGTATGTAGAACCGTGATAGCTTCTGTACCGCGAGAATATTTTCTGCCTGCCTGTATACATACGGGCAATTTTAACAGCGTTTTCGTTTGCGTCCGCACCGCCGTTTGTGAAGAAAACCTTGCCCATATTATCCGGCATTCTTTCAATAATCATTTTTGCCAGCTCGCCTCTCGGCTCTGAACCGTATGCCGGTGAGAGATAACAGTATTTTTCCGCCTGCTCCTTTATTGCATCGATTATCTGCCTGTTTCCGTGGCCTATCTTAATACAATACAATAAGCGGTGCATTTGACCTTGGAAAAAAGTTTCACAGAAAAACTTTTTTACTTATACATTATGGTTGTGCGTAGATATATTTTCCATACCATCACTTTTTTCTTGCTTTCTGTACTCCTTCGGAGTACAATTCATCATTCGTTTAAATACTCTGTTGAATGTGCATTGATCGGAAAAACCTGACTCGTACATAATTTCATAAATCGATTTGTCTGTTGTTTTCAGAAGAATTTTTGCCTTTTCTATACGCAGAAGGTTTAGATAATTCTTAAATCCGCCTTTGATTTTTGTAGAAAAAATTCTGGATATATGGCTTTGACTGATACCTGTATATTGAGATATACTTTTTAAGGAAATCTTATCAGTAAAGTTAAATGCAATATATTCAATAATAGAATTATATGTATTTATACATCGTTTTTTCTTTTCCGTTTGAGATTTTTTTAGTATCATGCCTGTAATTACATGCAAATATCCGTATAATACAGTAAAGCTTGAACTATTTGTAGAATTATGCAATAGATCCTCAGCAAGAGGAATTACACTTTTTTTCGTTACAAAATTTTCGTACTCGCTGTTCATAAAAAGGTCAGAAATCAATTCGGATATATTAGGATTAAAAATAATCATTATGCCTTCGCCGTAGTCTGTTTTATGGTACGCATGCACATCTCCTGGAAAGGCTATCAATATATCTCCTCTGTTTAATATTCTGTCCTGGTCGTTACATATAATATTGAATGAACCGCTCGTACAAATCAGAATTTCGACATTATTATGCAAGTGATAAGGGAAATCAAAACTGTCACATTTAGTTACATGGATATCTTCAATCCTCATTTCGAACAGCATACCGTTATCCTCCTTTCATTACTTTTAAATAATGATATCAAATTTTGACTGCTTTTTCAAGTCTTTTTCCGTTGAAAATAAGACTATAATATAATAAAATTAATACAAACCTAAAAATTGGAGGAAAGAAACAATGAAAAATGCACTTATTTTCTATGGAGGATGGGACGGCCATACCCCTAAACAAACGGCTTCTGTCTTTGAAAAGATGCTGAAAGAAGAGGGATATAATGTTACCACAAGCGATAATTTGAGTGTTTTGGATGCTTATGAAGACATTGCAGATATTGACCTATTTGTTCCGGTGTGGACAATGGGTAGCATTACCCGGGAACAGTCGGATAATATCTCAAAGGCAGTCAGCAATGGCGCCGGAATGGCTGGCTGTCACGGTGGAATGTGCGATACTTTCAGAGACGACACCACATGGCAATTTATGACAGGTGCACAATGGGTTGCACATCCCGGAAACAATGATGTTGTATATAAGGTTAATCTAAAACATGATAATCCGTTTACAGATGGGTTGTCTGACTTTGAATATTGTGGCGAACAGTATTATATGCATGTAGATCCTGCAGCTATGATTTATGCAACAACTACATTTCCGGTGGCGGACGGTCCTCATATTTCCAACGGGACAGTTTTAATGCCAATTTTATTTACTAAAAAATGGGGAAAAGGTAATATATTTTATCTTTCAATAGGACATAATTATAAAGATTTTGATATCCCACAAGTCAAAACTATGATGAAACGTGGCTTACTTTGGGCAACAAAAAGGGGTGAATAGTTATGAGAAAAAATGTTGCGGTTATAGGTTGCGGAAATATAAGCGATATATATTTATCCAATTTGACAAATGTTTTTGAGAATGTAACTGTTTATGCCGTTTGTGATTTAGATAATACTAAGGCTGAAGAAAAAGCAAATAAATACAACACAAAGGTTATGTCCTTTGAAGATATTTTAGCCAATAAAGATATTGATATTGTCTTGAATCTTACAACGCCTTCCTCACACTATGATATTTGTAAAAAAGCCATTTTAGCAAAGAAGAACACATATGTGGAAAAACCGCTTTCATCCACATACAGCGAAGGCAAGGAATTGGTGGAGTTAGCACTTAGGGAAGGTGTGTTACTTGGATGTGCTCCTGACACGTTTATGGGGGCAGGGATTCACACGGCACGCAAAATAATAGATGATGGTCTAATCGGAGATGTTGTCGCAACTACAGCATTTATGCTGTGTCCAGGGCATGAATCGTGGCATCCGTCTCCTGAGTTCTATTATAAAAAAGGAGGTGGACCACTGTTTGATATGGGACCATATTACATTACAGCATTAGTAAATCTTATTGGTTCTGTAAATAGTGTCAGCGGAATGAGTAATTGTTTACGTAAAAAACGAAAAATCACAAGTGAACCTAAGCGTGGGACATTCATTGAGGTTGATGTTGACACATATGTAAATGGACTTTTGAGATTTCACAACGGAGCTATTGGTAATTTAATAACATCTTTTGATGTTTATGGTACCGGTTTATCAAAAATTGAGGTTTATGGAACAAAGGGTAGTATAATTGTGCCTGACCCTAATTGTTTTGGCGGTGTGGTCTTACTCAAACAAAGCTTTGATACTGAATTTCATTCATTTCCGCTAATAAACCGATTTTCGGATAATTCCAGAGGTTTAGGTGTAGCCGATATGGCAAATTGTCTTATTAACGGAACTCAAACAAATTGTGCAAATGGCAAAGTCGGACTGCATACTCTTGAAATTATGGAAAAAATCCTATTATCCAATCATACAAAACAAGAAATGGAATTGGAGTCAACGTGCAATCGCCCTGAGATAAGTAAATTGATATAACATTTCAAGTATGCTTTTTAATGCACCGCTTTTGCCTATTTTTTAGGTCAAAAGTGGTGCATATTTTTGTGAGAAAAATGTCAGCGTGAACGCACCAAACAAAAACCGGCTGAAAATGCTCTGATTTCAGAAAAGCATCTATTACTCTGAAACTTTTCTCTTTTCAAAAATCCCATTACTGCGGCGTTTTCGAGCAAAAAAACAGAACCGCAATTTTGTATCAAAATCACGGTTCAGATTTGGCGGAGAAGTTCAAACTTCTCTCAATATCCTAATCATTCATATACACAAAATACACGATATGGTTTGATTGCAATTATTCCTTATACGGAACTTTGAAATACTCCAAATACTTTTTAAACTTATCCTGTGCCGATAGGCAAGTATCCATCAAATACCCTTTTTCGTTGTTCCATTCGGACAGACCTCTGTAATAGAACATCTTCAAATCTTCATCAATTATAAATGGAACAATATTATTTTTCAGGCACTCCTTGAACATTATAAGTCTGCCGACTCTGCCGTTGCCGTCCTGAAACGGATGTATTGTTTCAAAACGATAATGAAAGTCTATGATTTCTTCAAGCGT
>CAKSKB010000010.1 GCA_934464705.1 uncultured Clostridia bacterium
ATACTGTCCGTAGCCGCTTCCGATCTCTGCTTTTGCAAGGAAGCCTTCCGCCTCCGCAATTGCTGCGTTAAGCTTTGCGAAGTCAACCTCTGCGGGAGAGATTACAACATTTACATTGTCACCTGCATCACCGTGGTTACCGAAACCGAGAGCACCCATCTGACCTAAAAGAGCGTTACCGTAAACTTCGTCATAAACGAGCTCATTATCAACATAGATAAGCATTCTTACGCCGTCTGCCGTATCAACCGCACCGAAAGCAATTTCGTAATCCTTATTGTATTCGGTAAAGAATTTATTAGCAGCCGAATAGAAAGGTTTTGTCTGATCCGGTTTCCATTCCTGAGCCTCATAAGTATCATTATGGAACCACATAAGGAAGCCCTTATTATTAGCCCAGATCTGACCGTTATATCCTACCGATCTTGCATAAATTGCTGCGTTAATTTGATGCGAGAAATCGGTATCGTTAATCTTTGTTACTGCCTTATCATCTGTTGTTTCAAACCTGATTCTGAAGGTGAATATCTTGTTAAGGTATGTTTCCTTGGTATAAAGAATCTTATTGCCTATAGGAATAATAAGCTTTCCGTTCTCAAATTTCGCGGAGTCGCCTGCAGCCTGAGTCCAGCCTGCGGTGTCTTTCAGCAGATCCTTGATGTTAAGATATTCGAGGTTTGAAATCTGCGAAAGCTTGAATGTATCGATTGCATTCTTAAGAGCCTTTACAGCGTTGTTAATCTGATACTGATAAACATCTGCTGCTGCGAACACGTCTGCCGCCTTGTTAAATTCAGCCTTGAAGGTATCAACCGCTTCCTGCGGATACATACCGTCCTGCTCGCCTACTACAGCGGACTTGATAAGTGCGTCAGCTTCTTCAAGAACCTCGGAAAGCTCGGACTTATCAACCGTAACACCGTCTGCGGAAACCTGAACAGGTGCAGATTCAACCATAGGACCGTAACGGTTATCCCTATCGTAAGGAATCATTGTGTACTTAACGAATTTACCGGCAAGTTCTTCGGAAACAAGCATTTCGCTGTCGCCCTTGCCGAGAACTCTTGTATAAGTACCGTCAATCTTTTCAGCCGCATACCATACGAATACCGAGTGACCTTCGCTGTCGCCGTCGGGATCGGTAAATGTATAAGTAGCTTTAAGAGTTCCGCCTACTGCGGGGTTACCGATGAGCTTAGCGTCTGTTGCCTTAGGTGCATAGCCTGTGCAGTTTTCGTCATAGTCTATGCCGATACTGCTCATATCGATATTCTTAAAGCCCGTTGCGGTCTTTCTTACTTCGGCAAGACCTTCATCGGTAAGCGAGAAGTCTTTTCCGTAATCCTTGAATATCGAAGCGCCGCTTGAGGTAGTACCGGTTTTTGAAGCGTAGTTGTTGGTTACAACTTCATTCTCGGTTCTCGAAATACCTTCGGGTCTGTTCGAAAGATTTTTAACATTGATGTTGTTATCAAAGGTATTGGACTTCGACGGAGCAAAAGTTTTAACATATTCCGTCATGCCCTTAAAGTCCTTAGCGTTTGCGAAAGCAAACATCTTTTCAGCTTTTTCGGCGCTGAAGTTATCAAAGAAGGGTTCCCACATGGTATCCTTATAGTGAGCCTTCCATGCGTCATTGTCGCAGAAATTCTTTATCTTGTTCCACTGCGAACCATTTACATTGAATGACCAGCTGCCGTTTGACTCGTTAGGCTTACAGTCATAGTTATAAGTAATGTACTGTCCCTGCATAGGCGATTTAAAGTCCGTAACCACGGTTGAACCTACCCACGACTGGAAGTATGTCGAGCAGGGGTTATCAACAAATATATTGTTGTGTACATTGTAATACTGACCGCCGTTTGTCTTAATCGGGTAAGAGGAGGTATGACCGCCCCTGTCCTCGGTAAGGGTTGCACGGTAGAATACGTTGTCGTAAATGTCGGCACCGAAGTTACCGTCATCGCCGAATATTGACTGGTTCCAGCCGCCGTTGTAGAGGTTACCGTTATCATGGAAGTAGTTGTTCCTGATTACGATACCGAGAACGGACGGGTCACGGCCCCAGTAGATAGCGCCCATATCGCCGTGTTCCTTAACGGTGTTGTAGATTTCGTTATACTCCATAACATGGTCATTTCCGCTGAAGGCGATTGCTTCATGCTGGTTGTTATAGATTATGTTACCCGAAACCTTAACGCCAACGCCGCCCATGGAAACCGCAGGCGAATACGATGTCTTTGTTCTTGCGTTATCGGAAAGAATACAATTGCTGATAACATTATTGCTCGAAACAAGCTTGTTTCTGTCGCCGCCGCTTAAGTTAACACCGCCGTAACCTGTGTCATAAATATGGCTTGCGTTAACGGTGATATTATAACCGCCGAGAGTTGCAGCGTTGCGTCCGCCGTGAGCCATAACGCTGTCGTTGATTGTGATATGGTCTACATTGGAAGCGTTGATGAATGTTGATCTTGAATTTCTGAAGTTAATGCCGTCAAATGTGATGTACTTCGCTCCGCTCATGTTAATCATGGTACCTTCAAATGTTGAAAGTTCAATATCCTCGGTACCGTCGATAGGATGAGTGGGATAGAAGTATGCAATCTTTCTTTCCCTGTCGATGTAGCTTTCGCCGGGCATATCTATTTCTTCAAGAATGTTGAAGAAATAAAGCGGCAGGTTCGATGCGGTTTTGTACGAAGTACCGTACTTGGTCATGAATGACTTGTCAGCCGCATCAATAGAACCAATCTTATAAATGTTTGAATACCAATGGTATGCAACATGAAGGTCAACCATACCGTCATCCGCTACAGCCTGAGCGTTCCAGAGAGCCGTTCTGCCTGTCGGGTCGGGATAACCAACCTTTGAGGGCTGGCTCTTATCTGCGCAAACAACTCTTTCGGAAAGGACCATTGCGGTATCGGTTTCGTCGTTCGGCCATCTTGCGTCCGTAAGGCGCTCGTTGTTTACAACGAGGTCCATTGCGCTCCATGCAGAGTTGAATATCGGCGAACCGTTGCTGTTCCAGCCGTACTCGGGAATTGACGGAATCGTACCGGTATATTCGCTGAGGTCAATCTTATAGAGCTTTCCTTTTGCCTGTTCGTCAATAATTCTGTCAAGAATCTTATTGCCGTACTTATCCTTATCGTCCTCTGTAACCTTAGAAATCCTATTTGAGGAAATCTTTTGAGAACCTACAAAGTCAACTTCTTCGTTATTGTAAGCCTTGTAAACGATTGTTGTGTTTTCGTTACCGGAATCGGCTGCGGTGAAGTTAATCGATTTTGTAATCGGATATCTTCCGCCTCTGAAGTATACAATAACTTCTCCTGCCGGAAGTGCGTCAGCTGCGATAAGAGATTTAATCTTTTCTTTTGCAGCTTCCATTGTTGCATAAGGCTTATCGATTGAACCGTCGCCTGTCGCGTCGTTGCCGTTAGGTGCAACAAAGTAAGCCATTTCGCCTACAAAGAACGGTGCGGAATAAACCCTTTTCCAGCTTGCGCCGGCAGCGCTCTTTGCGTCAACGGCAATTCTGATGTTTGCTGCGTTGTCTTCTGCCTTTGTTACATATGTCTTTTCTGTTGCGCCTGCGATGTCTGTCCATGTATCGCCTGCGAGCTTCTGCCACTGATAGGTTGAAGCGTCAGCGTCTGCGCAGGTATAAGTGTAGCTTGCGGTGAGGGTTGAGCCAACCGTCTTATCACCTGTAATCTTAACATCGGAAACAACCGGTGTTTTATCTGTGATTGTTTCAATATTTACTGCAAGCTCTTTTGCGTCAATATTATTTGCCGGAATGGTAACCACTGCATTTGCAGGATCTTCAAATGTGAGTTCCTCTCCGCCGTATGTGATTGACTTAACCGAATCCTTATCGCCGCCCGTAGGCTTAACGGTAATTGTTACGCCGTAATAGTCGTTAGCGGCGATTGTACCGTTTGCGGTAAGGGTTGTTGCGTCGTTTGTATACGTGTTTGTAACCGCTTTTACTTCAGCTTTGCCGTTAATTTTTACGGGGATGTTGTAAACGCTTGCGTCCGCTCTGATTTCAACATCGTCCATCTGGAGCTCAAGTCCCGCGTCGGAGAACGCCTTATTGATTGCAGCTTCTCTCTTAGCGGATTTAAGCGGTGAGCAATCCATAGAGAAGTTCCACTCTTTGCAGAGCTGTTCTTTGGTAAATTTGCCGCCGTTTTCTTTAAGTCCCGCTTCGTCGCCGTAAATATCATCGGCTGTGATTGTGAACTTATAGCCGGTTGCCTCTCTTAAACCTGTGCCCATGTAAGCCTTGTTGGCAATGAGCAGCTTGGTTATATTGTTATGGAAGTTGGACTGCATAAACAGGCCGTTTACGGTAAGGGAAGCAACATCGGAGGAGCCGTCCCATGCGCCGTATGAAATGCCGCTGTAACCAACCGTTGTCCAGCCGGAAGCCGCATCATAGCTGCTTACGCTCTTAAGTGTTGATGAACCTGCGGCAGTGCTGCCCTGACCGTACCACTGACCGGTTTTCTGAGCGTCATTGCCGTTATAGGTCTTAAGGTAACCGCCGGAGAATGCATTGAAACCGGAGGAACCTCTGCCGATTGCGGAATACGAACCGCCGTTTTTATTTCTGTACTTCCATGTCATGGAGTATGTTTTACCGTTCAAATAGGTAAACTTGTCGTTTGTGCTGAATCTGAACTGCCACATTTCGGAACCGACACGCTTATCTGCCCCGCTTGCTGCAGCGATTTCGGCACCGTTAAAGTCTTTAAGGACATAATAATGGTTTTCGCCTTCAGCTTCAACGCCGGTACCGCCCGAGTAGTTGTTCTTTTCGCCTTCAAAGTTTTCGGAATATACAAGAACGCTGCCTGTTTTTCCGCCTTCTCTGAAAGCAACTTCAATTGTGCATGCCTTTGTGAATGTGTATTTGATTGTGCCGCCGTCAGCAGAGATTTCCTGAGCTGCGCCGTCAATCTTTACGAAATCAACCTTTTTGCCGTCATCGGGTGTAACGGTAATTGTGGTTTCGCTATCGCCTAAAACATCAACTTTGTCGCCGTTCGCAGCGTTCTTACTGTTGATTTTAAGCGTACCGCCTTCTCCTAAGGTTACCGAAACCTCATATGATGCAGCGGTCTTTGTTGTAACCACGATTTCAGCTTCGCCCGTGAAGGTATAGGTTGTGCTGTAAACTGTCGAATTTGCTTCGACATCCTGCTTAACACCGTTAATTGTAACGGTATCGATTACATAACCCTTCTTTGCGGAAACAGTAACGCCGGATTCAAAGTTGATCGGAACCGAAACCTTGGAACCGCCGCTTACCGTCTTGCTGTTAATTGTTACTTCGGCACCTTCGTCCGCCGTAACGGTAACTTTTTTGGTTTCTGCCATTGTTGTAACGGTTACATCGTCAAGGCAAATCTTGTAGTCATGCTCCTTAAGGGAAGCCGCAAGAGCCTTGGCAGCCGCAGCCTGGTCAACGGTTCCGTCCTTCGTGTTTGCTTCAACCGCTTCTTTCGCAAGCTTAACAATCGGATATGCGTTTACATCATTTCCGTTTGTAAGACCCTTAAATTCAAACTGGTTGTTGCCAAGACCGATTTCGTCAATCGGAGTACCGTCAACACGCTTTGTGTAAGCTTCTTCCGCTTTGAATGCAGGAGCGCTTACCGCTCTCCAGCCGTCCTCGCCCTTAGGCGCACTTACGCCGCTATAGAACTGCGTGTAATTTGTTGTTTCGTTCGGAACCCATGTGCTCCAGCCTTTGCCCCACTTGTTGACGCTGCCGCCGGTGAAGTTGAAGAACGGCTGCGCCTGTGCAACATTGTCAATTGTAGCACCCTTATCGGTGTACTTATACTTGAAAGAAAGTGTATACTCTCTGCCTATATCGAACTTATAGGGGGGCTTTGAAATCTGCACTCTGGGATAAATTTCCTGGAGGCTGCCGCTCTTATTAACGAACAGCTTAACAATTTCATCGGCATTCCAATCCTTCATTACAAGATATGTATTGCCGGTGGAATCCTTTTCAAAACCACTCTGATAATACTGGTTGCCGCTCGCAATACCCCATCCGCCGGAAAGTGCGCCCGCTGCAAAACCGTTGAAATCTTCCTTATAGATTTCAACCATCTGTTCGCCGCCGTCCGCAACGGTAATATCCAGCGTACCGTTCTTTGTAACGGAGGATGCCGGAATAGTTACGGCAAACTTAGCGCCGTCGGCTTTTGCTTCAACCGTTTCGCCGTTATACTTAACGGTGGGCTGATTTTCAGCTTCGATTTCATATACTGTTCCGAAATAATCGTTAACGGTTACTGTGCCGCCGTTTGCAACAGCTTCGGAAGCATAGCAGCCAACGCCCGTATTGGTAACAGCCTTAACGGAAGCGTCGCCCGAAATGTTAACCGTATCTTCATAATATGTAGTGTCAGCCTTCCATTCAACATTGTCCATACCGAAAGCAATGTTGAGGTCGTCAAGAACCTTCTGGAAAGCTGCGGTTCTCTTTTCGGATTTAAGGCCGGAGCAATCCTGTCCGAGGCTCCACTCTGTTCCCACAAGAGATTCTTTTGTAGGATATTTTTCAGAACCGATGCACGCTTCATCGCCGTAAACGTGGTCGGCGTCAAGCGTGAAAGTATAACCGGTCAAAGGGTCGTTGGTTTTATCATTCTTAACAAATCCGACGCCCCAATATGCTTGGTTATCAACCATAAGCTTAAGAAGCGTATCGGCAATACCTACTTCAAAGAAGAAGTTGGTAACGTTGCCGACAGTCCCATCCGGAACGATTGTCAGATCCTTGTTCGAGGTTGTAAGCTTGTAGTTAATACCTGTCGCAACATTTCTTCTCCAGCCGCTCGAAAGGTTTTCGGCAGTATGGTTTGCTGCAGTTCCGCCATTCGTTGTTGCTGCGCCGATTGAGAAATAATACTGGTTATAAGCCTTTGCGGTTGTTCCCTTGTCATAGCCAAGCAGCTTGTTTGTGCCCATGCCTTCAATGCCGCTTGTGCCGGCGCCCACGGGAGTTACCTTGCCGCCGTTTACCGAACCCAAATCCCAGGACAGCGTGTAATGCTTGCCCGAAATATAGGGTACGTTCTTACCGGCTCTAAGCCTGTAACCCAAGGCCACGCCGGGTCTTCTGTCGCTGTCCGACGCGGCAGGCGATCCTGCAAGTCCATTTGCATCAAGAGTAACTGCGCCGTAATGATTGCCGGTGCCGTCATCTTTAATGCTGTTGATTGCCCCGTTGTTTCCTTCGGGAAGTGTGCCGTTTTCATAGTCTTGTTTAAAGACTGTGATTGTACCGGCGGTGCCGTCAGCCGAAACCGAAATAAGGCTAAGACCTGTCAGACAGGTTATAACCATCAGCAATGCCAGTACGAGGGATAGTACTCTCCTCATTGTTCTACCTCTTTCCTTTAATAAATTTTTTATACAACATTCCCAAAATTTCGGGAATGACTGTACCAAAAATATAACAAAATTGTTACACAATTAATTATACCATATAATAAAATGCAATTCAAGAAAAACCGCTTCGTCATTATGCATGAATTATCACATCAGTTTTTGTGCAATATACACATACAAATTACCCCCCCCCCCACAAAAAATGGAAGTATTTCCACGATTTTTTAGTTAAAAGCACCAAAAACCGATTTTAAATGAAAACTCAGCTGTTTTTGCAAAATATATCCACGGCATAAAAAATGAGACACGGCGAAATTCCGCCGTGCCCCTTATGGAGAGAAAAAACAATCAGCAAATGTTAATTTAATTCAAGATAAGGTGTAAATGTATAGCTGCCGTCCTCCGTGATTGCAGCACCGAATACACGGATTGCAAACGAACCGTCAGTCATAACCGCAACCGCAGGAAGGCGGAGCGTATCCGTACCGTTCGAAATATCAACACCGTAAGCGCTAACCTTTGAAGCATCGTAGTTGTCAATTTTTACATACTGGATATAATTGAACTCATTCTTTGTTTCACCGTTTACAACAAAGCTTGCAGCTGTCTGCGTGTTTCCCTTTGTAATCTCGGGAGTTTTCGGAACAATTTTTGAAAACTTAACATTCAAAACCGCATCATTATCGGCTGTAAACTCAATTGTGCTGCCGGTTTCGGTGCTTACGGGCGTAACATCTTTGCCGTTGTATCTTACGGAGGCTATTTCATAACCTTCATCGGGCGTAATGTCAAGCGAAACCTTTGAGCCTTTTTTAACAGGCATACTCTCGCCGTTCGTAAATGTGTAAACCCCGGTTGTGAGCTTTCCGCCGGCCGAAACATTAACAATTGTATCAACTGTGCCCTCGGTGAGCTTTGCAAGTTTAATATTGGTCATATAGAAAGTTCCGCCGCTGTTGCCGGGTCTTAACTGCAAGTTCTTTGTGCTGTAAGCGGTTGTGGTTGTATCATTCGTATATGTTGGAATATCTTTTGGCGAAAAATCAATATCAAAGTGCTGTCTGTCAGCTGGAAGATCAAAACTCTTCAGCGTAAATTTCGATGCTGCTTCGTCAAACAGGAAGAATTGAACTCCTTTTACCTTTGATGTATCAGCCGACCATGCATCAAACGAAAGCCTGTATTTTGCATTCACTTCAAATGAAACAGCATTTCCCAGCGCCATACTAGCTCCACTTGCTGCCATAGTGTAAACACCGTTGCTATCGGATATCCAGTTTTTTCCGGCTGCAAAATAACAACCCAAATCAGAACTACCGCCATACTGCGCAACCGGCATATAGCTCTGCGTTACATATCCGCTGCCTTCGCCCTCATTTGTGGTAATTACAAAATCCTTGAGATAATTTGTTGCGGCTTCGGTGGGATAGTTAACCATTATACGGGTCATACCGCAATATGTTAATGCAGTGTCATAATTAGTATTGCTCGCAAGCTTAAAGTCAATTGTGCCTGAATACTCGGTATAACCGTTTTCGTCGGTTTTGCCGGAAGTAACATTCCAATCAGCACCGGAGTATTTCCATTTACTAGTATTCGTTTTATATGATTCGTCATCAGCATTGATACCGAACCACGAAACTCTTTCGGGAGGTGTTCCCTTTGCCTTAAAGCTTATCTTATACTGTGCAGTACGAGAGAGCGGAACAAAAGCGGTTGTCTGCGCACGCTGATCCGCATCATTTGCATTGGTTACAATCTTTAATGCGCCTTCGGAAGCGTCCCACGAAGCAGTCGCCTTATTTGCAGCCCACTTATAGGTACTTACATCCGCCTGTGATGTAAGGGAAAGTACGGTTCTTTCATAGCTCTCCTCGTTGGCAAAAGCAACCGCACTTATGCACGAAAGCGCCAGAGCAAGAGCCAGAACCAATGCCGAAAGTTTTAATAATGTTTTTTTCATTGTATTTGCCACCTTTCAAAATTATTTTTTGTAATTTTATTATAACATATGTTTTTTGAAACATTATAGAAAAATAGTATTGCGTTTTTATATAAAAGTATGATATAATATAAAAAATATATTTTTTCTAACAAAAAGGTGACCGATATGGAATATTTAACAGCCGATAATATCTCATTTGCATATTTAAATTCAGGAGTATACAGTTCTAACGGAAAGGTGACGGATCTCGGAGGAGTTTCAAACCGTGCCGTAAAAGAAATTTTTACGGTTAAATGGAAAATGTATGTTGTGGATATGATTACCGAAGGCTGCGCCAAAATAACAGTTAACGGCATACCGCACACTTACAGGAAAGGCGACATCAACATAAGAAAGCCTAATGACGTCACATCGCAGGACCCATATTCCGACTACAAATGCACCTTTTTCCATATCAGGCCGAAAAGCGCCTCGGAAGAAAAGGCAGATAACAATAAAGAATACGGCTGCATTCTGGACAGGCTTCCGTCAAAGATGTCACCCGGAAATTTTGAAACTCTGATTAAAATTGCGGGAGATATGCAGCGTTATGTTTCAGCAGACGGAGAATGCGGAGAATATTTCAAAAAAATGATCGGAATGCGTTTTATTGCCGAGCTTTGCAAAAACACCATGCCCGAAAAACTGCCGGTAAACAATAAATATCATCCAAAACTGAGCAAAGCCCTCGCATACATTGACAACAATCTCTACAACTGCGATCATATATCTGTAGAAACTCTTGCAAACGAGGCGGGTCTTACGGTAAAATATTTTCAGAGAGCTTTCAAAGAGGCAACTGGCAAAACCCCGGGAAAGTTTACAGATGACAGACGGATGTATCTCGCCATGCTGAGCGTTAGGGATACCGACAGCACCATTCTCAAGATCGCAGATACATTCGGGTTTTCAAGCAGCTCTTATTTTTCAAAATGCTTTAAAAACCGATACGGTCTCACACCGCTTGAATACAGAAAAAAATTTTAAAAATAACGGATTCCGTTTTTCGGAATCCGTTATTTTTACTGATTATTAGCTGTTTTTCTGTGGCGAATTGTCTGATGCCATGTGTGCGGGCTGAGCAGCACAAGCATCGGGAATATTTCAAGCCTTCCGGCAATCATGTCAAAGCAGAAAATGTACTTTGAAAGGTCGGAAAACCCACCGAAGTTCCCCGTCGGACCAACCGTACCGAGACCGGGGCCGATGTTATTTATCGTTGCTGCAACTGCGCTGAAATTTGTATTCATGCCGAAATCGTCAAGCGATATGATAAGCAGCGATGCGACATACACAAATATATACGCAACTAAGTAAACATTCACCATTCGGATTGTAGTGTGCTCAACGAGTTTGCCCTCAAACCTCACCTTTTTGACGGTTCTCGGGTGAACAAGCCTTGCAAGTTCATTCCAAAACGATTTCGCAAGAATGGTAATTCTCGAAACCTTTATGCCGCCGCCGGTGCTCCCGGCGCAGGCGCCGATAAACATAAGCATCATGATTATCTGCTTGGCGAAAGACGGATAAAGATTGAAATCCGTGCTCGAAAAACCGGTAGTGGTTATAATGGACGCCACCTGGAAAAACGCATGGCGGAAAGCGTCTGCCAAATTAAACATGGTTCTTGTGCTGATTGTAATGAGCACTACCGCCGAAGCCACGATAACGCCATACCATTTAAGCTCTTCGTTTTTGAACGCCTGTCTGAAATGGCGTTTTATCAGGAGAAAATACACGCTGAAATTAACGCCGAACAGCAGCATGAACACCGCAACCACATACTGTGCGGAATGTGTATAATCGGCAAAGCCGGAATTATAAATCGCAAATCCTCCCGTACCTGCGGTTGCAAAAGATGTTGTTACCGCATCAAACGGCGTAACGCCGCATGCGAGAAGAATAACGAACTCCAGAGCCGTCAATGCAGAATAAATAATATAAAGCGCTTTTGAAGTATCCTTCATTTTCGGCATAATTTTGCCGACCTGCGGTCCGGGGCTTTCCGCACGCATGATATGCATTGCCGCACCGTCAATCGGGAAGAGCGTAAGCATGAATACAAGCACGCCCATACCGCCTATCCAGTGCGAAAAGCTTCTCCAGAAAAGCGAGCAGTGCGACAGCGCCTCCACATCCGAAAGAATACTCGAACCGGTTGTGGTAAAGCCGGAAACTATTTCAAAAAATGCATCGGCAAACCTCGGAATATCTCCGCTGATTACAAACGGCATACAGCCGAAAAAACTCATTGCAATCCAGCTGAGCGCAACCGAAACAAGCCCTTCCCTCGCATAAAACGCCTGGTCGGACGGTCTTTTGAACGAAAGTATAATTCCCGCAAGAAGCGTTGCCGCAGCAACGACGAAATAAGCCTTTGCCTGGTCTTCCCCGTAGTACAGCCCCACGAACCCCGGAAGCAGCAGCAAAGCACTTTCTATTTTCAGCACATAACCTATTATATACGCAAGTATCGCAAAATTCATTATTTAAAAATATCCTTAAAATCGTTAAGCTGTTTATGAACTGTCACAACAATTACACGGTCGCCCGGCTTTATGACAGCGTCGCCGTCCGGCAGGATAATCTGCTCACGCCTGTTGATTGCGCATATAATAAGGTCATTTTTCAGCTTAATATCACGGAGGGGTATTCCGAGTTTGGGTGCGTTTTCGCACACTTTGAATTCAAGCGCTTCAAGCCTGTCATCGCAAAGCTTATAAAGCGTTTCGACATTGTTTCCGAGGGCGTTCTGCTTCGCCCTTACATACTGCACGATATTTTCAACCGTTATATCATGCGGATAAATCACGGTATCGAGATTAAGCTTTGAAATAAGCTCGTCAAATATAATCCTGTCAATCTTGGTGACAACCTTTATATCCGTAAGTTCATTTGCATAAAGCGAGAGAATGACATTTTCCTCATCAAAGCCGGTCAGCGCAACGAAGGCGTCGGCGGACTCAATACCCTCCTCCAAAAGAAGGTCACGGTCGGACGCATCTCCGTGTATAACCATTGCTCCGGGGAGCAAATCCACAAGCTCGAGGCAGCGTTTCTCGTCAATTTCTATAATCTTGACATTGATTTTTGCGTCAAGCAGCTGACGGGCAAGATAATATCCCATCGTGCCGCCGCCGGCAATCATAACATCCTTTATGCTTGTTGTTTCTATATTGATACGCTTGAAAAACTTAACGGCGTCCTTCGGCTTTATTACGACCGAAGCCTTATCCCCCGCCCTCAGCACAAAATCACCGGATGGGATAAAGAAATCGTCACCCCGCACAATTCCGCAGAACAAAACGCCGGTTTCGATTTTGGAGCGCACATAGGTAAGGTCACGCCCGTCAAGCACCGAGCCTTCCGGAATACGGAATGTCAGCATCTCAACCTTCCCTTTTGAGAAGGTGTTAATCTCGATTGCCGACGGCATACGCAGAACCCTTGCAATTTCGGTCGCCGCAGCGTACTCCGGATTTATAACCATAGAAAGCGCAATCTGCTCTTTTATATACGGAATTTCCGCAAGATACATGGGGTTCCTAACCCTCGCAATAGTGGAGCAGCCGCCCGCTTTTTTCGCAAACAGGCAGCAAAGAAGGTTCTTTTCGTCAGACCCCGTAACAGCTATCATAAGGTCAGCGTCCGCAATGTTCGCCTCGGACAGTGCGGAATAATTCATACCGTCACCCACAATGCCGAGAGCGTCATTTGAATCGCAAATTTCGCCTATTCTTTCGGCGCTTGAATCTACCACGGTAACATCGTGCCCCTCGGCAGTCAGCGACTTTGTAAGCCTTCTGCCGGCCTTCCCGGCACCGACAATTATAATTTTCATCAGCATTACCTCATAAATATATTATATTTAACCGTATATATTCTAACACCAATGTCCGGATTTTGCAAGGGGTAATACGCAAAAAATTATACAAATTTTCACTTTTACAGAAGATTTATAACTCCGCTGTCCTTTTCGGGGTCGAATTTACCCGAAAGTGCTCGGGTTTTCACGCCGAAATCGGTTTTTGAAAGTTCCAGTGCACTATCATCGTTCAGACCGCCCGAAAGCGCAAACGCAAACTCAAACGCATGCGGATAAAGCTCATATTTATCCTCAACCTCGGGTCCGCAGGAGTGGCTTCCGATTCCTCTCATTTTATAATCGATATAAAGATAATTGTTTTCGCTCTTTTTGAGTTCGCTGCGGTGCATTGCATTTGTAAGATTTTCAAGCGAAACATCATGATAAGAAAACGAGAACTCATCGCACCCGATAACCGCCAAGCCTTCCCCGAGCCGCGCAAACACCGTGTTTTCGCGGTTTCCGCTTTCCTGCGGCATATCAAAAACCGTGTACATATCTTTAACTTTCGCAGTGTAAAGCCCCATGGGAGCATTGCATTTTATGTCCGCATAGTTCTCGTTTTTACCCCTGCCGTACCATGTGATTTCATCAAAACCTCCGGGAATCTCAAAAAGCACTCCCATGCGGGGCATTCTATCCGGAAGCTTTCCGAACGGCACACATTGAGCGTCAAATAGAACGGTTCCGTCGGCAAAAATTCTGTACTCCGCATTTGCATCAAAACCGAGATACTTTGCGTTCGGCAGTATTTTTCCGCGTGATTTTACAGTAACGCAATCCTTTTCTTCGCTGAACACGGTTTCATATGCAAAGAATTTCAGCGTGTCGATAAATTTTTCCTTCCATATTAATGTGTTTCTGCCGGACCAGCTGCGTGTCGGAAGGTCAAGAATACCGTCATTGTCGGTCGGTGCTCTGAAAAAGTTGAATTTCATGCCGCCGCAAAGTTTTTTTCCGCCCTTTACAAAGCTCTTTATCATGCCGTTTTCAAATTCAGCTGTAAAATCCGCACCGCTTACCTTTAGAATGTCGCCGTTTTCAACAGTCAAACCGCCCTCAGGTGCGCAAAACGAGGTTTTTGCCGATTCTTCCGTAAGCTCAATCTGGCGCACGCCGAGCCGCTTTCCGCCTTCAAAAAATTCCATATTCAGAAAATATCTCGAATTTTCCTTCCTATTATAATTAAGGTCAAAATTCATTCTCTTTTCATCATGCGGCGGAATCGGAGGAAGCTTTTCGCTTCCGCTTTTTACAACACGGAAATCTTCGCATATGCTCCATTTCATTTCAACGCAGTCAAGATTCTTAAAATCGTAGGTGTTTTTGAATACAATTCCGTCTGCGTCCTTTTTTATATAGACCGGCTGCGAAACATTTCCGAGTTCAAGCCATGTGTATTTCGGCGTTCCGTCAGTCATGATATATCCGTCAAGGCAGAAGTTTTTCCAGTGTATTTCACGGTTTTCGCCGAAATCACCGCCGTAAAGCACATCTTCACCGCATACAAAACCGTGGTTTTTAAACTCCCACACAAATCCGCCGAAGAAGTTGTCGGAATTATACATTATATCGTAGTAATCCTCAAGAAATCCCGGGCTGTTGCCCATCGCATGAGCGTACTCCGTCATCATAACGCATGAAAATTTATCCATGTATTTTCTTAAGGTCTCCTCGCTTATATACCCGGTGCGCCTTATGTATTCCGCCTTACCGGAGTCGTTTTCGAGGTCATCGCTTGTTTCCTGCATGCCTCCCAATGATACGACCGACGGGTCAAACGCCTTGGAAATTTCAAGGCATTTTTCTATATTTTCTCCCTTGCCGTTTTCGTTCCCCATGGAATGCATAAACACGCACGGCTCATTTTTGTTCTGCTCAAGCATTGCGGTCACACGGTCACGAAATGCATAAAACCAGTCGGGATTTTTCGCAAGATATCCCTGGTCGCCCGTAACCTCGCAGCCGTGCGATTCAATATCTGCCTCGTCCATAACATAAATTCCGATCTCGGAGCAAATCTCATAAAAAACCGGATTGTTGGTGTAATGCGAACACCTTATCGCATTGAGGTTGTTGTCTTTTATCATGTGCAGTTCTTTTTCGATAAGCTCCTCCGGAATTGCACGCCCGTTCGTTCCTATGCTTTCGTGGCGGTTCACACCCTTTATGTACACGGGCGAACCGTTTACCAAAAACTGTCCTCCCCTGACCTCGGTGCTTATAATTCCGATTTTTTTGGAGTGCGTTTCGATAACCTCGCCGTCCTTTTTGAGCCTTATCGTAAGATTGTAAAGATTAGGCTGCTCGGCGTTCCAAAGCCTCGGGTTTTCAATATCGAAGCGTGTATCGGCACCGCTTTTTACGCAGCCGTCGATTTCGGTTTCGATTTCAGCGTTACCCTGCGCCCAAACCTTTACGGAAAACCCGTTTTTGTCACCCTTCGCACGGTAATCCCACACATAGTCATCGTGCATATTAATAAGGTAAACATCCCTGAAAATTCCGCTCGCCAGAAGCATATCCTGATTCTCGATATAGGTTGAATCCGAATATGTAAACACCTTCACCGCAAGCGTGTTTTCACCTTCGGTAAGGAAATCGCTCACATCGAATTCCGCAAAATTACGGCTGCCTTTAGAAAAGCCTGCAAAATGCCCGTTTACATAAGCATAAAAAGCGTTGTCAACTCCGCCGAAGTGAAGAATGGTTTTCGGAAATTTCTTTTTTATCTCAAACCGTTTTCTGTAATATCCGACCGGATTTTCGCAGCAAACATACGGCGGATTGAACGGAATCGAATATTCGGTGTTCGGATATCTGCATTTTCCGTACCCGCGGAACTGCCACATCGACGGAACATCAATCGTGTCCCATGCGGAATCATCATACGAATCCGAATAGAAATCCGAAACGGAATCGGAGTTTCTGTAAAGAAACTTATAATCTCCGTTCAGGCTCATAATTCTGTCGGAGTCATACTTGTTTTTGTAGTAAATTCCGCTTTTTTGCGCCGGAATTACCGTCGAACGCCTCGGAAGGCGGTTAATGTGCAGCAATTTCGGATTGCAAAGCTCATCATTTTTTAAAAAATCTGTAATTTTCATATCATCAGCCCTTTACAAATTGATTTTTTGGTGTTATAATGTAGTTGAGGTGAAACAAATGATAATACCCGAGGTTAAATCCTTCGGATTTGAAAGGTGCGAACCGCAGAAACCGGCGATTGACACCGTTATCAACTTTTCGGCACTGCACTTTATCGACTCAGGGGAAGGCGTAAGGAACGGGCGTATTCTTCGCGCGGGACAAGGTTTTCTGAACCTCCGCAGCAAAAGAATTTCTTACCGCCAGGATAATCTCAATCCGTGGAACTATTCCTGGATTGATTTTACGGACCCCGATATGGCGCAGCAGCTTTTCACGCTTATCGATTTCGATTCCGATCTTGTGTTTGAGTTTGACCGCACGCTTCCGTACGCACAGGCGATTGCTTCGGCAAAAGGCAGCGCAAACGGCTTTGAAGCGGCATCGGTCTGGTACAGGATACTGCATCTTTTGTCAAACGACAGCCACAGAAAAACGGAAAATACAATCTCTCAAATGCGCAAAAATGCCGCAGAAGCATTGAAAATCATCGAGGCGGATTACAAAAGACCCGATTTTTCGGCTTCCGTGTTAGCGCAGCGGCTTCATTTGAGCCGGGGGTATCTGAGAAATATTTTTTCAAAATACTACGGCGTTTCACCCACCGAATATATTGTTAAAACACGCATAAAGCGCGCGTGTGAGCTTCTTTCGGAAACAAAATATCCGATAAAAATTATTTCCCGTTCCGTAGGGTGGGAGGACGCACTTGCGTTTTCGGCTATTTTCAAAAAGCACATAGGGGTTTCCCCCAGCCGTTACCGCAATGATAACACCATCAAAGGAATTTTGCAATAGGCACAGGCTACATTTTATATGTAATTTTCGTACTATGAATAAAATTCCTTATATATGGAAAACTAATCCAAGAATTATTTTTAGGAGGTATTTTTTATGCAAAGATTCACTTTACCGAGAGACTTGTACCACGGAAAAGACGCGCTCGAAGCATTGAAAACCTTAACAGGAAAGCGCGCAATGGTAGTTGTCGGCGGAGGCAGCATGAAGCGCTTCGGATTTTTGGACAAGGTTTGTTCATATCTGAAGGAAGCCGGCATGGAAACAAAGGTTTTTGAAGGCGTTGAGCCTGACCCGTCCGTTGAAACCGTTATGAAGGGCGCAGCCGCAATGACGGAATTTCAGCCTGACTGGATTGTTTCAATCGGCGGCGGTTCGCCTATCGACGCCGCAAAGGCTATGTGGGCATTCTACGAATACCCCGAAACAACATTTGAACAGCTCTGCACGCCGTTCAGTTTCCCGACGCTAAGAACAAAAGCGAAGTTCTGCGCAATTCCTTCAACCTCCGGTACAGCGACCGAGGTTACGGCGTTTTCGGTTATCACCGACTACGAAAAAGGTATAAAATATCCGCTTGCGGACTTTAATATTACACCCGATGTTGCAATCGTAGACCCGGCTTTGGCTGAAACCATGCCGAAAAAGCTCGTTGCACACACCGGTATGGACGCACTTACACATGCGATTGAAGCGTATGTTTCCACACTTCACTGCGATTACACAGACCCGCTTGCGCTTCACGCAATCAAGATGATTCACGAAGAACTTATTTCGTCATTTAACGGCGACATGGAAAACCGTGATAAAATGCATAATGCGCAGTGCCTTGCCGGAATGGCGTTCAGCAATGCGCTTCTGGGAATTGTTCACTCAATGGCGCATAAAACAGGCGCTGCATATTCGGGCGGTCATATAGTTCACGGCTGCGCAAACGCAATGTATCTTCCCAAGGTAATTCAGTTTAACTCGAAGGTTGCGTCCGCTCAGAAACGCTATGCGGAAATCGCCAAGTTTATAGGCCTTAAAGGCTCCGATGACGCTGAGCTTACAAAAGCGCTTATAGAAGAAATCAATGAAATGAACAGACAGCTTGAAATTCCTTCGTGTATAAGAGATTACGAAGGCGGAATCATAGACGAACAGGAATTTTTGGAAAAGCTTAAAACCGTAGCTGAACTTGCAGTAGGCGATGCGTGCACCGGTTCCAATCCCAGACCTGTCACAAACGAACAGATGGAAAAGCTTCTTACCTGCTGCTTCTACGACAGAGATGTTGATTTTTAATTCATAACTATAAAATCTGCCCGAGTGTGCATATCACACCCGGGCATTTTTAAGCTCCTGCCTAAGCTCCTGCGCCTAAGTTCAGCACTTTCCATTCGCCGCCGACCTTCACCACATATATTGAAAAATCTTCTGTTGTTTCTTTTGTACCGCTTATGTATGCCTTGCATTGCATTTTTTTGATTTCCGTAATTTTTGAAAAATCGACTATATCGCTGATTACAACATTATATCTGTCATAATAATCGGAAGCCTCTTTCAGCAACTTGCCTTTATCCTCTTCGTTTATATCCTCTGACGAAACAATCGTGCTCTTTACAGAATAATTCTTTCCGTATTCTTCTTCAAGCTTTTTCCTGAAAACCTCTGTATAGGTCTTTTTATATTCATCATAGGTTTCAGGCATTTTTTCAACGTTGTCATATTTTAAAATGCTTTCATACACCTCCGCCTCCGTCATTGAATTTTTACGCATGGCTTCTTCAATTACAGGTTTTTGTATTTTTTCATATTTCACAACCGAATACCTGTCCATAATATCAAAATCCTGTTCAACCACACCGTTTAAATAACCGGCTGCCACCTCATCGGGCGAAGCTGTCTTTTTTTCCGAACAGCCTGCAATCATTAAAAACGATATAAATATCAGCATACCAATAAATAGTTTTTTCATAGAATTAACCCGCTTTCTTATAATTAATTTTTAATATTTTGAAAAACGAACAAAAACAAATTCCGATTTAATCATTCCTCCCCTCACCCTGAATGACTGCACATGCATTTATAAGGAAATATGTAAAACTCCTTTCGATTTCCGTAAATTAAAAAAGTGTGCAGCTATCGAAGCCGCACACCGAAAAATGCAAACTCCGACTTGTTGTCACACAAATTATCTTATACTTTTCAAATTATACCAATGAAAGTATGCGAAAACAGAGCATGCACTTTTACCAATAGCAAAAACACATACTTCCATAGTATTGCGAAAAGTTTATTAAAATAATTTATGTGACTATACAAGTATATCACAAAAGCCGTAAAAATGCAATATGCGGAATTAACATTTCGGAAAGGCTTAAAAAAGCACCCCGGGAGCACTTAACTCCCGGAGTGTAATTTACTCATCAAACTCATAATATTCTTTTTTTATCTCATGAACAATAAAATTAGCAATTCTGTTTCTTTGTTTTTCCCTCGGGTGAATACCTATGTCATCGCCCTCGGCTTTTGCGTACATTCTTGAAAAACCGCTTTTACCGAACAAATCCACAAAGTGAACGCTTGAATAAAGGCAGGATTTTTCTATGATTTCACGCTTTTTGATTAAAACGGGATAATCAAATGCCGCATGTAGTATATCCGAATTTGCCTGCATAACCGACGCAACAAATATCATTGCGGAAGGGTACGCCGACTGAAGCGTTTCAACCGCCCACCGCAAAGCAGAGGCAATCGAAAGCTTATCCAGCTTTGAATACGGTTTAAGATAAACACTCTCGGTATCATCGATAACCGGTGTGGGAGATTGGCTGCCTTCCCCGCTTTTGCCGTCGTTTGCACCGAACGCTATGTAAATTATGTCGGGAATGTCTTCCTTATGTCCCTTTCCGGGAATTTCGGTTTCAAATCTTCCGTCAACCGGGTGCGTCCAGCAAACGCTCTCTCCCTTAGGCGATGTGTGCGCCAAAAGACCGTAAACCTGGTTTGAAAGGCAGTTGACCGGCCCCGAAAAATCAAAAGGAATATTAATATCAACCGGCGTAATGTCCTCACCGCCGCTCTGCCAGTTTGCGCAGGTTGAGTTTCCGTGCGCAAAATTCCCGACAAGCTTAGTCCCGAGTTTTTCGCATACAAGCGTTCCTATTCCGGTTACCTCATCGCTTGTCAGGCTGTCACCGAAACAGGCAAATTTTAATTTTGAAAAGTCCATTTTAAATATTCTCCTTGAATTTTTTCATATAATATGTTAATATTAAATACGGAGGAATGCATAATGATTTTAATCGGTAATATTCTTTCTTTTATCGCTGCTCTGTTCTTGCTTTTTAGCAGCGTATTCAAAAGGAAAGACAAAATATTCATATTTCAGTTTTTTGAGTGCGCCGCATTGGCTGTCGCATCGTTCTTTTTCGGCTCATACGCAGGCATTTCCACGCTGCTTTTAAGCGCTGTCAGGAATGTTCTCATAGCAAAAAACAAATTCACAAAAGGGCTTATGTATGTTTTCCTGGTGCTCACCGCTGCGCTCGGGCTGATAACAAACAACCGCGGAATCTTAGGGCTTATGCCCGTTATCGCAACCGTTCAGATTACTCTTTGCGGCTGCCTTTTGGACGGCATTATCGAAACAAAGCTGAGCATTGCGGCAAACACGGCAATATGGGTTGTTTATTCGTTTATAATCTGCGACTATTCCACAGCCGTAACCGACAGCGTAGTTCTTGCATTTGCCGTTTTTTCTGCGATAAAATCGATAAAAACTCAAACGACCGCAAAAATATAGCCGAATTTTTTATTGATTTTTCCTTTGCCGACAGAAGCGGATGGGTCATTTGAGGCAATTATTTCTTTGATATCTATGTCAAAATCGCACTTATCGGTGTGTTCTCTGAATAAAAGCGCATAATTTCTGCTGTAACCTTCTATAAAAAATCCCGTGCACGCAAAACCGTCGGGCTTATCGAAAATCGGTGTAACGGTTCCGAAATCATTTCTGTATTTTTTATATGCGGAAATGATTTTTTTGAGCCCTTCTTTTGTTTTGCCCGAAAGACCGCTCAGCTCCATCCACATAAGCGGGTGCGAAACCATGACGGACGCAAATATGTAATCCGCATCGTAATTAATCGGCGCAAGGAAGTCGTCCTCCGCATAGCAATCCGCATTGATTGAATTGTCCGGCACCTCAAACTGAAACCGCTTTGACGGAATATATTTTGACAAAAGCCAGAGATTTCTCAGCGTTGCATGGGGGTAATATGTAGCCTTGTCGGTGTATCTGTTTTCTACAAAAAGCTGCCCCAAATGCTTGTTTACAAAGTAACCGAAGCGTTTCCCGGCGGTGATATCCATATTGAATTTTATTCTGCTGAAACTTTTTGAAACAAGTTCCTCAAGCATTGCGGTAACATTCTTTTCGGCGGCCTTTGACGAAATATTAATGCCGTCAAGCTTGAAATACCTTATCCCGTACTTTGTAAACATCGAGTACATAACCTCTGCGTCAGTTTTCCATGCCGCATAATCATTTTCGCCGTCGGGAGAGAACCACAGTCCAAGTTCCACATTCCGCTCCTTTGCATAATTGCAGAGAAACTCAAACCCGGACGGGAATTTTTCTTCGTCAACCGTCCAGAACTCCGGGTCTGCACGCCTGTACCCTTCGCCCCACGGCTTGTTTTCCGCATTGAATGCCGAATTTGCGCTTTTGCCCTTCTGCCAGCCGTCATCAATCTGCACTATATCCACCCCGAGTTCGGATGCGGCGTCGATTTCCTTCAATATAAATTCTTCGCATACACAGGCGTCCCTGTGACCTCCGCCCCATGTGTTGGACATAATATAAGGCGTTGTTTCCGCAAGAAACTCGTTATAATAGAACTTTACAATATCCGCAAACCCGCACGGCTCGCAGAGCGCCATGGCAACGCTGTAGCCGAGGGTGTACTCATCGGGATTTATCTTTTCATAATCGATACCGCTGCCGCAGATGTGCATATTTTCGAGCGGTTCGGCATAAAAATCGCTGTATTTTTTGCTGATGTGCGCCGCCGCACACGGAGAATTTTTGATAATCACGCAGCCCTCGCCGTGGAGCCTGTCATTGAGCATAAAGATGTGTCCGTTGTACTTCCTGTCCGCCCAGAGATGATAAAGCGGAACGGCAGTTTCGGTCAAAACCACATCGGAGCGGTCGGTATTATCGAAAAATTCCGCCGCATTGAGTTCCACTGTATGCGCAGTCGTTCCGAGTGCTTCAATGTATTCCGCACCGTCATCGCAGCCGCCCGATTCTATACCGCTGCCGATTTCCGTTTCCGCCGCCTTTGTTTTAACCGGCGTTCCCTTTACGGCAATCTGCGTTTCAAAAAAGCGGTGCGAATCGGAAACCCTGAACATCCATTTGACATCATGGCTTTCCGTATGAAAAATAAGCGAATACCCGAATGTTTCAATTTCGCTCCCTGCAAGGTCAATCCCCGGAAGTCTCAGAACGGCGGCGTCATCCCCCTGCCATATAAAGCCTGTCTTTTTATTTCTCATCATGCTCCTTACCGGAACGCTGTTTTCAAAATAAATATTTCTTTCCGTAAAATCGTTTTCCATATGGAGCACATTGTCTTCAAAACTGAACCTTATCATAATTTTCTCCTCAAAAAATGTAACTTTTTATCGAATTTCGGCATATTATAAAACCGAAGATATCTTCCTAATATACAAGTAAAGGACAAATGACATGATTGCTTTTACCAACCAGGCCGCTCTTTCCTATAACGGCATAACCAAAAATTCAAACATCGTTTCGGGCAATATCGTGGAAACCCTGTCGGCAACAAAAACAGCCGTCAACCCAAACTACGCCGCAGGCGACACTATAACCTACGCGGTAAACATCGTCAATACCGGCACGGCACCATATACGAATCTTACCGTAACCGACAACCTCGGTCAGACGGCGTTCGGCGAAGGAACGGTTTATCCGCTTGACTATGTTGCCGGAACCGTTAAGTATTTTTCAAACGGCGCACTTCAGGCAGCGCCCACCGTAGCCGCCGAAAAGCCGCTCACGATAACGGGAATCACCGTACCGGCAGGCGGAAATGTTACCATTCTTTATGACGCAAAAACAAACGGATTTGCACCGCTTAACACCGAATCGTCAATAGTAAACACCGCAACGATTACCGGCGGCGGAATTGCCGCTCCGATTGAAGCGACAGAAACCGTAAATGTCGCAACGGGCTTAAACCTTTCTATAGTGAAATCCGTAAGCCCTACCGAAGTATCGGAAAACGGTCAGCTGACCTACACCTTCCTTATCGAAAACTACGGCAATGTCGATGCAACCGCCGCAGACGCAGTGACAGTAACCGACATTTTCAACCCGATACTGAAGTCCATCACCGTAACCTATAACGGCACCGCATGGACCGCCGGCACAAACTACACCTATGATGAAACAACAGGAACTTTCACGACCTTAGCGGGTCAGATTACAGTACCGAAAGCAACCTTCGCTCAAAATGCGGAAACCGGCGAATGGTCTGTAACACCCGGAATAAGCACCCTCACAGTTACAGGTACGGTTTAATGCCTGCTCCGCCCCGCTTAGGGGCGGATTTTTTTATAAGCCCGTCACATAAATATCCTTCTTTTTTCTCATATCCGAACCGAATAAAATATACGCCGCATCATCAAATGTGACCGATTTGTCATCGGACAGCACAATAAATTCCGAATCCGCCGCGGCATTATTCATTCTTCCCGAAACACGGAAACAGTACCTGTATTTAAGCACATCTTCCGAAGCGTCAAGCTTTTTGAAAATCTTCCATTTCCCGTCAATCGGAATTTCCACAGTATCATTTTCGCTCCGTTGATAGCCGCCGCACACAAAATTGCAGCTGCCGTCGCTTTTCGGAACCTCATCTTCGGAAACGCTTTTCTCAAGATTTCCGTCCATGGTGCCGCACTTTGCCTCCGCCTTGCTTTCCTCGCCGCTGTCATAATAAAGATTTCCGTCAATTCTTGCAAGTTTTATGCCGGTTTTTTCGGTTTTGCCGTCCGTAACAGTTATATCGGCCGGTGCATCCGCACCGCCCACTTTTGTTTCGGTATGACCGCAGCCCGTTAAAACCACTGCCGCACACATAAGCATCGTCAAAAACTTTCTCATATTTAACACCTCAATAGCAATTATACAGCCTCAGCATTGTTGCAATCGCCTGTTCGGTTGTGTAAGCATTTTTCGGGCTGAACCTGTTTTCGCCCGTACCGCTCATGATTCCCATTTCGCACACGGCGGAAATCGCAGCATTCGCCCAGGCGGATATTTCCGCTCCGTCCGAAAACGCAGCGCTTCCGGATTTCATGGTTTTGTTGCCCAAAAATTCCGCTGTGTTGTATAAAATCACCGCCGCCTGTTCTCTCGTTATGCTGCCTTCGGGCGCAAAAGTTCCGTCGCCCATACCCGAAATTATCCCGAAAACAGACAGCGTTTTAACACCCTCATCATCGCAGTCGCTGTACGAAACGGAATTTCTCGTTTCGGTAAAACCCCTGTCGTAAATCACTGTTTCCATTGCGCTCCACTCACCCATTCTCGAATCGGAATCGGGCGCAAATTCGGTTGCGATAAGCCTTTTTATAAGATTGCAAAATTCAAGCCTTGTAATCGGCTTTTGATAGTTCTTTGCAAGGTCAAATGTCAGAAGGTTTTCCGCAGCGGCGCTCTCAATCTCACCCTTCGCCCAGTCGCTGCAGCCTTTTATATCAAGCAGATTCACATCTTTCGGCTTTTCGGGTGCGTCCTCTTCGGTATACGGTCTTTTTCTGTCGACATATTCCTCATAATTCTCGTCAAAATACTTTCTTAAAAGTCTTTCGTTGGCTGTATACAGCGCATTTTTTGCATTTCCTATATAAGGACAGTACCACACATAATTCGCCTTGGTTCCGCCGTGCGACTCGGTCGGAGTTCCAAAACTTCCGATGCACACATCGGAATAATACACGGTGTATGACTTTGTTTTATCCTTGTTCCAAAGCTTTATGTAGTCCGACTCGGCTTTGCCCGACATCGGCATCGTGACGCGGTCATAAGAGAAATTAAAATAGCTGTCAAGCCACCTGTCAAGTTCCTCCGGCTCAATATCGGCACATTCCTTTTCGGAATTTACAACCGTACCGTACGCAATATCGCTCTTATCCTTTATCCCGAGAGCCGCATAAAACGGCTGACCCGACGGGCAGGTTTCCGCCATATTTATAGAAATGGTTCCCGAAATTTCGTCCCACACATAATCGCCGTACTTCTGAAACTCATCGCTTTGAACCATAATTCTGCCGTCCTCAAGTTCAAAAACATTTGCCGGGTTGTCAGAATCAATATAGACCTTGACGCCGGTTTCATAAACTCCGATTTTTTGACCAGAAGGCGCATTTTCACGGCACGGCTCTGTTTCATAATACGAAAGCTTTGAAACAAGATATTCACCGCTGCCTTGCATTCTGACCACTGAAAAACCGTATTTATCCAGAACATCAAGCGGTATATAAACAAATTTATTCGGAAGCTGCGCCGCCGGAACCGAAATGCCGTCTATAAAAAGCATATCGTCCTTTATCTCGGTTTCGCCTACATGCCCGCCCCTCGCAAACACGGCACACGGTGCCGCAATCATAATGCACATCAGAAACAGAATTATTCTTTTCAAAAAAACGCCCCCTTTTTTCACTATTCTACCATAAATCCTCGAAAAAGGCAAGGGCAAAAATCAAAAACAGTCAGTTTTCAATCGCAGAAAATTCTATCATAACAAAATTTCTTTAAAGCTATTGACATATTTTAAGTTTTTAGTATAATAATATTAGCAACAGGCAACAGGTGTGTCTGTTAAGGTGCCGATATATAGTGCTGTATCAGCGTGCCGTGCTATATTTATCCTTCGAATGGTTGTATGATAACCTCAAGCTGACTATATGCACACAGGATGTGCAGACAAAAAACATTCAAAGCTCCGCCTTCGGGCAGGTCTTTTATTTTGCAAGGCGGTGAAATCACCGGAATAACAAAAAACGGTTTGCATAAGCAAACCGTTTTCCAAGCGGAGAGAAAGGGATTCGAACCCTTGAACGGGTATTAGCCGTTACACGATTTCCAGTCGTGCGCCTTCGACCAGCTCAGCCATCTCTCCTCACTGCACAACGGTAATATTATATCAGATTGTGCAGTATTTGTCAAGTGTTTTTTTACAATTTCTTTTAATTTTAATTTACGCAATAAAACGGTTAAGAAATGCAAAGAATTTGCAAATATTTTATGATATACTAAATTGTAGAGAGGAGGTTTTTAAAATAGAACTTAAAATTACCGATAAAAACGGCGAAATCCGTTTTCAGAAATCCGGCACGGCGATAAATGCGGTGTTCGGCGAGGAATACAAACCCGGCGATACGCTTTTTATATCCGCTCCCGGCTGTGAATTTTTAAAGGTCAGGCTTGATAAAACCATGGCGGAAAGCATAATTTACTGCCCGTCCGGCAGTTTTTCGTTTGAAATTCCGGGAGAGGGCGAGGCTGTCGGGTATGCCCCGGGCGCATTTTGCGGCAAAGAGCACAATATATGTGTTTCGGAGGCGGCGGAAGACGAAGCATACGGGCACCGCAAAATTTCGCTCAATTCGGCTGACAGGAGAGGGCAAAAACGGTATTTCCCCCATGCATGGGCTAACCTTGTCACCCGTGACGAACCCTGCTTTTTTGAGCGCAACGCAATAGACGGCGTTTGCAGAAACAACTGTCACGGCGATTATCCTTACCACTCCTGGGCGGCAGGCGCAAGAGAGGACATCGAATATTACATCGATTTCGGAGCGGAAGTTGAGATTTCGGAGATTGTATTTTTCCTAAGAGCGGATTTTCCGCACGATACATACTGGAAAAGCGTTGACATCCGTTTTTCGGACAAAACATCGGTTACCGCAAACTTTGAAAAGACGGCAGAGGGTCAGAAAACAACCCTCGAAACGCCGAAAAGAACACGAATTATTCATCTGACTAATTTTAAGCAGGCAGAATATCCGCTTTCATGGGCGGCGCTGTCGCAAATCGAGATTTTCGGAAAATATATTAAGGAGGATTTAAGCAAAATGGAAATCAGATGCGCATCAAACCACAAGGATGTAAGACACTACACAACGGAAAGGCTAAGAGAGGAATTTCACATCAGCAAGCTTTTCACAAAGGACAACATAAGAATGGTTTACAGCCACATCGACCGCATAATAACCGCCGGGCTTATGCCGGTTCTTCATGAGCTGAAGCTTGAAGGCGGCAAGGAACTTGCATCCGATTATTTTCTCGAAAGACGGGAAATGGGCTGCATCAACATCGGCGGCAAGGGCATAATTACGGTTGACGGCAAGGACTACGAAATGAACCCGAGGGACGGAATTTACATAGGCAGAGGCAACAAGGAAGTTATTTTCAAGTGCACCGACACCGAGAATCCGCCGAAATTTTATGTAAGCTCCTGTCCTGCCCACACATCGTACCCGACGGTGAAAATCGATATAGCAAAGGCGAAGAAGGTTCCGTGCGGAAGTGCCGAGGACTGCAACAAAAGGGTTATCAACCAGTACATTCACCCCGAGGTCATAAAAAGCTGTCAGCTTGCAATGGGTTTGACGCAGCTTGAACCCGGCTCAAACTGGAACACCATGCCCTGCCACACGCATGACCGCCGCATGGAGGTTTATCTGTATCTTGACATGGGCGAAAACGACGCAGTTTTCCACATGATGGGCGAACCGAACGAAACGCGCCACATAATCATGCACAACGAAGAAGCGGTTATAAGCCCCAGCTGGTCAATTCACAGCGGCGTGGGCACGAAAGCGTACTCTTTCATATGGGCGATGTGCGGCGAAAATCAGGAGTTTGACGATATGGACTTTATCGAAACAAAGGATTTGAAATAGGAGGGAAATCATGTTTAGCTTAGAAGGAAAAGTTGCGCTTGTAACGGGTGCGTCATACGGCATAGGCTACGCAATTGCAAAGGGATTTTACCACGCCGGAGCAAAAATCGTGTTTAACGATATAAATTCCGAACTTGTGGAAAAAGGTCTTGAATCATACAAAAAGGACGGCATCGAAGCGCACGGATATGTATGCGATGTTACGGACGAGGCGGCAGTCGGCGAATTTATAAAGACGGTTGAAAAAGATGTCGGAATAATCGATATTCTTGTAAACAATGCAGGAATCATCAAAAGAATACCGATGTGCGATATGAGCGCCGAAGATTTCAGAAAGGTAATCGATGTTGACCTCAATGCGCCGTTCATAGTTTCAAAAGCGGTTATACCGTCGATGATAAAAAAGGGACACGGCAAAATCATTAACATCTGCTCCATGATGAGCGAACTCGGGCGTGAAACGGTTTCGGCATACGCCGCCGCAAAGGGCGGACTCAAAATGCTCACAAGGAACATCTGCTCCGAGTACGGCGGGCACAACATTCAGTGCAACGGAATAGGTCCGGGCTACATCGCAACACCGCAGACTGCCCCGCTTCGTGAGCGTATGCCCGACGGCTCACGCCACCCGTTTGACAGCTTTATCGTGTCCAAAACCCCTGCCGCACGCTGGGGAACCCCCGAGGACCTCGTAGGTCCGGCGGTATTTTTGGCATCGGACGCGTCTGACTTTGTAAACGGACACATACTTTATGTAGACGGCGGAATACTTGCCTACATCGGCAAACAGCCGTAACGGAGGAATATATGGACAGTAAATTTTGGCTTGAAAATCTCTGGGACAAAACCGAAGCAAAGCTTAGGCGTACAGCGGTCAGGTGCCGTGACATTATCCCCTACACCGCAGACCAAAACGGTCGCTTCATCGATCGCGTCAAACCCGAGCCGGAATGCTGGACAAACGGCTTCTGGGGCGGACTTATGTGGCTTATGTATAAAGCAACCGGGTGCGAGGAATACAAAAAAACCGCAAGAAAATCCGAGCAGCTTCTCGAGGCGGCATTTTCGGATTTTGAAAAGCTGCACCACGACGTCGGTTTTATGTTCCACATTACATACGGAGCGGACTACCGCATAACCGGCGAAAAATGCGCTCTTTCAAAGGAGCTGTTTGCGGCGGCAGCGCTTTATTCAAGATTTAATGTTGACGGAAAATTCATCCGTGCGTGGAATCAGCCCGAAGCCGCCGGCTGGAGCATAATCGACTGTCTTATGAATATTCCCCTGCTCTACTTTGCGTCGGACAAAATCGGCGATGACAGGTTCAGGCGTGTTGCAATGCACCATGCCGACATGAGCATACGCGACCACATAAGGCCCGACGGCAGCGTGAACCACATTGTTGAGCACGACCTTTTAACCGGCGAGGTGATAAAAACCTACGGCGGACAGGGTTTCGGGGAGGGTTCGTGCTGGTCGAGAGGGCTTGCGTGGGCGCTTTACGGAATAACTCTTTCTTACATTCATACAGGCAAAAAGGAGTATCTTGACGCAGCGGTGCGCACGGCGAATTACTTCTGTGCGAACATAGTTAAATTCGATTATAAAACGCCGATTGATTTCCGCCAGCCAAAAGAACCGGAATATTATGACAGCACAGCCGGGCTTTGCGCAGCGTGCGGACTCATTGAGCTTTCAAAATGCGTTTCGGAATCCGAAGGCGAAGCTTATACAAATGCCGCCGTGAATGTTATACGGGCAACTGCAGAAAATTTCTGTCGGTTTGATGACGAAACCGATTACATAGTCGGCTTCGGCTCGGAACGTTACCCGCACTCGGAAGCCGAGAAATCCTGTGTGCATATTCCGATAATATACGCAGACTTCTTTCTTGCCGAAAGTCTCATAAAGCTTAAAGGAACAGAGTTTCTTATATGGTAAAAAACGGTCACCGCATTTCTGCGGTGACCGATTTTTTTATTTCAATTCTGCAATCATTGCGGAAAGCTCATCTTCGGAAAATTCGGTTTCAGTATCAGTTATTGCTATCAGCCCTCTTTCGTCCCATGTAACGGACTTCCCGAGCGCTTCCGCAATTGCACGGAGCGGAACAAATGTTCTCGACTCATATATCGCCGCCGGAACATCAATTTCCTTCTTTTCGCCGCCGACGGTGATGTTTTTGTCACCTATGACTATGCTGATTTCGCTTCCCACCGACACGGTTTTTGTATCGGCGTCCCACGAAACTTCCTCGCCGAAGCTTTCGGAAATGCACCTTACCGGCACAAGCGTTCTGCCATCAATAATCATGGGCTGAACATCGTTTTCCCGTGTTTCTCCGTTAACACCGAACTTGTTCGAGCCGACAAGAAGCGTAACCGCACCTGTCATTTCCGGCTCATCTGTTCTCTTTACCTCATATCTTCCCACGGTGTCAAGGCTGAAAACCTCAAAATCGGGATTTTTGCTCTTTATTGTTTCTTCGTTAAGCTTCAAATCATAATCTATTACATTAAGCTGTCCTACGGTTTTAATATTCTCAATAGTGTTATTTTCTTCAAAGTTCGTACTTGTGTACCCATCAAAATCCAGCTTTGCACGCTGAAAATTATTTTTTATAGTATTCCCCTCTGAATAATACTCTTCAGTTGTGCCTTCGTCATTAACAAAGCTGTATGACTCCTGAAGCATAAGATATTCCGAAAAAATCATATTATTTGATATATCGTTATTCTTTGCCGCTGCCAGCTTAACCCCGGAGGTTATATCTTTTATGAAGTTATTGTTTATCTTATTATTCTTTGTATCATAAAGTCCTATTGCATAGTCAATTGTCCTGACCATACCGTTTTTATACGGAATTACTTTTAATAACCTGCTGCCGTAAGTGAGATTATCTGTTCTTATATCGAATATATCATGAATATAGTTATTGACAATTTCGTTTTGCTCTGTTCTTTCGTCAACAATAATAACCGAACCGCCGGATACCGAAAGTGCTGCGCTTATATTATTAAGTTCAACTTTATTCTCATTTCCGTTCAAAAGCACGGCAGTGTGAGGAGCACCTGAAATCTCATTATGAGTTATTTTGTTTTTATTGCCTTCAATTTTTATAGGTTCATGTTCCGTCCAGAAAAGACAGCCGGTTTTTGAGAAACCGCAGTTGTCGACAGTGTTAAGATTGCCGTCAATCGAAACCGCACCGCCGCCGAGATTATCAAAATCGCAGTTATCAATTTTTGAATCATTGCATTTTTCAAGCTTTACGGCAGTATCGGAGGTGTTTTCAAACTTGCAGTCCAAAATTTCTATATTCTCCGAATTTTTAATATCGATTGCAGACCCTAAAGTATCCGAAAACTTTATTCCGCTGATTTTAACATTAGAAAGCTTATCGCCCGAAATATATGTTTTATCGTCCGCTATAAACTCAACATCCGCTGCAGCATCTTTAGGATAAATGAATACCGTGCCGCTTTCGCGATCCGCATACCATTCGCCTTTTTCGTCTATAAAACTAATGTCATTTACATAAACAAGAGTTGTCAGATTAGATGGATAAGCAACTCTGCCATCAGCCGGCAAAGTATATTTTATTTTGCCCGCACCCTCGAAATTCAGAGGTATAAACCACTCTTTACTTTCTAAATTTGCATGCAAATATGCATTTTTTAGATTTGACATATATTCATCCGTATATTCATATCCTACAGTAGCATCCGAGTTTCTTGTAACCGTTACCGAACCGTCCGGATTTTCTTCGGTATCTATTATTCTTAACGGAACTGACTCAGCGAGTATTTCCTGCCCGGGCTCTATAATGCTTGGCTTTTCAAGTTCCTGAAGTGAAGCAATCGGAAGATACTCGTTATTCTGAAGCGCAACCGGATAAATGCCGCCTTCCTTCATTTCGCCAAGGTTTTTAATCCCTCTTACAGCTTTGGTCTTCTTTTTACCGTCGGAAATCAAAATCTTATCCTTTTCTTCCTTCGTTATATCTTCAAGCTTACCGGTTTGCGATGTTGAGAAAACAACATCAGCACCGTTTTCAGCCTTGATTGTTATGTTGCTTTTATTAAGATTAATGCTCTCGTTGTAAGTACCGCCGCGGAGCACTATAACCGAGCCACTCTCAGCTGCGTCAATTGCCGCCTGAACCGACTCCCCCGGGGACACAAATACCGTCTTCCCCGCAGCCGAAACAGACGTAAACGATGTGGCTACCATAGCGGCGCACGAAACATACGCAAGCAGTTTTTTGATTTTTTTCATAAGTTCCACCCTTTCAATACATATGCTTTTTGTGATATTCGTCAATAACGACAGTTATATTTTATCACAATTGGTTCGATTTGTCAAGGAAATAATAAATGTTTTTTACCCCTTGACAAGAAGCCGAAAATAATGTATAATATTTCATGTAAAAGGGAGTAGCAGACGGCAGATGAGCCGTTTCTGATGCGTCATTACGGCTGAATATCCGCCCGCTGCAGAATTAAATTGCGAGACTTTTGCCTACAAATGAGTGGCAAAGGTGTCGCTTTTTTAATATTTAATTATAAGAAAGGTGAAAAAAATGTCTGAATTATTTTCAAACGCCGCCAACATACAGTGGCAGCAGATTGTAATGTGGATTATCGGCGGACTGCTGATTTACCTTGCAATCAAAAAAGATATGGAACCCACGCTTCTTCTGCCGATGGGGTTCGGTGCAATTTTAGTCAATCTTCCGCTTTCGGGCGCGGTAACGCAGGGGGCAGAAAAGGGCGTAATCGATGTTCTGTTTGACGCCGGCATCGCAAACGAGCTGTTTCCGCTTCTGCTTTTCATAGGAATCGGTGCAATGATTGATTTCGGACCGCTTCTTTCAAACCCGAAGCTTATGATTTTCGGTGCAGCGGCTCAGTTCGGTATATTTTTCACGCTCGGTGTTGCGTCGCTCCTGGGGTTTGACCTCAAAGACGCTGCGTCAATCGCAATCATAGGTGCGGCGGACGGTCCTACCTCAATATTCGTTGCACAGCACTTTGCCTCAAAGTATGTGGGCGCAATCATGGTTGCGGCGTATTCATACATGGCGCTCGTGCCGGTTGTTCAGCCGCCGGTAATAAAGCTTCTGACAACCAAATCGGAGCGGAAAATCAGAATGGAATACAAACAGAAATCCGTTTCCAAGCTGACGAAAATACTCTTTCCGATTATAATTACCGTAATCACCGGTATCGTTTCGCCAAAGAGCGTTGCGCTGGTCGGATTTTTGATGTTCGGTAACCTCATCAGAGAATGCGGCGTTCTCGATTCGCTTTCCGAAACCGCACAGAAGGTTCTTGCGAATGTTATTACGCTTTTCCTCGGAATTACAATCGCAACCAAAATGCAGGCTGACCAGTTCCTCACAAAGGAAACCCTTATGATTATAGGGCTTGGTCTTGTGGCATTCATATTCGACACGGCAGGCGGAGTTATATTCGCAAAAATCATCAATCTGTTCCTGAAAAAAGGCAAAAAAATCAACCCCATGATAGGCGCTGCCGGTATTTCGGCCTTTCCTATGTCTGCAAGGGTTGTTCATAAAATGGGACTCGCCGAGGATAACCAGAACTTCCTTCTCATGCACTCAATCGGAGTAAATGTTTCCGGTCAGATTGCATCGGTTATTGCCGGCGGCATGATACTTAATCTTATAAAATAACGAGGTGACTCACATGAACACACAGGCTTTTCTGAATACTCTCCCCATAATGTTTAAGGGCATGGCGGGAATCTTCATTGTCACACTTGTGATTATCGCCTGCATGTATGCATTGCAAAAGCTGAGTAAATAAAAGAAATACAGCGGTTTTCAGGCTTCTGAAAACCGCTTTTTAACACCAAAAAGGCTCAATTCATGCCGAAAGGTCGGAAAAATCACCGTAACCGCATATAATATGCCCGAAGGGCAATTCATGAAGCGTTAGCTTCAATTCATGCCGCAAGGCAATTCATTTCCTGACTTCTCCAAAAGTTCAAACAAAGACCCCCGACCGGCAGAGAAACAGCCGCCAATCGGAGGTCACCGCATTTTATTTCTGTATCTTTATTATCCTTACCAATCCGCCGTCCTCAATCGGTTCATCAGCATAAAGAAGGCAGTTTGACATATCTTCATCCTTCACATCGTCATACGACATCAAGGTGTAGTTATAGTTATAATCCTGAACATAGAATTTACAGTTCTTGGAAAGCCTATAGCTGCTGCCGCCGATCACGATATTATTTTTATCAAAGCTTGAAACCTTACCGGAGGTGTTAAGCTTTTCAAGTTCGCTCATACTGATAATCTTGTTATCGGCGATTACCGCTTCAACGGCACTGCCCTTTCCCGGGCGGAGAATACCTGATACGGTATAAGTAGATTCCTTCCCGTCAACATCCAGAGTATAAACGGACGAACCTCTCTGCTTATCACATTCGGTCACGATTCCGAAGCTCGAAAAATCCTTTGTAACATTGTTAAGCACCATAAACCCTATTTGTTTTCCGGAAAAAGCCACATAGAGAATATCGCTGCGGTCAAGCTTGTTTTTCTGAATATCGGAAAGTTTTATTGTTTTTGCCAAAGCGTCGGGGTCGGCTGAGTTTTCCGGAATATATCCGGCGTCTATAATCACCGCATCCTCCGAAAGAGCGTAATCGCCTACTGTTCTGCTCGAAAAACCGACTGCGCCGGCAACCGACGAGTTTTTGTTCATGAACGAAAGGCTGACAACGCCGCCCTTCGATGAATATTCGCACACTCTCCCTCTGTAGGAAGCATAGTCCTTATCCACATTGAATTCCTGCACGGTTCCGCTCTGCCCGAGAAACTTCGCATAATACTTTGCCGTACCGTCGACCGTTTTCTTCTCGCACGAAAGCAGCAAACCGTATTTTGCGGAAGATTCACTCTCATCTATAACCGCAACGATTTCGCCGTCTTTGCCGAGTGCAACGGTGATAAAATCGTTTATGTCATAAGCTGTTGAAAGCTGCGATACGGCTGTAGAGGATTCCAGACCGTATTCCTTGCCCGAAAGCTTAATCGATGTCACCTGCGCACGGGTCGGATAAGCTTCTTCATAAACGCCCGACTCCTTGTCGCAGTACGCATAAAGCGTGTCGGCATGAACATCATAATAAACAACATCGTTTTTGGAAATATCCGAAAAACTCTTAATGTTGCCGTCACGGATAACAAGCGTTTTGTCGGTTATGTTCCACATAGTCTTTATAGAATCGGCATCGTTGACCAAAACAGGGCCGTCCAGCTTTTTGGACTCAATTACCGAATAATCATACTCTCCGCCGGCATAGAAAACAGACATCGGCATACCGATTTCAATGCTGTCCTTAGCCTTGGAAAATGTGGTTTTTGAAAGTTTCAGATACACAAGCGCGTTTTCGTCGATATTGACCGTAAAGAGATTTCCGCCGTCTTTAAGAACAACCGAATTGCCCGTTACGCTTTCAACCGTACCGCTCTTTTTGTCATCGGTTCCGGTTTTAATGTAAGAAACAATCTCTTTGTCTTTATTAAGTATAAGCTTTGCTTTGCAGCCGATTTCGATTCTCCGGCAATTATTTTTGTATGTTCCGCCGCTGGTTGCAATGCTGTCCGCCAAAATACTGCCGTCTGTTTTGCCGCTGCCTAAGATTATCACTTCATCTGAAAGCGAATAATCCATTTTCGTCATAAGCTTGCTGCTTGTTCCGTTCATATCGCAGCTAAGTGCCCTGTCAAAAATAAGCGCAACAACGCCTCTTGTTATGCGGTCATCGGCATTAAAGCTGAGCCCGTCGCAGATGCCGAGTTCCTGCGCCTTGTCGATATACCCGTAAGGGTATCCCCTGCCGATTTCGCCGGAACTGTACCCCAAAAGTCTCATAAGAATAGTAAGTGCCTGTGCATATGTGATATTTTCGCCCGGGTGGAAGGAACCGTCCGGATATCCGTAAATAAGCTTGTTTTCAGCTGCGGTCGCTATATACTTCGCACCCCAGAACGAGGAAGGAACATCGGAAAACAAAAGCGATGAGCCGCCTTCCTTATAATTTGCGGCCTTGACCGCAATTACCGAAAATTCCGCACGGGTGATGAGATTGTCGGGAGCAAAGGTTCCGTCGCCCATGCCCGAAATTACGCCGAGGTCTGTAAGCCTTTCAACGCTGTCTTTGTAAAATGCACCCTCCGGCACATCTGAATAATCAGCATATGCGGTAAACGCCGACGCAGCAATCACTGCCGCAAGAATTATACTTAAAAGTCTTTTTACTCTTATCATTTGCCGTCACCTCCGAAATCTGCACTGACGGCAGTGCCGTCCTGCAAATCGCCTGTGTTTTCGACGGTTACATAAACCGTTTCTTCGTCAATCGACTTAACCTTACCCGAAAGAACCGTGTCTGTTCCGGAAACGGTAAGTTTAACCGAATCTCCGGTTTTGATTTTTTTCACAACATCTTCGTCCGCACTGATTTTGGCGGTAAGGGTTGTAAGGTCGGCAATTGTAACGACGCTGTCCTTGGTGGAAGCTATGCTGTCGTGAACCTCCTTGGACTTTTTGATAACTGTTCCGTCTGCCGGAGCATATATGAACAGCTTGCTGTAGTTATCGTTGAGCCTTGCGAGCTTGATGTCAAGGTCGCTGCGGTCAAGCCTTGCCTTTTCAAGGGTTGATGTCACATTGTCATTCTGAATTTTAACAAGCAGCTGACCTTTCTTTACATAATCTCCGCTTTCCGCATAAACAGCAGCCGCATTGCCGCTCTGGCGGCTGATTACTGCGGTGTAATCCGCGTCCTTAAACGAACCGACGGACGCACTTTCCACATCGCCGGAGGATGTGTGAACAACTGCTGCTGCGGTCATTCCGTCGGAAATTCCGCCGGGGTTTGAAAGCGTGATTTCGACATTGTAAACAGCAATTCCGCCGACGGAGCCGTTTCTCGAATCCGAAACGGCTGTTACGGTACCCGAGAGGCTGACCATGTAATCATCGGAGGTTACGGTTGCGCTGTTTCCGATTTTGATTTTATCCCTTCCGGAAGCCGTGAACGGAACGGAAGCAATAATTTTATTTTCATCAACGATTTTACCGATTGTTGCGGCGTTTACCCTCTCGCCGTTTTTGATAGAAAACTCACGGAGTATACCCGAAGCAGGAGCGTAAATGCTCAAATCGTTGACATTTGTCTGCGCTGTCTGAATGGAAATATCGGCTTTGGTTATCGAGTTCTTGGTGGTTGCGATGGAATCCGCAATACCGCTGTCTTTGAGCCTGTAGAGCAGCTGACCCTTTTTCACCTTATCGCCAACCTCAAACGAAGCCTCCTCGATTTCACCCTTGCCCTCGGGGATAACCTCGGTTTTACTTTCCGCCGAAAGCGTTCCGAAATACTCCTGAACCGTTTTCGTTTCGGTTTTCTTAGGCTCTGTTTTTTTCTTCTGCGTATCCTTGCCGCAGGCGGTAAACATCAGAGATACGCACAAAAGAAGCATTAATAATGTACCTGTCTTCTTCAACTTATTTCCTCCGTTCTTTTTCTTTTTCTTTATAATTCTGATTATTATAAACACAATTATTATAAGAACGCCCAGTCCCACAAGCGCTTTTGTCAAGCCGTTTCCGCCGGGGATAATCGCAAGTATGCGGTCAAGAAGCGTTCCCTTATCGTCGGACTGCGCCGCAGCTTCGTTGTCGTCCTCTTTGATATCCGGAGTTTTAACAACAAACTGAACCGATGTGGGCGTTACAACGCCGGGCGCCGCAAACGAAACAACCTCTGCCGATGCACTTGCCGAAATTGCGGAAGCAATATCGCCGCCGTATTCCGAATAAAGGTCGGTCGCCTGGGAGGTAGCGGAATTTAATGTATCCGTACCGTTATAAAGCTGCGATGCGCCGGAGCTTAAAAGCGAAATACTGTCTGCAAACTCATCAAACACCGAAGACACTGTATTTGTGCTGTCAGAGAGCGTATCAAAACTGCTTGAAAGCGTTCCGATACCGCCGTAAAGCGCATTTATCGAATCGTCCAGCGTTGTGTAGTTTGAGGAAAGCTTGCTCACGCCGTCGGCATACGAATCAAATCCGCGGCGCAAATCCTCATTGCCGTCATAAATCTGCTGTGCGCCGTCAATCATAGTCATTGAGCCGTTCGCAAACTCCATTGAAACATCATAAAGCGATGTAAGGCTGTTTACGCCGTTTGTATAAGTTGAAAGACCCGAATTCAAGGTTTTCATATTTTCAAGCATTGTGTTTGAGCCTTCCGCAAGCTGCTCCGCCGCACTGCCGAATGTGAGTGCGCTTGAATACAGCGAGCTTATTCCGCTCTGCGCCTGTTTTGTTCCTGCGGCAACCTGCCCTGCACCGGTTACAAGACCCGTCATGCCTTCCGATATAGCCTTAAGCTGCGCCTTATACGGATTTGAATCGTCCATCGTTGAAACAAGCATATCGAGAGAAGCTTTTGCGGAATTTATACCGCCGTAAACGCTTTCCGCGCCGGAAACAAGCGTGGAAACATCGGTATTTGCAGACCTGAGTTCTTTAAGACCCGAACGGATTTCGCCTGTTTTTCCGGCTGCCGTGCTAAGCCCTGTTTCAATCTGTTTATACCCCGATTTCAGCGTATCGCCGCCGGAGGAAAGAGAGTTGATATCGCCCTCTTTTGATTCAAGCTGTTTTTTTGCGTTGACTATCGTGTCTTTATTTTCCGTAATCTTTTTAAGACCTTCGCTTACGCTGCTTATACCGTTTGAAACATCGGCAGACTTTCCGTCAAGTTCCGTAAGAGCCGACCGCACCGATGCCGAACCGCCCGACAGGTCGCCCATACCGGAATCCACCGTATGAAGCCCGTTTCCGAAGGTGTCTATTCCGGCAACAAGGCTCGGAAGGCTTGAACGGATATTCTGCGCGCCGCTGTCGAGAAGCGTTACGCCCGACGCCAGATCTTCGGCACCGTTTTTAAGTGTTCCGGTGCCGCTCACGAGGCTCGAAACCGATGAAGCCATTGACGAAACGCCCGCCTTCATGGTGTCCATCGTACCCAGGATTCCGTCCGAAATCCTTACAAATCCGATTGTAAGACCCGACATTTCAAAATCCTTTGCGTCAAAGGTGATTTCGTATGTTTTGTCAAGCCCCGGAAGAATCATAAATGTAAGCTGCTTCGTGCTGCCGACATTAGCAAATATTGCGTCCTCACAGGCTATGTTTTTACACCTTTTGGTGTCAAGCTGCATAGTCACCTGAGCAATATAGTTATCGGTAAAATACTGTTCCGTGCGCTTGTTTGTTTTTGCATCAATCGTTATCATGAATTTTCCGCTTTTTCCGGCGGTTTTTTCACCCTTGATGTTTTTGCCGTCAATGCTGTATTTTATATCGAAATTCCACGGAAGTTCAGCCTTTTTGAGTTTTCCCTGATAAATAAAGGACGATGCGTTGTCGGGAACCTTCCATTCGACACTTCCGTTTTTGACTTTAGGCTCGGAATCCGATGTAAGATTTTTATACTCGCTGTAATTTCCGTAATCGACAATCGTTTTCTGACTGCTGATTTTGAAGGAATTTACAACATATGCGTCCTTAAGGCTTCCGTCAAGGTTGAGAATTGCGTAAACTGTTTCTTCCTTGGGAACATTCTCTGCGGAATAGACGCAGCAGCTCAAAAGCTGGGTCATGCAGACAAGAACCGCAAGTGTTCGTTTAATCAGCTTCATGATTAACCTCCTCCTGTTCTTCACCGGTATAAACCTTCATTTTATAAGTGGTTTTTCTGATTGCTCCGTCAAAGAACGCAATCAGCGGCGGCAGTGCGAAAAGCACGAGCACGCCCGACAGAATACCGCCTCTTCCGACCAGAATACCCAGCTGGCTTATAACGCCGTTTGTGGACATCATTCCGAGAGAAAGCCCCGATGCCGTAAGAATGGTCGCCGATGTGATAACTGACGGTGCGGTGTCCTGCAGTGTTTTCTGTGCTGCGGGTTTGGCAAGCATCGTATGGCGGTTTTCAATATATCTGTCCGCAAAAAGGATTGCGTAGTCAACCGTTGCGCCGAGCTGAATGGAACTTATAATAAGATAGCCTATATAGAAAAGGTCATCTCCGGCAAAATACGGAACCGCAAGATTTATCCAGATTGAAAGTTCAATCAGCACAAGCAGAATAACCGGCAGCATGATTGACTTGAAGTTTATAACAAGTATCAGCGCAATCGACAAAATTGCAAGGAAATTAACTTTTGTGTTATCGCTTGTAACAACACCCTTGAGGTCGTATGAACTTACCGTATCTCCGGCAACAAGACCCTTGTCGCCGTAAAGGTCTTTTACAAGCTTTTTGATGTCGTTTACAACCGAGAACGAAAATTTACCTTCCGCAGGAGCGTCAAGCGTAACCACAAAACGGCTGTAATCCTTGCTTATCAGCTGGTCAAGAGAATCCTTCGGAACAAGTTCTTCCGGAATCTGATACCCTACCGATTCCGAATACGAAATCACCGATGTCACATACGGATTGCTTTCAAGCTGTTCGGTAAGTTCCGCTTCCGTTGCGTATTTCCCTTTCGGAACCATAATCGCAACAAGGTTTGACTGCCCGAATATATTTTCGATTTTTTCTGTATCATCACCAAGCTGAGTACCTTTGCCGTAAATTCCGGACTGACCGTAGCGAAAACTGTTCTTCCCCTGGGCAATATAGCACGGAACAAGCAAAATCGCAAATATGAGAATTACCGGCGTGCTCACCTTAAACACAGCTTTTGAAAGTTTTTCAAAGGACGGCATAAAGTTTTTGTGCTCCGTTTTGTCGATTAACTTATAAGTAACAAGAATAAGCGACGGAAGGAACAAAAGAACGGTTATGAGCGAAATCGCAATAGCCTTAGCCATTACCCAGCCCATATCCGGACCGATTTTGAACTTCATAAGCACCAGAGCCGCAAAACCCATAACTGTTGTGAGTCCGCTCGACATTACCGAAGCGAAAGACTTTTTAACCGCAAGCGACATTGCTTTTTCGACATCGCTTTCCGTTTCTCTGAATTCCTGGAATCTGTGCATTATAAATATGGAATAGTCCATCGAAACCGCAAGCTGCAGTATGCTTCCGGCGGAGTTGGTTACGAAGGAAATCTCGCCGAAAAACAGGTTCGTGCCTCGATTTATGGCGATTGCCACACCGATTGTGACAAGAAAGATTATCGGTTCCACATATGAAGTGGTCGCAAAAATCAGAATAAAGAATATAAGAATTACACAGAAAACCATAATCTTCTGCACTTCTTTTTCCGTAAGCTGAATGGCTGCGGCGTTGTTTACGGCAGTTCCGCTCATAGCTCCCCCATCGCCTATGATTTTACGAAGTGCATTTACGGCTTCAACCTTCTTTTCATCGTCAATCGTAACGGTAAAAAGGGCGTTGCCGTCTTTGTAATACTCCTCAACGGTCTTTGTTTCAAGCATATCGAGCGGCTGATACACATTTACCGCATCGTCAAGCCACGAAACTTCTTTAACGCCGTCAACCGCCTTGAACTTTTCCTTATACGAAAGCGCCTCCGGCAGAGAAACATCCGGCACCATAACCCGGGCATTCGGAATATCGGTTTTATATTCGTTTTCCATCGTGTCAAGGGCAATGGTTGACGGAGAGTCGTCCGGAAGATAATCGACCAGGTCATAATCGACCTTAACAAAGCTCGACGCAACCAGTGAAACCGCCGTCATAATCAGAAACAGCACAGGCATAATATACTTATGCTTCAATATGAATTTCATACTATCACCAATCGATTCATAATTTTTCTTGACTTTTTTTCTTCAATAATATATTATATAATATATAGAAGAATTTTTCAATACACAAAATCATACAAGTGTCGGTTATTTTACATTTTTTTTAATTTGTATCCGAAAAAAGAAAGGAATTACGGGCATTTATGAATCAAAACGACCTTAGAGTTAAAAAAACACTGAAGCTTCTGTCGGACGCTCTGCGGGAGCTCATGTGCGAAAAGCCGTTTGAAAAGATAAGCGTTGTGGACATCTGTGACCGTGCGATGGTTCACCGTGCCACTTTTTACGCACATTTTGAGGACAAATATCATCTTTTAAGGTACACCTTAAGCGAACTCGAATCGCCGCTCGACAAAGACGATATCACGGCGCACGATTTTGAAGGCTACAAAAAATACTATCTTGACGCCGCATATGAAATTCTGACCATACTTTCAAAGAATCAGAAACTGTATAAAAACGCATCGATAAAAAACCGTGAGGAGTCGGTTATAACATCGATTCGGGCGACAATTTCAATGAAAATCTGCGAAAAGCTGGAGCGGTGCAGAGAATCGGGCATAAAAATGCCGGTACCGCCCGAAATAATCTCCCGTTTCTGCGGCGGCGGAGCAATGAATGTGATTGAATGGTGGATTGTAAACGACATGCCGATCCCGCCGGAAAAAATTATAGAATATATAGGTAATCTTCTGCCCGATTTCGACTGATGTTTGTTTTCTTATTATAATTGTTTGTTTTCGGTATGTAAGAATCAGAAAATTTGTGGTATACTTATCAAAAACGAAAGGAAACCGAAAATGTATTACGCTGATTTAATTTACGAAAACGGCACAAAAGAAAGAATCACGCTTGAAACACAGCAGACCGAATACGGTATTTATGCGCATATTTCAAAGGAGGCTCTCGGATCAGGCATTGAATATATCAATTTCATGCCGGAGTTCGGCTCCGAGGAGGAAGGAAAGCCCGGATATATGGTTGCCCCGAGGGGAGGACCGTATGTCAACAGCACATATATGCTGTGCAGATTCAAGGGGCACAAGGACGGCGAGCAGGTTATCGAGGACAGCGCAATTGCGCTCTTCGGGGTCAAAAAATCCGACCTCTGTTTCGCCGCAATCGTTGAAGGCATGCGCCTTGATTATGATACTATAATAGGAAAGAAAAACGGAAGATACTACATATATCCAAGATTTAAACTTGACGGCGATTGCCCGTACGAGGACATTTCGGTGCGGTATCATATTCTTGATACATCCGCAGAATACAGCGATATGGCAAGGTGCTACCGCAATTACCGCCTCGGGCGGGGCGACTGCGTTCCGCTCAAAGAAAGAATAAAGGATAACCCGTATCTCGAATACGCCGCAAATGCAATGAATGTCAGAATACGCCTCGGCATGAAACCGATTCCGACGCCGGTAATGGAGCAGACGCCCGAAACGGAGCCGCCCATGTGCGTATGCTGCACCTTCGGCAGAATGAAGGATTTGATTGATGAGTTCAAGCGCCAAGGGATAGACCGTGCGGAATTTTGCATTATAGGCTGGAATCACAAAGGTCACGACGGCAGATACCCGGCGATGTTTCCGGTTGAACCGAGCCTCGGCGGCGAGGAAGCACTTCGCAGCCTGATTAAATACGGACAGGAAAACGGCTATCAGATGACCTGCCATTCAAACAGTTCGGACGCATACTCGGTTTCCGAGATGTGGAACCGTGACGATATTCTGCAGCTCAAAAACGGTGAGATTTCTGTTGACCCCAACCCCTGGAGCGGCGGCAGAATGTATCAGCTTTGCCCGAAAATTGCAGAAGCACAGGCACAAAAACTTTTGCCGAAAATCGCAGAACTCGGATTTCGCGGTGTGCATTATATCGATGTGCTGTCGCTTCATCCGCCGCGCAAGTGTTACAGCAAAAAGCACCCTCTCACAAAGGCGGAATCCGCAGAATGTAACCGAAAAATCATGAAGCTTTCAAAAAAGCTTATGGGCGGTTTTTCATCGGAGGGCGGCTACGACACAAACATAGGCGAGCTGGATTTTGCTCTCGTTGTCCACCCGACACGGAAGCAGATAACAACAGAATTCTGCGACCGTGTTATTCCGCTTTGGGAGCTTGTGTATCACGGAATTGTGCTTCACAACACCTCGTGGGAAACAAGCGCATATGTGTGCGGCGAAAAAAACCGCGAATATTACCGTTCCGTTCTTAAAAACATAGAGTTCGGCGGGCGGCCGGTTGCGTATTTTCACAACGGTTTCAGCGGTCATCCCGAAGATTTGTATAACGGACTCAACACCGCCGACAACACCTCCATGGCAAAAAGCGTTGAAAATATAAAACATATGTATGATTATTATAAAAAGCTTTCATATCTCCAGTTTGAATTTATGGAGGACCACCGTGAAATCTCGGACGGCGTTTTTGAAACAAAATATTCAGACGGAACAAGAATTATCACAGATTACAACAATCTTGAATACAAAATAGAAAAACGGGGTTGACAAAACGCATTTTCCTGTGTATAATTAAATTGAATTTTTTACTAAAAGGAGTATCCTGCAATGATAAGAGTTTTGGTGTGGAATGAATTTATTCATGAAAAAGAACAGGAAAATGTTAAAAAAATCTATCCGAACGGTATTCACAATGCCATAAAAGATTTTCTGGAATGTGACGATATTTCGGTAAAAACCGCTACGCTCGATGATGAGCACTGCGGAATTACGGACGAAATTTTAGCCGAAACCGATGTTCTTTTGTGGTGGGGACACATGGCACATCACAAGGTACCGGACGATGTTGCGATTTCGGTTCAGCAGGCGGTTCTTAAGGGTATGGGCTTTATTGCGCTTCATTCGGGGCATCATTCAAAGCCGTTCAAGCGCCTTATGGGCACAACCTGCAACCTCAGCTGGCGTGAAGACGGCGATTTTGAAAGAGTGTGGGTTCTTGACCACGCACACCCAATCACCAAGGATTTGGGAAGATATATCGAAATCGAGCACGAAGAAATGTACGGTGAACCCTTCGGGATTCCCGAACCCGACAAGCTGCTCATGATAGGCTGGTACGAAGGCGGAGAAGTGTTCCGCTCGGGATGCGTTTACCACAGAGGAAACGGCAAGATATTCTATTTCCAGCCAGGTCACGAATCATATCCTACATATTATAACAAGGATGTGCAGAAGGTAATAAAAAATGCCGTGCGCTGGGCAGCGCCCTCGTACCGTGTTGACGACCTCCCCTGCCCGATGGTTACAAAAATAGGAAAATAATAAAATTCCCCATGCCGCTGCGGTTCAGGAAAAGCGGCATGGGGTTTATTTTTTATTAAAAGCTATTCCGCACGCAAATACATGGACTGCAGCAATCGGATTCCCGATGAGGTTCTGAATATATTTTTCTCCGCACTCTTAATTGCGGCAATTGTATATCCGCTTTCGTCCGCATTGACAAGAAAATCGGCCTCCAGTAAAATCCGATAATCAAGCCCGACTGCATTTTCGTAAGTATGATGGTGAGCGGCAAGCCACGAAATACGCTGTATATCCTCCTCCGGCACAGATAAATCCGCAAAAAATGCTTCAACGAGCGGCGGACTTTCGCGCTCCTGATTCTTACCGTTCGTGTTGCCGTACTTTTTGCGGCAAAGAGGGCACGCAATATCATGAACAACAGCCGCAAGTTCAAGAACCTGCTGCGTGTGTGCGTCAAGTTTTTCCTGTTTTCCAATCGTTTCGGCAAACGCCCAAACCTTCATAAAATGAGCAATATCGTGCAGATTGCCCTCATAAAATTCAATCATTTTTTCAACGGCAGATGTGATAATCATATATTTACCTCCTCAAAGCGCAGTCCCTTTCTTCGGTACGAAAAAGCCGCTCATATCGGCTTGCTCAAGCTCCAAAAGTTTGATTTTCCGTTCTATTCCCCCGGCATAACCGGTTAAACTTCCGTTTGTTCCGACCACCCTGTGGCACGGCACAATAATCGAAATCGGATTATGTCCCACAGCGCCGCCTACAGCCTGTGCAGACATACTTTCGATTCCCTTTTGTGCGGCAATTTTATCAGCAATTTCTCCGTAAGTCATGGTTTTTCCGTAAGGAATTGTCAGAAGTATTTCCCATACGGTTTTTCGGAAAGGAGAAGCGTTAAAAGACAGCGGCGGCATAAAGCCGGGATTTCTGCCCGAAAAATATATATCGAGCCATTTGACGGTTTCATCAAAAACCGGCAGCCTATCTTGTTTGTATTCATTCGGCAGATTATCACCGAAATACTTTTGACCGTCAAACCACAACCCCGTAAGCGCCTCGCTGCTCCCTGCAAGCGTTATTACGCCGAGCGGTGAATTGTATTTACATATATAAGTCATTATATTCCCCCCATTTTAACAAAAATCCGCCCGGAATACCGGGCGGATTTCAAATTTACAATCAATCGGTTGTGAAAGGCAGAAGCGCAATGTGCCTTGCCCTCTTGATAGCTTCGGTAAGCTGTCTCTGATGCAGAGCGCATGTACCTGTAATTCTGCGGGGCAGAATCTTTGCTCTGTCGGAAATATATCTGCGAAGCTTAGCGGCATCCTTATAATCGATACCCTCAACCTTTTCTACACAAAAAGCACAAACCTTTTTCTTAGGCTTACGGCTTCTCATAGGTCTCTGTTCTCTTTCAGCCATTTTAAATTCCTCCAATCCTTAATAATTAAAACGGAAGATCTGCATCGTCAACCGGCATAAAATTATCGTCAAAAGAATCGTTTACGGGCTTTGACGGTGCCGGCGGAACCGAAGACGACGCAGGCGACTGTGCAACAGGCGCCGGAGCGGAATCTCTTTCCTTCTTGCTTTCACCGAAGTGAACTTCCTCGGCAACAACATCCATACCGTACTGAGTTTTGCCGTCCTTATCCTCCCATCTTCTCGACTGGAGTGAGCCGACAACAACCATAAGCTGACCCTTTTTGAACCATTTACCGACAAATTCTGCCGTAGAACGGAAAGCGACGATATTTATAAAATCGGCTTGTCTTTCCTCGCCCTGCTTAACATAGCTTCTCTGAACGGCGAGCGAAAATCTGACAACCGCAACCCCTGCCGTGCTGTAACGCATTTCAGGGTCATTAGTCAGCCTTCCCATCAACATAACTTTATTCAGCATAAAATAATAACCTCCCGCTATGCGGTTCAAAACCGCTGTCCAAGCAACTTACTTCTTGATAACAATACTTCTCATAACGCCGTCAGTAATCTTGTAGATTCTTTCAAGTTCTGCCGGGAAATCGGGCTTTGAACTGAATTCAGCAAGAACATAAAAGCCGTCTTCAAAGTCATTGATAGGATATGCAAGTCTTCTTTTACCCCAAACATCAACATTTTCGAGTGTACCTGCAGATTCAATCAATGATGAGAATTTGTCAACAAGCGCCTGGGTTTCCTCCTCGGATAAAGAGGGATTCAGAACGAAAATCGTTTCATACTTGTTAATAACTTCTACCATTTACTTCACCTCCTTCTGGACTTTGGCCCCGCCAAGCGGAGCAAGGATTAAATTACATGCATATTAATTATACTATATTTTTTTCCAAATGTCAACATTTTTTTGCGCTTTGGAGCAATTTTTTTGAAAGCGAAATTATTTCGGGGGTTCCGAGGCTGTTGATTATCTCAACCGAGCCGCATATGCCGGGCTTTTTTTTCAATCCGGATTCCGAAAGCCGTCTTTTGGTTTCCTTTGCGGTGCCGCGGCCGCCGTCAAATATCTTAACGGTTTCCCCCATTATTTCGGCAATTTCATTCTTCACAAACGGATAATGCGTACAGCCGAGAACCACCGAATCCACCTTTCCTACATACGGAGAAAGAATTTCTTCAAGATATTCCCTTGTTTTTGCGCTGTGGGTTTCGCCCTTTTCGATAAGCCCCGCAAGCTCCGTTGCCGCAAGCGGAATAACGGCTGCACGGTCCGAAAAATGCGAAACAAGCTCACAGAACTTCTCTTCATGCACCGTAACCGCTGTTGCCATGCACAGCACAACCGAATCCTTTTTATATTCAATCGCCGGCTTTATGGCAGGCTCAATCCCGATTACCGGCATATCGTAAATTTCCCTTAAATCGTTTATTGCGGCGCTCGTTGCGGTATTGCACGCAACAACAATCGCCTTTGCCCCCATATCGGCAAGCATTTTTATATTTTTGAGAGTCAGTCTGCGCACATCGTCAACCGGTCTGTTGCCGTAAGGCGCATTTGCGGAATCGCCGAAATAAACGAAATCCTCTTCGGGCATATAAGAAATCAGTTCCCCGAGAACACTTATTCCGCCGATCCCGGAATCAAAAACTCCTATAAATCCGGGCTTCATAATATTACCTTCCAACAAAATAGTTTCGAGTATTATTATACAACACTTCGGCGTATTTTGCAATAGCTTTTAAAAGTTTTTCCTGAACTCAATTCTTTTTATCCGCACAGCATGCGCCTTATCAAAGCGTATTTTGTTCTCGCCGCATCTCAGCCATGCCGCGCGGCATATAACGGCGGAATCGGTATTTCCTTTAAATGTTGCGTTAACCCTGCCGCTGCCTATTTCGGCGGTCATATTATACTGCGCAAGTTCATCGCCGCCCGCCGAAACCTCAATCGCATATATGTAACAGCCTTCCTCCGAAACCGTAACACTGCAGCAATCCTGCGGATTTTCAACAACTGCGGCGGTTTGGGATTTTGAAAACTTATCCGCATAATTTTCAAAATATTCGGGTCTGCATTTTTCCGAAACATCACAGGCGTTCATCGCAAAACGGCAGATATCCTCCGCATTTCTCTGAAGTTCCGCCCGGGTAACCGCTCCGTCGGCAAGTTTTTTCATAATTTCCGCCGACTTTTCCTCTGAAGAAAGACAAACCATGCACAGGTCGTTCTGCGCCTTTATAAGCTCGGTGAGGTCATCAAGACTGCCCTTTTCATTCTCATTTGAGTTCATAAGAGCCCACCAGTCGGTCATCACGATGCCGTCAAAGCCCCACTCATCGCGGAGAATCTTCTTTAAAATATAATAGTTATTCGACATCCACACTCCGTTGACCTTGTTATACGAAGTCATAATTGCTCTCACGCCGCTGTTTTTCACGGCAATTTCAAAGCATTTAAGATAAATTTCCCTGAGCGCTCTTTCCGATACAACCGAATTTACCGTTCTTCTTGCCGCCTCCTGATTGTTCGCCGCAAAATGCTTTATAACCGCAGTGTGACCGCACCGTGCTATGCCGTCCGAAATTGCCGAAGCTATGCTCCCGGAAATCAGCGGGTCCTCGCTGAAATACTCGAAATTTCTGCCGCAAAGCGGATAGCGGTGAATGTTCATTCCGGGTCCCAAAAGAGCATCTATATTATTTGCCGTCATTTCTGCGCCAAGACACTCTGCAAGGTCAGCAATCAAAGCAGTGTCCCATGTTGACGCAAGCGAAATCCCGGCAGGAATACTGACGGCGGAAACACCGCTGTCCATTCTGATACCGGAAGGGCCGTCAGTGCCGCACAGCACCGGTATTTCATACTTGTAAAGCCGCCCGGTAACTCCGCCGAAAGCGCATCCCGTACCGGGTGTAACCTTCGGCGTTGCCCCTTCTCCCCTTATGATACAGCATAAGTCCTCATCGGAAAGCTGCGCAATAAAGTCCTTCATATGGGCTTTGCCGCATTTTACATCGGAAAGCTTTATTCCTCTGCCGCCGGTCTGAGGTATTTCCTCCGGAAGCTCATATTCACCCTTCGGAACTATAACCGGAAGCTTATTTTCCGGAACGGCTTCATATTTTATTTTACCGTTTTCCGAAACAATTCTCATAAAACTTTCATTCACCGGAATCACCGTACCGCAGTTTTTTGTAACAACGGTTTCGGGCAGTTTGACGCTTAAAACCTCCTCCGCATCACGCACATTTCTGCCTGCGAATATTTCATATTCTCCGCTCTCAAGCACAAAACAGCCCTTGTTTCCGCTTGCTCCGCTGTCGTCAAAGGAGGCAATATCCTTCAAATCAAATCTCAAATCAAACGACTGCTGCTCCCCGGGGTTAAGATTCACGGTTTTTGCAAAAGAAACAAGCACTCTTTCGGGCTTTCCCAAAGTTCCCTGCGGCGCTTTGCAGTACACCTGAACGGTTTCCTTTCCGATGTAATTCCCCGTATTTTTCACCGTTGCTTTAAGATTTACCGTCATTCCGGTGCAGTCGGCGAACACTTCGGTTTCAAAGCTTGTATACGAAAGCCCGAACCCGAACGGAAACATAACGGAATCCTTTTTAAATGTTTCAAAATAGCGGTATCCCACATGAATATCCTCGTTATACACAACTCTTTCTTGATTCCCGAAATCGCTGTGCCCGGGGTAATCGGAAAGTTCATGCGCAACGGTATCCGTAAGCCTTCCGGAGGGCACGCTGTCGCCCGCAAGAACATCCGCCGCTGCCCTTCCGCCTTCCATACCGCCCTGCCAAATTATAAGAACGGATTTGATTCCGTACTTTTCAATCCACCCAAAATCCATAAGACCGCCGATGTTGAGCACAACACATACATCATCAAAAAACCGCCTTACACACCCGAGCATATTCTCCTCAATATCGGTAAGATACCAGCCGCCCTTTTTACAGCCGAAATCATACCCTTCACCCGTACATCTGCCGATGAACACAACCGCCTTTTCCGAATTTTTCCGTGCGTTTTTTACAAGTTCATCGTCAATCGGCATTTCCGGCTGCGACCACGGCATTTTTCCCCAATCTTCGCCGCTTGTAAACGGATGGCGGTCAATCCAGTTTTTATATATTTCCGCCAACTCCCGATTTAGGTTAATGTTTTTCTTTTCCGCAAGCGAATCTATAATGTTTGTTGTGTAGTCGACATTCACCATTCCGCCGGAGCCGACACCCGATTTATAGTAATCCCTCTGAAATCTCCCGAAAAGCGAAACGCCGGAACCTCCGAGCGGCAAAACGCCGTCATCGTTTTTAAGAAGTACACACCCTTCCGCCGCCGCAATGCGGCACTTATCGCAAAACTCTTTCATATTATAATTTTTCACAGTACAAAACCTCCGTTTCGTAAATATTATATCAAAACGAAACATCAAATTCAAACGCTATTTTGATATTACGGAACTTTTGAAAATCAATTTGCGAATATTATTCCGCACGGACAAATACAATCAAATGAAGGAGATGATTTTTATGCCGTACATACTTTTTCTGATAGGCGCAGCGGTGTTTTCGGTGTGCCAGAACCTGATAACCGCCAACGCCTTTTCCGTAAAGCGGTTTAAGCGCTTCGGCGGAATTGTATTTTCGGTTCCGCTGCTTATTTTGTGTGCGGTTTTTTCTGCGAACCGCAGCCCCGACATTTCCTGTTACCTTCCCGTATCGGGGATAAGCTTTATACTCGGTCTGATAATTCCGGTGATAATTATCTCTGACGGTGACCGCACATGCTCCGTTTCCGAAAGGCTCGGATATTTATGCGTTGCGGTATCTGCGCTTTCGGTATGGATTCTTTCATATTTCAAATTCACCGTTTTTTCGGCGGCATTCTGCGTGCTTTTATACATCGTTTATTTAATACTCGCAACAAAAAAGGACATTCCCGAAATCTCGTCGGAAAAGTCCTTCCGTATTATTTCGCTGCTGTTTTCCGCCGCCGGAATAATGCTCGGCTGTGCGATAACGGTAAAAAACAGCATAATCCTCACTTCTTTCGGAATATCCTTCAAATATATATCCCTGGGATTTATTGCGGTTTGTGCCGGGTGCGCAAGGCTTTATTCGGAAAAGCGGCTCGGAAAGGCGATTCTCTGCGATATTTGTGAAACGATTCTTCTGCTTGCATTCCCGGTGTGCAAAGCGGCTATCGGAAAAGCCTTTTTCATACCGAAAACCGTGTGCCGAAGCGACATTCCGATGGTGGTCATGCTTTCGCTTATGCTCGCTCTCACGGCATGGATTCACAAAAAACACACGCGCGTTCTCGGCATAATTATGCTGCTTGTTTACCTGTTTTATATTTTTATGACGGTATAATTTTTTGTGATTACCGCAGCCTCCGCACAAAATTCAAGTGCGGCACAGGTGATGTATTCGCAATCCGAAAACTCAGAATATTGTAATCAGGCTCAACACACCCGAGCAGAAACAAACGCCTGCCTAAGTTTCCGGGGCGGCATCAAAGCTCATTCAGAACAAACTCGCCCAAAATATAATGATCTTCTGTTTTCATACCGTCACACCTCCTTTGCAAATTACACGCACGGGGCAGCGGTTTTGTTGAAATTATCCCGAAATCTTATTTATAAGCTTCATCGCCGCATCGACAATTCTGAAGCGGATTATCACCGGCAAATCATCGTCGGTTATCATTTCATACTCACTCTCGGGCAGATTTTCTTTTAAGTATTCCAGAGAAGCACTGTCCATCGTGCCGCCCTCCGAAAGACACAGCGGCGGAAACATCACACACCACCAGTTATGCCCTTCGGCTTCTCCTATTTTTATCCTGAATGCGTCATACTTTCCGGAGGGCAGACGGATATTTCCGTATTTTTTCTCCGGAAATGCAAATTTTCCGTATTCCACATCGGCTTTATAACTATATCCGCACTCCCTTATGGTTTTTTCCGCTGCGTTCTTTATTCTGATGCTGTTTTCCGAAAGAATACGGGCAGATTCCTCCTTTGAAAGAGAGCTGCCCGACAATTCCCTGACCTCGCTGAGAACCGCATCTCTCACCTTCAGTTTCAGTTCCTGGTCTTCTTTCGTATCGCTGTTCGCTATAACATGAAATCTTATTATGCAGTCTGACAGGTCATCGTTTACCCAAAATGCATAAACAAGAATCATTGCGGCAAGCAGAATTACATACAGTATTTTTTTCATAATATCAACTCCGTTCAAAGAAATTATTGACAGTTTGATTAAAATTATTCAAACCGGTTGAAATTTCCGCGGCTATGGTGTATAATATATGAATAAAATGAACGGAGAAATTATATGAAAATTAAAAGCTATGCTAAAATAAATCTTTCGCTTGATGTGATAAACAGGCGCGATGACGGCTACCACAACCTTAAAATGATTATGCATTCAGTGGATATTTCGGACGATATTGAAATAAGAATCAACAAGAGCAAAAAAATTACGATTGCAACAAATCTGAGATATCTTCCCAATAATAAAAAGAACCACGCATACCGCGCAGCTGAAGTTTTTTTTGAAGAAACGAAAATACAAAACCCCGGAATCCATATCAATATAGTGAAGAAAATTCCCGTATGCGCCGGGCTCGCCGGGGGCAGTTCCGATGCGGCTGCGGTGCTTAAAGGTCTTAATGAAATGTTCAAAACCGGGCTTTCGGTTGAAAAGCTTGCCGAACTCGGGCTTAAAATCGGCGCCGATGTTCCTTACTGCGTTCACGGCGGAACCATGCTCGCAGAAGGCGTGGGCGAAATTCTGACTCCCCTGCCGCCGCTTCCGAAGGCACCGATAGTTCTTGCAAAACCGAACATCAGCCTTTCAACACCCAAGGTTTTTTCTGAAATACACGCCGACAAAATAAAGCTTCACCCCGATACCGAAGGTATGATAAAAGCGCTTCGGGCAGGCGATTTGAACGGAGTATGCAAAAGAATGTATAATGTTCTCGAGCCTGCGGCACAAGCCGTTCTAAACAGCTCAGCTGTGCCGCATGCGGTTGAGGAACTTAAAGAAATATTCAGAAACTGCGGTGCGTCAGGCACCCTCATGAGCGGCAGCGGTCCTACCGTTTTCGGAATTTTTGAAAGCGAAGCCGCAGCAAAACAAGCATTCTCAGCAGCAAAGAAAATCACAAAAGATGCTTTTTTAACAACAACTTAAATCTTTGACACACAGTCCGAAATCTCCAATTGATTCGGAGATTTCTTTTGGTGAGCCGTTAAAAATCAGATTTTATTATCAGTGCGCCATATCTTCCATAACATATGCAAGACCTATCGGCGTAACGGTGTTGCGGAGAAGTGTTTCCAGAATATTCTGAACCCTGTTCTGGCTCGGGTTGATTGCAGAGCACACTCCCTTCTCGCAGTATTCGATTCCGTCTTCGGTATACTTCTTAACGATTTCAATACCGTAAGCCTTCCCGTCATCAACAATATAGTATTCAAGCTTAAAATTCCTTTCCTTTGTTACTCCGTAGAGTCTTCTCATCAGTAATCATCCTTTCTGGCATTTATTATAAGAAAATATATATGAGTTGACGTCCCCTCTACTTACTTTTTTACCACAAAATCAGCCAAAAGTCAACAAAAAGCGTTCGTCCTAATTCGACAAAATACGCGCAAAACAATCGGCACCGAATGAAGCGAAGTCGGATTTTTGCGAAACGCAGAACAATTTGCCGAAAAAAGTCGAAAAAAACGCACATTAACAAAGCGGAATTTTGCCTCATATTATAATCAGAGAACACCAATGCACACAAATCACAGGGAGAGAAGCCATATGAAAAAAAATCTGCTATGCGATATGAAACCGGGTGATAGAGCCGAAATTACATTTGTTCCGGAAGGCGGAAATCTCGGAAGAAGGTTCACTGACCTCGGTCTTACCCCCGGAACGCTTGTCGAATGTGTACTCAAAGCGCCGCTCGGCGACCCGTCGGCATACAGAATCAGAGGGGCAGTAATTGCAATCAGAAGCTGCGACTGCAGCGAAATCGAAACGGAGGAATTGCATTGACCAGAAAAATTGCTCTTGCCGGAAATCCCAATGTAGGCAAAAGCACCGTTTTCAACGCCCTGACCGGTATGCGCCAGCATACCGGCAACTGGGCGGGAAAAACGGTTACGAATGCTGTCGGGAAATGTACATACGATAACATAGATTACGAAATCTACGACCTCCCGGGCACCTATTCGCTTTTCGGCGAGTCAAGCGACGAGGAGGCTGCAAGCGATTTTATAAGATATGAAAACCCGGAAGCCGTCATAGTTGTATGCGACGCAACCGCACTTGAAAGGAACCTCAATCTTGCGCTTCAGATTGCGGCGGTTTCCGATAATGTCGTGCTGTGCCTCAACCTTATGGACGAGGCGAAAAAAGGCGGCATGGAGATAGATATAAACACATTATCAAAGCTTTTGAATATGCCTGTGATTCCTTCGTGCGCAAGAGCCGGCAAGGGCATTTTTGAAGCGCTTGCCGCAACCAATGCCGCAAAAGAGCCGCCGTTCAAATCCGAAAACACCATAGCGGACGCCGAAAGGATAGCTGCTGCATCAATAATAAAAGAGTGTAAAAAAAGTAGCCGTGCCGACAAAATCATAACCGGAAAATTTACGGCAATTCCGATTATGCTCGCAATGCTCGCCGGCATATTCTGGATAACAATAAAGGGCGCAAACTACCCGTCGGCGCTGCTCGAAAGCTTTTTCGCCGCCGCAAACGGTAAAATAAGGTCATTTCTGCTTGAAACGCAGATTCCCGACGCCGTGGTTTCGGCAATATCGGACGGAATACTCAGCATACTTTTCAAAATAATAGCCGTTATGCTGCCGCCGATGGCAATATTTTTTCCGCTTTTCACTTACCTTGAGGACCTCGGTTTTCTGCCGAGAATCGCTTTCAATCTCGACAAGGCGTTCCACAAATGCAGAACCTGCGGAAAACAGGCGCTAACAATGTGCATGGGGCTTGGCTGCAACTCTGTCGGGGTAACCGGGTGCAGAATAATCGGCTCAAAAAGGGAGCGCCTTATCGCCGCCGCAACAAACAGCCTCATGCCGTGCAACGGTCGGTTTCCGACGCTCATTGCGGTTATAGCGATGTTTTTTGCCCGAAACTCCGCCGTGGGAATGCTGATTCTCACCTCTGCGGTTGCGCTTTCGGTTATCATGACGCTTGTTTGCTCATATCTGCTCTCGGTAACCGTATTCCGCGGCGAACCGTCCGCATTCACGCTGGAACTTCCGCCGTACAGAATGCCGCAGCCGGGTAAGCTTATTGTGCGGTCGATTCTTGACAGAACCCTGTTCGTTCTCGGGCGTGCTGTTACCGTTGCCGCCCCGGCAGGGCTTATAATATGGCTGTTGGCAAATATCAGTTTTGGCGGAAATCCACTGCTGTCATACGCCGTGGCGGCGCTTGACCCGATAGGCAGATTTATGGGGCTTGACGGCTGCATTTTAACCGCATTTATACTCGGATTTCCGGCAAACGAAATCGTAATACCGATTATAATCATGGCATATACCGGGCTCGGCACGCCGCAGGAAATGAGCGGCATTTCTGCACTGCACGATATTCTTGCCGCAAACGGCTGGACTGTAAAAACCGCCGTCTGCATGATAATATTCACGCTGTTTCACTGGCCGTGCTCCACAACCATGCTGACCATAAAAAAAGAAACCGACAGCCCCCTCGTCACCGCAATTTCGTTTGCAATGCCGACGCTTATCGGTTTTATTCTCTGCGCCGCAGCAGCGCATATATTTTAATATCGGGGTTTGAGGATTGAATCAAATTTGATTCAATCCTCAAACCATTGCCCCGTTGTCTTTCAGTGTCCTGCGGAGTTTTTCGGTGTCTACATCTATCATATCGGATTTCGATTCAAACGCAATTGCTGCAGCGGTCCCTGCCGCCTCGCCGATACAGCACACGATGGGCATAATTCTTATCGACGCCTGCGCTTCGTGATCCGCCGAAATGCACCTTCCGGCAACGAGCAGATTTTTTATTTCCTTCGGAACAAGGCTTCTGTACGGAATTGTATAGTAAGTGCCGTCCTTAAAGAAATAATGACTGGTTCCGCCGCCCTCGGGATTATGAATATCGATATCATAGTTTCCGAGCGCAACCGAATCTTCAAAACGCCTGCAGGAAACAAGGTCATCACGGGTCAGAACATACTCACCGCAAAGCATTCTGCTTTCACGGATACCAATCTGAGCGGCGGTGGATATTATTTCCGCATTCTTAAACGACTCAAAATTTTCCTTCAGGAATTCCGCAAGTTCAAAGACCTGTTCCCTTGCCTCAATCTCAGCTTTTGTTACATCAAAAATATCGGTCGGATTAAGCTTTACAACTCTTGTTGAATTGAAATGCACCACACCGGGCGTTACATTAATAAATGACAGAATATCCTCACGCACATTTCTGAACTTTCCTGCGGCAATCTGCTCTTTATAGAGCTTCTGCGCAAGCGGAAGGTCCTCTTTCCACCATTTTTCGGTATCAACATTTCCCATACGGAAGCAAAGCGTCATAGGCTGGCAAAGGCTGTCGCCGTCACGCCCGAGGCGCATCGTGCAGCCTGCAAAATCTGCAAGGTCGCCGTCACCGGTTGCATCGATAAACTCGTCCGCTTCAAGTGTAACAACGCCCGCTTTTGACGCAATATCAACCGATTTTATTCTGCCGTTTTCAACATTTGCTCCTACCGCCGTGCAGTGAAACAGAATATCAACACCGGCAGCCGTCAGCATACGGGTAAGCACAAGCTTAAGCGTTTCTTCGTTGAATGTTCCGGTTTCCTCTGCACGCCGCTTTTTATAAAAGCCCCCGAAGCTTTCAAGCTCGGAATTGATTTCCCTGAAAATCCCGGCGCATAAGTCCACACGCTTTGAATCGATTACCGTATGATACTTCATGTACGGATTAACAAGGCAGATATTTGCCGCACCACCGAGAGCGTTTGAGCGTTCCGTAACAAGAACCTTCATGCCGCCCCTTGCCGCCGCAAGAGCCGCCGCACAGCCGGAAAATCCTCCGCCTACTACAATAAGGTCATATTTTTTCATATTCAGCATCTCCGTAAATTTATTTTATAAGCCTATTTTATAATTATTTTGGTTTTTTCGCTATCACAAATTAAACAACATATTGCACAAACGATACATTTGTGTTAAAATATATATAAAAGCAGAAATTTAAGGTGGTACATTTGAATCTTAACGAACTTTTGGAATATCTTTCTTCAACCACGGGAATATTAATCAATCTGCACGATGTAACCGGAATTCTGTCCTGCACGCCGTTTGATATCGAGCGGCGTTTCAAGGTGCACACACTCGGGTTCTGCGATATTGCAAAAAGCACACGCAAAGGCTTTTCGCTTTGCACATCATGCAAAAACACCGTATGCAAAATGGCCGTGAGGGGCGGCAAAGAGTTTTTCGGCGTCTGCCCGTACGGACTTATGGAGCTTGTTTATCCCATAAAAATAAACAGCCGAACCGAATGTATATTATTTCTCGGCAACACTACCGAAAGCCTGCCGCTCACCGCAGAAAAAGCCGAAGCGGCATGCCGCAAAACGGGTGTGGATTTTGCAAAGCTTTCGGAAAAATTCGGCGATATAAAGACGGCTGACAGAAAGATTATGCTGAAAACCGCAGAAGCCGCAGAGGAATTTATAAAACTTATATACCACAAAAACCGAAACAGCATAACCTACAGAGCGCGCCCGAACAAAATTGCGGAAGAAATGAAATTATACGCAGACGAATATTTTGACCGCCCTCTGACGCTCAAAAAAATGTCGGGAATTTATTTCATGAACGAAAAATATCTCGGAAGGCTGTTTATCAATCAAATCGGGCAGACCTTTCACTCGTACATAAATATGCGCCGTCTTGAACTGGCGGAAAACCTTCTCAGAGCCACCGATAAAACCGTTCTTGAAATCTCGCTCGAATGCGGATTCAACAGCATATCGTACTTCAACCGTGAATTTATGAAAACATACGGAAAGACGCCCTCGGAATACCGAAAAATATAAAATGAGCCGGCAAAATCATACCGGCTCGGCTTATGCTTAAATTTTATTGATTCTCTCAGCAATTTCATCGATTTTTGCAAGTTCATCTGCGGAAAACCCTGTGTTATCGATACACTTTATATCGTCCAGAATCTGTTCCGCCGACGAAGCGCCTATAAGAACGCTCGTTACGGCATCGTTTTTTAGAACCCACGAAAGCGCCATCTGGGCAAGCGTCTGACCGCGCTCCAAGGCAATCGCATTAAGTTCTTTTGCGTTCATGATATATTCGGGTGTAATGCGTGAATTTTTAAGAAAATGATTTCTCGAAGCGCGGCTGCCATCCTTAACACCCTCCAGATACCTGTCGGTAAGAAGCCCCTGCGCAAGCGGACTGAAACATATAACGCCCTTTCCGCCCGATTTTGCGGCATACAGAAGCCCGTTATCCTCAACGCCGCGGTTAAGAATATTATAAGGATTCTGATTTATCACAAACGGTACTTTAAGTTCCGCAAGAATCTTTGCAGCCTTCTCCATTGTTTCGCCGTCATAGTTTGAAAGCCCGGCGTAGAGAGCCTTCCCGGAACGGACAATCTGCGACAGTGCAAGGCAGGTTTCCTCCAGGGGTGTGTCGGGCGTCATGCGGTGATGATAGAATATATCAACATAGTCAATCCCCAGTCTTTTAAGGCTTTGGTCAAGGCTTGAAATAAGATACTTTCTCGAGCCGCCGTCGCCGTACGGTCCTTCCCACATATAATAGCCCGCCTTGGTGCTGATGAGAAGCTCATCACGCAGTGTATGAAAATCTTTTTTGAGTATGCGCCCGAAATTTTCCTCTGCGCTCCCCGGTTCGGGGCCGTAGTTATTTGCGATGTCAAAGTGGACAATTCCGTTGTCAAACGCCGTGCGGCACATACTCCTCATATTTTCAAAGCTGTCCACGGAACCGAAATTATGCCAAAGCCCGAGCGATACCCTCGGCAGCATAAGTCCTGATTTTCCGCAGAAAGAGTAATCCATTTTTTCATATCTGTCAGTACCCATATTTACCTCCTTAAAATTCTCAAAAAAGGCTTTCGCATTGCGAAAACCTTCTTTGATTACCGATATATTATACTCCGCTGTAAGCCGAGAATCCGCCGTCAACGGGAATTACAACGCCGTCAACAAAGCCGGAAGCCTCGGGGCACAGAAGCCAAAGGAGAGTTCCGATAAGTTCTTCCTTATCGCCGAATCTGCCCATGGGCGTCTGCGAAATGATTTTTTCCGAACGGGCGGTATAATTGCCGTTCTCGTCAATAAGCAGACCGCGGTTCTGGTCTGTAAGGAAAAATCCCGGAGCTATTGCGTTTACCCTTATGCCAACCTTGGAAAAATGCACGGCAAGCCACTGCGTAAAGTTTGAAATTGCAGCCTTTGCGCCGCTGTATGCCGGAATTCTCGTAAGAGGCGTGAATGCGTTCATAGACGAAATATTGATGATTGCCGCATCCTTTTTGCCGATTAAATCCCTTGCAAAAACCTGTGTGGGAAGAAGCGTTCCGAGAAAGTTAAGGTTAAATACAAAGCTGATTCCGTCGGGGTCAAGGTCAAAGAAAGTCTTAACACCTTCGATTTCTTCGTCCTTGGGGTCATAATAATCGTTTGTCGTGTTACCCTTGGGGTTATTTCCGCCGGCGCCGTTTATAAGAATATCAACCGTTCCGAACTTTTCGTTGATAATATTCTTTGCTTCTTCAAGGCTTGCCTTTTCAAGCACATTCGCCTTAAGACCGATTGCAGAACCGCCGTCTTTTTCGATAGTTTCGGCAACAGCCTTTGCGTTTTCCTCTCTTAAGTCAAGAATAGCAACCTTTGCGCCCGCCTTTGCGATTGCTTCGGCAAACATACTGCAAAGCACACCGCCGCCGCCCGTTACAACGGCAACCTTATTTTTAAGATCAATTTCAAAAGGTAATTTCATGTTACATATCTCCTCACATATTAAAATACTTAACTGCGTTGTTGCAGCATATATCCTGTACGATTTGCTTAAGAATATCATCATCGGACGAAAATTCTCCGTCCTCAACCCAGGTGCCGATGATATTGCAGAGTATTCTTCTGAAATACTCATGTCTGGGGTAGGAAAGAATACTTCTCGAATCGGTAAGCATTCCGACAAAAGCGGCAAGCGCACCGAGGTTTCCGAGAGCCTTAATCTGACTTGTCATACCGTCGATATTGTCATTGAACCACCAGCCGCTGCCGAGCTGAATTTTGCCCTTTATGCCGCTGCCCTGGAAGTTGCCGAGGGTTGTGCCGAGAACATAATTATCCTTTTCGTTAAGGGAATAAAGTATGGTTTTCGGCAGCTTTCCTTCTCTGTCCATTGCGTCAAGAAGGTGATTGAGGTTATAGGCAATCTGCCCGTCATCGACGGAGTCAAACCCTGTGTCGGCTCCCAAAAGTTTTGTCATTCTCGAGTTATTGCGCCTTATTGCCGACATATGCAGCTGCATTACCCAATCTCTTTTTGAATACTCTCCGCCAAGGAATATAAGAAGCGCAGTCTTATATTTTTCGGCGTCCTCCGGGGATATCTCAGCGCCCGAAAGTGCAGCCGAGAAAATCTTTTCAAGTTCATCTTCGGTGCTTTCGCGGTAAGGAAATCTTGCAATGCCGTGGTCGGAAATTTTGCTTCCTACGCTGTTAAAATAATCGATTCTGTCGGAAAGCGCCCGTTTAAGGTCAGCAAATGACTTAATCTCAAAGCCGCACGCTTTGCCGAGTTTTTCCATATACGGCTTAAAGCCGGGCGTGCCGATTGCGCCCGCATTGTCGGGGCGGAAAGCCGGAACAACCTTGGTCTTAAAACTTTTGTCTTCTTTCAAAGCCTTGTGTGCCGCCAAATCGTCAGCCGGGTCATCGGTTGTGCCGATAAGCATTACATTGGACTTTTCGATTATCTTTCTTGCCGAAAAATCGGGGCTTTCGATAACCTTATTCGCACGGTTCCAAATGTCATCCGCCGTTTTTTCGTTCAGGCAGTCGCAGATACCGAAATACCTCTGAAGCTCAAGATGCGACCAGTGATAAAGCGGATTCCCGATAGCCATTCCGAGGCACTTTGCATAAGCGCAGAACTTTTCGTAATCCGAAGCGTCACCCGTGCAGTATTTTTCGTCAACACCCATGCTTCTCATGAAGCGCCATTTGTAATGGTCGCCGTAAAGCCACATTTCGGTGATATTCTTATACTTTTTATCCTCATATATTTCATAAGGATTAAGGTGGCAGTGATAGTCGTAAATCGGCATATCCTTTGCATAGTCAAAAAACAAATGCTTTGCGGTTTCTGTTTTAAGCAGAAAATCTTTGTCTATGAAATTTCTCATTATATAAACCCTTTCGTTGTCAAAAACTTATAGCTTACCTCAAGTGATTTAAACGGGTCGCCGTCAATCCAGTTTCTGTCCTGCTCAACCATTGCCCATTTGATTCCGAGCCTTTCGGTTGCCGAAATTATCCCGTCCCAGTCGAGAAAACCTTCTCCGACCTCGCAGATATCGGAATCGTTGCCCTCAAAGACCTTTTTATCCTTATAGTGCATAACGGCAATTCTGTCAGCATATTTTTCCATGACTTTAACCGGATTGATACCTGCGTGCGCAGCCCAGTAAACATCGAAAATAAGCTTGAAGTTACTGTTTGTATTTTCCATGAGGTGTTCGAGGATGGTTTTTCCGTCATATTTTCTGAATTCGACGGCATGATTGTGATACCCGAATGTTATACCCTCTTTGCCGAGTTTTTCGGAAATCTCATCAAACTTCTTAATGAAATCGAAAAGCCCTTCTTTGCTCTGATGAGCCTCGCCGGGCATCATGCCGAGCCCCGCAATGGAGCAGCCCATGTCCTTATGAAGCCTAATCGTTTCATCAAGCTGTTTTGTATATTCGTCATAGCTTCTGTGCGTGCAAACGACCTCGACGCCCCACCTTTCGGCGGAATTTCGTATCTGCTCTCCCGTTATATCTCTCCCGACTGCGGAAATCTGAACTGTTTTATAGCCGATTTCCCTTACTCTCCTTATTGTTTCGTCGAGATCCTCTGCACTCTGACAATAGTCACGGCATGTAAAAAGCTGTGCGCCGATCCTCTTATCCATAATAAATATCCCCCTGTAATCAATATGTTCCTTCAAGGTTTACCGCTGCGGATTCCTTCGGAGCATTCTTTTTAGCCTTTGAATGTCTTACCTTTTCCTGAAGCTTCGAATAGAATTTATCGTGCGGGAAGTTATTAACATCCACCATTTCGCCCGTCCAGGAGGAATAGTGAATGGAGTTTGAAATCGTAAGACCCTTTATACCTTCATATCCGGGTGCAAGAAGTTCCTTCTTTTCGCCGTTGAGAACCTTAACAAAGTCCTTAAGTATACCTACATGCTGCTCGCCCCACGAAGAAGAAAGCGGAATTTCGCATTTCCATACTTCGGGCGTACCGAACGGTGTTTTATTTGTTTTATTAAATTCTCTTTCGGAAATAACATTGCGGTTGAATATAAGTTTGCCGTCTTCGTAAACAAGCTTACCCATGTCGCAGGCAACCTCCAGGCGGTTGGTTCCAGGAGCCTCGCCCGTCGATGTGATATATGTACCGGTTGTACCGTTAGCGTACTCCATGTAAGCCGTAACATCGTCTTCAACTTCTATGTCATAATACTTTCCGTAGCCGCAGTGAGCCATTATTTTGTCCGGCATACCGAACATCCACTGCCAGAGGTCAAGCTGATGCGGATTCTGATTTATAAGCGTTCCGCCGCCTTCAGTTGCCCATGTGGATCTCCATGCGGCGCTGTCATGATACGCCTGCGGACGGTACCAATTTGTGATAATCCAGGAAATTCTCTTTATGTGACCGAGGCTTCCGTTTTCAACGAGTTCCTTGATTTTCTGGAACTGCGGATTTGTCCTCTGATTATACATAATTCCGAACAGTTTACCGGATTTTTTTGCAGCTTCGTTCATTTCCATAACCTGCTTTGTGTAAACGCCGGCAGGTTTTTCGGAAATTACATTAAAGCCGTACTCGAAAGCCTTGACTGCAAGCGGCGGATGGTCATAATGCGGAACCGCAATCAGAACGGTGTTTATGTCCGCAAGTTCAAACATTTCGCCGGCTGTCGAAAAAATTTCAATGTCGGGATAAAGCTCGGCAGCCTTTTTTCTCTTTTCCGCGGAAATATCGGCTACCGCTTTAAGTTCCATTCCGGGAACCTTTCCTTCCGTAATGTTTTTTGCGTGGATAGAACCCATGTTACCTATACCGATAAGTCCTACTTTTGCCGTAATCATTATTTATTCACCTCTTCCAATATTTTTTCAAGAGCCTTGTACGCCATCGTGAATTTACCGGCGTCGCTTTTTTCAAGCTGAAGCATGGAATCGTCAAGTTCCAGCTTTTCAAGTCCGCCGAACACGCCGAGATGCGGTTCAAGACTTACAAACCCATTGTAATTCTTTGCGGCAAGGTCTGAAAGTATTTCCCTGATATGACCTTCGCCGTAACCCGCCGGCACAATCTTTCCGTCCTCGAAAAATGCGTCCTTTATGTGCATATATACAATATGGGGCTTTAAGAGTTCAAATGCGTCGGGGTATGTTACCTGTCCGCACTGAACAAAGTTTGCCGGGTCAAAAACGCCGCGGAGAGCCGGAGATTTTACATTATCGAAAATATCCTTGCATCTTGAAGCCACATCGCCGTAAATATCCTTTTCGTTTTCGTGAAGGATAATAACGCCTGCCGCTTCGGCGGTTTCCGCCATTTTGTTCATCCTGCGAAGAACCTCATCCCTGTAGTTTGCCGGGTCATCACCCTTAGGAATGAAAAAGCTGAACACTCTTATATACTTCGTATCGAGAATTTTTGCGATTTCTATCACATGTTCAAGCAGTTTAAGATGTTCGTCAAAATCGTCCGTAATTTTGATTTTACCTATAGGCGAACCGATTGACGATACCTTGATACCGTACTTATCCATAGTTTCCTTAAGCTGTTTTGCTTCAAACAGCGTCAGTTCGGAAATGTTCTTGCCGTTGATTCCTCTCGGTTCAAAATAGGAGATTCCGAGGTGATTGAGATGCGTAAACTGTTTTTCGACATCCTGGTCGATTTCATCGGAAAATCCCGTCAGAATAAAGTTAGCCATTTTCAAGATCTCCTTAGCATATAGTATCATTATATATTAAATAATAACACATTTTAATATTTTCTTCAATGCCTGAAAGTGATTTTTTTAATCAAAACAGTGACTTTTAAATCTTGACAAATTTTTGCCGTGATGTTATTATATATAAGAAAGGAATGGTATCTTTTGAAAAAACTTTTAATAATGCTGCTGGCAATGGCTGTGATTTTTTGCTCCTGTGCCGAATCCGGCGAAAAAAAAGTATCGGAAAAAGAAGAAAAGGGCGACACTGTTATCGGAATTGTGCTGCCTATGAGCGACCGTGAAATGATTTACGGAATCCAGCTTGCGGTAAACGAAATAAATCTTTCGGGCGGCATAGGCGGTTCGCAGATGCTGGTAACATTTTTAAATTATGAAAACGGTCAGCTGCACGGGATCGAAGGCTTAAAGGCGCTTAATGCCATGCTTTACATCAATCTTTCATCGGCGCCGGTATATGACCTTCTTGCGGATTTCAATCCTGTAATTCTGTCTGTCGGCTCTAAAATGAAGGGCGAAACATCGTTCTCGTTTTCGGGATTTGACGCGAACGGTTTTGAAAAGATTTTCAAAACCAAATACAGCACAAAACCCAATTACACCACCGCAAAGGCATATGAGATGATATACATGGCAAAGCAGCTTATCGAGGTATCAAACTCCGCATCACCCGATGACCTTGCGGCGGCGCTCAAATCATACGGTAATTTCAAAGGGAAATTTCATTCAGCGGTTTCCGCTGTTTACAATCCACTCTGACATAATTTCCGAAGCGGCACGGGGAGCATGCGTGCCGCTTCCGTGTTCTATAACCACGCACACTGCAATCTCGGGATTTTCAAACGGTGCAAACCCTATAAAAAGCCCGTTATCAGGGCCTTCGGGAACCTGGGCGGTTCCTGTTTTTCCTCCGGCTGAAAAATTCTTTCCCGAAAATTCCTCCGCTGCGGTTCCGCTTTCACAGCAAAGCTTCATTCCCTCTCTCACTGCGTCATAATACTCCTTTTTCAACTTCACCGTCCTCACAAGTTCGGTTTTTCTTTCGTACTCGGTTTTTCCTCCGTATTCCGCAATTTTCTTCACAATATGAGGTTTATAAACATACCCTCCGTTTGCGATTGCCGCAGTGTACCTTGCAAGCGACAGCGGAGTGAACATATTGACCGACTGCCCGATTGCCGCCTGAAGCGTATCTCCGGCAACCCAGTCCTTTTTCGTTGCAGGTGACGCAACAACACCTTGCCCCTCGCCTTCAAGTTCAATTCCGCAAAGCTCGCCAAGCCCGAAATCCCGACCGTATTCCGCCGTTTTTTCTATCCCGAGCCTTCGCCCGGCTTCATAAAAATAATAGTTGCACGACACCGAAAGCGCCTCGGAAACATTGACCCGTCCGTGAGTTATATGCTTATTTGTCCAAATATAGCAAGAGGGGGTATACGACGGCGCATAGTATTTATACACGCCCTTATCTTCGATTTTTTCCTCCGCTGTGACCGCCCCTTCCGAAAGCGCGGCAAGCGCCACCGAAGGCTTATAAACCGAACCGGGCTCATATTTCCCCGATATGCACCGATCCAGCAGCGGATTCCGTTTATCCGCCAAAAGAGCATCATAATTTTCCGCATAATTTTCTATGTTATAGTCGGGATATGAGCACATCGCAAGCACATCGCCGTTTTTTACATCAATTACAACAGCCGCTCCGCCGCCTTCCGTCTTTTTTGTTTTGTTAACCTCATCGACAGCCCGTTTAAGCTCATCCTCGCATTTTTTCTGAAGTTTTTTGTCTATGCAAAGTTCCGTATAGCAGCCGTCTTTTGCCGCCGTTTCCGTGATTTTTCCGTCAAAGCCAGTTGTTTTTTCGCCGTCGGTACCCTTAAGATATCTTTCGGCAAACTTTTCAATGCCGTTCTTTCCGGTCTTGTCCGAAAGCTTGTATCCTCCGCCCGTGTATTCCTCCTCGGTTATGCTCCCGACGGTCCCTGCGACATGCGAAAGCTTCACGCCGAGCGCCTTTCTCACATAACTGTCACGCACCTCAACCCCCGAAAAACCTTGCTCCATAATCGCCGCCGCCTGTCCTTTTTCGATATTTGAGGCAAAAATAAAAGGCTGACCGTCCGATGCGTCATCCTTTGTAATTTGTTTATTGATTATTTTTGAAATCTTCGCAAGCGTTTCATCGTCCGCCGAGGGGTAAACGGTAAGATAAAACGCACTTTCGTTTGTTATCAGCACTTCGGAATTCCTGTCCAGAATTTCTCCGCGCACCGCACTTACCGTTTCGCTGCGGCTGCCGAGTTCGCGTGCGGCTTTTTCCATAAGTTCGCCGCCCAGCACCTGCAAATCGACCATTCGCAGCGCAAGTATGCCGAACAGAACAATAATTAAAATCATACAAAAAATAACCCGTTTTTTTCTCATTTCAATTTCTCCGTAAAGCTGCTCACAGCGGAATAATGACATATTGAAGCTCCTTTACATCAACATAAGGCTCAACCGTAACAATGGCATTTCCGCCGTTTTTCTTTTTTATATCCGAAATTCTTCCGACTTTTAATCCCCCCGGAACGCTGTCGCTCATACCCGATGTTGCGATAATGTCGCCCACCGCCGCATTATCCTGCGCCGAAACATACATAAGGCGGTTCTTTTTCAAAAGATACACCTGACCGTTTGCGCAGTCCGTAACGCTGAGGGAAAAATCAGCCGAGGCAAGCGGCGTAATTTCAGCCCAGGTATTTCCGCAGGCGGTGACAACACCGGCAAGCCCTCCGGAAAAAACGGCGCACTGCCCCTCGCTCACACCGTCCGCCGCACCCTTTGATACCGCAAACGGCGCAGACCTTGTTTTAAGATTTCCGTTCAGCACCCTTGCGGTAAGCGTATCCCCCGGAATCTTTATTCCCATCAGCCTTTTGAGTTCGCTGTTTTCGGAAAACACCTTTCTTTCGCTGCAGATTTTATCTTCCAGCTCGTCACACCTTGCGCTCAAAGCGGCGTTTTGCTCCATCAGTTCCCTTTTCTCTCTGATACCCGCAAACACCGTATCAACCGCCTTCACCGCACCGTACTTAACAGGTCTTACAAAAACCGCTGCCGCCGCAAAAGTGCAAAAAAGCAAAAAAACAATAACCGTTTTTTTCATTAAAAGGCTCCGTTCGGAAGCCCGATATATTCACCGAAAATTCTGCTCACCGGCAGCCCGACCACATTGAAATAATCGCCGTCGATTTTTTCAATCAGCAGACTGCCCCGCCCCTGTATCCCGTAAGCGCCGGCTTTGTCGCACCACTCTCCGGTTTTAAGATACCACGACAAAAGTTCGTCCGTCAGTTTCTTAAAATACACATCGGTTTTCTCAAACGACGATCTTGCGCTTCCGTCTATAACGCAAAAGCCGGTATAGACCGAGTGCTTTTTCCCGGAAAGCCTTTTCAGCATATTTTCGGCTTCGGCTTCGGAGTTAGGTTTTCCCAAAATATCCCCGTCAATACACACAATCGTATCGGCGGCAAGAATTATGCCGTCATTTCTTGTTTTGTGTACCGCTTCCGCCTTGATTTCCGCAGCACGCCTTGCATAGCCGCCGAGCTTTTCGGAATTTTTCTCGTCTGCATCGGCAGTCACAACCTCAAAATCCGCACCGAGCATTGAAAGTATTTCGCGCCGTCTCGGAGAGCCGGACGCAAGAATTATTTTTTTCACAGCTACACACCCCTGTAATAATGACCTCTTGTAAAATCCCCGGCAGGCTTTGCGCCGCTGCCGAATTTTTTAATAATGCTGCGGCACTCATCTTCCGATTCATCCGTAAACACAAGCCGCAGAGTATCAACGCAGGTATTTTCGAAATCCGAAAGCTTGTCCGCCATATATATAGGCACGGAATTCAGAACCTCGTAAATCCCGAGTTCCCTGTCGCACAAAAGGCGGAAGCTTCTTCCGCTTCTGTCCGAAAGACTGCAAACACCGCACGAACCGGCATTTTGGGCAAAGCAATTGACCGCCGTCATAAGCGGCAGCTTTCCGTACACAACCGCCTCGCACGGAACCGCACTTTTCATCGCCCTTATCTGCGCAATGTTCATTTCCGGCGAAAGGCATATACGCTCCGTTCCAAGCTCCGAAAAGCCCTGTGCTGCACGGCTGTTATAGCACCAGAGCGGATAATCCGCAGAATCGCAGATATCAAAATCTCCGTAATTTGCGGCGCAGAAGTGCTCATATCCCATTCCCTTCGCTTCGGAAATCATATTTTCAAGAAGTTCACGCCTGTCATCATGATTTATCTTCGGCAAAAGCACAGTTATGCGGTCATCACCGGGCGAAAAGACGGTCTTATTTTTAACAAGCAGCGAAACCGGCACATAAATTCTGTCCAAATCTTTCGCCGCCTTGTACTGCGAAACCGTTGTTATGCTTGCCGCAAACTTAAACCGGCCGCTGTTTACAAACGGTTTTACGGCAAACGCCTTTTCCGTGCCGTAGAATTTTTTCTTTTCGGAAAGAAGCCCCAAAAGCCCGTCTACCGCCGTGCGCCTTACCGATTTAATCTCGCTGACCGGCACCATCAGCCCGTGCTCAACCTCCGCCGAAAAGCTTTTGCGGAAAAACGGAGTATCGCCGAGCATCCCGATTTTGGCATCAATGTCCTCCGCCGAAACCGCGCGTTTCTGCGCCGTTTCGCAAACAAATGTGCCCATCGCCTCAAACGATTTTCCGCCTGCTTCTATCTTAACCGAAAGCGGTTTTCCGATTTCCGCCTTTACGGAAACAACCGCACCGAGTTTTTTTTCGGGTTTCCCGTATGTTTTTTCGCCGTACACGGTTTCGGGCTTATTGACCGCAAAAAGGTCTTTGCCGCCGGTAAAATAAGCGTCGGTATAACCTCCCCTGTCAAATGCCGATTTCAGCTTTTCGATATCGGACTGCGTTATTTTTCCGCCGTCTATCGCCTTCCTGTAAACCTCGGTTACGGTGCCGACATACCCGGCGCTCTTCATTCTGCCCTCGATTTTAAGCGACGCAACCCCGGATTTTTTCAGCTCGCCGATATGCTCTGCAAGCATCATATCCTTAAGGCTCATGAAATACCCTTCGCCTCCGCCGCAGCCGTACATAAGTCTGCACGGCTGTGCGCATTTTCCGCGGTTTCCGCTGCGCCTGCCTATAAAACTGCTCATAAGGCAGTACCCCGAAACGCATGAACAAATCGCCCCGTGCACGAAAACCTCGATTTCTATTCCGGAATTTTTGCAGATATAATCTATGTTTTCCTTTGAAAGTTCCCTCGCTATAACCGCACGGGTACAGCCGATTTTTTCGGCAAATCTTACGCCGTCAAGATTGCATATTCCCATCTGCGTGCTTGCATGAAGCGGCAGCTGCGGAACATTTTCGGACAGGAAACGCATAACGCCCATATCCTGCACAATCACTCCGTCGGCACCGTTTTCGTAAAGAAAAACCGCATAGTCAAAAAGCTGACCGAGTTCACGGTCGGTCAGCAATGTATTTACCGTAATATAGGTTTTAACGCCTCTTATTCTGCAATAATCGATTGCGGAAGCAAGAGCCGTTTTGTCAAAATTCGCAGCGTTCATGCGTGCGTTTGCGAACTCGCTGCAGCCCATGTAAACAGCGTCGCACCCGGCGGAAACCGCCGCCCGAAGTGCGTCAAAACTGCCTGCGGGAGACAAAAGTTCCATAATTATCCCCTCTTGCTTGTTTTCTTGATGTACATTGCGCAAAGTTCGGGAAGCTTAGCTTCAATACTGTATTCAAATCCGTCCGACGGCTTTTTTTCAGCCTTGAAATATATCGGCTCATCGCCGCCGCTGCCGCCGAAACGCCCGTCGTTTGTGTTGAGAACGGTTTTATACCACCCCGGAGCCCAAACGCCGATACGGTATTTTTCATGGCTTTTCGCCGCAAAATTACCGACAACCAGTGTTTTATCCCTTCCGTTCCTGCTCTGTCTTATAAAGGAAACGGTATTATTGTCCCTGTCGCCGGCGTTAATCCAACGGAAACCGTCCCAGTCGCTGTCATTTTCAAACATTGATTTATGCGAAGCGTAAAATCCGTTGAGTTCACGGACATATTCCTGCATTTTCGAGTGAAGTTCAAACCGCATAATCTCCCAGTCAAGCCCTTCCGCAAACCGCCACTCGATAAACTGCGCAAACTCTCCGCCCATAAACAAAAGCTTTTTGCCGGGGTGTGCGTACATATATGCATACAAAAGCCGCAGCGACTTGAATTTCTGTTCATAGCTGCCGCTCATTTTATCGATAAGCGAGTGCTTGCCGTGAACCACCTCGTCATGCGAAAGCGCCAGAATATAATTTTCCGAATACGCATACATCATCGAAAATGTCAGCATATTATGGTTCGGACCTCTGAAATAAGGGTCCATCGACATATACCGCAGAATATCGTTCATCCAGCCCATGTTCCATTTGAAGTTAAAGCCCAGACCGCCGTCATGCACCGGCTTTGTAACCCTTGCCCATGCGGTGGATTCCTCGGCAATCATGAGCACATTCGGAAACCTCTCAAAAACCGCAATATTGAGTTCCCTCAGAAAATCAACCGCGTCAAGATTTTCATTTCCGCCGTATTTGTTTGCTACCCACTCGCCGTCTTTTCTGTTATAATCAAGGTAAAGCATACTCGAAACCGCGTCCACACGCAGCCCGTCCATATGGAATTCGTCAAACCAGAACACGGCATTTGAAATCAGAAACGAATGTATTTCCGCCTTGCTCCAGTTGAAAACATAAGTTCCCCACTCCTTGTGCTCGCCGAGCCTGGAATCGGGATGCTCAAAAAGCGGCGTACCGTCAAAGCGGGCAAGGGCGTAAGCGTCCCTCGGAAAATGCGCCGGAACCCAGTCCATTATAACCGAAATGCCGCTTTTGTGGCACATATCTATAAAATACTTAAAATCCGAAGGTTTTCCGAAACGGCTGTTTGCGGCATAATATCCCGTAACCTGATACCCCCACGAGCCGTCAAACGGAAATTCGCACATCGGCATAAGTTCAATATGCGTGTAGTTCATTTTTTTAACATAAGGTATAAGCTCCGCCGCCATTTCGCGGTAGGTATAGAAGGAGCCGTCCTCATGCTGCTTCCACGATGCAAAGTGAAGTTCATAAATATTCATCGGTGCATCGTAAGGCGATGTGGATTTTCTCTTTTCCATCCAGGATTTGTCATGCCATGTATATGAAAGTTCCGCCGTAACGGAAGCGTTTTTCGGCCTTACTTCGCTTTGGTACGCAAACGGGTCGATTTTAAGGGTAATCTTGCCGTCCGCCCCTTCAATACTGTATTTATACGGTTCGCCCGCGCCCATATTTTCAACGAAAGCTTCCCAGATTCCGCTCTCCTTATGAAGCTGCATTGCGCCGAGGTTTCTGTCCCAGGAGTTCCTGTCACACACGACCGAAACGGATTTCGCATTGGGCGCCCACACCGCAAAATGATAGCCGCCCTGCTTCCTGTGCGCACCGAGCATACGGTAGCTGTAATAATTTTTACCGTTATTAAAAAGATACATTGCGTTTTTATCCAAAGCCGGAAAATTATTCACAAGCCCGCCCCCCTATCTTATAAAGTTGATATAATTATGCAGATTTTTCACTTCAACCGTGCTTTCCGCCTCTGCGCGTTCCCCGTCAACCGACCAGGTTATCGGAACGCCCGTATCAAACCGTATATCAGAGGCTTTGAAAAAGTCGAACATTTTATTTGAAAAGTCGGAAGCAAAGCACCCCTGCACTATTTCGTGAAGTTCAATTATATTTTTGGGCTTCCTGACAAGAGTGACCTCAAAAAGCCCGTCGTTCATATCCACAAATTCGGAATCGATTTTGACAATCCCGGCAACCGATGTAGAGTTTGTCACCGCACCGAAAATATAGTCGTTTTCAAAAACATTTCCGTCCGCCTCCGCACGCACACGGCAGGGTCTTATTGCGGTTATATCCTTCATGCCCTCCAGCACATACGCAAGATGCCCGAACACATTTTTGAACTGCTGCGATGTGTTGTACGAAACCGATGTAAACGCCCCGAACGACGCAATATACGAAAAATATCTGTCATTGAATTTACCGAGGTCTATCGGAAGCGGTCTGCCGTTTATGATTTTCATGGCTGCGGCAATGGCTTCGGGGTCGATATTCATGCTTGCGGCAAAATCGTTTGTGCTGCCGGAGGGAATATACCCGACCGGAACGGAATTATCGCCGACAGCTATACCGTTCAGGGTTTCGTTAAGGGTACCGTCGCCGCCGCAGCAGACTATACAGGAATACTCACCGCTCTCGGAATACTCCTTCGCAAGTTCCGTTGCATGACCGCCGTACGCCGTAAGCCGGACGGTCACTTCAAACCCTCCGGTATCGAAAATATTTATTATATCGAAAAGATTGCTCTTTGCCTTTTTCTTTCCCGAACACGGATTTACTATAAGCAGCATTTTTTTCACAAATCAGCACCACCTATATCGTTTTCAGTGTAAATTTTTAAACCGTTTTCAATAAGAAGCCCGGCGGTTATGCCGTTTCCGGGTATAAGTTTCCCCGAAAACGAACCGTCATAAACAAATCCGCTGCCGCACGACGGGCTTTTCGCCTTAAGAATTGCCGTCCTGCAACCGAAAATTTCCGCTAACCGAAGCGTTTCCCGTGCGCCTTTCAAAAAGCACTGCGTATTATCCGCACCCGATTTTGAAACAACCCTTCCGCCCGATATTTCGCTTGCGCTGCGGGGTGTGGGGAGTCCCCCGAAAATCTCGGGGCAAACAGGTATGAGATTATACTTTTCTGCAAGAGAAATCACATCGCCGCACGGCTTTGATTTACCGTCATAGCGGCACGCACACCCAAGAAGGCATGCGCTCACAAGAATATTCAGCATTTCGCCCACCGCTTTATTATTATAGGATAAACGCAGCAAGCCCATGCAAAAACAATTATATTTTTAATGTTTTTTATCACAAAAGCAACGCCGGGAAGCGCCTTCTCGAGCATACCAACGCTGACATACAAAACAAGAACACCGAGCATTCCGAGCACAAATTTAAGAGGATTTGCAAAGCGTTTTGATTTTATGAAATTCTTTGAGCTGTCAAACTCTATGAAATTTGTTTCTATATAATACAGAACAAAAAGCGCAAGCGATGTTACTGCGGTTTCTATACAGTCTTCGGCCATAGCGAAAGGTGCGCCGCAGAAATACGCCAAAACAAGCACCGCCGCGGAAAGGCACACACCGAAAGCCGCTGTTTTCAAAGAGTTTTTCTTTTCAAAGCAGAAAGAAAGCCTGTTCACGGCTGCGCAGATAAGCGAGGTCAGAATAAAGCTGACAAGCACATCGGACGGCGTATGAACACCCAATACAAGCCTCGAAAGCATTACCGCAATTACCGCAGCAAAGCACAAAACCTTTGCCCATGCGTGCTTTACGGAAAATGAAGTATACACCAGAAGCGACGACGCAACCTGAGTATGCCCGCTCGGGAAGGAATACCCCGTTGCGGTTTTGAGCGCCTTTTTATAAGGGTGAATTTCGTTCCATCTGACAAACGGTCTTTCAACCAAAAAAACAATTTTAAGTCCCTGCGCCGCCAATGCCGAAAACACAAACGACATTGCAAGACCGTAAGCATATTTTTTGTTTCCGCACCAAAAAATCAGGCAAAAAAGCGCAACAATCACAATTTTGTTGCAAAGCGCAGAAACAAGAACCGCCGCATCGCCTATGGCGGCGGTTCTTAATCCCTGCAGAAATTCAAGCACAGCAAAATCAAAACTCATACCAAAGCCGGAGCATCTGCGGCACGCTTCATCTCATCGGACTGCGCCGCCGACGCATTAACCTCCCTCGGTTCTTTATATGTAGGAACATATTTCTTCATAAGCTGATGAATATTATCGGACTCTATCTCGTTGCCGAACACTTCCATAGCCTTTGAAATTTCCTCGAGTGCCCTGTCGATTTCCTCTCTTTTATGAGGCTGGTCCTTCTCGACAAAAATCATATTGTTATCGGTTTTCGTAAGCTTTTCGGTTTTTATGAGCAGTTCCTCATAAAGCTTTTCGCCGGGGCGAAGCCCGACTTCCTTTATATCGATATCCGAATAAGGCCGAAGTCCCGACAGCCTTATCATATTTTCCGCCAAATCGAGAATCTTGACGGGTTTGCCCATATCGAGCACAAAAAGTTCGCCCGATTTCGCCATTGCGCCGGCGGTCATAACAAGCTGCGCCGCCTCCGGAATGGTCATAAAATACCTTATTATACGCTTATCGGTAATAGTAACCGGGCCGCCGTCGGCAATCTGCTTTTTGAAAAGCGGAATAACCGAGCCGTTTGAGCCGAGAACATTCCCGAAGCGAACCGCAGAAAACGATGTATTGCTTCCGTTTCTGCTCTGAACAATCATTTCGCACAGTCGCTTTGACGCACCCATTATATTTGTGGGATTTACCGCTTTGTCGGTCGAAATCAGAATAAACTTCGACACGCCGTATTTTTCCGCAGCCGCCGCAACATTCAGCGTACCGAACACATTGTTCTTTATTGCTTCACCGCCGCTGTGCTCCATAAGCGGAACATGCTTGTGCGCCGCCGCATGGAAAACGATATCGGGCTTATAATGTTCAAAAATGACATCCAGCCTGCCGCAGTCGCGGACCGATGCAATCTCCACCCTGAGCGTAAGATCTCTGCCGTATGCACGGATAAGCTCCTGCTGTATATCATATGCGTTATTTTCGTAAATATCAAGGATTATAAGCTTTTTCGGTCCTGTCTTTGCAATCTGACGGCAAAGTTCACTGCCGATGGAACCGCCGCCGCCCGTGACCAGAACCACCTTGTCCTTATAAAAATCCGCCGTTTCGCTGCCTTCAAGCTTCATGCTGCTTCTGAAAAGCAAATCTTCAATCATAAAGTCCCTTATAACCGGCTTTGACGCAGTGTTAATATCCGAATTTTCGGTAATCGGGAAATCGTAAAGCTTTATTTTGCATCCGGTTTTCATGTAAAAATCACGGATTTTGTCCAGTCTGTCGCTGTGAAGCGAAGGAATGGCAATAAAAATCTCCTGAACGGGGAGTTCCTTGAGCCGTCCGATAATCCTGTCGTCCTCCTTATAAACCTTAAGCCCGTGAATTTTGCTGCCGATTTTTATAGGGTTATTATCGATAAAGCAAACCGGTCTGTAATGCGACTCGGGATTATAAAGCAGCTCGTCCGCCAGCATTGAGCCGACCTGCCCCGCACCGACGATTGCGGCACCGATTTTGTTGATGTCATCCATTCTGACATTAAGATACCTGTAAAACTGCTGATAAACGAATCTCGAAGCCAGCGACAAAAGCGAAAATGTGGATACAATCGACGCTATTTTCCAGAAACTCGAATCATAATCGCCCAATGCTAAAATCATAATAACCGCCAAAAGCGCACCCGAAAAATCCGAGAAAATCATTTGCAGATACGCCTTTGAATTGGCGTAGCGCCACACATTTGAGTATGCGCCGAACAGAAGTCTTACAAGCAGTATTCCGCAGAAAACAACCGCATAATATGCAAGTGCGTTCGCCGGAAGCTCCAGCCCTTTTTTGTTCACAAACGATGACAAAAGCGTTATCGCCACCGACACCACAGCGTAAATTAAAACATCGATTCCTATAAGAAAAATCCTTCTTTTGTTTTTTATCATAAACCCACCCAAACATACAATATATATTAATTATAACATATTCCGCAGTACATTTCAATATGTTTTTACAGATTTCTTCTCAAAATGATACAGAACCGTTCCGTGGTCTGAAAATTCCGCCGTTACGGAATAATTCTTTCCGAGCACCGAGAAAAGGCCGTCGGTGCGGTGCCCGATTTGGTGCGACACGACTATATACCCTCTGTCGTGAGCCGTTATTTTCTCAATATCCGGGTTATAGTTTTCAAAATATCCGTCGCCGAGCATAACATTTTCCGGAATTTTATACTTCATTCTATAGCAATATCCCGGAACGCTGTGAACATAAACATATATGAACTCGTCGGTTTCTTTGAGGTAATCGACAATCGGATTTAAGTTGTCGCCCTCAATATAAACGCTTTCGGGGCTTCTGTAATCATAAATACCGCTGACGGAAAAAATCAGCGCAAACGAAACCAGAATTCCCGCAGCACCGCCGAAGCTGAAATACTCAAACGCAAGAATTACCGCAAGCGGATAAGCAAAAAGCCACAGCCTCTGGGCAATCGGAAAAAGCCCTAAAGCCGACACCGCAAGGCACATAGAAACGCCGATTACCGATATAATTACTTCCGGATTTTTGGTGACAAACACCGCTTTTACGCCGGAAAACACAGCAATCAGAGCGATTATCCCGACAGGTTTTATAACGGTTTTCAACAGTTCACGCGCTTCGCCCGACCAGAATTTAAGCGGAAACCGCATATCCGCCCAGTAAGCCGACATACCCCCTTCGGCGATAACCGGGTGCAGCCAGAAAAAATAATAAACCGCAAAGCTTGCCAGCACCGCACAGCCGCTTACTATAATCTTTACGGGACGCCTGATGTTAACAAAAAACTCAAAAATATAAATTCCGGCAATAAAAAGGCACGCAGGGTTTGAAAGCCACGGCAGAGTTATGTAAAAAACCGATAAAACCGCAATTCCGATTTTCCCGGATTTATAAAGCGAATACAGCAAAATCACAAGCAAAACCGCAAAAGCGTCCGTCATGTAAGGCTTGAACTCGCAGGAATATTTCAAGAGTATTCCGCAGCCGGAAACCGCAGCGCACACCGCAAGAGGGTACTTTATTTTCAGCCTGCCGGCAAGAAAATAAGACAGCACAATAACCCCGAGATAAGACGCAAACGAAAACGCACGCAGCGTCACCTCGGTATTGCCGAAGAAAAGAGTTATCAGCTTAACCGCATAAAGATACAGAACCGGCGCGGACTGCATAAGGTCAAGCGGTCTTGAAACAAGGCTGCCCAAACTTCTTTTTGAAACCGACCACGCAAGCATCGCCTCGTCAAGCCACAGCGACCTGCCCGAAAAAAGCAGACGGACGGAAACAATCACCGCAGCCGCCGTAAAAAACATAAATATTAAATTCAATACAAAAGCTTTTTTATTTTTCATAATTCTATTTTAACATATTTTCATTTTCAAATCAACAAAAAGATTGACATTTTTTTTCGTTTGCTATATAATTACTGATATATGAATAAATTTGCGCCGCATTGGCAACATTAACTCTGAAATCATTGAATTTTGAAAAGAGGGTTATTTATGATTGACAACATATCACTTGTGCTTGTGATAATCGGCGCACTGAACTGGGGCTCGATAGGGCTTTTCGGGTTCGACTTTGTCGGCGCAATGTTCGGCGGCCAGGGAGCGCTTATGAGCAGAATCATTTTTTCACTCGTAGGGCTTGCCGGTCTGTGGTCGGTATCGCTGCTGTTCAAGGAAAAGGTTGCAAAGCACTCTTAAGAGTGCTTTTTTTATGGGAGAAAACATATGAAAATCAAAGAAGCCGTTATAGTTGAAGGTAAATACGACAAAATCCGCCTGCAAAGCTTTCTGGACGCCGAAATCGTTGCAACAACCGGATTCGATGTGTTCAGAAACGGCGAAACAAAAGCATACATAAAAAAGCTCGCCGAAACAAGAGGAATCGTAATTCTGACCGATTCGGACTATGCAGGGTTTAAAATAAGAAACTATATAAAATCATTTGTGGACGAAAAATATATTCTCAATGCGTATGTTCCCGAAATAAAGGGCAAGGAAAAGCGCAAAAGCAAGCCCTCGAGCGAAGGAATTTTGGGGGTCGAGGGCATTGATAACGATACAATCATCTCTGCCCTGCGCACCGCGGGCTGCACAATCGATGACAAAATACGAGAATCAAAACCGTCCGTCACCCGTATAATGCTCTATAACGACGGCTTCATCGGCGGCGAAGACAGCAGCGCAGCACGAAAAAAATTATGCGAATTTTTCGGAATTCCGGCAAAAATATCAACAAATGCCCTCATAAAAGCACTTAATTCGGGCATATCCGCCGATGATTATGCAAGATTCAAGGAAACCTTAGAAATTAAAAGAAAATAAAAGCATTTGAGAGAATTAATGCAGTTTTATCCATAAATTCGTGAAAATCGGTTAAATTTGAAAGTTGCAGAAAAGTCAAAAAAGGTCTATTATAGCATTAGCACTTGAAGGTACGGAGTGCTAAAATGAAAAAGTTATTAATTTTCAGGAGGTAATATATTATGACCATTAAACCACTTGCTGACAGAGTTGTTATCAAAATGCTCGAAAACGAAGAAACAACAAAGAGCGGCATTATCTTAGCCGGCGCTGCAAAAGAAAAGCCCCAGATGGCTGAAATAGTTGCGGTCGGCCCCGGCGGTGTTGTTGACGGTAAGGAAATCAAAATGGAGCTTAGCGTAGGCGACAGGGTTATCACCTCTAAGTACGCAGGTACCGAAGTTAAGCTTGACGGCGTTGAATACACAATCTTAAGGCAGAGCGATGTTCTTGCCAAGGTTGAATAATTGAGGAGGTAATTTATTATGGCAAAGGATATTTTATACGGAGAAGAAGCAAGAAAAGCCCTTGAAAAAGGTGTAAACCAGCTGGCGAACACAGTTAAAATCACACTCGGACCCAAGGGCAGAAATGTAGTTCTTGATAAAAAATACGGTTCGCCGCTCATCACAAACGACGGCGTGACAATCGCTAAGGAAATCGAGCTTGAAGATCCCTTTGAAAACATGGGCGCTCAGCTTGTTAAGGAAGTTTCGACAAAGACAAACGATGTTGCCGGCGACGGTACCACAACCGCTACCGTTTTGGCACAGGCACTTATCAGAGAAGGTCTTAAAAATGTTGCGGCAGGCGCAAATCCGATGGTTCTCAAAAAGGGTATTATGGGCGCAACCGAAACCGCAGTTAAAGAAATAAAAGAAGCAAGCACACCTGTTTCCGGCAAAAATGATATCGCAAGGGTTGCTTCGGTTTCGTCGGCTAACGATGTAATCGGTCAGCTCATTGCGGACGCTATGGAAAAGGTTACAAGCGACGGCGTTATCACTGTTGAGGAATCCAAGACAGCCGAAACATATTCCGATGTTGTTGAAGGCATGCAGTTTGACAGAGGTTACATTTCGCCTTACATGGTAACGGACACCGAGAAGATGGAAGCCGTTATAGATGACGCTTATATACTTATCACAGACAAGAAGATTTCCAACATTCAGGAAATTCTCCCCTTGCTCGAACAGATTGCACAGCAGGGCAAAAAGCTTGTGATTATCGCAGAAGATGTTGAAGGCGAAGCGCTCACAACGCTTGTTCTCAACAAGCTGAGAGGTACATTCGTATGCGTAGCGGTTAAGGCTCCGGGCTTCGGCGACAGAAGAAAGGCTATGCTTGAAGACATCGCAGTGCTCACGGGCGGTCAGGTAATTTCCGACGAACTCGGTCTTGACCTCAAGGAAACACAGATTGACCAGCTCGGCCGCGCACGCCAGGTTAAGATTCAGAAGGAAAACACAATTATCGTTGACGGCATGGGCGACAGCGATGCAATCAAGGCAAGAGTTGCACAGATTAAGGCTCAGATTGCCGAAACAACCTCCGATTTCGATAAAGAAAAGCTTCAGGAAAGACTTGCAAAGATGTCCGGCGGTGTTGCAGTAATCAAGGTTGGTGCCGCAACAGAAACCGAAATGAAGGAAATGAAGCTCAGAATAGAAGACGCTCTCGCAGCCACAAAGGCAGCCGTTGAGGAAGGTATCATCGCAGGCGGCGGAACCGCTTACATCAACGCTATGGACGCTGTTGAAAAGTACATCGAAACCGCTGAAGGCGACGAAAAGACAGGCGCAAAGATTGTTCTTCGTGCACTTGAAGAACCGGTAAGACAGATTGCCGCAAATGCAGGTCTTGAAGGCTCGGTTATCGTTAACCAGATAAGAAAGTCCGAAAAAGGCATCGGCTACAACGCACTTACCGAAAAGTATGTTGACATGGTTAAGGAAGGCATCGTTGACCCGGCAAAGGTTACCCGCTCCGCACTTGAAAATGCGGCAAGCGTTGCTTCAATGCTCCTCACAACAGAAAGCATTGTTGCCGACAAGCCCGCTCCCGAACCGGCAGCTCCGAACCCTGCAATGGCAGGCGGCGGAATGGGAATGTACTAATTCCGAAGAATATATAAACCATAGGCACAACCGGTTTCCGGTTGTGCCATTTTGGCAAAAAAAGGTGTTATGTATGGAAAAATCACTTTCTTGGGCAATCGAAATCCAAAGCCTTGCGCAGGCAGGGCTTACCTATTCCGATAACCCATACGACATCGAAAGATACGAGCGGCTCAGGGATATATCGGCAGAAATGATAAGCGAAATGGCTGATTTGCCGTTCCCGAAAGCAAAGAACCTTTTCTGCGGAGAGACCGGGTATCAAACGCCGAAAATCGATACAAGAGCCGCAATTTTCAAGGACGGCAAAATACTTTTGGTTCACGAAAATAACGGTACATGGTCGCTCCCGGGCGGCTGGTGCGATGTTCTGGAATCCGTTAAATCCAACACGGAAAAAGAGGTGCGGGAGGAAACGGGTCTTGAAGCAAAAGCCGTCAGCGTGATTGCAGTTCAGGACAGAAACAAACATAACAAACCCGTTTATGCCTATGGCGTGTGCAAGGTTTTTATGATGTGCGAGATTATCGGCGGACAGTTCAGGGATAATATAGAAACAACGGAAATCAGGTATTTTTCGCCCGATGAAATCCCAGGGAACCTTGCAGAAGAAAAAACAAACCTTGAGCAGATTGAAATGTGCTTTGCAGCGCATAAATCAGATAATTGGCAGACCATGTTCGATTAGAAAAAAGCGGCAGCCGATACTAAGGCTGCCGCTTTGTTTTATCTGTTAAGATAATTATAAACGATTATAAGCGCCTGTGCGCGCGTCAGAACTCCTTCGGGGTTGAAGTTACCGTTTCCGTCGCCGTTTAAGATTTTGAGCCCTGCAAGTATGCTCGCATACCCAACATCTTCCGTCATGTCGTTAAACATAGGCTTGAAAATATCAAGTTTTGCGACATCTATATATCCCATTGCACGAACCGTGAATTTCGCAGCGTCGCGCCTTGTAACCGCAGCGTCGGGGTTTACTTCCTCGGGAGCGATAAAATCAATATATTCATAAAGTTCATCACCATCTAAATTATCACTGACTACAGCTTTAATTCCATTTTGCTGTACTGCTTTGTATATCAAATAAGCAAATTCTTTCTGTTTAATCGGCTCATCGGGTCTTAGTTCGCCGCCGGCAAAGCCGATATTAATTTCAGCCAGCTGATTTGCGATATCCTCCGCATAGTGCCCGGAAACATCTGAATATTCTTCAATTGTCGGACTTTCAAATTCAAAACTTTTTCCCGTAAACGGATCCATTTTAATGGGTTCATCCGAAAAAGTATAGCAAAGCTTATACTCATCGTCTGTGCAGTCGAAGACATATTTCGCTTCATAACCAAATTTGTCAATAAATATATCTTCCGCCTCACTCTTTGAAATAACACCGGAAACCGAAGAAAATTCTCCGTCAGAATAGTTCATATTAAAAGACATTATCTTTTTTGTTCTCGGGTTAATAACAAAAGATGCATAATCATCGTTAACCGCCACATCGTTTACATATCTACGGTATATTCCGCCGCCACCCATATCATCTGATATAGATGCATATTCCGTATATTTTTCCGGCGCAAGTTCCTTGAAAGCGTTTTCAATTATTTTCTTCGTTTCATCTTTCGAAAATTCAAAGACACTGTAATTATCATCATCTTTGTCGTATGAATAAGAAATCGCTGTCAGTATTTCTCCATTGCGTGCATTAACTTCAAACAGAAAATACTCTACAAAATCACCTTCCCGGCGATAATAGTTAAATATATATTTCGGAACACCCCAAAAACCGCCGTTATCAAATCCTACTTTTATATCTTCAAACTTAACATCAGGAATATCTATACACTTTAAGTTTTTTACAAATTCAAATGCTTTTTCCGGAGACAAAAATCCTCCGATACTCTCTAATTCCTCATACTCTATATCTGCAAAATCATAATTATATGCAGTATCTTTCATTATTTCACTCAAAGACTCATTTTTTATTAAATCAGTATTAAAAAATATGTCAACCCTAATAGCCTCTCCGTTTAATGCGCTGATATATTTGCTATTGTTGGCAATGCAATACTTAGGTACAAACACTTTTGTTTCTTCAGACTTGTTATAGTCCATATAATAATATAGCTCAGCACCTATATTTTCTTTAAACTTTTTAACAGCATCATCTTTTGAAATAATATTTCCGGTTTCAAATTTTTTACCGTTTTTCTGAAGAATACGGAACTTCGAAAGCTTTTCTCCCATAAGATCAATTTCGATAAATCCTTTATTTCCGTCAATAGGATAACCGTTTTTATATTCTGTGATATCTGCACAAGCCGAATTTGATGTGAAATACATTTCTTCGACAACAAGTTCTTGGGCAATATCCGGGTTGAGCTGTTTTACAAAATTCTCTGCAGCAACCCTCAGTTGCGATTTTGATACTCTTTCGGAAACCGGAACCGCATTCAAAATACCCTGCTCATTGCGTCTAAAACTTGTGATTATTCCATCCGGAGTAGCTTTAACTTCAAGGCAACTGTCAACAGAAGAATCAGACCACAAAAAGCCGTACTCAGTTATCTGGTTTTTACTATCAGTATAGGTTTCGCTTTCAAACTTATCGTAGTCATCGGTGCTCCCGATTCTTGATTTTACGGTTTCGAGGACCTTCTTCATCTCCTCGGTATCAGCCGCAAACGCTGCCGACATAACCCCTACCGTCATACAAACACAAAGCAATAAAGATATTAGTTTTTTCATTTTCTTCCCCTTTCGTTCCCTGAAAATTTGTCTATGTTTAATAAATTCTATTTATGTATTTAATTTCCTTCTTTTAAAATAATAATTCCCCCATGCACGGGGGAAATTATTACTTATCTGTTAAGATAATTATAAACGATTATAAGCGCCTGTGCGCGCGTCAGAACTCCTTCGGGGTTGAAGTTACCGTTTCCGTCGCCGTTTAAGATTTTGAGCCCTGCAAGTATGCTCGCATACCCAACATCTTCCGTCATGTCGTTAAACATAGGCTTGAAAATATCAAGTTTTGCGACATCTATATATCCCATTGCACGAACCGTGAATTTCGCAGCGTCGCGCCTTGTAACCGCAGCGTCGGGGTTCATTTCTTCGGGAGCAATGAAGTCAATATAGTCATAAAGCGAGTCATAATCGTAATCGTCACCGATAACGGCTTTGTAATTATCCTGAATTACCCTCTGCACCAAAGCCGCAAATTCCTTCTGTTTAATCGGCTCATCGGGTTTTAATTCGGTGCCTTCAAAGCCAATCTCGCTTTCGGCAAGCGCATTGATTGCCTCCTCCGCATAATGACCCGAAATATCCGTATAACCTTCAATTTCCGGCATTTTATACGAATCATACTTGCCCGTTAACGGGTCGATTTTTCCGTATGAATCTTCAAAAGCATAGCAAAGCTTATATTCTTTATCTTTACCGTCGTAAATATATTTAATGTCATAACCGGCTTCCTTAATGAATATATCCTCCGCCTCGCTCACGGATATCACATCTGACACAACAGGAAATTCGCCGCTTGTACAGCTGATATTATAGCTTGAAACCTTTTCGGTTTTCGGGTCAACATCAACATATATGCTGTCGCCTTCAACCGGAATGTCATTTACAAATCTCACGAATACAGAACGGCCGTTGTCAACCGAATCGAATTTATATTCGGAGGACTTTTCCGGAGCAAGTTCTTTTATTGCGCCTTCGGCAATCTGCTTTGCCTTATCGTCCGAAATCTCGGGTTCTTTTTCATCGCTGCTGTTGCGCACCGCATATGTATACGAATTAAAGCTGAGTACTTCCCCGTTTTCCGCGTTTACGGAAGCACTGAAATCCGTTGCGGTTTCATCGTCATATTTGTGATAGTAAAAATTATACTCTCTTGTTTTGTCCCTGTAGTTCTTGGTAAGATTCTTGCTTACATCTTCAAATTTAACATCGGGAATATCAGCACATTTGATATTTTTAACGATTTCAAACGCCTTTTCGGGTGCGATGAGCTTTTCGATATCATCAAGCTCGCCAAGTTCCGCATCGGTAAAACCGGTGTCCGCTGCCGCTTCGTTTGCCATGCCGCCCTTTGCGTCGGCGGTTTTATACAGCATATAAACTTCCTCCGGACGGACAACCTCGCCGCTTACGGCGCTGATGTATTTATCGGTATCTTTTATTCTGTATTTGGGCGCAATTGTCTGTTCGTATTCTCCGTCTTTATTCCATTTGCCGTCAACTGAGTAATAAAGCTCAGCACCGAGTTTTTCCTTGAAATTCTTTACCGCCTCGTCATGAGAAATAACTTCTCCGGTTTCAAACTTTCCGTTTTGCGCATAATCAATGCTGAAATAAAAAAGTTTTTTCCCGGTAAGGTCGATTCTGATGTTTCCGTAAGAATTCTCTATCGGATAACCGTTTTTGTATTCTGTTATGTGCGCTTTCGCAGAATCGGTGTTTACGCTGATATCGTCAACTTTAAGATTTTCGGCAATCTCGGGATTAAGCTGCTTAACAAAGCCCTCAGCGGCAGCTTTCAGCTGTGCTTTCGATGCCCTTTCCGAAATCGGAACAGACTCATCAATGCCGTTTCTGCCGTAAATCATATAATCAACTACGGTTCCGTCCGAATACGCCACCACGCTAAGATTCGTTTTATTTTCGGAAGACGACCATTCAAATATATAGGCGGTTGCGCCTTCGTCGTCCGTTTCGGTGCTGCTCTCAAACTTATCGTACTCATCGGTGCTGCCGATTCTTGATTTTACGGTTTCAAGAACCTTTTTCATATCATCGGTATCAGCCGCAAACGCCGCCGACATAATCCCGACCGTCATGCAAATACAAAGTAAAACAGATATTATTTTTTTCATAAAATTTCTCCCTTCATTAATTAGCATACGAAAACTTGCCCATAAAAAATATTTCACCGCTTGTGTTATCTTTTATCACAAACGCAAACGGTCTGTCCGCCGTAAACTCAATCGGTTCTTCCGGCTTTATATATGCACTTCCTCCGCCCAACATCGCTGCGGTAACCGCTGCCGCCTCCGTTCCCTTTTCGTCCACATCGATATAGGTTTTGTGCAGAACATTATCTATATACTGCGGAAAGCTGTTCATTTTTGAAAAATCGGCATTGTCTTCGTCAAATGCTGTTTTTATACCCACAGCCTTCAGGTCATCCTTAAGAAAACGGGTGTACGAAATACGGAACTTCGGCATTTTAAGAATAACCTTTTTTCTTTCAAATTGCATTGAATTAAGCGTCGCTTCGGGCGCAAAATCATCGTCCGACATCATTAGGTACATCGAAAAACTGTTGTTCGCACCCGATTTATACGGAATTTCAACCGCACGGACGCCGCCTTGCTCCGCATAATGCATATATTCGGTTTTCTGCATAAAATCAATATCTTTTTCGGTACCGTCCTTTGAATGGAATGTCATTTTCCCGGACGGCATAAACTCATCACGCCAGTTACCCTTGAAATAAACCGCATTGACAAGCGAGGTTGAAAAATTCGGGTCGGATATGATTTGCGCAATTTTTCCGTTGGTTTTATCATTCGTCCACGAATTGATTTTATCAACGGCATTTGAACTGTCAACTTCTGCCGCTTCGCCATCATAAAAATCCCTTATCGTTTTTTTATAGCTGTCAAGAAAATCGGTTGGAATATTGTCCTTATTCAGCCAGATGGAATTTGCGATATTTACGGTTACATTTTCGTCGTTTTTGCAAGCCTCAATCATACTTTTCATCCGATTGTTATATTCGTCAAGATTTTCGATTCCGAGCGTATCGAGAATTTCCTTTTTCGTCTGCCCTTCCGCACCGTTTGCCGCCATTGCCATTGCGGTCTTCACGGAAAGCGGAGAAAACATATAATTCTTATCGTCCTCAATGCGGCTGTCAAGCATATCCGCAAAACTTTCGGCACGCACAAGCTTAACCGTTTCGGTTTTTTCGTCCCACGAAACATCAATCCCTGCACTTTCCGCAACCGCGCGGAGCGGAATCAGAGTTCTGCCGTTTGAAATCATTGCGGGAACATCCAGTTTGATTTCTGCACTGTCAGCCGTCATGATATCGCTTCCGGTTTTGATTATTATTTCATGACCGCCAAGCAAAACCGTTGTTGTGCCGTTCTCAAAACCGACATCACCGCCCAGTGCCTCAAACACCGCCCTTGCCGGGACAAGCGTTCTGCCACCATCTATCATCGGTGCGGTATCGGTTTCAATTTTTTCTCCGTCCAGCTCAATCGACGGGTATGCAAACACCGTTCCCGAAAAGGCAAACAGCGCCGCAAGCGAAAGCAAAATTATTCTTTTCATAAAAATCCCCCTATCTTTTTCATATGTTTTCCTCCCTTCTGACTATAATACTTTTGACAGGAGGAAAAAGTTTCATTTTTTTCAAAAAAACCGTGCAAAAAATTTTTGCACGGTTTTTGAGAGTTTTGTAATTAAACTTCGGGAATTTCGATTTCGATTTCGTGACCGAGCTCTGCGGATGTGCAGATACCCGAAAGGATTGCCTGATTGTAGATAATCTGGCTTGTGGGCACAGGTGCCTTGCCGCCTTCCTTAACAGCGTCAATAAACGAACGAAGCTTAAGTTCAAAGCAGTTAACATTGCTTTCCTTCTTGGGAATCTTGTATTCAATCTGCTCGCCTGCAACTTCTTTGTAAATTACAAGGTCGCCGCCGATTGAACCGTTCCAGCAGTTGGTTGAAGGAATTCTGAGACCCGCTTTTGTACCGAGAATAAGAGTATCTCCGGGAGTGTCGATATTGAGCGCCCAGGAAATTCTGAAGTCAAGAATAAGGTCGTCTTCCATACGAACGAAACCTGCTGCAAAATCGTCAACTCCGAACTTGGAAGCATATTCATGATGGCTGCCGTAGCCTACATAGTTGGGGTCTGTTCCGAAATAAGCGGACTTATAACCGGTAACTGTGAGCGGCTTCGGATATCCGATTGCATTGAGAACCATATCGAGAGAATAGCAGCCGATATCACCGAGAGCACCTATACCGCCGGTGTTCTTTTCGATAAAGGAAGTACCGAAAGGTGTAGGAATACCTCTTCTTCTTCCGCCGCCTGTCTGAATATAGTAAATCTTGCCGAGCTCGCCGCTTTCGCAGATTTTCTTAACCATCTGCATATTGGGGTCAAATCTGGGCTGGAAACCGATTGTGATAATCTTACCGCTTTCCTTTTCTGCCTTCATGATTTCGATACCCTCTTCGAGAGTTACGCACATCGGCTTTTCAAGCATAACATTTACGCCCTTCTTAAGAGCATAGATAGCGCATTCCGCATGAGTGCAGTTATATGTACAAATGCTTACCGCATCAAGCTTAAGACTTTCATCGTCGAGCATTTCCTTGTGGCTGCCGTAGCACTTAACGCCCTCAACCTCGAACCTTTTGAAGAAAGCTTCCGCCTTGCCGGGAACAAGATCCGCACCTGCAACGATTTCAACATCGGGCATGGTCTTGTAGTTTCTGATGTGAGCTTCAGCGATCCAGCCTGTACCGATAATACCGACTCTTACCTTTTTGTTCACATCAATCTCTTTTTTGTCTTCGACAATTTCTTTGAATTTGTCAAGAATACTGTCTGCCATTGCTTTATCCTCCAAATAATCATAATGTACCTTTATATTACCACAAACTTTCGAAAAAGTAAACCCCTTTTTTACATTTTATTTAATTTTTTTTCGGCATATTTCTTTTTTGTCGCCATTCCGCCCCTTATGTGCCTCACGGACTTGTTCTCGGCAAGTATTTCCGCAACCTTTTCATGAAGAATTCTGTCCGCCTTCTCAAGCCTTACGGTAACATCTTTATGTACGGTCGTCATTAAAATGATACTTTTTGTCAAGCCCTATGTCGGTCAGCAGTTTTAGGTATATGTCAACCTGTCCGGCGGGCGATACTTCAATACGGTCGATAACCTGTTTTAACATCTCGTTTGTAATCTCGGCGGAGTTTAATATATCGCCGATGGTTTTGAAGGTATCAACAAGACCTGTTTGCAGCTTGTCGCCCTGTGTAATTCTGTACTGCGCCATTTTCAGCTTTTCCTCAAGGTGTTTTATTTCGGCATTTATCGAAGCCGTTTTCTCTTTTAAATCGCCCATTGATATAACTTCGTTGTCGTACATATCAATGTATTTCTGGCGGCTTTTTTTGAGCTTTTCTATTTCTTTTTCAAGCTCTTTTTCCGTTTTTCGGTTCTTGTTCATCGGCTCGTAGCTTTTGTTGAAGTCGGAAACAATTTTTTTGATAACCCTCTGCTTGTCCGAGATAAGCCCCGAAAGATATTCTTTGATTGAGGTTAAAAGCTCGCCCTCGTCAATAACGATTTTGTTATTGCACGTGTCCTTGCCCTGTGAGTTTCGTCCGCAGCACACCCAGCTGATTTTTTCGCCGTTTTTAACCTTGCGCTTTGTACGGCGGAAGAAATGCCCACAGTCGGTGCATTTAATTAGTGTGCTGAATATGTTTTTGCAGTTTCTTCTTGTGCCGTCAGCCTTGAATTTTGTTGAGTTTTCCGCCATAATACGCTGTGCCTTTTCATAGGTTTCACGGTCTATGATTGCAAGGTTGCGCCGCTCGAAGATTTTCCATTCTTCTTCGGGTTTGTTAATCCGCTCATTTGTCAGAAAATCGCCGATTTCCTGTTTTCCGTTTTCGATTATGCCGATATAAATTTTGTTTGCTATCAGTCTGCAAATTGCGTTTTGCGACCATTTATATCCCCGTTTGGTTTTTATGCTCCTTTCGTTCAGTATCTTTGCAATCTTGCTTGCACCCAGATTGTCGGTGATATACATTTTGTATATCTGCCGCACGATGTCCGCCTCAAATTCGTTGATGTTAAGATTAAAATAGTCGCCGATAATTTTGTCGTAGCCGTAGACAAGGTTCGGAACTCTCCCTTTTTCGGCATTCAGTCGCTTGCTGAATTTTATTCTTGACGAGGTATTTCTGCTCTCCTCCTGTGCAACGGTCGCAAGCATTGTCAGCATCATTTCGCCGTCCTGTGTGGACAGGTTCGTGTTGACAAACAGAACCGGTATTCCCATCGATTTAAGTTTTCTGATAGATTGCAGAAAATCCAGAACGTTTCTTGCCATTCGTGACACGTCTTTTGTCACGACCATATCGAAATTCCCCAGCTCCGCATCGTGCATCATTTCAAGGAATGCCGCTCGCTTTTTAAGCTGCGTTCCCGAAATTCCCTCGTCAGCATATATTTTCACAAGCGTGTGATTGTTTTTTTCGGCAAATTCTTCAAAGAACATTTTTTGAGTTTCCAAACTGTTTAGCTGGTCTAATTTGTCGGTTGATACTCTGCAATACACACCAAGTCTCATAAAATCTCACTTCCTTTCGTTTTTTCAAACACAACATACCACATTGTT
>CAKSKB010000011.1 GCA_934464705.1 uncultured Clostridia bacterium
CGGGATTTTTTGTTATGCATTTTCTATTCGGTTGTTACAGAGAGATTTTGAATTGTGTAAAATCCTTGAAAGGCGCACCCTTACGCCACTTCTATATAAAAAGTTTCCGTCTTGTTACAACTGTATGTACGGTAGATTTGGATATACCGAACACTTTTGCGGCGTCCCTTACGGTTGCCTTTGTTTCTGCTATATATTCACCCAAAAGAACCGCTCTTTTTTCTATGTAGTCCTTCATTATCCCTCACCTCATCTGATTATATGAGGCTTTTTCGGGCTTTATTATAAAAATGTTATGCAAGGATTCAAAAAGCGGTCGGCATAAGGTTTAAGCCCTGAAGTTTCGCATTATGTTATTATGCTAAAAATTCTCCCTGATATGTTTTAGAAACCATAACTAAAATTTCGTCTTTAATATATCCGCAAATTTTTCTATATAATATCCCGAATTATCTTTTTTCCAAAAGGCGCAGTACGATTTTCTGACAGGTTCTGTTTTTCGGACAAGTGGGATTCTGCTTATCAATGTGTCAAACCATTCCTGCCTGCCGATAACATCAACCGGCATATAGCCTTGACCTGTAACAATTTTCAGCCTTGCCGCCCGGATTGAATCCGTGAAAATATATGCGCCTTTGAGTCCTACAATTTTTTCGTAATATTCCTGTTCTTCTCTTTGCGCAACTTCGTTTGCCACAAGAATACACGGTGTGTTTTTCAAGTCCGGTGCTTCCAATTGCTTTAACTTGCTCAAAGGATTTCTTGAGGAAATTTCAATATATGTGTTGCTTTGCGACAGGGTTAAATTATTATATACAAGGCTTTTCAAAGAAAAATCCCGAAGCCGCAATCGGTTTTCGGGATTTTATTCTTGTGAAAAAAGCTTTTATATAGTTTCTATTTTAATCATATTGGTATTGCCCGACTTACCGTTGGTCATGCCGCCGGTGATAACTATTGTATCGCCCTTATCCGCAAGCCCGGACTGTTTTGCCTTCACAACGGCATGGTAAAAGAGAACATCGGTCGAGTTAAATTCTTCCGCAAGAACCGGCAGCACACCCCATGAAAGTGCAAGCTTGCGGTATGCTTTTTCGTCGGTTGTCATGCCGATTATCGGGATAGGAGAACGGAATCTCGAAATCAGCCTTGCCGTCATGCCGCTTCTTGTACATGCAACAATTACCTTCGCCCCGACATCCATTGCCAGAGAGCATGTGGAGTGTGAAAGTGCGTCGGTCATATTTCTTATTTCAAAGCTTGATGTTGCGAAACGCTTTTTGTAGTGTATGTTATGCTCGGTTTCATTGGCGATTTTGCTCATTGCCTGAACCGCCTCGACCGGATATTTCCCGGCAGCGGTTTCTCCTGAGAGCATAACAGCGCTCGTTCCGTCGTAAACCGCATTGGCAACATCGGAAATCTCCGCACGGGTCGGTCTCGGGTTATGAATCATCGATTCAAGCATTTCGGTTGCGGTTATAACCCTCTTTCCTCTGTAGCGGCAGGTGGTAATCAGCTTTTTCTGAATCGCCGGCAGCTCCTCATACGGAATCTCAACGCCCATATCGCCCCTTGCGACCATTATACCGTCACTGACTGACAGAATTTCGTCAATGTTGTCCACTCCCGAACGGTTTTCGATTTTTGCGATAATATCGATATCGTCTCCGCCGTTTTCGTTCAGAAAATTCCTTACATCGAGGACATCCTGCCTGCACGAAACAAACGAGCACGCAACATAATCCATATCGTTTTTTATACCAAAGAGCAAATCCTCCTTGTCCTGTTCGCTCAAATACACCTGCTTGAGCACCTTATTCGGAAAGCTCATGCTCTTGCGGTTTGACAGTTCGCCCCCGACAATTACCTTGCAGATAACATCGGTTTCCGTCTTTTGAAGCGCTTCAAGAATAATCAGTCCGTTGTTCAGCAGAATCCTGTCGCCGATATTGAGTTCGTGAATCATGTCCTTATACGAAACGGAGACCCGTTCTTCGTTTCCCTCAACATCGTTTGCCGTCAGTGAAAAATACGCCCCGTCCTGCAAGATTATACTGCCGTTTTTGAATGTTTTGATACGGTATTCGGGCCCCTTCGTGTCGAGCATCATCGCCGCCGGAAGCCCCAGTTCGTCCCTCACGCTTTTGAAAAGTTCAATTCTCTCGAGGTGCTCCTCATGAGTGCCGTGCGAAAAGTTGAATCTTGCGACATTCATACCGGCAAGCATCATCTTTTTAAGAATCTCACGGTCGCTGCAGGAAGGCCCCATTGTACAGATAATTTTGGTTTTTTTCATCAAGATTACTTCCTTTTTTCAAATTTACCCCATTATATAATATATTATAGTACAAAATCCAATAAAAGTCAAGAACAAACGCAAAAAACGACCCCAAAAAAGAGGTCGTTTTTCTATATTATTCAAATAATTCTTTTAATTTTTCTTTCCAGGACTTGCTTTGTTTATAGCAGTTTCCGCTGACTTCCTTGTCAAATTCAAGCAGCAGTTCTTTCTGGCGCTGCGAGAGGTTCTTCGGAACCTCAACCTTAACCTTCACATGCTGCTCTCCCCTGCCCATACCTCTGAGCGAAGGGATACCCTTGCCCTTAAGCTTAAAGACCGTATCGGTCTGGGTTCCTTCGGGAATATGATATTTAACATAGCCGTCAATCGTCGGAATATCAAGTTCACACCCGAGGGTTGCCTGAACGAATGTAATCGGAATTTCACAGAGAACGGTTGTGCCTTTTCTTTTGAAAAAGTCATGCGGAGCAATTTTAACGGTTACGAACAAATCGCCGGCAGCGCCGCCCATTGCGCCCTTATCGCCCTCTCCGCGGATTGAAACGGACTGACCCTCGTCAATACCCGCCGGAATATTAACCGTAAGCTTGCGGTTTCTGCGGACTCTGCCTTTGCCGCTGCACTTTTTACAGGGGTTCTTGATAACCGTACCCTTGCCGCCGCAGGCAGTGCATGTGCGCTGCGTGACAAAATTACCGAGAGGTGTGCGCTGCGTGGATTTAATCTGCCCGGTACCGTGACAGGTCGGGCAGGTTTCGGGCTTAGAACTTCCTTCGCAGCCGGAGCCGTGGCAGGCATCACATTCCTCAACCCTGAGTATGCTGATTTCCTTTTCGCAGCCGAACGCCGCTTCCTTGAACGAAAGCTCCACCACCTGCTGAATATCGTTTCCCCGTCTCGGACCGTTCGACGCCCTTCTCGAGCCGCCGAAACCGCCGCCGAAGAAACTGTCGAAAATATCGCCCATATCAAAGCCGAAGCCCTGACCTCCGCCGTAGCCGCCGCCGAAACCGGCGTTCGGGTCAACCCCGGCGTGACCGTACTGGTCATAAGCCGCCTTTTTTTGGTCGTCGCTGAGAACCTCATAAGCCTCATTGACCTCCTTGAATTTTTCGGCTGCCGCTTCGGGGTTATCCTTATTAAGGTCGGGATGGTACTTCTTTGCCGCCTGTCTGTATGCTTTTTTTATTTCGTCCTTGGAGGCGGACTTATCCACCCCAAGAACCTCATAATAATCTCTTTTTTCAGCCATTTGCTAAATCTCCGTTCCGGCAGAATTATTTATCGTCAACAACATTGAAGTCGTCATCTCCGCCGGGCTGCTGTGTTCCCTGCTGCTGACCGCCCTGCTGCGCCGCCTGGGCTGCCTGTGCCGCCTGATAAAGCTTTGTCGAAATCTCAGAGAACCTGTTTGTGAGTTTTTCGGTGGAAGCCTTCATAGCATCGTAATCGGTACCTGCCGCTTTTTCCTTGACTTCCGCACAAAGCGTTTCAAGCTCGCTCTTTTCGGATTCCGAAATCTTGTCGCCGAGTTCTTTTATCGAGCGTTCAACCTGCAGAACCATTGATTCCGCATTGTTTTTGATGTCAACTTCCTCTTTGCGCTTTTTGTCTTCAGCCGCAAATTTTTCGGCTTCTTTTACCGCCTTGTCGATTTCCTCATCGGAAAGATTCGAGCTTGCGGTAATCGTAATGCTCTGTTCCTTGCCGGTGCCGAGGTCCTTTGCGGAAACATGAACGATACCGTTTGCGTCGATATCGAATGTAACCTCAATCTGCGGAACGCCTCTGGGAGCCATGGGAATGCCGGAAAGATTGAATCGTCCGAGAGTCTTATTGTAAGCCGCCATTTCTCTTTCGCCCTGGAGAACATGAACCTCAACATCGGTCTGGTTATCTGCGGCGGTAGAGAACACCTGGCTCTTTTTCGTAGGAATTGTGGTATTTCTTTCAATCAGCTTTGTGAATACGCCGCCGAGAGTTTCGATACCGAGGGAAAGCGGCGTAACATCGAGAAGCAGAAGACCCGTTACATCACCCGTGAGAACGCCTGCCTGGAGCGCTGCGCCTACAGCAACACATTCATCGGGGTTGATGCCCTTGTGCGGCTCTTTGCCGGTAAGTTTTTTAACAGCTTCCTGAACAGCCGGAATTCTCGAAGAACCGCCGACAAGGATAACCTTATCAATCTGGTCCGCTGTAAGCCCCGCATCGGAAAGCGCTCTCTTTGAAGGCTCGATTGTAGCGTTTACAAGGTCAGCGGTAAGTTCATCAAACTTTGCCCTTGTAAGGGTCATATCAAGATGCTTGGGACCTGTTGCGTCCGCTGTGATAAACGGAAGATTTATATTTGAAGTTGTAACGCCGGAAAGCTCGATTTTAGCTTTTTCAGCAGCTTCTTTAAGACGCTGGAATGACATCTTGTCGGCTTTGAGGTCGATTCCGGTTTCCTTCTGGAACTCGGATGCGAGGTAGTCGATAATCTTATTGTCGAAATCATCGCCGCCGAGGTGGTTGTTACCGCTTGTTGCCAGAACTTCAAACACGCCGTCCGCAATTTCGAGAATGGACACATCGAATGTACCGCCGCCGAGGTCGTAAACCATGATTTTCTGGTCGTTGTCCTTATCAAGACCGTAAGCGAGAGCCGCTGCGGTAGGTTCGTTGATAATTCTTTCAACTTCAAGACCCGCAATTTTGCCTGCGTCCTTTGTAGCCTGACGCTGAGCGTCCGAGAAGTAAGCCGGAACGGTGATAACCGCCTTTGAAACGGTTTCGCCGAGATAGCTTTCGGCATCGGATTTCAGTTTCTGCAGAATCATAGCCGAAATTTCCTGAGGAGTATACTTTTTATCGTCGATTGAAACGGTGTAATTCGTGCCCATTTCACGCTTTATCGACATAACCGTTCTGTCGGGATTTGTGATAGCCTGCCGTTTTGCGACCTGACCCACAAGCCTTTCGCCCGACTTTGTGAAAGCAACAACCGAAGGGGTTGTTCTTGCGCCTTCAGCGTTGGCGATAACCGTAGCTTCGCCGCCTTCTATAACAGCTACACAAGAGTTTGTTGTACCTAAATCAATACCTATTACTTTTGACATATATATTACCTCCTAAAATTAATTAGCAACTTTAACCATGGCGTGGCGGATAACCCTGTCGCCTATGATATAACCTTTTTGGAGAACCTGCGAAACGATGTTTTCACCCATTGTTTCGTCCTCCTCGTGCATAACGGCGTTCATGAGATTGGGGTCAAATTCCTTGCCCTCCGCCTCGATTTCGTGCACTCCGAAATCCTCAAGAATACTCATAAACTGTTTTATAACCATCTCGATTCCGCTGACATCGACGCCTTCCTGTTTTGACAGACTGTCGTGTGCGTAGCCGAGATTGTCGATAACCTTTACAAATTCCGAAACCGTGTCCGAAATAACCGAATCCCTGAGCTGTTCCTTTTCCTTTGCCGTACGCTTTCTGAAATTATCGTATTCGGCAGAAACCCTCATAAGCTTATCTTTGGTTTCGTCCAGTTCCTTCTGAAGCGGATTCACCTTCGGTTCTTTTTTCTTTTTCTTAGGTTCTTTTACTTCCTTTTCGGGAGCCTTCTTTTCAATATTTTCGCTCATTTAATCACCTGATTTATAATATAGTTGTCATAACGCCTCCGCGGCGGATAATCATTTGTTTTCCCGAATCTCTTCCGACAAGCCTTGAAAGGTGCCGTGCGGCGTAATCCATAACCGCAAGGATTTTTTCGTAATCACAGCGTGTCGGGGAAATAACGGCTAAAATACCGCTGTTATCGGCAAGATACCGGCAGGCAAAAACCGAAAGCCCCGAAAGGCGGCCGTCGCCCGATTCCGAATCGAGAATAACCGAAACGCCGCTTTTAAGGTGCGGTGCGATGATACTGCGCAGCGCCGCTCCGTCCGACAGCAGTCTGTAAAACTCCTTCGCTCCGGCAATATCCGAAAAATTCGGAAAGTCAAATATATGTTCGGTTCCCGAAACCGTCACCCCGATATCCGCAGAATCCCGTGCAGCCCTTATAATCAGCTTCAGAATTTTACCGACAAGCTCGGGAGAATCACGAAAAGCCGACATAATTCTAATAAAACCTTCCTCGCTGATTTCCTCCATGCGTATGTTTGTGAACTCACGGCTGAGAGCAGTCGAAATAGCGCTCACGAGCGCTTCCTCCGCCGGAAACTCCAGCTTTATGTGGCTGTGCTTTACAATATCGCCCTCCGCAAAGACAATCAGAACAAGATTGAAGCTGTCAAGCCGCACAAGGCGAATACTCTTTATCCGGCATCGGCTGATTCTCGGACTCAGCACAACGGACGCCGAACCCGTAAGCTCAGACAGCACCGCCGAAACATCACGCAAAATACTGTCAAACCGTGTAATCGGCTGCTGCATTGCGTTCTGAATTTCAATCATCTCAGACGCTTCAAGCCTGCGTTTTTCTGCCAGAAAGTCGATAAAAAGCCTGTAACCTTCCGCCGTGGGAATCCTCCCGGCGGAGGTATGCGGCTGGCAGATAAGCCCAAGCCCTTCCAATGCCGCAAGCTCATTTCTTACCGTAGCGGACGAAACATCGGGAAGATAGTTTTTCACGATTGCCGCCGACCCTACCGGAAGCGCCGTAACCGTATATTCCCTCACAACCGCTTTCAAAATAAGCTTTTTTCTGTCCGACAGCATTGCCGGATTAAATTTAATATCGGTAGAATCCATTTGTTTTCACCGACCTTTTATAGTGGTTAGCACTCTCAATCCTCGAGTGCTAATTATAAGATACCACCGTTTTCCGATTTTGTCAAGGGGTTTTTGAAAAATAATTTGATTTTTTTAAAATAGATTCAAAAACAGGCAAAAAAATGCTTCCCGACAAGCCAAAACTTGTCAAAAAAGCAAAAACAGGACAAGACTTATATAATCTTATCCCGTTTAATTTACATTTATAATATGAAAGCATTTGTCAGACAAGCGAGTTTGCACCTAACCTCTTCACTTTTCACTATTACTTATTACTTTCCAAAAATCGGCGCACTAAATTCAGGTGAATAGTGAATAGGTAATAAGTAAAAATCGACAAGCACCAACCGTACTTGTCGATTTTTGAGAGGCGCCACCCGGATTTGAACCGGGGGTAAAGGCTTTGCAGGCCCGTGCCTTACCACTTGGCCATGGCGCCATAGTATAAGAGACGCATTATCTGCGTCTCATTTTGGAGCGGAAGACGGGATTCGAACCCGCGACGTTCACCTTGGCAAGGTGACGCTCTACCACTGAGCCACTCCCGCAGATATTAAATGCCTCCGGGTGGAATCGAACCGCCGACACAGGGATTTTCAGTCCCTTGCTCTACCGACTGAGCTACAGAGGCTTATGTAATCGATGGCAGTATCTTGTTCTACCCAAAGAAAGTAAAATGGCGACCCGGAAGGGGCTCGAACCCTCGACCTCCAGCGTGACAGGCTGGCGCTCTAACCAACTGAGCTACCGGGCCATTTTCCTTACCATCCTGCCGCAGCGTCCGCCGTAAATTGTTTGCTTGACCGCGACAACGATATGTATTATAGCATATAACAATTCATTTGTCAATACTTTTTTTGAAAAAAATTCAAAAAAAATTTTCAACACCCGTTTTTCGGCGGTTTTACGCCATTTTCGCCTTAAATTTTCTTTTTTTCAAAAAGTGTTGCATTTTCTTTTATTATATGATATACTTATTAGGCAAATTTTATTTTTAGAGGGGAATTTTTTATGCAAAGAGAAAAATTAGGTTCAAGACTCGGTTTTATTCTGCTTTCGGCAGGCTGCGCAATCGGCTGCGGCAATGTATGGAAGTTTCCGTGGATGTGCGGTCAGTTCGGCGGCGGTGGATTTCTTCTTATATATCTAATCTGCCTTGTTCTGCTCGGTCTCCCGGTAATGGTTATGGAATTTTCACTCGGCCGCGCCTCACAGGCAAGCCCGGTAAGAATGTACCACAAGCTTGAAAAGCCCGGTCAGAAATGGCATATTCACGGCTACCTTGCGCTTTTCGGCAATGTCTGCCTTATGGCGTTCTACACAGTTGTATGCGGCTGGATGATTAACTACTTCATAAAATTCATCACAGGCAACAATGCCGATGCCGGTTTTGTTCAGATGATTCAGAACCCGACGGTAAATATCGTATTCCTTGCAGTTACAGTTATAATAGGTTACGGTGTTCTCTCCTTCAATCTCCAGGGCGGTCTTGAAAGGGTTACAAAGTATATGATGATAATTCTTCTTGCGCTCATGGTAATCCTTGCCGTGCACAGCGGCACGCTTTCGGGCGCAAAGGAAGGTCTTTCGTTCTACCTCGTACCCGACTTTTCAAAAATCACGGGCACGGTTATCGTAAACGCCATGAACCAGGCATTCTTCACGCTCAGCCTCGGTATCGGCTCAATGGCGATATTCGGCAGTTATATAGGAAAGGAACGCTCACTCCTCGGCGAATCTGTCAATGTAATTATCCTCGACACATTCGTTGCGGTTGTTGCAGGTCTTATAATTTTCCCGGCATGCTTTACATATAATGTTGAAGTTAACGCCGGTCCGAGCCTCCTTTTTGACACTATGGCGTCGGTATTCAATCATATGAGCGGCGGCCGCTGGTGGGGTGCAATGTTCTTCCTGTTCATGGTTTTCGCAGCGCTCTCGACTGTGCTTGCGGTGTTTGAGAACATCCTTGCCTGCGTGCGCGAAATGACCGGCTGGAGCCGCCCCAAGGGCTGCCTTGTATGCGGATTCTGCACATTCATGCTCGCTCTCACAACGGCTCTCGGCTACAGCACATTCTCGGGCTTTGTTCCGTTTGCCGACGGCACCGCATGGCTCGACCTCTGGGATTTCCTTGTAAGCACAAACCTGCTGCCTCTCGGCTCGCTCTGCATTGCGCTTTTCTGCTGCAACAAGCGTTTCGGCTGGGGCTGGGAAAATCTTAAAGCTGAGGCAAACATGGGCAAAGGTCTTAAGGTTCATGACTGGATGAAACCTATTTTCAAATATCTTGTTCCGGTTGCAATTATCGGGCTTTACATCTACGGTCTTGCAACATTCAACTGGAGATAATTCGACAAAACAGCAACAAATTCTACAAAAATTGCGGCTTATTTGGTCAAATGGTCAAAAATCAAAAAAGTCCTTGTAATAAGTCCGAAATAGTTGTATAATAATTGTATAATAATTGGTGAAAGAAGGCATTTACAAATGAGTAAGTTTCTTGACGGGATTATCGAACGCGCCAAGGCGGACAAAAAAACAATCGTTTTGGCGGAAGGTACGGAACCCCGTACAATCGCCGCTGCGGATATTATTCTGAAACGCGGCATCGCAAACCTTATCATCTTGGGAAATAAGGACGAAATCGCAAAGATTTCCGGCGGATACGATATTTCTGCCGCAAAAATCATAGACCCCGAGAAGGACGAACACTTTGAAGATTTTGTTCAGACCTTCTACGAAATGAGAAAAGAAAAGGGAATGACTCCCGAAAAAGCGCGCGAAACCATGAAGAGCACACTCTATTTCGGTTCAATGATGGTTAAAAAAGACCTCGCTGACGGCATGGTTGCAGGTGCTGTAAATTCCACGGCGAATGTTCTTCGCCCGAATCTTCAGATTCTGCGCACAAAGCCGGGTTGCAAGCTGGTTTCGGCATTCTTCGTAATGGTTGTTCCGGACTGCCCCTACGGCGCTGACGGCACATTCATTTTTGCGGATTCCGGTCTGAACGAAAACCCGGACGCCGACAAGGTTTCGGAAATCGCTCTTTCTTCCGCAAAATCCTTTGAACAGCTCGTTGAAAAGGAACCGGTTGTGGGCATGATTTCATATTCTACATACGGAAGCGCAAAATCCGAGCTCGTTGACAAAATGCAGGAAGCTACAAGGCTCGCCAAAGAAAAGGCTCCCGAACTTAAGCTTGACGGCGAATTTCAGGTTGATGCCGCAATCGTTCCGGAAATCGGTCAGTCAAAGGCAAAGGGCAGCGAAGTTGCGGGCAAATGCAATGTTCTTGTATTCCCCGACCTCAACGCAGGAAACAGCGGTTACAAGCTTGTTCAGCGTCTTGCAAAGGCTGAAGCATACGGTCCTATCACACAGGGTATCGCAAAGCCCGTAAACGACCTCTCCAGAGGCTGCTCGGCTGAGGATATTGCCGGCGTTGTTGCAATAACATGCGTACAGGCTCAGAATAATTAATTGGAGGAAAATCAAATGAAAATTCTTGTAATAAATGCAGGAAGTTCTTCGCTTAAATATCAGCTTATAAATATGGACGACAAGTCCGTTATGGCGAAGGGTCTCTGCGAAAGAATAGGCATTGACGGCAAAAACACCTTCAAGCCTACCGGCGGCACCCCCGTTGAACTTACGGCACCGCTCAAAGACCATTCAGACGCAATCAAGTCCGTTATAGGCGCACTTGCAAACCCGGAATACGGCGTAATTTCATCCATGAACGAAATCGACGCTGTAGGTCACAGAGTGGTTCACGGCGGCGAGATGTTCTCAAAGTCGGTTGTTATAGATGACGAAGTTATGGCAGCGGTTGAAAAGTGTATTCCGCTTGCACCGCTTCATAATCCCGCAAACATCATCGGCATAAATGCGTGCAAAGAGGTAATGCCGGGCGTTCCGCAGGTCGGCGTTTTCGATACTGCGTTTCACCAGACAATGCCCGAGGTTGAATATATGTACGGTCTCCCCTACGAGCTGTATGAAAACGATAAAATCAGAAGATACGGCTTCCACGGAACATCTCATAACTATGTTTCCGGCAAGGCTGCTGAGTTCCTCGGCAAGGACATAAAGGACCTCAAAATTATCTGCTGCCACCTCGGAAACGGCTCCTCCGTAACTGCGGTTAAGGACGGCAAATCAGTTGCAACATCGATGGGTCTTACCCCTCTTGACGGCGTTATAATGGGCACAAGATGCGGAAGCATCGACCCGGCTATCATTACCTTCCTTATGGGCAAGGGCATGACGGCAGATGAGGTTGACGCACTTATCAACAAGCAGTCGGGCGTTAAGGGAATTTCGGGCGTAAGCTCAGACTTCCGCGACCTCGCCGCTGCTGCTGCCGACGGCAACAAAAGAGCGGCTCTCGCAGTTGATATGTTCAGCTACGATGTTAAAAAGTACATAGGCTCTTACGCAGCCGTTATGGGCGGAGTTGACGCTCTGGTATTCACCGCGGGCGTCGGCGAAAACGACAGTGATGTAAGAAAGAAAGTTACCGACGGGCTTGAATTCCTCGGAATAAAAATCGACGAAGCAAAGAACAATACAAGAGGAACCGTTGATATAACCGCAGAAGGCGGCAAGGTTAAGGTTCTTGTTATCCCCACGGATGAAGAACTTATGATTGCTCTTGAAACACAGAAATTGACTTCTTCCGAAAAATAATTTAAAAACACTTGACAAATTGCGTTTTTTTTAGTATAATTATAAGGCTAACGGGTTACCGTTGTGCATGTGCGAGGTAGACAATGATTATCGATTTATCCCTTCTTGTTAAAAATGAAGGCATGGTGCAGACAGTTTCGGACGAAACGCTGGACATTGCCGAATTTACTTATCTCGGTGAAAAGTACAGCTTTGCAAAAAAGCCTGTGTTTTCGGGGGAATTTGTCAATGAGGGCAGCGATTGCATTCGTTTTACGGGCATATGCAGGTTTACGCTGAATGTGCGTTGCGCATTGTGTGCTAAACAGTTTGCTAAGGATTATACCGTTCAGATGGACGAGATTCTGAAAGACGATGAGGGCAACAGCCTTATTGTCAACGGTAAGCTTGAGATTGACGATATAATTATGACGGATATTTTCCTCAACCTTGAACTGAAGCACCTTTGCAGGGAGGATTGTAAGGGTCTTTGCAGCGTCTGCGGAGCCGACCTTAACAAGGGCGACTGCGGCTGTGACAGAACTTCTTACGACCCAAGGCTCAGTGCGTTGAGGGATTTGTTGAAATAACATATTCCATCCTATCTTTTAAGGAGGTGTAGATAATGGCAGTACCTAAGGGTAAAGTATCAAAAGCTCGTCGTGATAAAAGACGCGCAAACTGGAAGCTTGCAGTTCCGGGCATGGTTAAGTGCCCCCAGTGTCAGGAATATATGATGCCTCACAGAGTATGCGGTTCATGTGGTTTCTACAAGGGTAAGCAGGTAGTTGCAAAAGAAGCTTAAAACAGATAAAAAGCCGGTTTCGATTTTATCGTTGCCGGCCTTTTTATGAGTATTTTTAAAAACTTAAAAAAATTTCTGTTTTTTTAAAAAAACAGTTGATTTTTTCCTTAAAATGTAGTATAATAGTTTATGCACTTGCCGGTGTGGCGGAATTGGCAGACGCGTCGGACTCAAAATCCGGTGGTAGCGATATCGTATCGGTTCGACCCCGATCACCGGTATAAAAACGGTATTCTTCTTATGAAGGATGCCGTTTTTCTTTTTGCCGTTCCCGGAAACTTCATTTTTCGTAACTTTCTACAACTTTTAATACACATTCCCTCTGCTGCGGTTTGAGATTTCTGATTTTTTTAATAAGCTCCCGTTCCTTAAACGAAATATCCGATACCGCTGTTTCTTCGGCTCCGCTTCTTCCGACAAGATAATCAATAGTGATATTAAAATAATCCGCAATTTTAATCAAGGTTTCTATATCAGGCTCAACGCCATGATTTTCATACTTGTTGACCGACTGCTGACTCACCATAATAACATCTGCCAGCTGTTGCTGGCTTATACCGTTCTCATTTCTTATCTTTTTCAAATTTTTAATCATTTCAACCACCCTCTTTTATTTTAACAACTTTTGAGAGTTTTGTATAAAACTTATTATTTGTTATTGACAACAACTTATAGTTGTGGTATAATTAACCTATAAATATTTTGAGAGGTGTACAAAATGGATGCAAAAACACTGTTAAAAAAAAGTCATCTAAAAAAACAGCTGATTGACGAACTCGAATTTGCTTTAGGCGATCAAAAAAACCCATATTTAAATGAACTTAAATCTGAAGCTCTTAAGTTTGATGTGTCATATCCGCATTACGACTCTGATTGGTGCAAAAAAACACTGGACAATTACAAAAATATGAGGTGGTAGTGCATATGATAGTAACGAGATGGTTTTTATTTATAATAACAGTCCTTTATCCAATATTTTTACATGAATACCATGAGAATGCGAAAAAAAAGCTTCGCACGAAATTCCCCGATATTTCCATGCCTTCCATAGGGGAGGGTGCCGGCTGTATATCCTACTTTGTAGTGTTTATACATGCATTTTTAACATTCTATTATATATACTCAGATGATTTCTTTTCATCAAAAATAGTATTATTCTACATATCAACAATTGCAGTAGTGATAAGTTCAATATTTTATCATAAACAGCTAATAACATTCAAAAAAGAGGTTGATGAAATTTGGAGCAAAAAAGATAGTATCAGCCGAAAAATTCGTGGCGAACTAAACGAACTAAACTTTAGAATAGGCGGAACCGCTATTGATAAATTCTTTGTAGAGTGCACATTGCAGGATATTAAATTCAATATTGAAAAGGATTCCGAAAGAGCAAAACTAATTGCCGACAAATTTTCATTATCATACACGGGCGGAATAAAAGAGTTATATGACACCGCATGGAAGGCTCACATAAAAATTACCGAAAAACATATTGAATTAAAAAGAAAAACAGAAAAATACCGGTATGATGAATTAAACAAATACAGCAAATATACCGGCAAAGAAAAGCGCTTGTCTATGCTTACCGATATGTTGAATAAACTTAAAACTGCCGACAACAGTGCCAGACAATTGATGTGGCTTACCGCTGCAAGCGCACATACTATGAAAGAACGCAATTCGGCAACCTGGGGCGGAATTGCAAACGGCTTGGGAGGTCCCGCTGCCGGCATATCAACTTACTTGGAAACCGAAAAAGAGAACCAACAAATAAGAGAATACAACAAAGCAAATCAAAAAGCGGTATCGCAATGGTCATATGATACATTTGATCCTCTTTTAATGGAGAACGCAGGTAATAAAATCAAATTAGAAGAACAAATTTCAACATTAAAGTCAATGCTTATGTATGAGGATAAAAATAATTCATTCATTAACAGCATTAATTTCAAAAAGACGCATGTCGAAGTATCCTGTACGGGGAATTTTATTATCACAAGCAATGCACAGCTTGATAAAAATTTTAGAATATATGATGATTTGCCAGCATGTATTGACGGTGTTATAAATGCAAATATATACTGTGATGATTCTTTAATTGCCTCAACCATAATAACCCTTCCGCTTATGGGAATTGGCTATAAGGAAACCCCTATCGTTGGAATTTGCATAAATCCGATTGGCGAAATGGACAAAACATACACAGTAAAATTTGAATCAAAAAATATTTGTGCTATAGAAAATCACATTTGATAACCGGCACATTAAAAAAGATTGTATACATAAGTTTCACCATGTATACAATCTTTTTTTATTCACTAATTCTCTGTTCCGCCCTTAGCCCTGAGCCTTGCTATGGCACGGGAAAGGGTCAGCTGCGCCATATGGTATTCCCTTATGCTCTGTTTTTGAAGGAGCGCTTCTTTGGCGGCGTCAGCTGCGCGTTTTGCGCGGTTTGCGTCTATATCCTCGGGGTGCTCTGCGGAGTCTACAAGCAGCAGAACATCATTATTTTCTATTTTAACAAGCCCGGACGAAACCGCTGCGATTTCGTTCTTGCCGCCGGGGATTCTGAATGTCATAATTCCCGGAACAACAGCGCTTATAACATTACTGTGCCCTGCCCAGATTCCATACTGACCGTCCTCCGTCGGCACAACCATGGATTCGCAGTCACCCTCATAGAAAACCCTGTCCGCCGCATAAATATGAGCCATAAAGGTGTTCATAGGTTACTCCTCCTCCGCAAGCTGCTTAGCTTTGGCGATTACATCATCGATACCGCCGACATTATAAAACGCCGCCTCGGGATACTTATCCATCTCGCCCGAAAGAATCGCCGAAAATCCCTTAATCGTTTCGGAAACAGGCACATACTTGCCTGCAATACCCGTAAATTTCTCCGCAACATGCATAGGCTGCGAGAGAAACCTCTGGATTTTTCTTGCCCTTGTAACCGTTTCCTTATCCTCATCGGAAAGCTCATCCATACCGAGGATTGCGATTATATCCTGAAGCTCGTTATACTTCTGCAGAACCTCCTGCACATGCCTTGCGGTTTCGTAATGCTCCCTGCCCACAACGCTTGCCTCCAGAATACGGGAGGTTGAATCGAGAGGGTCAACCGCCGGATAGATACCCTGTTCGGCAATTTTACGGCTCAGAACCGTTGTTGCGTCAAGGTGAGTAAAAGTTGTTGCCGGTGCCGGGTCGGTAAGGTCGTCCGCCGGTACATAAACCGCCTGAACAGATGTTACGGAGCCGTTTTTGGTTGATGTGATTCTTTCCTGAAGCGCACCCATTTCGGACGCAAGCGTAGGCTGATACCCAACCGCCGACGGCATTCTGCCGAGAAGCGTCGAAACCTCGCTGCCCGCCTGCACGAAACGGAAAATATTATCTATGAAAAGGAGCACATCCTTATTCTGCTCATCACGGAAATATTCCGCCATTGTAAGCCCGGAAAGCGCAACTCTCATTCGTACACCGGGCGACTCATTCATCTGCCCGAATACGAGAGCGGTTTTATCCGAAACTCCGCTCTCGCGCATTTCCGTCCAAAGGTCGTTGCCCTCACGGCTTCTTTCGCCAACGCCCGTGAACACCGAATATCCGCCGTGTTCCATTGCGACATTATGAATAAGCTCCTGTATAAGCACGGTTTTGCCGACGCCTGCACCGCCGAACAGACCTATTTTACCGCCCTTGGGGTACGGCTCCAGAAGGTCGATAACCTTAATGCCCGTTTCAAGAATTTCGGCAGCCGGGCGCTGCTCTTCAAACCCGGGAGCCTTCCTGTGAATTTCGCGTTTTTCGGCGGTTTCCGGGATTGCGCCCTCGCCGTCAATCGGCTGACCCAAAACATTGAACATTCTTCCGAGAGTCACATCCCCGACCGGAACCTTAATTCCGCCGCCGGTTGCCTTTACCTCCATTCCCCTCGAAAGCTTTTCGCTTTCCGCAAGAAGAATACAGCGCACGGTATCATGACCGATATGCTTTGCAACCTCCATGGTTCGCTCTGCCCCGTCAACGGTTACCGTGAGAGCCTCCTTGATTTTCGGAAGATGCCCCGATTCAAAACGGCAATCGATAACCGGGCCCGAAATTTCAACTATTTTTCCAATATTCATAATCCGTTCACCTCGTCAAGCCGGTCGTTATGTCTTTTCTTAAGCGCCTTGGCACCCGAGGAAACCTCCGTGATTTCCTGCGTAATTGCCGACTGGCGCACCCTGTTATACTGCACAAGCAAATCCGAAAGAAGCTTTTCGGCATTGCGGTTTGCAGAGTCCATTGCGGTCATTCTTGCGTTCTGCTCGCTGCAGAAGCTGTCCACAAGGGCGCTGTATATAAAACCCGAAACATAACTCGGGATTATAATATCAAGCACCTCGGCGACCGACGGCGTAAACTCAAACGGAATTTTAACCGCCTTTTCCGAAGCGTTTGACGCAAAGCGTTTTCTGTGGAACGGCAAAAGCCTTTCCACCTTTGCTTCCTCGCAGATACTGTTTTTAATATCGGTATAAATTACAAAAATCTTTTCCGCCAGATTTTTATCAAACATATCGAGAAGAATCTCGGTGATTTCCCTTGCGCGCTGCATTGTCGGGTTCTGGGCGGTATAAAGAAAGCTCCTCTCAATCGGAATCTTATGATGATAAAAATACTGTCTGCCGTACTCTCCCACGACAAAAAGCTTGGTGTCAGGGTGCTCGGCGAGCATTTTTTCCGCCTCACGGATTACATTCTGGTTATACATACCGGCAAGACCCTTATCTGCGGTAATAACCAGGCACGCATACGGACCGCTAAGTTCGGGCATGCCGTCGTCCGGATAAAAGTAGCGGTTGTTCACATCTTTTACCGTTCTGAAAATCCTCTTGATTTCGCTTTGTATAGCCTCAAAATAAGGGCGTGTTTTATCGAGGTCGCTTTTGACCTTGCGCATTTTCATTGACGAAATCATATACATGGCATTTGTGATTTTTTTGGTATCACGCACGCTTTTGATATGATTTTTAATTTCCTTTGTGCTTGCCATTTTGCGCCCACCTGCCTTTATTTACTGTTTTCGATAAAATCCTTTGCGCAGCTTATTATTTTTTCACGGTTTTCGTCCGAAAGTTTTCCCGTGCTCTCAATTTCGGAGCAAACCTCCGGCAGCACGCTTTCGACATACTCCGTAAGTCTTCTGCTGCAATCGGAAATTTCCTTAACCGGGACGGGTGCAAACACATGCGCCATCGCCGCAACCAGAATTATAACCTGTCTGTGCTGCGAAAGCGGACTGTACTGCGGCTGCTTCAATATCTGCATAAGTCCCTGACCGTAGTGCAGCTGGCGTTTTGTGACATCGTCCAAATCGCTCGAGAACTGCGTGAACACTTCCATTTCACGGTACTGCGCCAAATCCAGTCTTATTGCACCGGCGGAGGACTTCATCGCCTTCGTCTGCGCCGCACCGCCCACACGGGACACGGAAAGACCTATATTTACCGCCGGGCGCTGACCCGAGAAAAACAGGTCGCTTTCAAGAAAAATCTGACCGTCGGTAATAGAAATTATATTTGTCGGAATATACGCCGAAACATCGCCCGCCTGGGTTTCGACAATCGGGAGAGCCGTCATACTGCCGCCGCCGAGAGCATCGGAAAGGTGTGCCGACCTTTCAAGAAGCCTCGAATGGAGGTAGAAAACATCGCCCGGATACGCCTCACGCCCCGGAGAACGCTCCAAAAGCAAGCTTAATGTTCTGTACGCAATAGCGTGTTTTGACAAATCATCGTAAACGATAAGAACATCTCTGCCCTTCCGCATAAAATACTCGCCCATTGCGCAGCCGGCATACGGAGCGATATACTGCAGCGGTGCGGGATCGCTCGCCGACGCATTGACGATAATCGTATAATCCGCTGCGCCGTGACGTTTAAGAACCTCCGCAAGCTGTGCGACCGACGACGCCTTCTGCCCGATTGCAACATAAATACACACAACACCCTTGCCCTTCTGGTTCAGAATTGTGTCAAGTGCAATGGCGGTTTTGCCCGTCTGGCGGTCGCCTATTATAAGTTCACGCTGTCCTCTGCCTATCGGGAACATTGAGTCAATCGTCAGAAGCCCGGTTTCCATAGGCTTATTTACCGGCTGGCGGTCGATAATCCCGGGAGCAGGACTTTCTATCGGGAAATATCCTTCCTCCTTAATTGCGCCCTTGCCGTCAATCGGTGAACCGAGAGCATCCGTTATTCTGCCGAGGAAACCGTCGCCTACAGGCATACCCGCAATCTTTCCGGTACGCCTTACAACGCTGCCCTCCTCGATTTCGGAATCATCACCGAAAATTACGCAGCCGATTTGGTTTTCCTTAAGGTCAAGAATCATGCCGCGGAGTCCGCCGTCAAACAGAAGAATCTCGCCGTACTCGGCGTTCTCCAATCCGGAAACCGTTGCAATACCGTCCCCGACCGTAAGCACCGTGCCGATTTCGTCCGCTTCTGCCGCCGGCTGCCACTCATCGGCGGTTTTCTTTATAAGGGGAATAACGTCACTTCGGTTTTTTATCGCCTCCGCAATTTTCCGCTTAAGCTGCTCCGCCTTACCCTCGGGGCTCCAGTCATAGACCTTGTCAAGATTCCACTTATATGCTGCGGTGCCTATCTCGATACGGAAGCCGTCGGTCATTGAATCGTCCTGCTTCCAAACGATATTTACCGCTTTTTGGTATTTGTCCTCAAGGAATTCTTTGAGTTTTTCCCTTTGCTGTTCTGTCGGGGCGGTTTTGCTGTAAATATAAGCCTGCACCTCGACTTTTCTGATTTCATGGTCAGCCACTCAAATCACTCCTTCCGGGCAGCATTCAAAAAGTCATCGAACGAATCGCCCGAGCTTTTCAGCGCTTTGTCAACCGCCGCAGAAACAAGACCCTCGATTTCGGAGTTCGCTTCAAGCAGAATTTTATCCTTCTGAGCCTCGGCTGCGGCTTTCGCCTCATTAATAATCCTTTTCTTTTCTTCCTCAGCTTCGGAAAGCCTTTCTTTTGCAAGGCGGTCCGCATCGCGCACAGCTGCAGCCTTCATGTCGTTAATCTCGTTTTTAGCACCGTTTAAGGCTTCGGCGTACTTTTTCTTCTCGTCCTCCGCGTCGGAAAGAGTCTTCTTCGCGGAAAAATCCATTTCGGCATAATAATCCGTACGCTTCTGCATAAACGCCTTCACGGGCTTATACAAAAGAAAATACAGACCGCCGGCAAGAATTATGAAATTGAACAGATGGAGCAAAATCTGCTGCCAGTCTATATTCAAAGGTACATTCATGGTTCAAACCTGCCTTTCCGAAAAATTTTAGAGCACGAATATAACCAGAATTGCCACGATAAGGGCATAGATGATTGCGGTTTCGATGAACACAAGACCGAGCATCATGGAAGTACGGATTTTGCCTTCCGCTTCGGGCTGTCTGGAAATGCTTTCGTTCGACTTTGCAACTGCGATACCCATACCTATCGCACCGCCGGTTGCCGCAAGGCCTACGCAGATTGCCGCCGCCATGGCTTTGCTTCCGGAAGCGTCAGCCGCTGCGTCACCGCCTGCGGCAAAAACCGACACGGAAAGCGCACACACAAGCACGAGTGTAAGAATAACCGCACAAAGTTTTTTAACAGATACTTTTCTTTTCATGATAAATTCCTCCGTTCAGGCAGCAGCCTGTTTTTTAGATTTTTTAGGTTTGGGTTCGGACACTTCCCCGTAGAAAAGCGCCGTAAGCATTGTCAGAACATATGTCTGAATAAGCGCATGAAGCAGCGTGAACAGCACGCCTACAATAACCGGCAGCACGAAACTCAGCCTGATGTTATAGTACACAAGTTCCGTTACCAGAAGACCGCTGAGCAGTGCGCCGAAAAGACGAAAGCTCATGGAAATCGGCAGCGAAAAGTCTTTCAGCGTATACCCTACGCCGCGCAGACGGTTCCCCGCAATTCCGCCCGACATTATAATAAGGTACGAAAAGCACCCGAGCGATATTGCGGCGTTAATATCCGAAAGCGGCGCCGGAAGCGATATCGCCCTGCCGCCCGTTGTTATCGCCTCGATTCCGAACAGCTCAAACAGCGTACCGGAAAAGATGTACACGCCGGCAGCGAAAACATATGCGCCGAGGAACGAATTTCTGTGTGGACTGTTCGATTTTGCAAGATTATCGAAAAAGCCGACAAGCTCTTCGAGCAAAAGCTGAAACTTCCCCGGAACAAGCTTGAAGTGCGGTATGACAAAAATCCTTATAAGCACCGCCGCAAGCAAAAGCACTGCGGAAACCGTCATTGCAGAAATGAGCGCCGGGTCAACCGCCTTCAATCCGAAAAGGCTCACCCTATTATCCTCATGCAAAACGGCGTCCCTCATCGCTTCTTTAAGCGATTCCGTATCTCCGCCGCCCTTATTGACAACAAGCGATAAAACAAATGCCGCCGCAATCAGTCCGCACCACAAAATCAGCTTCACGGTGCGTTTTTTCTTGTCCATAAGCATTCTCCTCTCATATAAATTTCATTTTTATCAACCTATATTATAATACATTTTTTGCTATGTGTAAAATGTATTGTTTATATAGAAGTTATATATTTTTGATATAGTGAGTCTTTGATATTCACGAAGTGAATTCATAAGCCGGAAACTCGAAAAAAACAGGAAGGTTTTCGGCTCGCCGAAAACCTTTCCTATACTATTATCTATTCTCTCTTATCTATTATCTGTTAGTTTGCCTTAAGACTGTATTTCTTCTTATACATATCATACTGCTCGAAGAACTCGTTTTCGCCCTCGGACTTAACATGGCTGAGATATTCATGCGTTTCAAACGAATTGTTCGCAATCTCGAGAAGACAGACCGCAATGTTTGAGCAATGGTCGGAAACTCTTTCGTAGTTGGTCAGCAAATCGCCGAGAACAAAGCCCATTTCGATTGTGCAGTCGCCCTCTTTAAGCCTTTTGATATGGTTGAATCTGATTTTGTTTTTCAGCTTATCGATAACCTGTTCAAGCGGTTCAACAGTTTTTGCAACCGCAAGATTCTCGCCCTCGAGAGCCGTTTGCGTAAGACCGAGAATTTCACGCACGGCAGATGAAATAACATTGATTTCGTGCTTAGCCTCGTCCGAAAACTCAATCTTTTTATCGTGGATTTCCTTAGCAACCTCCGCAATATTCACGGCATGGTCGGAAATTCTTTCGATATCGCCTATGCAGTGCAAAAGCTCCGTCACCTCACGGCTTTCATCCGCCGCAAGCTTGGTGCCGGCAAGCTTTACAAGGTATGTGCTGATTTTATCTTCATATTTATCGACAACATTTTCGTCCTCAATAATCTGCTCGAATTTTTCACGGTCGAATTTTTCCACAAGCTCGGTTGCCGCAACAAGCGACTTCGCCGAAAGCTTTGACATATCGCACACAAGCTCACGGCTCTTTTCAACGGCAAAAGAGCCCATTTCAAGAAAGCGGTCGTCCAGAGTTGCAAAAATCTCGTCGTCAATTCCCTTCTTGCCGCGCTTGATTGTTTTAACCGCAAGCTTCTCGATGAGTCCGCAGAACGGCAGCAAGATAATGGTGGATATAATGTTAAATCCGGTATGAACAATAGCGATTGTAAGTGCCGACGAATTTGATGCCATGAAGCTTTCGAACCCCAAAATCGGAATAAGCAGATAAAAAGCCACCGAAACAATAATAACACCTATCATCTTTATATAAAGACAGGAAAATGCAACTCTTTTCGCTTCTCTGTTTCCGCTTATTGCAGAGAGAATTGGTGTAAAGGTTGCACCTATGTTCATACCGAGAATAATCGGGATAGCCGTTGAAAACGGAATTGCACCGGTTGTTGCGAGCGCCTGCAGAATACCGACAGACGCAGATGATGACTGAATTATTGCAGTTATAAGCGTACCTGCTATTATACCCATAACAGGATTTGAAAACATAGTAAGAAGTTTTATGAATGCAGGACTGTCCTTAAGCCCCGACATAGAGGTACTCATAGTTTCCATACCAAACATAAGAACTGCAAAGCCAAGCATTATAGAACCTATATTTTTCTTTTTATCGTCTTTTGAAAATGCAATCATCATAAAGCCGACGACGGCAAGAATCGGAGTGAATGAGGAAGGTTTCAAAAGCCTTACAAAGAACGCTTCACCGCTTATGCCGGCCGTACTCAAAAGCCATGCGGTAACGGTTGTACCGACATTTGCCCCCATAATAATGCTTATGGTTTGCCCCAGCTTCATTATACCGGAATTTACAAAGCCGACAAGCATTACGGTCGTTGCTGCAGAGGACTGAATAACCGCAGTTACACCAAAACCAAGAAAAAAACCTTTTATTCTGTTTGAAGTCAGCCTTGCAAGAATGGATTCAAGCTTTCCGCCGGCAAGCTTTTTGAGGCTGTCGCCCATGATGTCCATACCGTAAAGGAACAGTGCGAGTCCGCCGAGAAGCGTAAGTACATTAAAAAAGTCCATAAATTAATCCTCCGTTAAAATCCGATTAATGCCATATTAATTATATACCAAAAAATTTTAAAAATCAACTATTTACTATTACAATTTTTTGTGTTATAATAGAAATATTATAGTAAATTACCACGAAAGGAAGGAATTTATGCTTCCGCCGAGACTTAAAACGATATTTGAATTTATTCCGCCGTGCAGATTCCTGGCGGATATCGGGTGCGACCACGGTTTTATTCCGATAGAAGCCGTAAATAAAGGCATCGCAAAGCGCGCCGCCGCATGCGATATCAGCGAACCTTCTCTAATGAAGGCGGATAAAAGCATCAGGTTTTCCGGGCTTTCGGAGGTAATCGAAGCCCGCCTTGGGGGCGGTCTTGCGCCGCTCGGGTGCCGGGAAGCGGATGTTATCATAATAGCCGGAATGGGCGGTCACCTGATTGCGGATATATTATATGAAGGATTTGAAAAAATCGGAGGCGCAAAGCTGATTTTGCAGCCGATGACGAATATTCCCGACCTCAGGCGGCGCCTGACAGGCGGCGGATTCAAGATTACCGCCGAGAAACTCGCAAAAGAGGACAGGCGGATTTACACCGTGATTACGGCTGAAATCGGTGAATCGGCGGACTACGACTGCGACATCGGCAGCGCACTTATAAATGCGCATGACCCGCTTCTTACAGAGTGGCTTTCGGAAAGGCTTCACGCCGAGGAAGAAATACTTTCAAGGATTCCGCCCGAAAACGGCGATTATATAAAACACAAAACACTTGCAGATAAGTACAGGGAGGTTATAACGGGCTATGAATGTTAAACAGGCGATTGAAATAATAAATTCGCATGCACCTTACAGCCTGGCGCAGGAATGGGACAATTCGGGTTTTCTGATAGGAAAGAGCGACACGGAAATAACAAAAATCATGGTTTCGCTTGATTTTACGGAAGAGGTATTTTCCGAAGCGAAGGAGCTTGGCTGCAACCTCATCGTGACGCACCACCCGTATATTTTCAGGGGAATGAAACGGCTGACGGACGAAACGGCTGTCGGCGCTCTGGCAATACGGCTTATAGAAAACGGCATTTCGCTTGTCTGCGCACATACGAATCTTGACATGGCGCGCGGCGGAATTAACGATACGCTTTGTAAGGTTCTCGGGCTTGAAGTCATTTCGCAGCTCGGCAAAAAGACGGACGGCATAGGCGAAATCAGGGCGGCGGTATGGAATAAGCCCCTCTCTCTGCTTATAAAGACCGTGAAAGACAAGCTCGGAGGGGCTGTGAGGGTCAGCCTTTCGGAGGACAAAATCATAAAAAAAGTTGCCGTATGCAGCGGTTCGGGATGCGAATTCTTAGACGCCGCAGCGCAAAGCGGCTGCGATATGCTTTTAACGGCGGACGCCAAATACCACGATTTCCAAAGGTCGGCGGAGCTTGGAATTATTCTTCTGGACGCCGGTCACTTTGAAACCGAAAACATAATCTGCCCTTACATTGCCTCGATGTTCGGCGGTGTTGAAACGGTAATCAGCAAAAGGCACAAGGGCTTTTACAAAACAATATAAAGGAGAAAACAAATGAGCATTTTCAGAACGGCGGACATACTTATTCCGCAGAATACCGACCTTGAAAAATGGAGCGTTGTTGCGTGCGACCAGTTCACATCGCAGCCCGAATACTGGGAGGAAACGGCACGGATAGCCGGGGACGCACCGTCCGCACTCAACCTTGTATACCCCGAGGCTTTTCTCTCCGAAGGCGACGCAAGAATCAAAAAAATCAATGCCGCAATGGATAAATACCTCGCCGGCGGACTGTTCAAAACTTACGGTGACTGTTTCATTTTAACCGAAAGAACACTTGGCGGCGGCAGGAAAAAACGGGGGCTTATCGGTGCAATCGACCTTGAAGAATACGATTTTACAAAGGGCTCGAAATCTCATGTGAGGGCGACCGAGGGAACGGTTCTGGAGCGGATACCGCCGAGAGTCAAGATAAGAGAAGGCGCAGCGCTTGAGCTTCCGCATGTAATCATTCTGATAAACGACCCCAAAAACGGCGTTCTGGGCACCGTAAAGCAGGGCGCAAGAATTTACGATTTTGAACTTATGCAGGGCGGCGGACACCTTTCGGGATTCGAGGTCACAAACAAAAACGAAGTTATTTCCGCACTTGAAGCCTATGAGGCAGCAGCGGAGGACGGGCTTTCTTACGCTGTCGGCGACGGAAACCATTCCCTCGCAACCGCAAAAACCTGCTGGGAAAACATCAAAAAAACTCTTTCGGAAGACGAAAGAAAAACTCACCCGGCAAGATTCTGCCTTTGCGAAATCGAAAATATTCACGACCCGTCCGTGGAATTTGAACCCATTCACAGAATTGTTTTCGGATGCGACCCCGAAAAACTGATTGCGGACTTCAAGGCCTCCGCCGTTTTGGGGAAGGGGCAGAAACTCAAAGCAATATGGGGAGATAAATCCGAGAAATTTGAGGTTTCGTGCGATGGTCTGCTCGTTGGGGAACTTCAGAAGTTTCTTGATAAATCGGGGTTTGAGGTTGACTATATCCACGGTGCCGACGCACTGGCGGAACTTGCAAAAAAAGACGGCGCATGCGGATTTCTACTGCCCTCGCCCGATAAATCGGCACTCTTTAAAACAGTAATTTCGGACGGCGCGCTGCCGAGAAAAACCTTCTCAATGGGCGAAGCCAACGAAAAAAGATATTATATGGAAGCAAAATTAATAAAAACCTATTGATTTAACCCGCAATTAATGATAAAATATAAGAGGGTGATTGCTTGAACATACTTCACATGAAATACGCAATAGAGGTTGCGAGGTGCGGCTCGATAAACAAGGCGGCGGAAGTGCTGCTTATGAACCAGCCGAATCTCAGCCGTGCAATAAGAGAACTTGAAGCGTCGCTTGGGGTGCAGCTTTTTTCAAGGAGCGCAAAGGGTATGGTTGTTACGCCCGAAGGCGAGGTCTTTCTCCACTATGCGGAAAAAATTCTTAAGCAGGTGGACGAGGTTGAAAATATGTTCAGGCGCTCGCTTGCGGACAAAAAGAGGTTCTCGGTGTCGGTGCCGAGGGCGGGTTATATAGGAGCGGCTTTTGCAGAATTTTCAAAAAAAATCAAAGCTGCCGGAAATGTCGAGATTTACTATAAGGAAACCAATTCCAAACGCACTCTCAAAAATCTTCTCGAGGAGGACTACAAACTCGGGATAATCCGGTATGCCGAAGGCTTTGACAGCTATTACAAGGCTCTTTTTGAGGAAAAGGGGCTTACTGCGGAACTTGTGACAGAGTTTTCTTACGAACTGACATTTTCCGAAACTTCTCCGCTTGCCGCACTTGACGAAATAAAACTGTCGGACCTTTCCGATTTAACCGAAATCGCCCATGCCGACCCTTATGTTCCGTCGCTCCCCTTCGCAGAGGTTAAGCGGGAGGAACTGCCGGACAATGTGAGCCGCCGGATATTCGTGTTTGAGAGAGCAAGCCAGCTGGAACTGCTTTCAAAAAATCCCGAAACATTCATGTGGGTGTCTCCGATTCCGGAGGATACGCTCGGGCGGTACGGCCTTATATGCCGCAAGTGTCCCGAAAACCGAAAGGTATACAAAGATGTTATCGTGCACCGCAAAGACTACCGCTTAAGCCGGCTCGACTGCGCCTTCATCGAGGAGCTGTGCCAAGCCAAGCGGCGGCTTTTCGGCTGATATATAAAAACCTTATAACCGCTATGTGTTTTTGATAATTTACAAACCCAAAAAAATATGTTAAAATATTAACAAAGTCAGAATTTCTTATAATTTGCGGCAAAAATGCGAAATATAAGAGGTACTGAAAAAAATTTTGGGAGGTACGGTTAAATGAACGCTGAAAGAAAAATGATTGACAGCGCAGAAAGCCTTGAGGCAGCTCTTTGCGAGCTGCGGAGCGCAGAAAAGGAATACTCCGGATATTCGCAGGAAGCGGTTGACAGGATATTTTTTGCGGCGGCATCGGCTGCCGACAAGCAGAGGATTCCGCTTGCCAAAATGGCGGTTGAAGAAACCGGCATGGGCGTTGTTGAGGACAAAGTTATCAAAAACGCTTATGCGGCGGAATACATTTACAATGCCTACAAAAACGAAAAAACATGCGGTGTTATTGAGGAGGACAAGTCGTACGGTATCAAAAAAATTGCCGAACCGATTGGCGTTATAGCGGCGGTTATACCGACCACCAATCCCACCTCGACAGCAATTTTCAAGTGCCTTCTGGCGCTTAAAACGAGGAATGCAATTATCATCTCGCCGCACCCGAGGGCGAAAAAGTCCACTGCGGCAGCGGCAAAAACCGTGCTTGACGCAGCCGTTGCGGCGGGCGCACCGAAGGGAATCATTAACTGGATTGATGTGCCGAGCCTTGAAATGACGAATACGGTCATGAAAGAAGCGGACATAATTTTAGCAACGGGCGGCCCGGGTATGGTCCGCGCGGCGTACTCTTCCGGAAAGCCGGCAATAGGCGTCGGCGCAGGCAACACGCCGGCAATAATCGACGAAACCGCCGACATAACACTTGCGGTAAACTCGATTATCCACTCAAAAACATTCGACAACGGCATGATTTGTGCGTCGGAGCAGTCGGTAATCGTTCATAAAAAAATATACAATGCGGTAAAAAAAGAATTTTCGGAAAGAGGATGTTTCTTCCTTGATAAGCATCAGACCGAAATGGTCAGAAAAACAATTATAATAAACGGCGCTCTCAATGCGGCAATCGTGGGACAGCCGGCTGCAAAAATAGCCGCACTTTCCGGGATAACCGTTCCGAAAGACACCAAAATCCTCATAGGTGAGGTAACATCGGTTGAGCTTTCGGAGGAGTTTGCACACGAAAAGCTGTCGCCGGTTCTTGCAATGTATAAGGCGGAGAACACTGAGGACGCATTTTCCAAGGCGGAACGCCTCATAGAGGACGGCGGCTACGGGCACACATCGTCAATCTACCTCAATGAAAGCATTGCAAAATCAACGCTTGACGAGTTCGCTCGCCGCATGAAAACCTGCCGTATACTTGTTAACACCCCCTCATCGCAGGGCGGAATAGGCGACCTTTACAACTTTAAGCTTTCCCCTTCCCTGACGCTCGGCTGCGGAAGCTGGGGCGGAAACTCTGTTTCCGAGAATGTAGGGATTAAGCACCTTTTGAACATCAAAACAGTTGCCGAAAGAAGGGAAAATATGCTTTGGTTCAGAGCGCCTGAAAAAATATATATCAAAAAAGGCTGTCTGCCTGTTGCGCTTTCCGAACTCGGCGGGGTTATGGGCAAAAAGCGCGCGTTTATCGTAACGGACAGCTTCCTATATAAAAACGGTTACACAAAACCGATTGAAGACAAACTTGACGAAATGGGAATTGCACACACCTGTTTTTCGGATGTTGAGCCTGACCCGACGCTGAAATCGGCAAAACTCGGCGCTGCGGCGATGACCTCCTTTGCGCCCGACTGCATAATAGCTTTGGGCGGCGGCTCGGCTATGGACGCAGCCAAAATCATGTGGGTTTTATACGAACACCCCGAGGCTGACTTTGCGGACATGGCAATGAGGTTCGCGGACATCAGGAAAAGAGTGTATACATTCCCGAAAATGGGCGAAAAAGCGTACTTTATCGCAATTCCGACTTCCGCAGGAACAGGCTCGGAGGTTACACCGTTTGCGGTTATAACAGACGAAGAAACCGGCATAAAATATCCGCTTGCGGACTATGAGCTTTTGCCGAAAATGGCGATAATCGATACCGATTTTCATATGTCGGCACCAAAAGGGCTTACGGCAGCTTCGGGAATCGACGCAGTTTCGCACGCAATAGAGGCATATGCGGCAATGCTCGCAACCGACTACACGGATTCGCTTGCGGCCGGTGCGCTTAAAAATATATTCAAATACCTTCCCCGTGCCTATGATGACGGAGCTTTCGACACCGAGGCAAGGGAGAAAATGGCTAACGCCGCAACAATGGCGGGCATGGCATTTGCGAATGCGTTCCTCGGGGTATGCCACTCCATGGCGCACAAGCTCGGGGCGTTTCACCATCTGCCGCACGGCGTTGCAAACGCACTTATGCTTGAATATGTGATGCGCTTTAACGCTTCGGAAACTCCACGCAAAATGGGAACATTTCCGCAGTACGGCTATCCTCACACAAAGCGCAGATATGCAGAACTTGCGGAAAACCTCGGCTTAGGCGGCAAAAACGATGATGAAAAACTGGAAAATCTCATAAAAGAGGTTAACGCACTTAAAAGCCGCGTCGGGATTAAAAAATCCATAAAGGATTACGGCATTGACGAAAAGAATTTCTTTGAAACTCTTGACCAAATGTGCGAGCAGGCGTTTGACGACCAGTGCACGGGAGCAAACCCGAGATATCCCCTTATAAGCGAAATCAAACAGATGTACACTGCGGCTTATTACGGAAATCCGTATAATATCGATGATTAAAGGCAGGTGTTTTATATGATGTCGGACAGAATTATAGCAGTTCGCAACAACAAGACAATTTACCGTGACGGCGATTCGTGCATAAAGGTGTTCAATAAGGACTTTTCAAAAGCGAGCGTCCTTAACGAGGCGCTGAACCAGGCACGGGTCGAGGAAACGGGACTTAATATACCGAAGATTCGCGAAGTTACAACAATTGACGGCAGCTGGGCGATTATATCCGACTTTATAAAGGGCAAAACTCTTTCGGAACTCATGAAGGAAAATCCCGATAAAAAGGAAGAATATATAAACCGCCTTGTGGATTTGCAGCTTGAAATGCACGCTAAAGAATGCCCCGACCTTTTCAGGCTTAAAGATAAGCTCAACGATAAAATCACCGCAACCGACCTTTCCGCAACGGTTCGGTATGACCTTCACACAAGGCTTAACGGTATGCCCAAGCATACAAAGCTTTGCCACGGAGATTTTAATCCTTCAAATATTATTATTTCGGAGGACGGTGCGGCGTATATAATCGACTGGTCGCACGCAACACGCGGCAACGCCTCGGCGGACGCTGCAAGAACTTATCTCACCTTCTGGCTTGACGGGGATATAAGCGGCGCAAAGCTGTATCTTAAAACCTTCTGCGACAAGTCGGACACGGCAATTCAGTATGTCCAGAAATGGATGCCGCTTGTTGCAGCGTCACAGCTTATCCGCGGCAACGAAAAGGAAAGAGAATTTCTCATGTCGTGGATAGATGTAGTAGATTATGATTAGGCAATTAAGCGCCGATCAAGGGGAGGAAGCTCTGCCTCCCCTATCGGCAATTTAAAAAAACAATATAAAAAGAACGGAGAATTATCATGAAAATCACAGTCTGTATCGGTTCGTCCTGCCACATAAAGGGCACAAGACAGGTAGTTGAACAGCTTCAGTACCTCATTTCGGAAAACAATCTTTCCGACAAGGTGGAACTTTCGGGAACCTTCTGCATGGGCAAGTGCCAGCAAGGGGTCTGCGTTACGGTGGACGATGAGTTTTTCTCGGTTTCCCCCGAATCGACCAAGGAATTTTTTGAGGAAAATGTATTGGCTAAAGTGGGTGCATAAAAATGGCAAACTGTCTTACGCTTAACAAATCCAACTGCAAAAACTGCTACAAGTGCATACGGCACTGCCCGGTTAAATCCATAAGATTTTCGGGGAATCAGGCTTACATAATAGACAATGAGTGTATACTCTGCGGTCATTGCTTTGTGGTCTGTCCGCAGGACGCCAAGAAAATCGTTGACGAAACGGAGAAGGTAAAGGTTCTTCTCCAGGGCGGAAGCGAGGTTTTCGTAAGCCTTGCACCCTCGTTCATTGCGAACTACGGCGTCGGTATAGAATCCATGCGGAAGGCTCTCATGCAGCTCGGGTTTTCGGGTGTTGAAGAAACCGCAATCGGTGCGACAATCGTTAAATCCGAATACGAAAAAATGATTGAGGAGGGCACAAGAGATATTATAATCTCATCGTGCTGCCATTCGGTGAACCTTCTTATTCAGAAGTATTTTCCGAAGGAACTTGAGTATCTGGCGGATGTTATGTCACCCATGCAGGCGCACTGCCTTAAGCTTAAAGAGCAGCATGAGGGCGCAAAAACGGTGTTTATCGGTCCGTGCATTTCCAAAAAAGACGAAGCCGACCTTTTCCAGAGCACGGTGGACGCTGTTCTGACATTCGATGAGCTGACGGCATGGCTCAAAGCCGAAGGAATCGAGCTTGAAAAATCATGCGAGAAGGACGAGCACAGCCGTGCGAGGTTCTTCCCGACAACAGGCGGAATCCTTAAAACCATGGCTCTTGACAGCCCCGGTTACACCTACCTCGCAATTGACGGAACCGAAAACTGCATTGCGGCGCTTCGGGATATTGAAAACGGTAATGTTCACAAGTGCTTTATTGAGATGTCATCTTGTGCCGGCAGCTGCATAGGCGGCCCCGTTATGGAAAAGCACACAAGAAGCCCCATCGGCGACTATGCGGCGGTTGCCTCATATGCAGGCAGCGAGGACTTCGAGGTTGATATGCCCGAGAGCACTAAAACTCAGAAATCTTTCGGCATGATAAACCTTGACGCACCGGAGCCGAGCGAGTATGAAATAACAAATATTCTTCATCAGATGGGCAAGTTCAAGCCGTCCGACGAGCTTAACTGCGGCAGCTGCGGATACGATACCTGCCGTGAAAAGGCGGTTGCGATTTTCCGCGGAAAAGCCGATGTTTCGATGTGCCTTCCCTTCCTTAAAGAAAAGGCGGAAAGTTTTTCGGACACTATCGTCAAGAACACCCCGAACGGTCTTATCGTGCTGAACGAAGCGCTTGAGGTGCAGCAGATTAACGCTGCGGCGCTCAGGCTTATGAATCTGCGCACCCCCCGTGACATCGTGGGCGACCTTATTGTGAGGGTTCTTGACCCCAAGCCGTTTGCGGACGCACTTTCGGGAAAAGAGGTGCGTGACCAGAAGGCATTTTTGGCGGAATACGGCAAATATGTCGAACAGACGGTTATTTACGATAAGGAATACAAGCTTATCGTATGCATAATGCGTGACATAACCGAGGAGGAAAAGGTGCGCGAAAAGAAGGAAAACATCAGCCGACAGACGGTTGAAATCACCGACAAGGTTGTTGATAAGCAGATGAGAATAGTTCAGGAAATCGCGTCGCTTCTCGGCGAAACGGCAGCTGAAACCAAGATTGCGCTTACAAAGCTTAAGGAGAGGATTGCGGATGAATAATTTATGCGCCGACATCGGATATAAAAGCATAAACCACTTCGGTGAACAGCTTTGCGGCGACCATGTAGATGTCGTGGAACAGGGCAAAAATTCAACCGTTATCGTCCTTGCGGACGGGCTCGGCAGCGGCGTTAAGGCGAGCATACTTTCAACGCTGACTTCAAAAATCATATCGACCATGCTCGCAGAAGGCATAAATCTCGAGGAGTGCGTTTCCACCATTGCGGCGACGCTTCCGATTTGCTCCGTTAGAGGCGTTGCATACTCGACTTTTACCATAATCCACCTTATCGAAAACGAGCAGGCGGAGCTGATTCAGTATGATAATCCGCATGTCATAATGTTTCGCGACAATGAAAATGTCGATTATCCCAAATCCGAAATGATTGTCGGCGGCAAAAAGCTTTACAAGTCCGTGATTGACCTTCGGGAGGGCGATATTTTCGTTGCAATGAGCGACGGCTGCCCCCATGCCGGCACCGGAATAAAATACAATTTCGGCTGGAAACGGGAGGACATCATAAGCTATCTCGAGCCGCTCACATTCAGCGGATTCACCGCAAAAACACTTGCGACAATATTGGTTGACGAGTGCGATAAGCTCTACGATGAAAAACCCGGCGACGACGCAACGGCATGCGTTGTAAAAATCAGAAAACGGGAACCTGTTAATCTTCTTTTCGGGCCGCCGTCAAACAGGGACGACGCAAACCGCATGATGTCGCTGTTCTTCTCAAAAGAGGGCAAGCACATCGTGTGCGGCGGAACAACCTCGACAATTGCGGCAAATTATCTCGGAAAACCCATAAAGCCAAGCCTTAATTTCGAAAGCAGCGACATTCCGCCGACCGCCGAAATCGAAGGCGTTGACCTCGTAACAGAGGGGGTTATCACGGTTAACAGAGTTGTTGAGTACGCCAAGGATTACCTTCTTGACAACGAAAGCTACGAAAAATGGGGGTACAAGCGCGACGGTGCGTCGCTTATAAGCCGTATGCTTTTCGAGGACGCAACCGACATCAACTTTTTCGTCGGCAGAGCTATAAATCCGGCGCACCAGAATCCCGACTTGCCAATAAATTTCAGTATTAAAATGAATCTTGTAGAGGAGCTTTCCGAGTGCCTCAAAAAGATGGGAAAAAGAATTAAAGTAAGTTACTTTTAAGATAATTATCGGAGGTCACACCATGAGAAAATTCGACACTAAGGTACAGCATTTGAAGTATAAGGTACTGAGGGAGGTTGCGAGAGAAGCGTGGAACGATACGCTGCTTGACAATCTTCTCGACATACCCAAAAAAATCGTTCCGGGGAACACGCCCACCATGCGCTGCTGTGTTTACAAAGAGCGTGCAATAGTGCAGGACAGAGTTAAAATCGCGATGGGCGGCGACACGGAAAACCCAAATGTTATCGAGGTTATCGAAGCTGCCTGTGACGAATGCCCCATGGGCGGTTATGAAGTTACAAACTCCTGCCGCGGCTGCCTTGCGCACCGCTGTGAGGATGTCTGCAAAAGAGGGGCACTGTCTTTTGACGAAAATCATGTTGCGCACATCGACAAAACAAAGTGCGTTGACTGCGGCGCATGCGCCAAGGTCTGCCCCTTCACGGCTATCATCAACCGCAAAAGACCCTGTCAGAACGCCTGCAAGGTGAAGGCGATTTCGATGAACGAAAACAAATCGGCTAAAATCGACAACTCAAAATGTATTGCGTGCGGCGCCTGTGTTTATCAGTGCCCCTTCGGCGCAATTGCGGACAAGTCCTTCATATTGGATGTTGTGGATATCATAAAAAAGAGCGACAACAACAAAAACTACAAGGTTTATGCGGTTGTTGCGCCGTCGATTTCGAGCCAGTTCAAGTACGCAAAGGCAGGTCAGGTTATAACCGGGCTTAAAAAAATGGGATTCCATACGGTTATCGAAGCGGCGCTCGGCGCAGACATGGTCGCTTATGCCGAATCCGAGGAACTTCACGAAAAAGGCTTTCTTACAAGCTCATGCTGCCCGGCTTTCGTGAACTACATCGAAAAGAACTTTCCGGCATTGGTTGAGCATATTTCGCACAACCTCTCCCCCATGGCAATGATTTCAAAATACATCAAGGAAAAAACCGACCCGAACGCCAAAATCGTATTCATCGGGCCCTGCACAGCGAAAAAAATGGAGTTCCAGCTGGAGTCTGTAAAGCCGTATGTTGATTCCTGTATAACATTTGAAGAACTTCAGGCGCTGTTCGACAGCCGCGATATCGACATCATGGCTCTCCACGAAGGCACTCTTGACAACGCCTCCTACTACGGCAGAATTTTCGCACGAAGCGGCGGTCTTGCCGATGCGGTTGCCGAAGCAATCAAGGAACACGGCTACACCGACTTTGAACTTAAAGCGATATCATGCGACGGCATCGAAGAATGCAGAATGGCTCTGCTCAAAAAGAACAAGGGCGTGCTTGACAAAAACTTTATAGAAGGTATGGCATGCATGGGCGGCTGCATAGGCGGTGCGGGCTGCCTCACCCACGGCGAAAGAAACAAAACCGATGTTGACAAATACGGTATGGAAGCTTACGAAAAGACTATTACCGACGCAATATCCGTTCTCAAATAAAATTGCGGCTGCGTTAAAACGCCGCAACGACAAACCCCCGTCACCGAATTTTGTTCGGTGACGGGGGTTTTTACTTATTCCCTATTCACTATTACTTATTACTTAAAATCATATCCTGCCATAATCGCCTTTTTATTAAGTTCAAGCATGGACATTCTCTTGGGAGGGGTCATCTTTTCAAGACCCGAAAGAACGGTATCGATATCGAGAATACCCGTTTCCTTCACGATTTTACCGACAATTATCATGTTGGCAAGCTTTGAAGCGTCCATTTCCATTGCCATTTCTGTTGCCGGAATATCAAAATACTTAATATCGTCCCTTGAATTTTCGGCATCGATAAGGGTGCTGTCCTTAATAACCACGCCGCCGGGCTTAACCGTCTTTTCAAACTTCTCGAACGACGGCTTATTCATAACCGCAAGGATAGTCGGAACGGTTACAAGCGGCGAGCTTACGGGGGAATCCGACACGATTACATGACAGTTCGCCGTGCCGCCTCTCATTTCGGGGCCGTACGAAGGAAGCCACGAAACCTCTTTTTCCGCTTTCATTGCCGAGTACGCCAGAACCTTACCCGAAAACAGTATGCCCTGACCGCCGAAGCCTGCAAATATAAGTTCATGTGTCATATTATTTGCCCTCCTCTACATCACGGAACACCCCGAGCGGATAGTGCTTAAGCATATTTTCTTCCATCCACTTCATGGCGTCAATCGGCGACATTCCCCAGTTTGTGGGGCAGGTGGAAACGACCTCGATAAAGCTGTAGCCCTTGCCTTCAACCTGGTATCTGAATGCCTTCTCGATTGCCGCCTTTGCCGCCTTGATATTTTTGATATTATTAACGGTTACCCTCTCGATATAAGCCGGACCGTCAAGACTTGCAAGCATTTCGCAAACCCTTATGGGGTTGCCCTGGGTCTTGACATCTCTTCCGTAAGGTGAGGTCTGCGTAACCTGACCGGGGAGCGATGTCGGCGCCATCTGACCGCCTGTCATACCGTAAATTGCGTTGTTTATAAATATAATTGTGATATTTTCGCCTCTTGCGGCTGCGTGAACGGTTTCAGCCGTACCGATTGCCGCCAGGTCGCCGTCGCCCTGATAAGCGAAAACAATATTGTTCGGATTTGTTCTCTTGATACCGGTTGCAACCGCCGGTGCTCTGCCGTGCGATGCCTCCTGCATATCACATTCAAAATAATTATATGCCATAACCGAGCACCCAACCGGTGCAACACCGATTGTTCTGCCCTCAATCCCGAGGCTGTCTATCGCTTCGGCAACGAGCCTGTGCACGATACCGTGCGGACATCCGGGGCAATAATGCAGCGTTGTATCCGTAAGTGCGTGAGGTCTTGTGAATACCTTTTCCATTATCTTGCACCTCCTACGATTTTTTCAGCTTCCGCCGCTATTTCGGCGGGGGTGGGAACCATTCCGCCGGTTCTTCCGTAGAAGTGAACATCAGTCTTGCCGTCAACTGCGAGCTTTACATCCTCAACCATCTGACCCATACTCATTTCAACGGTAAGAATCGGTTTTTTCAGTTCTGCGGCTTTTTTGAATGCGTCCTTCGGGAACGGCCAGAGCGTAATCGGTCTGATAATGCCGACCTTGATTCCTTTTTCCGCAAGAAGCTGCTTTGCGTTCTTTGCAATTCTCGAAATTGTGCCGTAAGCCGTGATTATGATGTCAGCGTCTTCAACATCGACGCATTCAACCATAACCTCATTTTCCTCAATCTGCTTATATCTTTCGTAGCGCTCGAACACAATTTTTTCAAGTTCATCAGGCTGTAAAAACAGCGAGTTGATGATATTTCTCCTGCGTTTCATGCCTGTACCGGTTGTAGCCCACGGCTTTGAAACGGTTTCGGTATTTTCGCTGTCCTCGGGGAACTCAACCGGTTCCATCATCTGCCCTATCATACCGTCGCCCATTATCATCGCCGGCATTCTGTACTTATCGGCAATGTCGAAAGCGTGGCGTGTGAGGTCAACAATTTCCTGTATGGATGAAGGTGCAATTACGAACAAATGATAATCGCCGTGTCCGCCGCCCTTTGTTGCCTGGAAATAATCGCTCTGTGCAGGCTGGATTCCGCCCAGACCCGGGCCGCCTCTTACGATATTAACTATTACGCAGGGCAAATCCGCACCGGCAATATACGAAATACCCTCTTGTTTAAGGCTGATTCCGGGAGATGAGGACGATGTCATAACCCTTGCGCCGGCACCCGCTGCGCCGTAAACCATATTGATTGCGGAAACCTCGCTTTCCGCCTGGAGGAACACTCCGCCCTCTATTTTGGGAAGCTTTTTCGCCATATACGCCGCAAGCTCCGTCTGAGGTGTGATAGGATAGCCGAAAAACATCTTGCAGCCTGCCCTGATAGCGGACTCGGCTATGGCTTCGTTACCCTTCATCAAAATCTTTTCTGCCATTTTGCATTCTCCTCTCTATCTTTCTACCTCAATGACAACATCGGGGCAAATCGTTGCGCAGAAAGCACAGCCGATACACTTTTCCTTTTCGGTTACCTCCGCCGGGTGAAAGCCCTTGCTGTTAATTCGGTCTTTCGCCATATGGACTATCCCCTTGGGACATACCGTCGTGCAAAGCTGACAGCCCTTGCACTTGTCTTCGTTGAAAATTACATTTGCCATTACTTAAAACCTCCTAAAACGGCCTTTTTATATAAAAGTCCAATTTAAAAAATTTATTCCTGTTTTTAATAAGACCGGAGTTTTCCCCGTCCGATGCGACAAACACAAGAGGAATCCCGGTTCTTTCTGATACAGCCTCGCACATTTCCTCGCCGCCGCGGACAATCTCGGGGGTTGTTTCGTCCAGAAGATTGGTATTGCTCACAATCCCGGTAAATTTAAGCCCGGACGACATTTCGATTGCGCGAATCATTTCAATTGTGTGTTCTGCGGTATCCGTGAAGGGTCTGTTTTTGTTTACGACAAGGAACATATCGTATCCGCACAGTTCCAGCTGTTTCCTGAACATACCGAGTACGACCGCACCCTCGTCATCTCCGCCGACATCGAAAACAGCACGGGCGGAACCGTCCTCAAAAACGGAGTTAATTTCCCCCGGAATCGAGATTATATCAAGGTTTGTGTTTGCAAATTCGGGTGAAATCACCTTCACGCCGGCATCCTCAAGCTCACGCTCAGCGTCTTTCGTGCGGAAATACGGATTAACCGTATCCATATCCGCAATCACAACATTTTCATGGGTTTTGCGAAGGTGCATTGCGTAATTCACGGCAAATTCTGTTTTGCCGCTGCCGAAATGCCCCGCGATTACTGTTATACGCTTCATAAATTCACCTGCTTATTATATTAATTATAGCACATGAAAAAATCATTGTCAACCGATAAATCTTACAAAAAAAGCCGCATTAAAGCGGCTTTATTTATCAGCTGTATTCTCACCGGTTGCGTAATTGAGAATAACCCCGGGCTGAACATTATAGCAGAACACGCAGAACGCAATCCCCTGTCCTTTATCCTCAACCGAAAAGGCTTCCATCAGCACGCCCGACGACAGCAGATTTTCGCCGTCAAACACAGGCGTAACGCGGTACATAACATGATTTCCGGTGGATTTTATATATTCCGCAACCATGTTTTCAAACGGCAGCATACCGTTTACATTCATATATCTTGTGCCGGTTATGAGATTGCGTTCGTTTGCGTTCTCGCCCGTCAGCTGAAACCCCAGAAGGTGGCAGCGGTTATACACATACCCTCCGGGAACGCCCTCATACTTTGCGTTTTTCCAGCCGGTCGGCCTGATTTTTGATATGTCGCCCCGCTTTTCTGCCGGCATAGTATCCGTTGCGGCGGAAGCCTCCGCAACGCCGCAGCGCCCCAGATTATCAAGCGTTTCGTAATACTCGAACGAAGCACCGATTTTTTCGTAATCCTTAAAATACGGTTCATTGCCGTTTATCACCGAAAACGCCTCTCCGCTATAGTCTTTAAGCCCCGCTTTAAGGCGGCGGTACTCGTCCCCGGTAAAAGAATCACGGATTATCCATACGGTTTTGGAAACCTCGTCCCACGCAACGGCAAAGTTAAAGCTTTCGGCAACAAACCGCACCGGAAGCATGGTTCTGCCGCCGATAATCTCGGGAGGCATATCAAGCGTACACTTCGAGCCGTTAAAATACGCATCACACTGCCCGACCGTAAGCTCCGCTTTATCTCCCGAAACCGAAAGCACTGCCGTTTTTGACCGGTCATCCCACGAAACCTCGCCGCCGAACGCCTCGATTACTGCCCTTATCGGAAGGAGCGTCCTCCCCGACACCGAAACCGGCACAGTGCCCGAATTATCTATCGCCTCCGAAACGCCGTTAACTTCTATTTCGGGATTCCCGAGCTGCAGCTTAACCACAACCTCGCCCGTGTCAATTTCCGCCGAAACCGCAGACGAAAACGCCAGAATTACAATTAAACAAATAAGAAACCTGATTTTCTTCATTTTAAGCTGTACTCCTTAGAGTTTGTTACTATATTTTACCACACCCGTTCCGGTTTGTCAATATAAAAAAGGCTCCCCCTTTTGGGAGAGCCTGACGGATTTATTTAATTGTTTTAAGTTTATTTATAAACAGCTTTGTTTCGGTTCTGACAACGCCGTTCAACGCAAAGAGCGCAACGAGGTTCGGGAACGCCATAAGACCGTTTACGATGTCGGCGAGGGTCCAAACGAAGTCAACCTTGAGGTAAGGACCTACAAAAACCGCAAGAATGTAAAGGAATCTGTATGTAAGAATCGGTTTTTTCTTATTGCCCACAAGATACTGGAGGCACTTTTCGGAGTAGTAATCCCAGCCGAGAATTGTTGTGAAAGCAAAGAACACAAGGCAAAGCATCAGAAGGAACGCACAAACGCTGTTGTTGAAGGGAAGCCCCAATTCAAACGCTTTTGTGGTGATTTCAACGCCGACAAGTTCCTTTGTCATACCTGCCTTATACGCACCGGTAAGAACGATTGCAAGACCTGTTATCGTGCAGACAATGATGGTATCAAAGAATGTACCCGTCATGCAGACAAGACCCTGGCGTGCAGGTTCTTTTGTTTTTGCAGCTGCAGCCGCAATAGGAGCGGAACCGATACCCGATTCATTCGAAAAAATACCTCTTGCGATACCGTTACGCATTGCGGAAACGATAGTGATACCGAGAGCGCCGCCGAACACCGCCTTAGGTGCGAACGCACTTTTAACGATGAGCACAATTGCTGCCGGAACTTCCGTTATATTGCCGATAATCAGCACGATACCGCAGATGAAGTAAAGAACCGCCATGAAGGGCACAACGACCTGAGAAACGCTTGCGATTCTCTTGATACCGCCGATGATAACGAGTGCGGCAAAGACGGTTACGAGAATACCCGAAATAACTGTCGGCCATGCGTAAGCATTTTTGCCGATTGAGAATGCAACCTGAGCCTTATCGGGGTCGAAAAAGTTCTGAACCGCAGCGGTGATACCGTTAATCTGGGTCATTGTTCCGATACCGAGGATACCCACGAGCATACCGAAAATTGCGAACAGCTTTGCAAGCCATTTCCACTTTGCGCCCATACCCTTTTCTATATAATAGAAAGGTCCGCCGAGGATTTTGCCGTCGGAATCAACCTGTCTGAACTTAACCGCAAGCAGACCTTCGGCATACTTTGTAGCCATACCGAGGAACGCCGCAAATTCCATCCAGAAAAGTGCGCCCGGGCCGCCGGCAGCAATTGCGGTTGCAACGCCGACGATATTACCCGTTCCGATTGTTGCGGAAAGAGCCGTACAGAGTGCACCGAAGCTTGAAACATCGCCTTCGCCCTCCTCTTCGTTTTTGAGCATGAATTTGAGAGCTTTGGGAAGGTGCCTTACCTGAACAAGCCCCGTTCTGACCGTGAGGAGAAAGCCGACCGCCAAAATAAGCACGATCATCGGTATACCCCAGACATAGCCGTCAATTGTGTCAAGAAGTGCCGTAAATTGCTTCATATTAAAGCCTCCAATTAAAAAAGTTACCGACCCAAAAGGCGGTAACTTCAAAAAACACAAGTTAAAAAACTTAGTCTTCGTCCTTTTGCCTGAGAGTTTCGGCGGTTTCCCGCCTTGCCCCTTCGGCACTCAACTTAATGAGGTTCTCCGAAGTTCCCTACGCTTCCGGTTTTATCCGGAAACATCATTGGGTCATATTAAATTCAACTATTTAAGAATATCACAAAATTCCCTAAATGTCAATAGGTTTTTACAAATTTTTTAATATTTATAATGAAGCAGAAAATCGGCGTACTGCATTCCCATTTTTTCGAGCAGTTCCTGGGTTACGGGAACATACGATTCACTTGCCCTGTCCCATATTTCAAAGCGGCTGAACTCCATTGTTGTGCAGAGTGCACGGTAGTTTTCGGAACCGTAATCAAAGAAGCACTCGATTCCGTTGGGGTTTTTGTCATGCCACCAGAAGGTTTCAGGCTTTTCAAAATCGCACGCAGCGAGCATCGCTCTCTGGAATTTAAGGCGGCGTGCCTGATAATCATCATCAAACTGCCCGGGATTAAACTCAGTAAGATTTCCGCCCGATTCCGAAGGGTCGCACCAGCCGTTATGCATATCGGTCATAACAAGCATTTCGCAGCCGTCCGCAGCAAGCCCTCTTATAAACCTGTCGATATTGATATTTTCGGGATTTGTAAGCTTACCCCAGTCGCGGTTTATATCGGTATGCTGCTCTTTTCTTGCCATATCGCCGTAAAGCCCTTCAACCGCAACCGACGGTATAACAAAGAACGAATAGTCCTTTATCTCATCGATATGCGCCTTAAGATAACGCATTGCGCCGACAAGCGCATGGCACCCGGAAACCTCAATCGTATGCACATTCGCCTGAAGCCATATTACTTTTTTGCCGTTTCCGAAGCGGAACGCCGGGATATCAAAGCCCGCTCTTGTTTCGGCAACCTTCACGCGGAAATCCTTGTATTCTTCGCACAGCGCTTCAAGTTCCTCGACCGAAAACGGTATATTTACCGCAGCAGAAAGCCTTCCGCTTTCGGGAAGCGTAACGGTGAAATCGAAGTCAAACCCGGTCTTTTTAACATCGGTGAAATGCTTCCAGTGAATTTCGTCCTCGCTTATATACATTGTGCGCTCCGCAACCAGCCCGAAGCTCTGCACAAACCAGTAAACATGCTCCTTTTTGGACTTTTCCGGGTCATACGGCGGCCAGTGCATTATTACGCGCACCCTCTCTCCGGGTTTCCCGATTATGCGGCAGCGCCAGTTATAGTGCATATTTATCGTGCCGCTTTCAATCTCGTATTTTGTGAGCGCCGGTGTGCACTCGATTCTGTCATCGTAAAGTTCGATATTATTGCAGTCCCCTCCGGGGAAAAAGCCCGTCATTAATGCCATAAATAATCAACTCCTTGTTCGGAATTATAATACAAAACGGTCAAAAATTCAACAGTTTTTTTTAAAAATGCAAACCCCTTCCGCAAAACATGCAAAAGGGGTCATAAATGTTATCTTCTGTTTTTAAATACGCTCTTTCCGGTAAGTTCGATTTTGCCTGTGATTGCATCGGCAAGAAGCGAAACCGTCACCTTATTCGGCGAGCAGTTCATTTCGATAAATGTATCGTCCTCGGGGAAATAGTCCTCCGCAAAATACGGCGAACCGTAATTTACGATTATCTTCTTATTCTTATCAAAAAGGTGCGACGCCCATATAAGCATATGCGGCACGCTCCACTGCGCAACAAAGAACGCATGAACATTGAACACGCAAAAATCATACTCCGCCTGAAGCTTGTCTATATCCGCCTGCCAGCAAACCCTCGAGGGAACATCGTAAATATCCCGCTTTACCTCAGCCGTAAAGCCCCTTGCCTCGAGTTCCTCTTTGAGAAGGTTGGAGGAATAATTATCCTCGTCCGTCACATCGACAATAAGAATCTTTGCGCCCTCTTTTTTTAGAGGAAGAATATTTCTTCCGTTTCTTAAAAGGCACATTCCGTTTTTAACGATTTCACGGGTTTTTTCGTCCGCAAAGGCGGGGTCGGGAGTATCGAATTTATTGTTATCAAGCGCATTCTGTCTGAACTTTTCCATCTTTTCGATTCTGGAGAGTGCATCGTCAAGCCTTGACATCGGGATTTCGCCCGACTCTATAAGTTCCTCGATTTTCTCCGCCGCCTCAACCGGAGGCCACAGGAGAAGATCCGCACCGGCCTTGAACGCCTGAACGGTTTCCGCTACCAAATCGCCGGTTGCCATACCGCCCATGATGAGAGCGTCGGTTATAACCGCGCCTTCAAAGCCAAGCTCGCCCTTAAGAAGGTCCGTTGTGAGCTTCTTTGAATATGTAGCAATCGGATAGAAGCCGTTGTCGGGCTCATTATCATAGGATTTAAGCGACACATGAGTCGTCATAACCGCCGTTGCGCCTGCCTTGAACAGCTCCTTATATGTATGACCGTAAGTCTTCATCCACTCGTCAAACGGCAGAATATTAGACCCCGGCGCCATATGCATGTTTACAAAATATGTTCCGAGCCCCGGGAAGTGCTTAAGCGTTGTGCACACGCCCTGGTCGGAAATTCCCTTTACGGCTTCGGAATAGATTTTAACAACCGTTTCTGGGTCATCGCTTATCGCGGTGAGGTACATGAGGTGGTCAAAGCACATATCTATGCTCGGCCCCAGAACCATGTCTATCCCCTTATCGTTCATCTGCATACCTATAATTTTACCGTAATTATAAGCGTCCTCAAGGTTATGCGAGCCGCCGAGGGACATCTGCGGATGCATTGCAAGCTTCTGCCCTCTGACCTTTGCGCCGTCCGCGCATACAAGAAGCTTATTTTTAGAATACTTTTTGCAGAGATTAAGCTTTTCAAAAGTGGTTGCGGTACCCATTTCAAGACCGTTTTCGTCAAGAAGCGGTGCGCCCTCGCTGTAGTACATACCGCCGACCGGATACTTTTCAAAAAACGCCTCCGGACCGCCGTGGGTATTGATTTCGCGGATTGTTACAACAAATGTTTTAAGTATTTTTTCTCTTAGCGTCATAGCTGACTATCCTCCAAATTATATACTGCTTTGATTATAACCCACGGCGGTTCAAAAGTCAATACCTTTGAACAAATTTCAAGAATTAACGAACAAAATTAAAGGGAGATGAGGCAATTTCCTGCTGCATCTCCCTTTATCTTATTCTGTTGCGGTTTTCATGCGGCGGAGCGCCTCGAGTGTTTTTTCGTGGGTTCCGAAGCCCGAAAGCCTGAAATAACCTTCGCCCATTTTGCCGAAGCCCGAGCCGGGCGTTCCGATAACATTGCACTTTTCAAGCATGAAGTCGAAAAATTCCCACGATGTCATACCGTTCGGAGTTTTAAGCCACACATACGGACTGTTTTTTCCGCCGAAATATTTAAGCCCGATTTCATCAAATGCGCTCATCATATACCCTGTATTTTTGCGGTAATAGTCGATGTTTTCCCTGATTTCGCCGTAACCTTCGTCCGAGAATGCCGCTTCCGCCGCCCTCTGGATTACATACGAAACGCCGTTGAATTTTGTGGACTGACGGCGCTTCCAAAGCTCAAGGAGGCTCACGCCGTCCGCCTTCAGTTCTTTCGGAATAACGGTATATCCGCACCGAAGCCCCGTAAATCCTGCGGTTTTTGAGAAGGAGCAGAACTCTATCGCACATGTTCTTGCACCCTCAATTTGGAATATACTTCTCGGGCAGTCGGGGTCGCTCACAAACATTTCATACGCTGCGTCAAAAAGAATTACCGAGCCGTGTTCGTTTGCAAAATCGACCCATTCTTTAAGCTGCCGCCTGTTATATGCGCTGCCGGTGGGGTTGTTGGGCGAGCAGATATAAATTATGTCCGCCGCCTCTCCGGGCATAGGCAGAAAGCCGTTTTCCTCGTTGCCGGGGGCGTACTTCACCTTTCGGCCGGTCATGATATTCGTATCGAGATACACGGGGTACACGGGGTCTGGGATAAGCACGGAATTGTCGGTCCCGAAAATATCAAGGATATTCGCCGTATCTTCTTTTGCACCGCTGGTAACAATGATTTCGTCCGCCGAAACCTCAGCTCCGATATGGTTTTTGTAATGCTTTTCGATTGCGGAAAGCAAAAAGTCCTCGCCGTAGCTTTCGGGATAACCGTGAAAGGTTTCAGCCTTCCCCATTTCCTCCGACGCCACCTTCAGTGCATTGACAGACGACGCACATATCGGTCTTGTAACATCGCCGATACCCATGCGGATTATGTCGGCAGACGGATTTTTCGCCTGATATTCCGCCGTTTTCTGCGCAATGGTCTTGAAAAGATACGAAGGCTTAAGTTCAAGATAATGACTGTTGATTTTCATAAAAATCTCCTTTCAGATTTCGACAACGCCCTTAAATGCAGTTACCGCCTCACCGCGCATTTTAATGCCTTCATCGCCGCAGTTTATGATTAAATCGCCGCCGCGAAGGTGCACGCATATATCGGTATCATTTTTTGAAATTCCGTTCATAACCGCCGCCGCAGCCGACGCACACGCCCCGGTACCGCAGGCAAAGGTTTCGCCGCTGCCGCGCTCCCAGACCCTCATTTCGAGTTCCTTTTCGCTTATAACCTTCACGAACTCGACATTCACGCCCTCAGGGAACATCTTATCCTTTTCAATCGTCGGGCCGACCTTTTCAATCGGGAATGTCATAAGCGGAAAGTCCTTTTTCACAAAAATCACGCAGTGCGGATTGCCCATGCTCACGCAGGTTACATGAAGGCGCTTGCCGCCGACCTCAACCGATTTATTGATAATCGGCGTATTGGTATCGGAAAGCACGGGGATTTCCGACGGAAGAACCATTGGTTTTCCCATATCGACCTCCGCCGCCACGGCAACACCGCCCGAAATTTCAAGAGAAACGGTTTTAATGCCCGACAGTGTTTCGATTTTCAGGGGATTTCTGCGGCAAAGCCCGTTATCGTACACAAACTTTGCAACGCATCTTATGCCGTTTCCGCACATTTTGCCCTCTGAGCCGTCCGCATTGAACATACGCATTTTTGCGTCTGCAATTCCGGAGGGGCAGACAAGAATCATACCGTCCGCCCCGACGGAAAAGTGCCTTCTCGACAGCATTTTTGCGGTTTTCGGAATATCGTCTATTTTCTCCCGGAATGCGTCAACATAAATATAATCGTTTCCGCAGCCGTGCATTTTTGTGAAATGAAGCTCCATGAAACCCAACCTTTCATATTATTATATTCCGCTTGCGCCGTAGTTTGACAGAACCCTTGCCGAAGGGTCGTTAACATCGCAGCCCTCCCAGCTTTTGTTCGGCATCCAGAAATCAACCACCATCCTGCTCTGACCCGGATAATACTTTTCAAATATTTCACGGTACAAGAGCGATTCCTTGGTAAACGGCTTTGCGTGCGTATATTTTGCGGAAAGCTCCTCAAATTCCTCATCGGTGTACTTCTTTTCGGCATAGTCTTTTAAGTACCACACCATCGAATGCCCGACGGCGTCCGAAAACGCCGCCTTTTCACGGTACAGAATATCGTGCGGAAGGTAATCGCCCTCAAACGCATGGCGAAGAAGATATTTTCCCTTGCCGTAGGTGTTGATTTTCTTTTCGGGGTCGATTGCCATTACATACTCCACAAAATCAAGGTCGCCGAACGGCACCCTCGCTTCAAGCGAGTTTACCGAAATACATCTGTCCGCGCGGAGCACATCGTACATATGAAGTTCCCTGATTCTCTTTTCGGATTCCTCCTGAAATGCCTTTGACGACGGTGCAAAATCAGTGTACTTATACCCGAAAAGCTCATCGGAAATCTCACCCGTTAAGAGCACTCTTATATCGGTGTTCTCATGAATATACTTGCACAGAAGATACATTCCCATGCTCGCCCTGATTGTTGTTATATCGTATGTTCCGAGGATTTTTATAACCGTTTCGAGGTTTGAAAGAACATCCTCCTTGGTGATTATCACTTCGGTGTGGTCGCTGCCGATGTAGTCCGCAACCTGCTTTGCGTATTTAAGGTCGATTGCGTCCTCGCTCATGCCGATTGCAAAGGTCTTTATCGGCTTGGTGCTTTTCTTTGCGGCAACTGCGCACACGAGGGATGAGTCAAGTCCGCCGGAAAGAAGATACCCGACTTTTGCGTCCGCAACAAGTCTTTTTTCTATGCCGCGGATTAACTTTTCACGAATGTTTGCGCATACGGTTTCGAGGTCGTCATGGCAAACCTCTTTGACCTTTGTCATGTCACGGTAGCAGATGAACTTTCCGTCAACCCAGTAGTGACCCGGAGGGAAAGGCATTATCTCTCCGCAAATCGGAACAAGGTTTTTGGGTTCGCTCGCAAAAACAATCGTGCCGGCATCGTCAAAACCGTAATAGAGCGGTCTTATACCGATCGGGTCACGGGCGGCAATGTACTTTTTCGCCTTGCCGTCATAAAGAATCAGCGCAAACTCGGCGTCAAGCATTCCGAACATATCGCAGCCGTACTCGAAATACATCGGAAGAAGTATCTCGCAGTCCGAACCGCTGCGGAATGTGTATTTTTTAGAAAGCTCCGCCTTGTACTTTTCATAACCGTATATCTCGCCGTTGCACACAACCGATGAACCGTTATACGAAAACGGCTGCATACCCTCATCTGTAAGCCCCATAATCGCAAGGCGGTGAAATCCCAGAAGACCGTCCCCGGTATCGAGAATCCTTGACGAATCCGGACCTCTCGAAACCGTTTTTTCAAAGCCTTCTTCAAATAACGAATGTGTGGCACTGCTGCCACAATAACCCATAATAGAACACATAATTAATTCCTCCGTATCAAAACTATAATCTATAGGGCAGTTGTCACTGCGGTGCCACCTATTTTTATACTCTTAAAGGTAGGTGTGAGCCGAATCCGTAACGGTTCAGCTGTCACCTGCCCAGCTTCCTGCAAAGCTTCGGCTTATAACGCTGCCTTGCGCCGCACCTACTTGCATATGCTTTCGGATTGGGGCTCGCCGGGTGTTATTCGCATGGATTCTGACCTATGCACTCTCACCACACTGCACTCGCTGTCGGCGAAATCCATGCTACTCCTCCCGGCTCAAACGCCTTTTTCTACCTATTATATATTACTCTACATCCTGCAGAGCGTCGTAACCTTCTTCACCGGTTCTTACCTTTACAACATTTTCAACATCGTAAACGAAAATCTTACCGTCGCCGATATGACCGGTGTAGAGTACCTTCTTTGCGGTTTCGATTACAGACCTTACCGGAATCTTGCTTACAACGATATCAACCTGAACCTTCGGCAGAAGATTTGTTTCAACCGGAACGCCTCTGTAGTATTCGGGTTTACCCTTCTGCTGACCGCAGCCCATTACATGAGTTACCGTCATACCGGTTATACCGAGTTTAATCATAGCGTTCTTGAGAGCGTCGAACCTTGCTTCCTTGCAGACGATTTCAATCTTTGTGAATTTAGGTTCGCCTTCCGGCTTTTCCTTCTTGGGAGCGGTGTTATCCTCAACCGCAACAGCCTTTGAAACCGGAACATCGCCTGTGATTTCAGCTTCGTAATCCGCAGCTATTGTGTCGGGTTCCATAGCGATTCCGGCATAGGCTGTGAGAAGCCCGTGTTCGGAAATATCAAGGCCGGCAATTTCGTCCTCAGCCGACGCACGAAGACCGATTGTATGCTTGATTACCATAAACACGATTGTGATTACCACGCCGACATACGCAATTACCGTAAGCACGCCGAGCGTCTGAACACCGAGGAACTTGAATCCGCCGCCGTAGAAAAGACCCTTCATTACAGGGAGGCTTCCGTCCGCCTCTGCAACGCCGCCGGTTGAGAAAAGACCGAGGAGAATCGTTCCTACCGAACCGCACACGCCGTGAACGGAGATTGCGCCGACGGGGTCATCGATTTTAGCCTTTTTGTCGAAAAATTCAACAGCAAGAACAATCAGGAAACCAAAGATAATACCCATGATTGCCGCACCGAGAGGGCTTACGGTATCGCAGCCCGCGGTGATACCTACCAAACCTGCAAGCGCTGCGTTATAAGTCATGGAAACATCGGGTTTACCGTAGCGGATCCATGTAAATATAAGCGTTGTACAGCAGGCAACGGCAGCTGCTATGTTAGTGTTGAAGAAAATAAGTCCGGCACGGCTGAGCTGTGCATCTGAATCCATGCCGACGGTCGATGCGCCGTTGAATCCGAACCAGCAGAACCACAGAACAAATACGCCGAGTGCCGCTGCTGTTACATTGTGACCGAGAATTGCTCTGGGCTTGCCTTCCTTATCATATTTGCCGATACGGGGCCCGAGGATTGCGGCACCGATAAGTGCGCACACGCCGCCGACCATATGTACCGCAGTTGAACCGGCAAAATCATGAAATCCGAGCTGTGCAAGCCAGCCGCCGCCCCAGATCCAGTGACCGGAAACCGGGTAAATAATAAGCGAAATCGCCGCCGAGTATATACAGTATGCGCTGAACTTTGTGCGTTCTGCCATCGCACCCGAAACAATTGTTGCGGAGGTTGCGCAGAACACCGTCTGGAAAATCGCATATGCCCAAAGCGGTACGCCCTCGGGGAGAATTGCCGAATAATCCTTCATAATCATCGGGTCAATCCAGCCGAAAAGCGCTGTGCCCGTTCCGAACATCACGCCGAATCCGAACAGCCAGAAACACGGCGTTCCGATACAGAAGTCCATGAGGTTCTTCATCAATATGTTACCTGTGTTTTTAGCCCTTGTAAAACCTGCCTCGCAGAGGGAAAAACCCGCCTGCATAAAGAATACCAACGCTGCACCGAGCAGCACCCAAATCGTATTTACTGCACTGAATTCCATATTAATCAACTCCATTCCCACATTTTTCAATTTTATATTGATTTATTATTGCATATAAATGCTTCGCAGAGGGAAAAACCCGCCTGCATAAGGGCGGACAATATCCGCATCCTCATCGTCTTATGACGGCTGATTTTTGCCCTTTTCGGCTTGTCGTCATTGAAAGGCGGCAGCCTGTCGGCTTTCTCCGCACCAAAAATGACTAAAAATCATCTCGCCATAAGCACAAAGCTGATTAAGGAAAACAGTCAGTAAAACCGATGATAATGCGGAGATTGTCCGCCCGAATACCAACGCTGCACCGAGCAGCACCCAAATCGTATTTACTGCACTGAATTCCATATTAATCAACTCCATTCCCACATTCTAAAATTATTATCTTACGCCGAACAGCAAATCACCGTAGGTCGGGAAAGGCCAGTATGTGCTGTCGGTTATTGTTTCCGCTTCGTCCGCAGCGGCTCTCAGAAGTTCCATCTTGGGAAGAATACTGTCGCGGATAAAGTTTGCCTGAGGTTCAACGCTTTCAATTCCTTTAAGCTGCGTTGCTGCGTCCTCGAGTGATTCGGCACGGTCGTAAATCATATCTTCAAGCGTTGAAAGCCTTGTGATTACCGTGCTTTCGTACCTTGCGGGGATTCCCGCGTCAAGCGCCTTTTTCTTGGAAACCGTCTTAACCATATCGGAAACATACTTTTCGATAGCCGGCAGAATTTCCTTTTTCGCCATGTCAATCATGGTGAGCGCTTCGATATTTACAGCCTTAACATAGTTTTCAAGCATGATTTCGCATCTTGATTCAAGCTCGGGCTTTGTGAATACCTTTTGTTTCATGAGCATATCCGCATTCTTTTTATCAAGAAGATGCGGCATGCAGTCAGCCGTTGTCTTGTAGTTTGAAAGACCTCTCCTTGCGGCTTCCGCCATCCATTCGTCGCCGTAGCCGTTTCCGCCGAATATGATTCTCTTATGTTCGCCGATTGTTGCTTTGATAAGGTCGTGAAGTTCGCTTTCAAAATCTTTTGCTGATTCAAGCTTGTCGGCAAATTCCTCGAGAACTTCGGCAACTGCGCTGTTGAGCATGATGTTTGCGCACGCTATGCTGTTTGAAGAACCGAGCATTCTGAACTCGAATTTATTGCCCGTGAATGCAAACGGCGATGTTCTGTTTCTGTCGGTTGCGTCCTTTTTGAATTCGGGGAGAATGTCAACGCCGAGTTTCATTTTGGATTTCTTTCCGGCTTCGTATGCGGTGTCGTTCTCGATTGCGTCCAAAACCGCCTCAAGTTCCTCGCCGAGGAATATCGAAATAACTGCCGGAGGCGCTTCGTTTGCGCCGAGTCTGTGGTCGTTTCCTGCGGTGGCAACGGAAATTCTGAGCAAATCCTGATACTCGTCAACCGCTTTGATTACCGCTACCAAAAACAGCAGGAACTGTGCGTTTTCATAAGGAGTTTCGCCCGGAGTAAGAAGATTTACGCCGGTGTCGGTCGAAATCGACCAGTTATTGTGCTTACCGCTTCCGTTAACTCCGTCAAACGGCTTCTCGTGAAGCAGACACACAAGCCCGTGCTTTGCGGCAACCTTTTGCATAATCTCCATTGTCAGCTGATTGTGGTCGGTTGCGATATTCGTTGTGGAATAAATCGGAGCAAGTTCATGCTGTGCCGGTGCAACCTCATTGTGCTGCGTTTTTGCCAGGATTCCGAGTTTCCAAAGCTCATCGTTAAGGTCCTGCATGAACGCCGCTACCCTCGGCTTGATTACCCCGAAGTAATGATCATCCATTTCCTGTCCTTTCGGTGCTTTCGCTCCGAAGAGGGTTCTTCCGGTATAAACAAGGTCGTGACGCTTATTGTACATCTCCCTGTCCACAAGAAAGTATTCCTGTTCCGGTCCGACAGATGTTGAAACCATATGTACACTGTCATTCCCGAAGAGCTTCAGAACCCTGAGTGCCTGCTTATTGAGCGCCGCCATTGACCTGAGCAGCGGAGTCTTTTTATCGAGCGCCTCGCCGGTATATGAGCAGAACGCCGTAGGAATACAAAGCGTTTTATCCTTTATAAATGCGTAAGAGGTGGGGTCCCATGCGGTGTAGCCTCTCGCTTCAAATGTCGCCCTCAGTCCGCCCGAAGGAAACGATGATGCGTCCGGTTCGCCTTTTATAAGTTCCTTTCCGGAGAACTCCATTATCACGCCGCCGTCGGGTGCCGGAGAAATGAAGCTGTCATGCTTCTCCGCCGTTACGCCTGTCATAGGTTGAAACCAATGAGTGTAATGGGTAGCTCCCATCTCAACCGCCCAATCCTTCATTGCAAGTGCAACAGCATTGGCAAGAGAGATGTCAAGTTGCTTGCCTTCCTCGATTGTCTTTTTGATTGAATTATAGACCTTTGCCGAAAGCCTTGCTTTCATTTGTCTGTCATCAAACACATTCTTTCCGAACATTTCCGGTACTGTTACCATTCTTATCAACCTTTCTTTTTTGAAATAAAAAAAGACAAGGATGCTGTAGCCGGGTAAATTCCCGCAGGCATCCTTGCCTTATGTTTTGCATTATACACCCTTTTTTCGCATTTGTCAATACCTTTTTTCAAAAAAATTTGATTTTTTTTGCGAAATATCGGTTGCTACCTATTTATATAATTTTCTATGATTTTCGCCTATACATTGTCTATATCAATTCCCATATCGGAAAACATATCCTCAACGCTTTCAAAAGCCTTCCGGTTTTTAGTATCGTTTTCCGACTCTTTCATTATTTCTGATTTTCTGAATTTCTTACACTTTTATTATATGCTCTTTCCGGAAAAAAAATCAAGTGTTTTTAATAATTTGTTTTTTTAAGCCTGAATCCAAAAAAATCCGAAATACCCCCTTGACAACGGCCGAAAAAAGTGGTATAATAGCGTTACCGATAAACAAAGGCGTTTATTTTGGGTGCAGTGCACCCGAAATGAGCGTCTTATTTTTTATATTTTAGAAAGGCTGATGACCATGAAATCATTAGAGGGACAAATCAGAATCCCCTCCGGCTGCGCAATTTCGGCAGTCATTTCGAGGGACGGCAACACCATGACCGGTGAAAAAATCATCGAAAGCATGCGCCCCATGCACGACCGTTCAAACGGTCTTGGCGGCGGCTTTGCGGCTTACGGAATCTACCCGGACTACAAAGACTTTTACGCGCTGCACATTTTCTACAATGACAACGGCGCAAAAGCGGTCTGCGAAAAATATCTTCGCGACAGCTTTGAAATCGTGAAGGCGGAGAACATTCCCACACGAAAGCACCCGAGGATTACGGACGAGCCGCTGATATGGAGATATTTTGTTGCTCCTCTGTCATCCGTTCTTTCAAGAATGCAGCTTGACGAAAAGGAATACACAGCAAGGGTTGTTATGAGAATCAATACAAAAATCGAAGGCGCATATGTTTTTTCGAGCGGAAAAAACATGGGTGCGTTCAAGGCGGTGGGTTTTCCGGAAGATGTCGGCGAATTTTACAGGCTTGACGAATACAAGGCTTACTGCTGGACGGCGCACGGGCGCTATCCCACAAACACTCCCGGCTGGTGGGGCGGCGCACATCCGTTTGGTCTGCTTGACTACACGGTTGTGCACAACGGCGAGATTTCCTCCTATGACGCAAACAGGCGGTGCATAGAGATGTTCGGCTACAAATGCACGCTGCAGACCGACACCGAGGTTATAACCTACATCGCCGACTACCTTTTAAGAAAACAGAAGCTCACGCTTGAGGAAGCGGCGTCCGTTATTGCGGCACCCTTCTGGAGCACGATTGAAACACGGGAGGACGGAGAACTTCTGAAATACCTGCGCTGCATTTACCCGAGCCTTCTTATAACCGGACCGTTCTCGATAATCTTAGGCTTCAGCGGCGGACTTATGGCGCTTAACGACCGTCTTAAACTCAGAAGCATGGTTGTCGGCGAAAAGGACGACAAGGTGTACATCGCAAGCGAGGAAGCGGCGATAAGAACCATGGAACCGGACGCCGAAAACATCTACTCCCCGGCGGGCGGAGAACCGGTTATCGTTAAAGTGAAGGAGGGCAGATTCTGATGTCAGTGAATTTTATATATCCGGAATTTGAAGTTGTCAGAAACGAACAAAGGTGCATAAAGTGCCGTGTGTGCGAGAGGCAATGCGCAAACGAGGTGCACAGGCTTGACCCGGAGCACGGCATTATGATAAGCGACGAGGCAAAGTGCGTCAACTGCCAGAGGTGCGTATGCCTTTGCCCGACAAGAGCGCTTAAAATCGTAAAAAGCGACTGCCGTCTGCGTGAGAATGCAAACTGGTCGAACGACACGATAAACGAAATCTACAAACAGGCGTCCAGCGGCGGCGTTTTGCTGTCGTCGATGGGAAACCCCAAACCTCTGCCGGTTTACTGGGACAAAATTCTTATTAATGCATCGCAGGTTACAAACCCGTCAATCGATCCCCTCCGCGAGCCTATGGAAACAAAAGTTTTCCTCGGCAAAAAGCCGGACAAAATCGAGCGTGACGAAAACGGCAATATAATCTGCAAAACCGAACCCCAGCTTGAACTTGATGTTCCGATTATGTTCTCGGCGATGAGTTACGGTTCCATAAGCTACAACGCTCACGAATCGCTTGCCAGAGCCGCAACGGAACTGGGCATTTACTACAACACCGGTGAGGGCGGTCTGCATGAGGACTTCTATGTTTACGGTCCGAACACAATCGTTCAGGTTGCGTCGGGAAGATTCGGCGTTCACAAGGACTATCTCGAAGCCGGCGCAGCGGTTGAAATAAAAATGGGTCAGGGTGCAAAACCGGGAATCGGCGGTCATCTTCCGGGAACGAAAATCGTCGGCGATGTTTCAAAAACCCGTATGATTCCCGAAGGGTCGGACGCAATCTCCCCCGCTCCGCACCACGACATATATTCAATAGAAGATTTAAGGCAGCTTGTATATTCGCTCAAGGAAGCAACAGAATACAAAAAGCCGATTATAGTTAAGGTTGCGGCGGTGCACAACATTGCGGCAATCGCAAGCGGTATCGCAAGAAGCGGTGCGGACATCATCGCAATCGACGGATTCCGCGGCGGCACGGGCGCAGCCCCGACAAGAATCAGGGACAATGTGGGCATACCGATTGAACTTGCTCTTGCGGCGGTTGATTCAAGGCTCAGGGAAGAAGGAATCAGAAACACCGTTTCCCTCGTTGTGGGCGGAAGCATCAGAAGCGCTTCCGATGTGGTAAAGGCAATCGCTCTCGGAGCGGACGCATGCTACATTGCAACAAGCGCACTGCTTGCCCTCGGGTGCCACCTTTGCAGAACCTGCCAGAGCGGCAAGTGCAACTGGGGAATAGCAACCCAGCGCCCGGAACTTGTTAAAAGGCTCAATCCGGACATCGGCAGCCAAAGGCTTGTGAACCTTGTCACCGCATGGAAACATGAAATCAAGGAACTTATGGGCGGAATGGGTATCAACTCGATAGAGGCGCTCCGCGGCAACAGGCTTATGCTCAGGGGCGTAGGATTAAACGGAAAGGAGCTTGAGATACTTGGTATCTCTCACGCAGGAGAATGAAACGAGTATATGTAAACGAAAAATGGTGCCTCGGCTGTCATCTTTGCGAGTATAACTGCGCATTTGCGGCAACGGGCGAAGACAACATGGCGCTGGCGCTTAAGGACAAGGAAATTCACCCCAAAATCCGTGTTGAGGACGACGGAAAAGTTATGTACGCCGTATCGTGCCGCCACTGCGAAGACCCGAAATGCGTTAAATCGTGCATATCGGGAGCACTCTCGAAGGGCGACGACGGCGTTGTGAGAATCGATAAAGACATATGCATAGGCTGCCTTACCTGTATCCTGGCATGTCCCTACGGGGCACTGACGGAAAGCGGAGGTCACGCTGCAACAAAGTGCGAACTGTGCACCGACAACAAATGCGGTATGCCTGCATGCGCCGCCGGCTGCCCGAACAACGCAATCTGCTTTGAGGAGAGATAATTATGAAGAATTATGTGATTATAGGAGGCGGAATTGCCTCCCTCGGATGTATTGACGGAATAAGAAAACACGATAAAGATGGCAAAATCACTCTCATTTGCGGAGAAAATCATCTTCCTTATTCAAGACCTCTCATTTCATATTATCTTGAAAACCTGACAACCCCAGAAAAGATGACCTACCGCACGGAAGGCGACTACGAATCGCAGGGCGTTGAAATAAAGCTCGGGGTCAAGGCGGAAAAAATTGAAGGAAACACGGTTTTGTGCGGTGACGGTGAGAAAATTCCGTTCGATTCGCTTGCGGTTGCTTCGGGTTCAAGCCCGTTCGTGCCGCCGATTAAAGGTTTGGAAACGGTTAAGGACAAATTCACATTCATGACCCTGGCAGACGCTCTGTCCCTCGAAGGTGCTCTCGGCAAGGACAAAAAAGTGCTCATAATCGGTGCCGGACTTATAGGTCTTAAATGCGCCGAAGGCATTTGCGGCAGGGTCGGGAAAATCACGGTCTGCGACCTTGCACCCAAGGTTTTGTCGAGTATTCTTGATGACGAGGCGGCGAATGAGGTTCAGAAAAAGCTTGAGGAAAACGGCATTGAGTTTATGCTCTCGGACACCGCCGAAAGCTTTGACGGAAACACCGCCGCAATGAAAAGCGGAAAAACGGTCGATTTCGATATTCTGTGCCTTTGCGTGGGCGTGCGCCCGAATCTTGCGCTCCTAAAAGACGCCGGTGCGGAAATCAACCGCGGAGTTTTGGTTTCGGACAAAATGGAAACATCGCTTAAAAACATCTACGCCGCAGGTGACATCACCGAAAGCGTTGACCAATCATGCGGCGCCCGGAAAGTCATGGCAATCCTCCCGAATGCCTACATAGGCGGTCTTACAGCAGGCGAAAACATGGCGGGCGCGGAAAAATCGTTCACGGATGAGATTCCGATGAACTCAATCGGCTTTTTCGGATACCATATCATGACCGCCGGTTCGTACGGCGGAGAGGTGTCGGAAATCAAATCGGGCGGAAATATCAGGAAATTTTTCACCGACGGAAACCGCCTCACAGGCTTCATTTTGCTCGGCGACATACAAAAAGCCGGAATTTATACGGCAATTATACAAAATAAAACCCCGATTGACACCATTAATTTTGATAAAATAAAAGAAAATCCGTCTTTTTTAACTTTTTCGCAAAATTACCGTAGAAAAAACTTCGGAGGTGTGGTATAATGTTAATAGATGCAACAGGCGTTCAATTCAAGGAGTTGAACGAAAGGATAAGGGAATCGGCTTCGGATGTCGAAATCAAGGGCTGTATGGGTCAGCGATTTATAGCGGCAGGGCTCGGCGATAAAAAAATCAGAATTTCCGGCGTGCCCGGGAACGCCCTCGGCGCTTACCTCAACGGTGCGGAAATCACGGTTTCCGGCAACGCTCAGGATTCGGTCGGCGACACGATGAACAACGGCTCGATTGTCATTCACGGCAATATCGGCGACGCGGCAGGCTACGCAATGCGCGGCGGCAAAATCTTCGTCCGCGGAAATGCCGGTTACCGTGCCGGAATCCACATGAAGGCATACAGGGAAAAGCACCCCACCCTCGTTATAGGCGGCAGTGCGGGGAGCTTTCTCGGGGAATACCAGGCAGGCGGCACGATTATCGTGCTCGGTCTCGGCGGCAAAAAAATCGTCGGCAACTTTCCCTGCACCGGTATGCACGGCGGCAAGATGTTTCTCCGCGGAAAGTGCGGGGATATTAAGTTCCCCCGTCAGGTCACAACCCACAAAGCCTCCGACGAAGAAATCGAAGAAATAAAGCCCTACATCAAGGAATTCTGCGGTTTGTTCGATATCCCGGAGAGTGAAATTTTATCTTCCGAATTTACGGTGGTTCTTCCCGATACCAAAAATCCTTTCAAGCAGATGTATGTTGCAAATTGACGAAAGTTAAGGTATGATGATATGCTGTACACCAAAAACGAAGTCCTGCAATATGTGGCTGAGGAGGATGTAAAGTTTATAAGGCTTGCGTTCTGTGATGTGAAAGGCTGCCAGAAAAACATTTCGATTATGCCCGGAGAACTCGAAAGAGCGTTCGACACCGGGATTGGGATTGACGCTTCGGCAATAGAAGGCTTCGGCGGCAATGTACACTCCGACCTGTTTTTAAGACCCGACCCGTCAACGCTTGTGGTGCTTCCATGGCGCCCCGACCACGGACGGGTTGTGAGGATGTTCTGCGGAATTATGAAGCCGGACGGCTCTCACTTTGAACTTGACAGCCGCAAAATATTAAAGGACGCCGTAAAGCAAGCCATGACGGACGGTCTTTCGTTCTCGTTCGGCTCGGAACTTGAATTTTACCTTTTCAAAACAGACGATGAAGGAAAAAGAACCTCCGAACCTTACGACAATGCCGGCTACATGGATATCGCCCCGATGGACAAGGGTGAAAATGTGCGCCGTGAAATCTGCCTGACGCTGGAACGCATGGGGATTTATCCCGAGTCCTCTCATCACGAGGAAGGTCCGGGGCAAAACGAAATCGACTTTAAGTTTTCGGACCCCGTAACCGCTGCGGACAATGCGGTGACATTTCTTTCGGTCGTTAAAACCATTGCTGCAAGGAGCGGTCTTTATGCCGATTTTTCGCCTAAACCGCTGAGCGGCAAGCCCGGAAACAGCTTCCACATAAACATCTCGGCGGAAAGCCTTTCCGGCGGCGGTGACATAACCCCGTTTGCCATTGCCGGAATCCTGAACAGAATTTCCGACATGACCGCTTTTCTGAACACATCGGATTTATCTTATGAGCGCCTCGGGAAATTCAAGGCTCCGAAATTCATCACATGGTCAAGGGAAAACCGCTCGCAGCTTATAAGAATCCCTGCGGCAAGCGGAAAATACAAGAGGTTTGAGCTTCGCTCGCCCGACCCTCTGGCAAACCCCTATCTTGCCTATGCGCTCATCATTTCGGCGGCGGCGGAAGGCATAAAGGCAAAAGAGGAACTGCAGACCGAAACCGACCTCAACATCTTCACGCTTTCAGAAGAAGAACAGAAAAAATATGAAAAAATTCCCGAATCAAAAGCAGCAGCCGCATCTGCGGCAAAGGGCAGCGGATTTATAAAAAAGATTCTGCCCGAAGCTATGATAAAATACTACTGCGACTAACCTTCGGGGAGGATAAAAGATGCTTTTCAAAGAATACACTTACAGAGTGCTTATTGCTTCCTCCTCCGACAAGTTCACCGAAGGAATTATGCCGCTTCTGCCCGAAAACGAGTTCGGACCGATAGAAACGGCAAAAAGCGCAGGAGAAGCAAAACGCAAGCTTTTGGAACGAGGTTTTGACATTATACTTATTAATACACCGCTTACGGATGCCTTCGGCACAGAGCTTGCTCTCGATGCCGTTACAGACACCCGGAGCGGTGCATTGATGTTTTTAAAAAATGATGTGTACGACGCCGTCACCGACAAGGTTATCGATTACGGCGTTTTTACGCTTGCAAAGCCGGTTTCGCTGTCGATGATACGGCAGATATTAAAGAATATGTACGCCATGCAGGAGCGTTTTCGGCTCATGGAGAAAAAAACCGCCCGCCTGGAGGAAAAAATGCAGGAAATCAGGACGGTTAACCACGCAAAATGGACCCTTATAAGAAACATGGGCATTACCGAGGAGGAGGCGCACAGGCTCATCGAAAAGCAGGCGATGGACACAAGGCGAACCAAGTCCGAGGTTGCGGAGGGCATTATCAGAACTTACGAAAATTAACGGGAGGTATTATATATATGAAAAGTTTTAACCGCAAAATCATACTTGAAGACGGTTCCGAGTACCCGGGCTACGGCTTCGGCGGAAAATGCGACAATGTATGCGAAATTGTATTCAACACCTCGATGGTTGGGTATCAGGAAATTATTTCAGACCCGTCATATACATACCAGGCGGTGGTTATGACATATCCCCTGATCGGCAACTACGGCATCACGGATGACGATTTTGAAAGCAAAATAATCAGCGTCGGCGGTCTTATCGTGCGTGATTACAACGATATGCCGTCTAATTTCAGGTACACAAAAACCCTGTCCGAGGTGCTCGCCGAGAACGATGTTCCGGGGATTTACGGCGTTGATACGAGAAAGCTCACAAGAAGCATACGGGATTTCGGTTCGAGAAGGGTGCTTATCACCGATATTGACACAACGCTTGAAAAAGGGCTTGAAATTATTAAAAATACGCCCGTAAGGCACGATGCGGTTGCAAAAGTCAGCTGCAAAAAGCGCTGGTATTCAAGAACCTCAAATCCGAAATTCAATGTTGTTGCAATCGACTGCGGCATTAAAACAAATATTATCAGAAGCCTCAACCGCTTCGGCTGCAATGTCACGGTTGTACCGTTTAACACCGCTGCGGAGGAAATCGAGTTCATGAAGCCGAGCGGCGTGTTTCTTTCAAACGGTCCGGGCGACCCCGAGGATGTTCCGGAGGTAATCGAAACGGTTAAAAAGCTCCGCGGCAAGTACCCGATTTTCGGAATCTGCCTCGGTCACCAGATGATTTCCCTTGCCTACGGCGGCAAAACATATAAGCTTAAATTCGGCCACAGAGGCGGAAACCACCCGGTTAAGAATCTCAAAAACGGTCGCGTGGAAATTACCTCCCAGAACCACAGCTTCGCCGTTGATGAAAAATCTCTTGAAGGGACAGGCCTTACGGTCACTCACATGAACCTTCTGGACAACACCGTTGAAGGCGTGGAATGTGCGGCGGACAGTGTTTTCAGCGTGCAGTATCACCCCGAAAGCGCTCCCGGTCCGCAGGACAGCACTTATCTTTTCAAACAGTTTATAGAAGCCATGAAGGAGGGTGAAGCTAATGCCTAAGAGAACAGACATCAAAAAAGTTATGGTAATAGGCTCCGGACCTATAGTAATCGGTCAGGCGGCGGAGTTCGACTACGCCGGAACGCAGGCGTGCCTTGCGCTTAAAGAGGAAGGCTACGAAGTTATTCTCTTAAACTCAAACCCCGCAACAATCATGACCGACACCTCAGTTGCCGACAAGGTTTACATGGAACCGCTCACTCTCGAATTTGCAGCAAGAATCTGCCGTTTTGAGCGCCCGGACGCAATAGTTCCGGGAATTGGCGGTCAGACAGGGCTTAACATAGCGATGCAGCTTGCGAAAAAGGGAGTTCTGGAGGAGTGCGAAATCGAACTTTTGGGAACGGACACCGAAAGCATAGAACGCGCCGAGGACAGAGAGCTTTTCAAAGAACTGTGCGAGGAAATCGGCGAACCGGTTGTTCCTTCAAAGATAACCTACAGCATCGAAGAAGGCATGGCTGCAGCAGATGAAATCGGCTATCCGGTTATTCTCCGCCCGGCATTTACGCTCGGCGGAACGGGCGGCGGATTTGCCAACAATCCCGCCGAAATGAAGGAAATGATGAAAAATGCCCTTGCCCTTTCGCCCGTACATCAGGTACTGGTCGAAAAGAGCATTAAGGGCTACAAGGAAATAGAATACGAGGTTATCCGCGACGCAAACGACACCGCAATAACCGTCTGCAACATGGAAAATCTCGACCCGGTAGGTATTCACACCGGCGACTCAATCGTTGTTGCCCCCAGTCAGACATTAACCAACAAGGAATATCACATGCTTCGTGACAGTGCGCTTAAAATTATCCGCGCTCTCGGGGTTCGGGGCGGCTGTAATGTTCAGTTTGCGCTTGACCCGCAGTCGTTCGGGTACTATGTAATCGAGGTAAACCCGAGGGTTTCCCGTTCTTCGGCGCTTGCGTCGAAGGCAACCGGCTACCCTATCGCAAGGGTCAGCGCCAAGATTGCCGTAGGGCTTAATCTCGATGAAATTCAGCTTGTCAATACCCCGGCATGCTTTGAGCCGGCGCTTGATTACATTGTTACAAAAATGCCCCGTTTTCCGTTCGATAAGTTCGCCTCTGCGTCAAACAGGCTTTCGACTCAGATGAAGGCAACAGGTGAGGTCATGAGCGTGGGCAGAACCATGGAGGAAAGTCTTCTCAAGGCGATACGCTCGCTGGAAACCGGTAAAAATCATATTCATATGGAAAAGTTCGACAGTGCGCATATGACCGCCGATGAGCTCCTTGAATACATTAAAGAGGGAACGGACGACCGTCTTTACGCAATTTCGCAGCTTATGTGGATGGGGGTTGACCATTCCAGAATCTGCAACATCACGCAGATTGATATGTTCTTCCTCGATAAAATCAAGAATATCGTTGATTTTGAAAAGGAAATGGAAGCCAATCCGATGAACGAAAAGCTTCTGCCCGAAGCCAAGAAAATGGGATTTTCGGACTCATACATCGCAGAACTTTGGAAAACGGACGAGGACGATATTTACAATATGCGTCTGCGCCTCGGCATTTTCCCGGATTATAAAATGATTGACACCTGTGCAAGCGAGTTTGCGAGCTATGTTCCGTATTTTTATTCGACTTATGAGAGCGAAAACGAGTCGGTTGTGTCGGACGCCGAAAAGATTATCGTTCTCGGTTCGGGACCGATAAGGATAGGTCAGGGCGTTGAGTTCGACTACTCAACCGTGCACGCCGTAAAGGCAATTCACGACGCAGGCTACGAGGCGATTGTCATAAACAACAACCCCGAAACCGTTTCGACCGACTATACAACCGCTGACAAGCTTTACTTTGAGCCGCTCACACCCGAAGATGTTATGAATGTTGTGAACCTCGAAAAACCGATCGGCGTGATTGCCACATTGGGCGGTCAGACGGCGGTTAACCTTGCGGAACCTCTTGCAAGGCGAGGCGTGAAAATAATAGGAACGGACTGCGCCGCAATCGAAAAGGCCGAAAACCGCGACGCATTTGACGAAGTTATAAAATCCCTCAAAATCCCCAACCCGAAGGGCGAAGCGGTAACAGACATCGAAAGCGGCGTCAAAGCGGCGGAAAAAATCGGATACCCTGTTCTTGTGCGTCCCAGCTTTGTGCTCGGCGGAAGAGCCATGGAAATCGTTTCTAACGAGAAATCGCTCAGGCATTACCTCAAAAACGCCGTTGAAGTCGATACCGACAAGCCTGTGCTTGTTGACAAATACATTGTCGGCAAAGAAGTCGAGGTCGACGCCGTATGCGACGGAAAATGCGTGTTTGTTCCGGGAATCATGGAGCTTGTCGAAAGAACCGGCGTTCACTCCGGCGACTCGATGAGCGTATATCCCCCGTACAGCATTTCCGAAAAGGTCAAGAATACAATTGTTGACTACACAACAAGGCTCGGGCTCGGCATAGGCATTGTGGGGCTTTTCAACATCCAGTTCATTGTGGATGCAAACGATGATGTGTTTGTAATCGAAGTCAACCCGAGGGCTTCGAGGAGCGTACCGTTCCTCTCAAAGTCAACCGGGCTCGGGCTTGTGCAGATAGCAACCAAAACTATGCTCGGCATTTCGCTTGCAGACCAGGGCATAACCGAACTTTATGCTCCCGAGAAGACAGGGCACTATGTTAAAGCTCCGGCGTTCTCTTTTGAAAAGCTCTCCGGAATCGACGCATACCTCTCCCCCGAAATGAAGTCAACCGGCGAGGCTATAGGTTATGACAACCGCCTCAATCGTGCGCTTTATAAGGCTATTCAGGCATCGGGCGTTAAAATGAAGGATTACGGAACCGTCATCGTTACTCTTGCCGATGAGGATAAGGAAGAAGCGCTGCCGCTTGTTAAGCGCTTCTATCAGCTCGGATTTAATATTGAGGCGACAATCGGCACGGCTAAATTCCTCAAAAATCACGGAATCCGCACAAGAGTAAGAGGCAAGCTCAGCGAGGGAAGCGACGAAATTCTGCAATCAATCCGCGCAGGATATGTAAGCTATATCATCAATACGAGGGCTATCCTCTCCGGCGTTCACTACGAAGACGGCGTTGCAATCAGGCAATGTGCGGTTGAAAACGGAGTTACGATTTTCACTTCTCTCGATACCGTAAAAATCGTTCTGGATGTTCTTGAAGAAACGATTCCGTCTATATCGACTATCGACACTCTTTAATACAATTAAAGGGATTCGCCAATTCGGGCGAATCCCTCAGACTGTCGAAAAAGTCGGTCAACCGCAAGCAAAAAATCATTAATTTATTTTTAGTATAAAATTTAAGTGTATTTTTGCTTTATAATTCTTGTTAAAAGCAATGAATTTGCATTAGAAAAGCATTGAAATCATCGAGATTTCAATGCTTTTTGCTTGCTTTCACCGAACATGGACTCTACCGTATACACATACGCCGACGAATCCATGTTCGGCAAATTTACCTTCCTTTTTCGAATCCTTCAGTTTTATGCGGTCTGTGCATTTTTCCGCAGTCATACCGTTTAGCTGTAAAGAAATTTTGCAATCGAATCCGCCAGATTCTCCGCAATTTCATCAGTGTTGTTTCTTATCCATGCGGCGTCGGACGGGTTATCGTGATAGGCAAGTTCAATAAGCACTGCGGGCGCACGGGTTTTTCTCACTTCACCTATAGTGGTCGTCGGCAGCGCTCTGACCTTATCGGGGTCGGGATAAATTTTTTTTAGATTATCCGCAATAATTTCCGCTGCGCGCTTGCCCTGCTCGCTGTAGGGATAATAATAAACATCACTGCCGGTCATTCTGCCGGCAAGGCTCGCAGGCGACGCATTTGAATGAAGCGCAAAATGCAAATCGTAATCGCCGCTGTTCGACTCCCTTATAGCGGTCGCCGCGGATGTATCGGGGTCGTTACGGTCAAACTCTATGCCGTCGGCACGGAGAAACGGCTCCATTTTGTCGGTTATGAGGTTCATCCAGTATTCCTCGTCACCAACATCGACATACTTATTATATTCCTGCGTGGAAGGGCTTAAATATACTTTAGACATAAATTCACCTCGGTACATTATATGAACCGAGGTGAAAATAATTTACTATTCAGCTTTAACGGACTTGATTGTGCCGTGACCCGTGCCGCCCCTCGGGGTGGTTTTCGGATAATCGGGGTTCACCGTCATATGAACCTCACGCACAAGCCTTTTTGCGTCCGAAATTCTCTCGCCGCCGAATCGGATGTTTTTAAGATTGAGATTTGAAACCTCGCAAACAGCGTTGGGATCAAACACCTCGCCCCACTTTTCGGGGTTATCGGAGCCGTTTTTCCAGACCGCCGAAAGCGGACCGACATTCACAAGCCTTACATCCATTTTGTCGCACTCATCTATCGTATTTTTAACATCTACGCCTTCAATAAAAATGCCGTCGCAGTCCGCACAGATTTCAAACAGGCTCTTTACCGGAAGCCCTGAAAATCCCGAAGGCGTAACACGGGCAAAAGAAATATCCTTGCAGTAAACATTTTTGATTGTGCCGACGGTTCCCGAAACATCGTGCTTTGATTTGTCAACCGCATTTGCAATGTTGGGCTGGGCATACATTTTAAATGTATAAATTCCGCTGACATTTTCGATTACGCAGTTTTCAATATTGCAGTCGACCTTCTCGCCGCTCTCAAAAACCTTCTGCCCGGGAAGAAGCCTGAACTCGTTATTATTGCTCTGCACATCTTCCACCACAAGATTCGTAATAGAACCGAACGAAATTGCGGAAGTGTCCCAGTCCCAAGCGTTGAGGGCAACCATATCGTCGCCCATATCGCGCCCCGAAAGATGCGCAATATACCCTTTATCCGCCGGACCGTTCACATGAACGCCGTCCTTATGGTAGTTATCAAAATGCAGATTTTCAATCACATAGTCGGAGCAGTCATCAATCTGCACCGCATACGATGCCGAGTCGGTAAACACAGCGTCTGCCACACGGACTCTTTCAACCGAAGAAAGAATTATATTCCCAAGCGACCCGGGGATAGTGTATTCCCTGTCATTCCGTGCTCTCGAGTCAGCCTTTGTCTGCCAGATTCCGCCTTCTATACTGATATTTTCGTCACGCTTAACAGAAACCGGAGCCTTCGCACCGCTTGCTGCGCTCTCGTTTATGATAAGGCAGGTTGAGCAATCCTCGGTCTGCCTTATAAGCTGGTTTTTTGCAACCTTTAGATGATAATCCGAACGCATAATAACGGGATTATCAAATTCAATCGGCGCACCGGTATCCGGAATAATTACATTTTTATGCTCATCCAGCGCCGCCTGGACAGCATTTCTGTCGATTTTTCCGCTCATTGCGAACCACTCGCCATGTATGCTCACCGGTTTAATCGAGTCGATTATCTGTTTTTTAAGTTTTTCTCTCATTGCTGAATCCTTTCTATTATAACATTATTTTCCACGAGGCAATCGTAAAGCTTTTTATCAAGCTGAGCCTCGGTTATGAAACAGTCAATCTGCGAAAAGCCGGCAAGCTTAACAAAGCCTATTCTGCCGATTTTCGAACTGTCGCATATATAGTATTTTGTGCCCGCAGCGGCGAGCATTTTTTGCTTTATGCCGCACTCTTTCTCATTGGACTCCAGTATCCCGGACTCCGCCGTAACGCCCTTGCTTGAAAAGAACATCTTGCTTGCCACGAAATTTTCTTCGATATTCTTTTCCGCAATCGAGCCGACAAACGACTGGTTATCGCTCACCACACCGCCTACCGCAATGGTTTTAATATCGGCAGCGCCCGAAAGTTCCGCAATTACGCGGAGCGAATTGGTTATCACGGTAATATTTTTACGTTTTTTAAGCTCTTTTGCGATGAAGAAAGTTGTTGTCGAAGCATCGAGAAAAATCGTGTCGCCCGCGGCAATGAGGTTGCACGCAGCGGCGGCAAGCATTTTTTTTGCGTCGACATTCTTGGACTTTCTCTTTTCCAAAGAAAGCTCATAAGTTCCTTCTTCAATAGAAACAGCTCCGCCGTGAGTACGCCGGAGTGCATCCTGTTTTTCAAGTTTTTCAAGGTCGCGTCTGACCGTTTCCTCCGTAACCGAAAGAACCGAGCTGAGGTTACTTACGGTTACGGCGCCGTCATTTTCGAGCATCTCAAGTATAAGCTTTTGCCGCTCCAATGCAAACATAGCGCACCTACTTCTTTATAATTCTCACAATATCGCCGTTTTTAAGCCCTGCGGAGTTTGCGTCATCGGTATCGATATGCATTTCAATATTGAAATCGTCCCTCACCCTGACCTGAACCTCATAAAATCTTGTAGGCTTGATTCCGTCAATTTCAACATCCACGAAGTCGCCGTCCGAAAGACCGTGCTTTGCGGCATACTCGGGCGTGAGGTGAATATGGCGGTTGGCGATTATTACGCCCTGCTTAAGATAAACCGTACCCTTAGGGCCGACAAGCACAAGCTTTTCCGAGCCTTCAATCTGACCCGAAGGCCTTACCGGAGGGCTTACTTTAAGCAAAAATGTATCGGTTCTTGAAATCTCAACCTGAGTATTTTTTCTCACAGGGCCGAGAACCCTTACTTTTTCTATCGATTTAAGCGAAGGGCCTACAAGCGTTACGAACTCGTTTGACGCATATTCCCTTCCCATAAGCACTTTTTTGACCGTCAGCTGATAGCCCTTACCGAAGAGCGTGTCAAGGTCCTGCTGTGACAGATGAACATGTCTCTGCGAAACGCCGACCTTGATTTCGCCGTTCAAATCACGGTTTTCCTGCACAAGCGCAGCCTTTACAGCCTCGGCAATTGCTTTTTCATCTATAACCATAATTTCAATCCTCCGCGCTCATATCAAAAAACTTTGTAACCTCGCTGTGGGGTGACGCAATTACCTCATCGCCGTAGACCTTCCCGAGAGCCTCAGCCCTCGCCTTGCCTGCTTTAACGGCGGCGGTCACCGCGGAAACCGACCCTGCAACAACTAAAGTTACAAGCCTTCCGCCGAGTCTTTTTTCGGTATGAACAAGGCGGACGCTCGCAGTCTTGAGCATAGCGTCAAGCCCTTCGATTGCGGCAACAAGCCCCTGAACCTCTAAAAGTCCCAAAGATTCCATCACGCCTCGTCCCCTTTCCAAAAGCTCTTAGGAAGCTTCTTATTATATTTATCTCTGTTTATGTCGATAAGATACGCCATCTTCTCAACCCCCGGACCGGGATTGGGTATTATGTGATGAACGATATACTTACCCTTGGATTTTGAGTATTCCACAGCTGCGTCCAGCGCCGCCTTTACCGCCGCAACCTCGCCCGCCATTTTGACCTCCATTATAAGAGGTGCCGGTGCGCCGGGTGCAAAGGGTCGGTTCCTGTCGAATGCTATAATCTCCACATCCGCCGTTTTTGCCGCCAAATCGGCAACGCAGATTGCGTGAGAAAAGCTGTAAACCTCAATCATTCCCAATGCTTTCATAAAATTGTCCCCTTAGTTTTACACGATATGAAGTCCGTCAACCATTACGCAGCGCCTGGACCTTGTAAACGAATGTGCCGCAGTCAGGCCCTCGCCGGTAGGTCCTGCAATCGTGAAGGTAGTATAGCCTTCGCCGCCGGCGCCGATACCTGCATATGACGGTGCATTCTTAACGAAAATCGTTGTTTCGACCGCTCTTGCAAAGCGAGTGAGCCTATCAACATTCTTGGAATGGATATGCGCAGAGTGGCGGCAGCCGTGCTCAGCCTTTACTGCCATTTCTATAGCCTCATCGATATCGTTTACACGGACGATAGGCAGAACCGGCATCATCATTTCGGTCTGAACGAAGGGATGGTTTTCCTCAACCTCGCAGATTATAAGTCTGGGGTCGGCGTCAATACCGAGTTCCTTGAGGAACTTGGAAGCGTCCCTTCCAACCCAGTCTTTATTTATAACATACTTGCCGTTTTTATTGATGAGCGCAAAGCTGAGAAGCTTGTCAATCTGTGCGCCCGAAATAAGATATGCTCCGTTTTTGGTCATTGCGTCGATAAGCTTATCGGCGATTGTGTTAAACGCAAAACATTCCTTTTCAGCGATACAGGGAAGGTTATTGTCAAAGCTTGCGCCGTTCACGATATCGATTGCCGCTTTAACAACATCTACCGTATCGTCAACGATTACCGGCGGATTGCCGGCACCTGCTCCGATTGCCTTTTTGCCCGACGAAAGAAGTGTGCGGACAACGCCCGGACCGCCCGTTGCAACGAGCATTTTAACATCGGGGCATTCCATCATTTCCTTTGAAGTATCCATTGTGGGCTTTGAAACCGAAACAACGAGATTTTCCGGACCGCCCGCCTCCAAGATTGCCCTGTTTACGAGGTCAACCGCATAGTTTGCCGTTCTGCATGCATGGGGATGGGGATTGAAAACAACGGCGTTTCCGCCGGCAATCATGCCCATCGAGTTGCAAAGCACGGTTTCGCTGGGGTTTGTGGACGGCGTAATACTGCCGATTATGCCGTAAGGCGCCATTTCGATTAATGTCATGCCGTCATCACCGGTGATTACCTGAGGTTTCAGATCCTCAGTTCCCGGAGTCTTATTTGCAACAAGCTGATGCTTGATGATTTTATCGGCAACCCTGCCCATTTTTGTTTCCTCAACGCCCATTTTTGCCATAACTTCGGCTTCCTCGAGCGTTAATTTTCTGATATTCGCAATCATTTTTTCGCGCTGCGCAACGCTGTAGGAGCGGAACTGCTTATAAGCTTTTTTAACTGCCGCAAGAGCGTCCGTCATGGAATCGAACACGCCCTTTGAACCTACATTTACTGCGCCGCCGTTCATATTGGATATTACGCTTTCTACAATCTGACTGATTAATTTTTCATCCAGCATTATGAGCACCTCTCAATTATAATATACTCTTCCAGAGCTTTTTGTCGGGGCTTGCGATAACCGAGCTGTCAAGGAACATTGCCGAATCCTTAACCTCAGCCTTTGCACGCTCGATAGCAGCGGAAACCGCTGCGACCTCGCCCGTTAAATAAAGGTACGATTTACCGCACATACCCTTTGCGATTCTCATTTCTATAAGCTCAACCATGGAGGTTTTCGCCGCCATATCCGCCGCCCTTATAATAGACGCTGCGGAATAGGTTTCAAGAATACCGAGAGCCTTCGGGTTTGTAACCTCATTCGCCCCGTAAATTGCGGGGAAAATCGATTCGTGAGGATTGCCCAGCACGAATTTATCGATAACCTTATCGGGGTGATTTTTTGTTGCAGCCTCAACCGCTGCCTTAACAGCGCTGAGTTCACCTTCTATAAGCGTGATATATTTACCGGGGCAGACAACCTGCGCCTCGATTATATCAACATCAGCCGCCTTTACCATTGTATCGGCCGCCGTTACGCCAAGCGATACCGAAACATATTCTATCATACCGAGTGCTTTTCCCATTATTCAGCCGCTCCTTTCAGAACAATAAACTTATCTGTCACCGACAGAACCTCGCCGTCGACCGACGCATGAACCGGCACACCGAGTTTATCGGGTGCGAAACTTCCGACTACATCGCCGGTTTTGACTTTATCGCCGACGCTTACCGCAGCCGCTGCCGGAACGCCGATATGCTGCGAAAGCTTAAGCTTAACGGTTTTCGGTTTATTTGCAAGCTCTGTTACCGGAGCTTCAACATCGTATTTTGAAACGCCCAGGCGCCCTATAAGCCGTGACATTGCAAGAAGCCTGTAATCACGGTCGGGGTTAACCGGTTCAACCTTAGGCTCGGGCATCTGAACCCTTGCGCGCCTCAATTCACCCTTTGCAACGCCGATGAGCGTTCTCGGCGAAAGCCCTTGCGGACAGGCAAACATTTCACAAACGCCGCACTGCGAGCAGTATGCGCTGTTAAGCACGGCGGAGATGTCCGTTTCCATACCCTTTGCGACCGCCCTCATGAAAAGGTGCGGCTGAATGGGATGACCCAGAAGATGCCTTGAGCAAAGGTCTGTGCACGACCTGCACTGGCAGCAGGCGCTCATTGCACGCTTTACATTCATCGAGGGCTTTGTGAGCCTTCTCTGGATTATCGCATTATTCCTCGGAAGCACAAGCACGGCATTTGTTGTTTTTGTAACAACATCGTTCTCGCCGGCAAGATTACCGGTCATGATACCGCCGTTGATTATTGCGCAGTCGTCCTCCGAATACCCTCCGGCAAGCTTTATCAGCTCCCCGAATGTCATACCGAGAGGTGCGTCGAAAGTTACCGGATTTTTAACAGCGCCGGCAACCGTAAGATACTTGCTCGTTACGGGTTTATTTTCCTTTATTGCGTAGTATGTATTGAGCATGGTTTCAACATTGTAAACCGTTGCCCCGACCGTAATGGGCAAAGCCCCGGGTTTTACAACCCTGCCGGTCGCTTCATATATAGTATTCACCTCATCGCCCGCCGGGTAAAATTCGCGAAGCTCGCAAACCTCGAACCCCGGGAAGGAGTGAAGGTGATAATTTACAGCGTCAATAGCCTCTTTATAAGAGGGTTTAACCGCAATTATCACACGGTCGGCGTTCACCGCCGTCTTGACCTCGGAAAGTGCGGTCATGATTTCAAATGCAAATTTTGCAAGCAGAGACCTGTGAAGCTTAAAAAGCGGTTCACACTCCGCACAGTTGAGAATTACCGTATCCGCGCGTGCGTCAAGCTTTGCGTATGACGGAAATCCCGCTCCGCCGGCGCCTACCACGCCTGCGTTTCTCATGATTTCAGACAATGCTTTAAGTTCCATTTGCAATCCGTCCTTTTACAGTTCGTCTACAATTCCGACAATCGCCGCGTCAACCGGCGCATCGCTCTGACCGCAGCCTATTCTTGCGGCGCTGCCCGTTGCAACAAGCACGATTTCACCTATGCCTGCGCCGACATTATCGATTGCCACTATCTTATTGTTAATGCCCATATCTTCAATCGGCTCAATAACAAGAAATTTGTTTCCTATTAAATTTGTGTTCTTACGCGTTGAAACAACGCTCCCTACTACCTTACCTATTACCATAAGAACAGTCCTTTCAAGATTACTAAATTGCCGGAACCGGTGTTTTGCGGCACCGGTTCCGAAATATAGTAAAATTACTTAAGTGAAGGCAAAATCTTCTCAACATCGCCGTGAGGTCTGGGAATTACATGTGTAGCGATGATTTCGCCGAGTCTTGTAGCGTTTGTTCTGCCTGCTTCAACCGCTGCCTGAACTGCGCCTACATCGCCTCTTACCATAACGCTTACGAGACCGGAGCCGATTTTTTCAGTTCCGATAAGTGTTACATTAGCAGCCTTGAGCATGGAGTCTGCCGCTTCGATTGCCGCAACAAGACCTCTTGTTTCAACCATACCTAATGCTTCCTGTGCCATTTTTGTTTCCTCCTTAACTTTATTTACAATTTCATTTGCTTTGGGTTCAGCCGTTTTGGGTTCGGCTTTTTTTCTTCCTGCCATAGTGCTGCACCTTAGTTAAGCTTGGGAAGAATCTTTTCAACATCAGCGTGGGGTCTGGGGATTACATGAACTGCGATAAGTTCGCCGAGCTTTGATGCAGCCTGACCGCCAACTTCCGTTGCAGCGTTAACGGCGCCGACATCGCCTCTTACCATAACGCTTACAAGACCGGAGCCGATTTTTTCAGTTCCGATAAGAACAACCTCTGCTGCCTTTACCATTGCGTCTGCTGCTTCGATTGCCGCAACAAGACCTCTTGTTTCAACCATACCTAATGCTTCCTGTGCCATTTTAAGTTACCTCCTAAATAATTTCACTTAATTTACTTATTATAGATTGCGATTTTGAGACCTTCCATTTTGAGGTTGGTTTCAAGCGCTTCGTTAATCTGTTCAAGCGGGAACTTGTGGGTAATCAGCTTTTCCATCGGAAGACCGATTGCCTTTGCCCTCTTGAGAAAATCGAATGTTGTTGCATAGTCGCGCAGAGTATAAACCCACGAGCCGACGGTTGTTATTTCCTTGGAACAAATGTCGAAATGCGGATTTATCGTTGCGTCGCCGCCGTTTATAAAGAACCCGAGTTCGCAGAGACCTCCGCCGTTTCTTATAAACTTATAGATATTCGAGTGCGCTGCCGGCGAGCCTGTGCACTGGAACGCAAAGTCGGCAAAATGACCGCCGAAAGCGTTCTTAACAGCGTCGGTAAGCGCTTCGATTCCCTTATAATCCTTGAAGTTTACGGTATTTCCGGCGCCCATTTCCTTAGCGAATGAAAGCCTTTGTTCGTTGCCGTCAACCGCCACGATATTTTCGATACCCATTGTGCGGAGAACCGCAATGCAGATAAGACCGATAGGTCCGCAGCCCTGAACCGCAACTCTGCTGTTGAACCTCAGAATACCTGTGGTTTTCGCTCTTTCAACCGCATGCACAAGCACTGCGCAGGGTTCTATGAGAACTCTCGAATCGAGGTCGAGGTCGCTGACATTGAAAATCGTTGAGCCGCCCCTTACCAATATGTAATCCGAGAACCAGCCGTTAAGGTGAACATCGTCATCGGGGAGCAGACCGTAAACATCAGCGCCGCCGACATTCTGCTTATTAAGGTCAAACATTGTGATTTCGGGATTATTCTTGAAAATCATGCAGGTTACGACCTTATCGCCGATATTGAGGGGCTTTCCTGCGCTGTCAAGCTTAACATTCTTGCCCATCTTTACGATTTCGCCGGTACCTTCATGGCCGAGAGCAACCGGAATAAGGCCGAACGGGTCACGCTTAAACTCATGAGCGTCCGTTCCGCAAACGCCGCAGCCTTCAACCTTAACCAGAACATCGTCATCGCCGAGCTCGGGGATTGGAAATTCCTTTATGTCAAAGTGCCCGAGCGATGTAAGCATTGCAACGCGCGCCGTTTTCGGAACCGCACCGCCCGAAGCCTTCGGAGCGGAAGGTGCCGTCTGCGCACCGCCCTGCATACCCGCAATGACCTGTTTGACTATTCTTTCAATATCGTTATTATCCATCGTCAAACATCCTTTCTATATTATACTTTCAAAAACCTGTCTTCCGTAGGCGGAAAGCGCAGTGTCCTGCTCCTCCGTACCTCCGCTGACGCCCAGACCGCCGATAATTCTGCCGCCCTTTATGAGGGGGTCGCCTCCGCCGAACACAATGATTGAGTTATCGTTTGTGAACTGTATGCCGTAAAGCGAGCCGCCGGGGTTTGCAAGCGGTTTTAATTCTATTGTAGACATTTTCAGCGCAACCACGGTGTAAGCCTTTTTCAGCGCAACATCAAAGCTTGCGATGAAGGAGCCGTCCATACACTCGACCAGAACCGGTCTGGCAGCCTCATTTGTTACGGCAACGACGGCATTAACACCCATCTCAAAGGCTTTTTTCTTAACCGCTGCGGAAAGCTTTTCCGCCAGCTGCAGCGTCATGCGCTGCTCCGCCATGCCGTCAAGCACGCCTTTCACGATCGCACTGATTTTTTCGCCGTCCATGATTATTTGCCGAGAGCTTCCATAACCTTCTTGGTTATTTCAGCCACAAGGTCGCTGCTCGGAACGGCACCCTCGTCTTCGGAAACGGCACATCCCTGAACGCCGCAAAGATGACAGTTCATCTTGCCGTCCTTATTATTGGGACATAAGTTTGCCGGATGCTTACCGCTCATACCCATTTTTCTTCTGATTTCATAGAGCTTCTGAATCTGTTCCTTGGAGAATTCCTTCGGTCCGCCGAGCTGTCTTGACTTAAAGAGAAGTTCTGCATAGAATTCAACGGATTCCATCTTGTGATATGCCGCAAGAAGCGAATCGGAATATGTAAGCGCACCGTGATTTGCAAGCAGAACAGCGTCATAATAAGGAAGGTACTTTTCTACCGCGTCCGGAATTTCATTTGTCGAAGGTGTGCCGTACTCAGCAATCGGAACACATCCGAGAGCGATAACCGCCTCGGGCATGATGGGCTGTGTAAGCGGAATACCTGCGATTGCAAAGCTTGTTGCATAGATAGGATGAGCATGAACAACCGATTTTACATCGGGTCTGTGCTGATAAACCCTGAGGTGCATCTTGATTTCGGAGGAGGGTCTGAAGCTTCCGCTTGCCTGAAGAACATTACCCTGACCGTCGATTTTGCAGATGTAGTCGGGAGTCATAAATCCCTTACTTACGCCCGTAGGTGTGCAAAGGTACTCATTATCGGAAATTTTTACCGAAATGTTACCATCATTTGCGGCAACCATTCCTCTGTCATATATTCTTTTGCCGATGTCGCAAATTTGTTTTTTGATTTCGTACTCAGATACCATGGTTAAATATCTCCTTTTCTTTGATTTACTTTTATTTTACCACTATTGTGGTTAAAAGTCAATAGTTTTTTGTTGTTTTCTTTTTGTTTTTGTTGTTTTTATTCCGAAATGTACTCTAAAATATCAGAAATCCCTTCGTTTCGATACGAACTGACCTTAAAAATCTTTTTGCACCCGGCAAGCCTGAGCCAGCCTTCCGCACGGGCAACACCGCTGCCGCCCTCATCGCACTTTGTTACAATCCCGATAACCTCACGGTTGCACTGGCTTGTAACGCAGGGCGGAAACAGGCAGTACGGTTCATCTGCACTGCACAGCAGCCCTACTATATCCGCCTCATATGTATAAAGCGCAAGCGCTCTTCCGAGAACATGGTTTTCGGCATATTCGCCGGGGGTATCAATCAGAAAATCATGATAATCTATACTCTGGGTTTTGCTGTACTCTATTTTTTGTCCTTTAAGCGCCTGGGTAAGCGTTGTTTTGCCGCAGCCGCTTCTTCCCATCAGAATCAGTTTCTTCATAATTATTATGTTCTCGTAATCGGGCACACATTGAACGAAAGCGTTTCACGGCAGTAATCGGTGAGCGCCTTGAGGCTCGCCTCCACCTCGGAAACCGTTCCGGTAATTATCAGCGTACCGCTGAATCTGTCAACAAACCCAAGTTCCGCACCCGACGCCTTGATTGCTATATCCCCGGCGATAATTGCCGTTTCCGCAGGCGACATTGTAACAATCCCGATTGCCGCCTTTGCATAATCCACAGCAGGGTCAAGCCCGAGCTTTTTATAAAGAATCTTATCCGGATTTGCAATTATATGCGCAAGCGTTATCTGCTTGCCGGGAACAAGTTCCTGAATTATTCTCATTTTATCGTTAAGGCTGTTTATATCCATTGCTAACCTCCGATTTTACATATAAGCCCAACAGACGACGCAACATTCTGGAGCGTTGCGATTTTCTCCTTCGGAATCAAATCAATGTGCCCCATAAGGTATTCCCGTCCGAGAGCGGTGTACTTGTCCGTGCCAAGGCGGTGATACGGCAGAAGGTGAATTTCCTTCACACCGATTGACCTTGCAAACGCCGCAATATCGTAAATTTCCTGCGGTGTATCGTTAAATGTCGGAATAACCGGCACACGGACAATCAGATTGCATTTTTCGTTTGCGAGTTTCTTTGCGTTCTCCAGGATAAGCTCATTGCTCCTCCCGGTAAATTCCCTGTGCTTATCGGAATTTATATGCTTGATATCCATAAGATAAGTGTCAAGGTAAGGGAGTATCGCTTCAATCCTCGAATACTCGGCGCAGGCAGTGGACTCGATTGCGGTGTTTATACCCGTTTCCTTCGCCGCGCGCAGAAGCGCCGCCGCAAACTCATGCTGCACAAGGCTTTCGCCGCCGGAAAGTGTCAAACCTCCGCCGCTTCTCCTGTAATAAACCCTGTCACGCTCAACGGTTTCCATAATCTCGCGGACAGTCTTGTCCTCCCCGACGGTTTGTATCTTGCCGCCACGGTTCATCTGCTCTATTTCAAAGTTCTGCGACTCCGGATTGCAGCACCATTTGCACCGAAGATAACACCCCTTCAGAAACACAATCGTCCGCACGCCCGGCCCGTCATGCACCGAAAAGCGCTGTATATCGAATATTCTGCCCTTTGTGTCAAGATAGTTCATAGTTAAAATCCGCCCTGTTCGGTTCTGTTTATAATATCGTCCTGCAGCGACTTTGAAAGCGTTACGAAAATTGCGCTGTAACCGGCAACCCTCACAACAAGACTTCTGTAATTTTCAGGGTGTGCCTGTGCGTCACGCAGTGTTTCGCGGCTTACAACATTGAACTGCATATGGCTGCCTTTTCGGTCAAAGTATCCTCTGACAAGCGCAGCGAAACTCTCCAGACCCTGTCTGCCTTCAAGCGCAGCCGGGTGGAACTTCATATTAAAGAGCGTTCCGTTCGAGGCGATGTAGTGGTCGAGATTCGACACCGAGTTTGCAGACGCCGTAGGTCCGTGAACATCCTTGCCGGCAGACGGCGAAACACCGTCTGCAACGGGCGTTCCGGCAAGCCTTCCGTCGGGGGTTGCGCCGGTCTGCGCACCCAGCGGAACATTCGCCGATACAGGATAAAGCCCCGCCTGAAACATTCCGCCCCTCGGGTTTTTATAGTTTTCAAGCGGCTTTGTGTATGTATACGCCACATCTCTTGCGAAAGCGTCCACCTCGGGAATATCGTTTCCGAACTTCGGCACGGCGTCTATAAGTTCTTTTATGTTTCTGTACTTTTCGTTCTCCGCCGATTCGCCCGTTACGGTCTTGTAAACCCGCTCGACAAGTTCGGGGGTCACTTCCCTTCCGGACTCGGAAAGCGCCTTTACCGCTTCCTCCGTTGCAGCCCTTGCAGCATCGCCAGAAAGCGCATATCCGTAGTTATGTTCCAGAGCCTCTTTAAGTTCCGAAACGGTTATCTTCTTTTGGTCGTAAACAAGCGTCTTTACAGCATACAAAGAGTCCGCCATGTTTGCGATTCCGAAGCCCTGAGGCCCGGTGAAGTTATACACCGCTCCGCCCTCCTGCACGCTCTTTCCTCTGCCTATGCAGTCCTCGATCATAGACGAAAGAAACGGCAGCGGACACCTTGCGGCATGCGCCGAATCTATTGCGTTATCGGCGTTTACAAGCAGCGAAATCATATAATTCATCTGCTTTTTGTATGCGCCGTAGAACTCATCAAAGGTGTTCATTCCCGACACATCGCCGGTTTCAACCCCTATAAGCTCACCCTTGTCGCAGCCGTTTTCAAACACAAGCTCAAGCGGTCTGCACATATTGAAAAATGCGGCGTCGTGCCAGCCTTCGGTCTTGCCGGACTTCTGCGGTTCAACGCAGCCGATGATGTTATAGTCCCTTGCGTCCGCCATCGTAAGTCCTCTCGAAAGCAGCGCCGGAATAATAACCTCATCATTATAATAAGCCGGAAGCCCCACGCCCGTTCTCGTAAGTTCCGCCGCGCGAATCATGAATTCATGCGGTGTGCCGTTCCAGATACGAACCGAAAACGACGGCTGCGGCAGGCTCACATGAAGCGTTGCGTTTATGCACATATACGAAAGGTCATTTGTTGCGTCAAGCCCTTCCGCCGTCTGACCGCCCGCAATCAGATTCTGGAAAAGGCTGTACCCGGCAAAGCCTTCCGATGACGCAGCGTCCCTCGCCTTATTGAGGTCGTTAAGCTTGACCCAAATGCAGTCAATAAGTTCCTGTGCCTCTTCCCTTGTGATTCTGCCGGAATCAAGGTCAGCTTTATAATAAGGATACATATATTGGTCGAACCGTCCGGGCGAAATGGAATGTCCGCTCGATTCGGTCTGAATAAGCATCTGTATGAACCAGAACGACTGGCAAGCCTCCCGGAAGGATTTTGCGCCCTTTCTCGGAACGCTCTTGCAGTTTTCGGCAATTCTGAAAAGTTCTTCTTTCCGTTTCGGCTCACGGCACGCATTTGCCTCCATATACGCCGCCTCGGAATATCTTTCGGCATAAAGAACCGCTGCATCAAGACTTTCGATAACAGCTTCCAAAAATGCGTGGCGATTTGCGTAATCGGGAAGGTCCGGCGTGCACTTCAGGAGCGCCGCCTCAGCCTTTTGCTTTATGCCTTCAAGCCCGATTTCAAGCACTTCGCCGTAATTTACCGTCACATGACCCACGCCGTTATAAAAATAATTTCCGGGCGTGAAAATGTTGTGCTCGATAGCCTTTACCGCCTCGGGCGCCATGTACGACAGCGCCAAATCGGAAGTCGTTTTGCCCTTCCAATACTTATACACCTCGTGAAGAGCCGCTTTGGTCTCCTCCGATATGTAAAAGGGGTCGGCGGATCTGTGCTCAATCGTATCGAATTCCGCCTCAAGCCACTCGAAAGAAAACTCAGGGAACACCTGGCAGCTTCTGGGGCGCTTTGTTGCGGAGCCCACGATAAGCTCGTTATCCCTTATCGTTATCGGAATATGCTCAAGTATATGCCTGAACGCTTTGGAGCGTCTTTGTATCACGGGGAGATTTTCGGTCGCTTTATAGCTTTCCGTCAGGAGAATCGCTCTGTCCGCCTCAATCTGCGGCATTTCTTTAAAAAGCGCCTCTTTAAGAAGGTCTATTCTCTGTGATTTTTGAATTTTTTCAGTATAACAATTCATATTTTCTAACCTCCTAGGCAAGCATTGCTAAAACCCTACACAATAATAATACAACAAATTCAAACAAAAGTCAAGACAAATCACAGAAAAAAACAGATTTCCGAAAAAATATTGAAAAAATTTTTAATTTGGTGTATAATAATCGTGGTGATTTAATGAAAACATTTATAATTTCTCAAAACGATGCGTCGCAGAGGCTAGATAAATTTCTTACAAAAGCGTGCCCGGCGCTGCCGCAGTCGGCAATGTATAAATATATAAGAAAGAAAAGGATTAAAATCAACGGAAAGCGTGCCGAAATATCTTCGAGGCTGGAAATCGGCGACCGCATTGACCTTTACATAAATGACGATTTTTTTGCGGAAAAACCGCAGGGCTTTTCGCTCGGTGATATTGAGCCGAATCTTGACATCGCATACGAGGACGATAATATTCTGATTGCAAACAAGCCGTTCGGAATGGTGGTTCACGAAGACGAAGGCGAAAAGAAAAATACGCTCATAAATCACATAAAGGCGTATCTTATCCGCTCGGGGGAATATGACCCCAAGGCGGAAAACTCCTTCGCACCGGCGCTCTGCAACCGAATCGACAGAAACACCGCCGGGCTTGTGATTGCGGCAAAAAACGCCGAGGCGCTGAGGATAATAAACGAAAAAATCAAAAACCGTGAAATCAAAAAAACATATCTCTGCATAACCGCAGGACTGCCGAAACCCGCCGACGGCAAAATCGAAAACTATATCTGGAAGGACTCCTCAAAAAACAGGGTATATATTAAAAAGGAAAAAACTCCGGGGGCAAAGCCTGCCGTTACGCTCTACGAAACGCTCGAAACAAAGGGCGGCCTTGCGCTTTTGCGGGTTGACCTGATAACCGGCAGAACCCACCAGATAAGGGCGCATATGGCGCATATAGGCTGTCCGCTGCTCGGCGACGGAAAATACGGCAAAAATGAAATCAACCGCCGCTTTAAGGCAGCGCACCAGGCGCTTTGCGCATACAGACTTGAATTTTCCGAAGATAACACCACTGCGCTTTCCTATCTTTCGGGAAAATGCGTGGAGCTTAAGGACGCAAAAAGGATAATAGGATGGACAGAAAACAATTAGCGGTTTTCTGTCCTTTTATTTTTTATGAGAATTGTAATTATAGATGTTTCAACCAGTATTTCATTGATTATTGTGGGCACGGATAAGTAATGTATTCCGTAAACGAACATTCCGACCGATGAAGCAAAACCGAAAATGCGGATTTTTTTCATATCGGTGCTGAAAAATGCAACCGTTGATAAAATCGACGACACTGCCGGAAATACGCTGAAAAAATCTTTTCGGGTAAAAAACGCAGACAAAACAAAAACCGCAGAAAATATATACAGCCAGACTTTGTTTTTTGCCCATTTTTTATTTTGCATAAAAATAAGTTCGCGGAAAACCGCCGCAGAAGTAGTTGCCGCCGCCGTATAACTGCCAATCATCAAATGGTGCGCTATCCACAGGAAATCAGTTATAAGCTTTAAGAAAATAACAAGCTTCCTTTTCGGCTGCACATATATTACGGACGATACCAAAATTGCCGCAATGCCTATTATTTGTCCCAAAATCACAAAGTCTCACCTCTTTTTCCGATATTGATTTTACCACAAAAGAGGTATATAATAAATACCTAAAACAAACAAAATACTGCAAAAAATGAATATCGGCACAGCCGCCCGATACCATATAAACCCGTCACAAAAAGAAAATCGTATCCGATTTTTACATTTTTTCAAAAAAACTATTGACAAATCGAAGAAAGTTTTGTATAATAGACTTTGTGAGTTTTCAAAACTCGCTGTTGTAGCTCAGCCGGTAGAGCACTTCCTTGGTAAGGAAGAGGTCGGCAGTTCAAATCTGCTCAACAGCTCTGAAAAAAGCACCTGCATTTGCCGGTGCTTTTTTCAATGCTTATTATTCAGGAAGTTTTTCAAATTCCTTTTTGTAAACATATCTTGTAAAGAATATACAGAGCGTAAACGAGAATATTTCGGCAATCGGGAACGCATACCACACATGCATAACATTTTCGGTGAGTTTTGCGATTATATAAACCACCGGCAAAAGCACGCAAAGCTGGCGCACAAGCGACACAAGCATACTGAGCACCGCATGTCCGCAAGCCTGGAACACAGATGACGACACCACGCCGAACGCCGCCGCAGGATAGCTTATGCTGATAACCCTGAGGGCGTGCCGTCCGATACGCAGCATATTGTCCGAAGCCTTAAAAATTCCGTAGAGCCTGTCCGGGAAAATCTGCATTATGAGCATACAGAAAATCATAATTATTTCCGCATAAATCACGGCAAACTTGATTGTGCTTGTAATTCTCTTTCGTTTTCTTGCGCCGAGGTTGTATGCAATAATCGGAACCATGCCGTTATTAAGTCCGAAAAGCGGCATAAACGCAAAGCTTTGCAGCTTGAAGTAAATTCCGAATACATTTATTGCGTCCTCACGCATGGAGTCCATAGTCGAGAAAATCTTGTTAATTCCGAATGTCATGACCGAGCCGATTGACGCAACAAGCATCGACGGCACGCCAACGCCGTAAATTCTTTTAACCGTGTCGCCGCTTAGCTTAAAGCCCTTGAACGACAGTGAAATTTCCTTATTCTTTCTTATATTAAATATAATGCCGAGCACCATCGCTACCGCCTGCCCGAAAACCGTGGCTGCGGCGGCACCTGCTGCGCCCATCTCGGGAAACCCGAAATATCCGAATATTAAAATCGGGTCGAAAATTATATTGATAATCGCACCGATGCCCTGGGTTATCATGGTGTAAATGGTTTTTCCGGTCGACTGAAGCAGCCTTTCAAAAGTAACCTGCCCGAATATCGCAACCGAAAGTCCCGAGCAAATGCCCATATACTGTCTGCCATAATTTATTACCGCAGCGTCATCGCTCTGAAATCTGAAAAATGCCCCGGAAACCGCAATACCGATTACCGCAAACAGAATTCCGGAAAGATAGTTAAGCAGAATTCCGTGGGTTGCGGCACGGTTGGCACCGTCAAAGTCCTTCTCGCCGAGCCGCCTTGAAAGCAGCGCATTTATGCCGACGCCCGTCCCGACCGCAACCGAAATCATGAGGTTCTGGAACGGAAATGTGAGGTTAACCGCAGTAAGCGCTTTAAGGCTGTAATGCGATATGAATATGCTGTCCACAATGTTGTACATCGCCTGAACCAGCATCGAAATCATCATCGGCAGCGAAACCGAAATCAGAAGCTTGTTTATCGGCATTGTGCCCATCTTGTTTTCTTTTTGCATTAAATTCATCCTTTCTTAGGCAAGCTAAGCCCCAACCCTTAATGGTTTGGGATTAGCCTACCTATATATAATAACATATATTTCTCTTTTTGTCCACCCCCGAGAACCAAAATAGAAAACGAGCATACAGGAGAAAATCATATGAAAATCGAAGAAAACGGAAGATAATATATTTGTTTTTAATTTTTTTAGAAAAAAGTGTTGACATACGGTGAAAAGTGTATTATAATAAATAGCGTTGATTTTAATGAACGGAGGAATTTCCATGAGTACTTATATGATTAAACCCGCTGATGTCAACAGAAAATGGTATATCATTGACGCTGCGGGCCGTCCTCTCGGCAGAGTTGCCGCTCAGGCTGCAACAATCCTCAGAGGAAAGCACGAACCCACTTTCACACCTAATGTTGACTGCGGCGATCATGTTATCATCATCAACGCTGCTGAAACCGTTCTCACCGGCAAAAAGCTGGAACAGAAGGTTTGGTACAGACATACAGGTCATGTGGGCGGTCTTAAAGAAGTAAAATACAACCACCTTATGGCTGAAAGACCCGAAAAGGCGCTTGAACTTGCCATCTGGGGTATGCTTCCCCACAACACAATAGGCAGAAAGTCTATGACAAGATTAAGAATTTACAAGAATGCTGACCACAAGCACGAAGCTCAGCATCCTGTAATGTACGAGATATAAGGGAGGTTGAGATTAATGGCAGCAACATATTTTTACGGCACAGGCAGAAGAAAAAAATCCATCGCCAGAGTAAGGCTTTTACCCGGCAACGGCACAATCACCGTTAACGGAAGAAGCATTGACGAATATTTCGGTCTTGAAACACTTAAGGTTATCGTTAGACAGCCTCTTTCGCTTCTCTCTCTTGTAAATAAGTATGATGTTATCGTAAATGTTACAGGCGGCGGCTTTACCGGTCAGGCAGGCGCAATCCGCCACGGTATCGCAAGAGCGCTTCTCGAAGTGAACGAAGAAGAGTACAGACCCGTCCTCAAAAAGGCAGGCTTCCTCACTCGTGACCCTCGTATGAAGGAAAGAAAGAAGTACGGTCTCAAAGCTGCTCGTCGTGCACCGCAGTTCTCAAAGAGATAATTATTTTATCAAAGAAATGGCTTGTTTACAAGGTTTTTACCTCGTGGCAAGCCTTTTTTGATGTCCGAATAGTTAAAAACAAAAAAACGGAGCGAAAATTATCCTTTTCCGCCTTTTCCGATCCGTTCTGCCGCCTGCGTATGCAACAACCAACCAAACATCACTGTATAATTGCTTTTCAAGAGATAATATGTTTTATCCGAAAAGTCCATGCTTTCAAGGACTTTCCTTTTTCGGTTGTTCTCATTAATACATATCTATAAAAAACTAACAGACCCGAATTTTCAGGTCTGTTCGCTTTTTAATTAGGAAAAACAAAAACAATGAAAGGGTTTGTAATATGCTTTTATTAATCTATTGTTGCCGCTACTGTTATATCGGTTTCTGTTCCCTTGTCGGTATCGGTTGAACCGGTCTTTACGCTGTAAGGTGCGGCGCTGTATTTGCCGACGGTTATTCCGTCGCCCACTACTCTGATTGCAAATTTGCCGTCTGCCGACTTTGTTTCAGCCGCAAGCATAACCTCGCCTGTCTTAACGCTGTCTGCGCCGAATTGCGAAAGAATGAAGCCGTATGCGTCAAAATCGCCGGTAACAGTTCCGTACATAATGATTGAATTTGCAGATGTTTTTGTTGCTCCGTCAACTGTATATTCCTTGTTGTGTTCAACATTTGAACCGGAATACTCAATCTTGGGTTCAACGGATGTGTTGTCCTTATAAGTAACTTTGATTGTTCCCGAAGCTTCAACCGGCTGAATCGAGAAACTGCCGCTCGCCTGACCGATAAGCTCTGTTCCGATTTCCGTTTTACCGTCATAAGTCACATACTTGATTGCTTCGATAACCTTGTTTTCGGGTGCGGTTACGGTGAAGTCTGCCTTCATGAGGTCTTCAACATTTGCCGACTGACCGTTTGTAAGAGTAGCATTGCACTTATTATTATCAAAGTTATTAAGGCTTGCCGCCTTAACGCCAAGGGTGCCTTCGCCTTCAAATGAAATCTTGTGCATCATTACGGTTTCGGAATATTCAAAACCGTTGAATACACCCTTAGAGCCGGGAAGATACTCGATATTTCCGGGAATGGAATATCCGTATTCATTGATCACGGTTTTTTCTTTATTGCTGAAATAAGGAATGTACGCTTTGCCGTCGCTATTGTGATTGCCGACATAAGTTTCCGTTCTCACGCTGTTTCCGGAAGGGCCGTTAGACGCTCCGCCTATAAAACGCTGCGCGATCTGATTTCCGTCCTTAAGTGATTTGCATGTATCCGTGCTGACAGGATTGGACCACTGGAGGTAACCGGGCTGATATGTTCCGGTGTGATAAAGCTTCCAGAGATAGGTTCTGCCCGATGCATAATAGAGCGGATTTTCAGCGTCCTTGTTGAATACAACGCCCATTCTGTGATCGGAAGCATTGGAATTGTAAGCAAATGTACCTGCAGCAGAATCTGCTATATTCGCTTCATTACCGGTCATTGCATTTGCGCCCTGGAGAGTTACTCTGCCGTCTGTCGATGTGAGAGAAGGATTCGCAACACCGTTTACTGCTTTACCGCCCTTGAATGTAGCAGTGTAAGTATTGGTAACATATTCACTGTTTTCAGCGATAACAACTTCAAGTGTACCGTTCTGTGTAATACTTGTTCCCGGAATCGTCACAGTTGCAGTGTTTCCGTTCTGTGCAAAATAAACAGGTATTCCGTTATACTTAACTCTGCCGACAACACCGTTTGAAGGAGTGATGGTATAGACTGTACCAAAAGCATTGTTAACTTCTACTTTATCTCCGTCATTAAGCGCTGCACCGTTTCCGGTTGCATCGGTCTTTGCTCTGACATCAGCTCTGCCGCCAGAAATGTTAACAGTATCCTGATAAATTTTAGCATTCATAACAACCTTAACGTTATCAAGATAAGCACGATAATCCCTGTTGTCAAGCTCTGTCTGAATTTCTGCAACGGCAGCCTTATAGATTTCACTTGATGTATCGCTTGAAGTCAAAGCCGAATAGTCATCTTTTGCCATAATAGTTGCAACAATATCATAAACGGTTGTACCCCAATTTCCCAACTGAGGACACAATGAAATGCTTGCACTCGTGTCCGTTTTTTTCGCTCCGAAAGCATATACGTTTAATGTTGAGGCGGCGGTATACCAACCGTTATCCTTCTTTGTCGTCGTTGATGCGGGATAAGTTTCAGAGGATGATTTTTGCGAACTTTCAGTCACCCACATTGGTTTATCGGAGGAAAATACACCGAGGTAACCGCTGGTGTTTTGTAACGTACCTCCCTGCTTATACACATAGTCACAGGTATAGTAATAGTTTGTTTTGGGCGATGCCTCAAACGCCTTTGACTTAACAAAACGAACATACGCTTTGCTCTGCGAAAAATAATCTCTCGCAGTTTTTTTGTCATTGGGATTCTTTTCCTTCCATGCCAAGGAAGAAAAATATCTGCCTAAAACAACCGCCGCATTCCAGTTAGATGTTTTAAGAACATTGTTTCCGTTTTCTTCACAAATTTCATATGTGAAAATATCAGACTGCAAACCGCTCCAAGAATTATACGGAAGTTTAATACTGCCTGCGGAAGTATCATAGCTTTCAAAGTCATCATAGAAAACTACAACATCGCCGTCCTTCGGGTATGTTTCCTCTGCCGAAACGCCTACGGCGCAGAGTGCCGAAAGTATGAGCGTCAGCGAAAGGATTGCCGCCAAAAATCGTTTCATAATTGAACCTCTCCTTGAAAAAAATATTATCTTTATTACATTATACCCCCCCCCTGCATTTTTGTCAAGTCTTTTATGAAACAAAATTGCTTTTTGGTGATTGTACACAAAAAGCAGCCTG
>CAKSKB010000012.1 GCA_934464705.1 uncultured Clostridia bacterium
GTCTTGAGAAAAATCGGCTCGATAAAAACTGCGCGCACCTTATGGCGTGAAAATTTTTAGTCATTTTTGGTGCGGAGATCGCTGACAGGCGGTCGCCTTTCAATGACGACAAGCCGAAAAGGGCAAAAATTGCCGTCATAAGGCATTAAGGGTTCGCCTCTCGGTTGCCTAAAATCCGCATATCAAATTTCCGCTGCTGATGTGGATTTTTAGCGGAACGAAGCGCTGAGTGCGCTTCTTGGAGCGGCGCTTAAACGAAGCCTCATCGAGTGCTACAGATGGCATTTTTCGCAGAGGCTCGGCGGCAAAGGGTGCAGGGGGAATTGCTGCTGATTCCCCCTGTAGGATAAGGCAAACCGATATTTTGCGTGAAAAAGTCAAGAAATGAATTGCTTTTCAGACATAAAAAAGGTTTTCGGCTCGCCGAAAACCCTCAATAACTATTATCTATTATCTCTTATCTATTCTATATTTCTGCTCTTTTTCCTTCATATCAGCCCCGACCGTAAGCTGATGTTATCTTAATGCCATATTTATTCATTTTCGGAATCCTTATCAATAATAATTTCGCCGTGTTCATTTTCAAATTCCGAAATACATTTCTTAATAAGATGTTCAATTTCTTTGTTTTTTGTTCTGCCGTCATACTCTGCAATGAAAGCAAGCTTATCGAGCAGAATTTGAGAAATTCTTAATGTATATCTCGGCAAATTATCTTTCATATGACTCACCTTTGACTTAGTATTGACATTATTATAACATTGTAGTATAATAAAAAGACAAAATGACACAATTTTGACGCATAAAATAAAGGTGGTTATGATATGAAAATAGCAGTAATAGGTTCAAGAAACATAAAAAATATAGATTTGACGAATTTTATACCAAAAAATACCACAGAAATAATATCCGGAGGTGCCGTCGGTGTTGACAGCCTTGCAAGGGAATATGCAATTGCAAATGGTATAAAACTTACCGAAATTAAACCGGAGTACAATTTATATAAAAAAGGCGCACCGCTTAAAAGAAATTTGAAAATCATTCAAAATTCGGAGCTTGTTTTGGCTTTTTGGGACGGAAAATCCCGAGGAACAAAGTTTGTAATAGACACCTGCCACAGGCTCGAAATACCGGTTAGAGTGTACATACGGTAAAACTGTTCTCGCCGCAAGGTCGGATAATAAATAAGAAGGTTTTCGGCTCGCCGAAAACCCTCAATAACTATTATCTATTATCTCTTATCTATTATCTGTTTTATCTGTTATCCGATTTTTTCAATGTTTTTTCAAGAAAAAGCTTTCTTGTTATAAAGTTGTAGACCATCACGATAAACGACGAAACGACCTTAGCAAACAGTTTCCAGGTGTCGGAAGGGTGGATGTTAAGGGTATAATCGATAATCAGATGAATCAGCACGCTGTATATAACCTCGGTTAAAACAAGCCCGATTGCGCTCAGAACAGCAAACACGAACATGGTTGCGCTGCTGTTTTTCTTTTTAGCGTCGAACACCCAGCGGATGCTGAAAACATAGTTGTACACAAGCGTGAGAATAAAAGCCATGGCGAGTGCGATGTTCTGGTTGATTCTGCATTTAATAAAAATCCAGAAAAGAAGGGTATCCAGAATAAACGCCGTCGTTCCTATAACGCTGAAACGCAGCATCTGGCGCACAAGCCTGTGGTTTTCGAGAAAATCCAGAGTATTAATCTTCAGCGATTTCAATTTCATTATCATCACCGTCATCAAACAATGCGTCCGCAAATTCTTTGGGGTTGAAGTATTGCAAATCGTCGATACCCTCACCCACCCCGATAAGCTTAACGGGTATGCTCTGCTCGTTGTTAATAGCGATGACCGCGCCGCCTTTTGCGGTGCCGTCAAGCTTGGTGAGGACTACGCCGGTAATGGCGGCAGTTTCGCCGAACAGCTTTGCCTGGGAGAGTGCGTTCTGACCGGTGGTAGCGTCAAGAACCAGCAGCACCTCTTTTGCGGCGCCGGGGAGTTCCCTTTCGATAACCCTGAAAATCTTGTTAAGTTCGTTCATGAGGTTAACCTTGTTGTGGAGCCTGCCTGCGGTGTCGCAGATAAGAACATCGGTGTTTCTTGTTTTTGCGGCGTTTACTGCATCGAAAATCACGGCGGCGGGGTCGGAACCCTCGCTGTGTTTGATGAGGTCAACGCCGGCACGGTCCGCCCAGACCTCCAGCTGCTCGATTGCGGCCGCCCTGAAGGTGTCGGCGGCGGCAAGCAGAACATTTTTGCCGCTGTTTTTGAGAAGCGCCGCAATTTTGCCTATCGAAGTGGTTTTGCCCACGCCGTTAACGCCGATTACGAGAATAACCGAAGGCTTTGTCGAAAGGTTAAGTTCTGCTGCATCGGAACTGAGCATATCGTAAATAATCGCCTTAAGTTCAGCTTTTACCCCGTCCGCATCCTGAATATTCTTGGTTTTAACGGCGTCACGCAGGCGCTCGATGATTTCCATAGACGTGTTGACGCCTACATCTGCCGTGATGAGAGCTTCTTCAAGTTCTTCAAAAAGCTCCTCATCGACCTTTCTGAAAACCTTGAACACCTCGTTAACCTTCTGCGAAAAATTCTCACGGGTCTTGGAAAGCCCGTTCTTTAACTTATCGAAAAATCCCATAATTAGCCCCTTTTCAGTTAAGTTTTATTTTTTTGTCAAGCTCGGAAATATCAAGTTCAAGCATTTCCGAAATACCCTTTTTCGGCATTGTTACGCCGTAAAGCTTGTCCGCCGCTTCCATGGTTCCCCTTCTGTGGGTGACGACCATGAACTGTGTGTTTTCGTTCATAATTTTAAGATACTCTGCGAATCTGTAGACATTAACATCGTCAAGAGCCGCCTCGATTTCATCGAAAATGCAGAACGGCGCCGGTCTTGTTTTGAGAATCGCAAAAATAATTGCGATAGCGCAGAGTGCCTTTTCGCCGCCGGAGAGCAGCATCAGATTCTGAAGCCTTTTTCCGGGCGGCTGAACATCGATGTCAATTCCGCTTTCGAGGACATCCGATGGGTCTGAAAGACTGAGTTCGGCCTTTCCGCCGCCGAAAAGGAGCCTGAAAGTTTCGGCAAAATGAGCGTTTATGATTTTGAACTGCTCCGAAAAAACGGCTTTCATAAGTTCCTGCATATCGGCTATGGTTTTTTCGAGAGCGACTTTGGCTTCAACGAGGTCGTTTTTCTGTCCGGAGAGGAATTCGTAGCGTTCCTTAACGGACTTATACTCCTCGATTGCGTCGACATTTATCGAACCGAGAGCGGAAATCTGCCGTTTTATGCCCGAAATCTCGGTTTTTGCCGCCGGAACGCTTTCGATTTCGCACTTAAATTCCGCCGCCGTAATATAAGTCAGACCGTAATCGTCCCAAAGCTTGTTTACGATAGCGTCGGACTCCATTTCTCCCTTGTTTTTGCGAGTTTCAAGCTTTGAAATTTCTGTCTGAACCGCGGAGAAGCGTTCTCTTTCCTGCTTAACCGCCGCTTGTTTTGAGTTGATTTCCTCTGCCCTTGCCTGTTTTCTTTCCTCGATTTCGGACATTCTCGCCCGTTTTTGTTCGATTTCTCCGTTCAGACCGTCAATCTTCTTAAGTTTAATTTCGATTTCCGAAGAAAGAGCATTATTCTTAAGCCGCAGCGCTTCGCACTTTTCCTTTGCCGCAGAAGCCCTGCTCACCGCTGCCGAATAAGCAATTTTAAGCGAATTTATGCGTTCGCCCTCAACCGCCGCAGCCTTTTCGGCATTAAGTGCCTCGGTTTTTGCCGCCGACACTTCCGCCGCGGATTTTCTTTCGTTTTCGGCGGCAAGTTCGTACTTTCTCTTAAGTTCCTCCGAAGCCTCGCCGAACTTTTTGTTTTCCGCCGTAAGCTCGCAGAGCCTTTTGCGCCTGTCCGCCGTCTGCGCCTCTATTTCGTCAATTCTTGCTTTTGCGCTTTTTGCAAGCCCGCGGTTTTTCTCCGCCTCGCCGGCCTCACGGGTTATTTCGTAATTTATTCTGTTGTCCTCCGCCGCAAGCGCCATTATGTCAGCGTCGGTTTTTCTGATATTATCCTCGGTTTCCGAAAGCAAGGCATTATTTTCATCAAGAATCTTTTGGGTTTCGGCGTTCTTGGATTTAAGCTTTTCCGCCGCCGCCGAAAGCTTTTCGCACTCCTCTATAAGCTGCTGCTTATCGCCGGCACGGGTCAGAATACCGTTCGACCTGCCCGAGTTACCGCCGGTTATAGAGCCGCCGGGAGAAATAATTTCGCCCTCGAGAGTTACTATTTTAAAACGGTAGGAACACTTTTTCGCCATTTTCACGGCGTTATCGATGTTATCCGTGACCGCCGCCGCGCCCAGAAGGCTTGAAACGATATTTTTGTAAGCCTTGTCATAGCCGCAAAGCTCGGACGCAAGCCCCAAAAATCCGTCAAAGCCGCTTAGATTCTCATCGAATTTCCTGGGTTTTACCGATGTAAGCGGCAAGAAAGTCACTCTGCCGCCCTTTGTTTTTTTAAGATATGCAATCGCCGCCTTTGCGTCCTCCTCGGTAGCGGTAACGATGTTTTGCAGCGCACCGCCGAGAGCCGCTTCGATTGCGGCGGCGTATTCTTTTTCAACCGTAATCAGCCTTGAAAGCGGAGCGTGTATATCGGCGTTTTTAAGCGCCGACCCCGTCGCCTGCATTACGGATTTTACACCCTTCTGATAGCCTTCATACTCGTTTTCGAGTTCGGTGAGCATTTTGATTCTGTCGCGTTTCATGTTGAGCAGCGACAGCTTATCGTTAAGCATTTGCCCGTCCGAACCGCACTTTTTTTCAAGTTCCGAAATCTCGGAATTTATTTTTTCCTTCTTTATTATAAGCCCGTGCTTTGAGCGTTCCTTTGCGTTTGCCTCTTCCGAAAGCTTCTTTGCCGCAGCTTTAAGTTCCGCAATTTTCGCATCGGATTCCGCTGCGATGTTTTCCGCGTCAACCATCTGCGCATGATAGTTTTCGGAAAGTGCGTCCGCCCCCGAAAGCGCCGCACGGATTTCTGCGGTTTCCGCCGAAGCTATGGAGAGCGCCTCGTTTGCGCCGCTCAGTTCCGACAGCGCCGCCTCACGCAGCCTTTGATTGTCAAGCTGTTTTTTTTCGAGAGCCGAAAGCTGCGCTGCGTATGCCAAAGCCGATAATTTCAGCGATTCAACCTCTTTGGTTTTGTTCTCCGTTTCGGAAAGCCTTAAAGCGGCTTCCGCCGAAGCTTCGGAAATTTCGGTTTCAAGCTTTTCGATTTCGTTTTTGTTATCTTCAATCGTTGCACGGCTTATTTCAATCTCGTTTTGGTGCAGCTTTATGCTGCCCTCGAAGGAGGTTATATCCTCACGCACGCCTGCGATTTCCGCCTCGGTGGTACCGATTGACTCATAGAGAGCGCCGATTTCCTTTTCGAGCGACTCCAGCGCAGCGCCGCACTCCTCCGCACTGATGTTAAGACCGCGAAGGCTCACATCGAGTTCCGCCAGAGCGTGTTTTAAGGAATCGAGATTTTCTATGGAAACAGTCGCCTCAAGTTTTTTCAGCCTGTCCGAAAGCTCAAGAAATCGCTTTGCCTTTTCCGACTGCCGCAGAAGCGGTGAAAGACGGCTTTCAAGCTCGCCTGTGATGTCGGATATTCTTTCGAGATTCGCCGTTGTGCCGTCAAGTTTTTTCTGCGCCTCGATTTTTCTGTACTTATACTTTGAAATACCTGCCGCTTCCTCAAAAACCCTGCGCCTGTCCTCGGACTTATTGCTTAAAATCTCGTCAATCTTGCCCTGACCTATAAGCGAATAACCGTCCCTGCCAAGCCCGGTGTCCATAAAAAGTTCATGCACATCCCGAAGCCTGACCGAGGCACGGTTTATAAAATATTCCCCGTCACCGGAGCGGTAAACGCGCCTTGTGACGGTCACTTCGTCATACTCGATATTAAGCCGCTTGTCCGAATTGTCAAAGGTAACCGAAACCTCCGCAAAGCCGAGGGGTTTTCGTGCATCGGTACCGCTGAATATGACATCTTCCATCTTTGCGCCCCTAAGCATTTTGGCGCTCTGCTCACCGAGGACCCACCTTACGGCGTCCGTAATATTGCTTTTTCCGCTGCCGTTCGGACCGACAATCACGGTAAGACCCGATGTAAAATCAAGCCTTATTTTATCGGGAAACGACTTAAACCCTTGCATCTCCAGTTTTTTAAGATACATTCTACCGTTCCATTTCCGTCCAGCTGTTCAGATCATCCATAAACTGCCGGATGTTCATGATAGTTTCGCCGGCCTGCCTTTCAGTTATGCCGGAGGTATTCTCCGCCTCGGCGGCAAGGCTCAAATATTCATTGCGGTAATTTTCGAGCATTTTTTGGTCGCCCTCGTTACCGTTTTCCTTAATCCATTCTTCGGTGTGGGACCACGCTGCGTCAAGCTCAACCTTCGCCTGTGAAACAGACGCAAGCATTGAAGAATCCGCCGCCTTTTCCTCATGCTGTTTTTCCTCGGATTCAATCGGCGTTTCTTTTTGCCCCGAAAGGTCAATATCGGCATGGGTTGCGGGATTCGGCGGCTCATAGAGAGCGCAGAAAGTAATCCCGGCAGCGATAATCGCAACGATAATCGCCGGGAAAATCACTTTTGAAAACAAACTCTTATCGGTTTTATCAGCCATAAAGGTCACCTCCGGATTTAGTAAAAAAGCCGTATTTACGGTGCTTAACCACTCGCTTTGATATCCGAGCTCTTTTTTTAAGATGAATTTTGCACATTACTGCGTCAAAATGCTCGCAAATACGAATAGTATTAGCTGTGCTTTTTCCTTGTACTGTATCAAAATTCATTTCTTAAAAAATTCTGTGAACTCAAACGCTTGAAAAATTCGTATTTTCAAGGCGAAAGGTCGAAGGCATACTTGCTGTATGTCAAGACCGACAACGCAGAAAAGGCGGATTTTACAAGTATTTGAGCGTGTTCGGATATCAAAGTGAGTGGTTAACCGAAATACGACCTTATTTGTTGCCCGTAATTTTAAGTACGAAAACTATTTATATTGCACGGGTGATTTTACCCGAACGAATGCATCTTGTGCAAACATGCTTTGTTTTAACCGCACCGTTTTCAATTACGCGGATTCTTCTCACATTGGGAGCCCAAGTTCTGTTGGATCTTCTGTGGGAATGAGAAACCTTAATACCGAAAGCCAGACCCTTACCGCATACATCACACTTAGCCATTTATAATACACCTCCTAAAAATACAACTCCGATTATTCTATAATAACAGATTTTCAACAATTTTGCAAGTGTTTTTTGAAAAAAAGTTAATTTTTTCAGAAAAACACCGCAAACACTCATATATTATACACCATTTTAGTTAATCTGTCAAGACTATAACATTAAAACCTGCCGCCTGAGCTTTTGCGGCTGCGGTGTTCGCCTCGCTCTGTGAGGAAAATGTGCCGATTGTCACATGATAAAGTCCGCCGGAAGCGCTTATACTTGCGGAAAATCCCGCCGCATTTGCTTTTGCGGCCTTGTTGTCGGCGTTCTGCTTTTCGGCGTAAGCGCCGATCTGAACCGTATATTTTGCGGTTTGCGGCGCAGGAGCCGGAGCGGCAGCCTGTGTATTTTGCTGCGGCTTCTGAGCAGGTGCCGGCTGAGCTGCGGGAGCGGAGGAAGGCGCAGAAGCTGCGGTTTTCTGCTCGGTCTGCGTATTATTCTGTTTGTTTTCCGCCTTGGGCTGCTCTGTTTTTTTGTCTTCTTCCTTTTTGGTGTCCTCTTTTTTCGGCTCCTCGGTCTTTGGAGCGTCCGAAGAAACATCGCCGATAGCCTTAATCATGCTCTGAGCGTCGGTATTCTCGGGGTCGAGTTCAAGCACCTTTTCATAGTAGGTTTTTGCAGCAGCTTTTTCGCCGCCCGTGTACGATTTGCTTCCGAGAGTATATAAATAGGAAGAAACGCTTGCGGCAATATCCTTGCTGCCGGTTTTTTCCTCACCGGTTTTAACCGTTTCAAGCGCCTTGTCAACCTGGTCCATGTGAAGGTAGCACATAGCCTTCTGCTCGTAGACCGCAGCCTCGTCGTCCTTACATTCAAGCACCGCCTCGCAGCAGTAAAGAACCGTCTGATATTCCTCTTTATCGGCAGCGGTTTTGTAGAGGTCATCGGTAATCTGAATCATTTTTTCTACGATTTTATCCGATTTTGTCGCCTTGAAGCCTTCGCTGAGGTTATCAACTGCGGCTTCGTACTCGCCCTCGCCGACATAAGCGTCGGCAAGACCTATGTACAGCTTGACATTTTTGGAGTCCGACTTAAGCTCCTCCGAAAAAGCGTCGGCAGCGGCGGAATACTTCCCGTCCGCAAGCAGCTGACTGCCCGACTTTGCGGTTTCCGCACCGCAGCCCGTAAGAAGCAGCGCCGCCACCGCACCGATTGCTATAATTTTCTTATATTCCATTATTATAAGCCTCTTTTCAAAAATAAATCTCTTATAATAATAAAGGTTTTTTAAGCGTTTGTCAACGGCTGTAACGCAAATGTAACTAAAAAGCCTTATTTGAAATATTCGACTGCCGATTCAAAGAGTTTCATGTCGAAATCTCCCGGAACATTTTTGTAAAGGTCGGTACCGATGCGTTCGGAATGACCCATTTTTCCGAAAATTCTGCCGTCGGGCGACAAAATTCCCTCAACCGCGTCGACAGAGCCGTTGGGATTGAACGAAATATCGTATGAAGGCTGCCCGGAAAGGTCGGCATACTGCGTAGCGATTTGTCCGTTTTTCGCCAGGCTTGCCAAAATTTCGGGGCTGCACACGAACCTTCCCTCGCCGTGGGATACCGGAACCGTATACACATCGCCGACCGAAACCTTTGAAAGCCAGGGCGATTTGTTTGAAGCGACCCTGGTGCGCACAAGCTTTGACTGATGACGCGCAATCGTGTTGAAGGTGAGGGTAGGCGAATTTTTGTCTGCGTCCCGTATTTCGCCGAACGGCACAAGCCCGAGTTTTATAAGTGCCTGGAATCCGTTGCAGATACCTGCCATAAGCCCGTCACGGCAGCAAAGCAGCTCGTTTACTTTTTCGGAAATCAGAGGATTTCTGAAAAATGCGGTAATGAATTTACCCGAACCCTCCGGCTCATCGCCGCCGGAAAAGCCGCCGGGGATAAACACAATCTGCGACTTTTCAACCGCGTCGGCAAACCGTGAAACAGACTCCGAAATACCCTTCGGAGAGAGGTTGTTTATAACGATAATTTCCGCCTCTGCGCCGGCGGCCCGGAATCGCCTTGCGGTGTCGTACTCGCAGTTGGTTCCCGGGAAAACCGGTATAACGGCTTTGGGCTTTGAAACCTTGATTTTCGGAGAGAATTTTTCGGTGCAGCTGTAATTATAAACCTCAGCCTGTCTTAAATCCTCCTCGGTTTTCAGCGGAAATACGGGTTCAAGCCTGCCCTCGTAAATTCCGGAAAGTTCATCGAGCATTATTTTTTCGCCGCCGAATTTTAAGGCAGCCTCCGATGCGGTTACGCCGAGTTTTTCGCCCGAAACGGAGCCGTCCGTTTCAACGACGAAAGAGCCGTAAGCATACGAAAAGATATCCGTGATGCCCGAAAACTCAAAGCCGATTTTGTTGCCGAAGCACATTTTCATGACCGCCTCGGCAATGCCGCCGTAGGTCGGGGTGAAACACGAAAGAATATGCCCGTCCGCAATAAGAGCGCACAGCTTTTTGCAGAGCGCAAGGAAGCTTTCGGGCTTCGGAATACCGTTTTCATCGTACTCCGGTCTTAAAACGAGAACCTCCGAACCGCTCTTTTTGAACTCCGGAGAGATAATATTTTTCGCATTTCCGACTGTGACCGCAAACGAAACAAGCGTGGGCGGAACATCGATTTTTTCAAAACTTCCGCTCATTGAGTCCTTGCCGCCGATTGCGGCAAAGCCGAGGTCAAGCTGCGCCTTCATAGCGCCGAGGAGTGCCGCTGCGGGCTTTCCCCAGCGGTATGGGTCAACCCCGGGTTTTTCAAAGTATTCCTGGAAAGTAAGGTAGCAGTCATCAAGCGGAGCACCGGCTGCCGCAAGCTTTGCGACCGACTCCACCACCGCAAGATACGCCCCGTGATAAGGGCTTTTTTCGGTTATGAAGGGGTTGTAGCCGTACGCCATAACGGAGCAGGTTTCGGTATTTTTGCCGAGAACCGGAATTTTCGCAGCCATGCTTTGTGTTGGCGTGAGCTGGTACTTTCCGCCGAACGGCATAAGCACCGAGCCTGCGCCGATTGTTGAATCGAACCGTTCGGAAAGCCCTCTCTTGGAGCAGACATTAAGGTCTGCGGCGAGAACCTTCATTTTATCTTTAAAGCTGCCGTCCGCCGTTTTCTTTTCAAACGGACGCGGCTTTGAAATCTTAATTTTGATGTGCTTTTCGGCACCGTTTGAGTTGAGGAATTCCCTTGAAAGGTCAACGATTGTTTTGCCGTTCCAGTTCATTGTGAGGCGACCCTTGTCGGTCACGCGCGCAACGACAGTAGCCTCTAAGTTTTCCTCATTTGCAAGACGGCAGAATTTTTCGCAGTCGCCGCTTTCCACAACGACCGCCATTCTTTCCTGCGATTCGCTTATTGCAAGTTCTGTACCGTCAAGTCCTTCGTACTTTTTCGGAACGGCGTCAAGATTGATGTCAAGCCCGTCCGCGAGTTCGCCGACCGCAACCGACACACCGCCCGCACCGAAATCGTTGCAGCGCTTTATAAGCCTTGAAGCCGCAGGATTTCTGAAAAGCCTCTGAAGCTTTCGTTCCTCCGGTGCGTTGCCCTTCTGAACCTCCGCACCGCACTCCTTGAGCGAGGAAAGCTTGTGGGATTTTGAAGAACCTGTTGCGCCGCCGCAGCCGTCCCTTCCGGTTCTGCCGCCGAGCAAAATCACAACATCGCCGGGGTCCGGTACCTCACGGCGCACATTTTCCGCCGGAACCGCACCGATAACCGCACCAATTTCCATTCTTTTTGCGATGTAGCCGTCATGATAGATTTCATCGACAAGCCCCGTCGCAAGCCCGATCTGGTTACCGTAGGAACTGTAGCCGTTTGCGGCGGTGGTTACGATTTTTCTCTGCGGAAGCTTACCGCGAAGCGTCTTTTTACCGTCCGGAAGAGGGTTGCCCGCACCCGTCACCCTCATTGCCTGGTAGACATAGGCACGCCCCGAAAGGGGGTCTCTTATAGCGCCGCCGATACAGGTTGCCGCACCGCCGAACGGCTCGATTTCCGTTGGGTGATTATGTGTTTCGTTTTTGAAAAGCAGCAGCCATTTTTCGCAGTTTCCGTCCGTTTCGACATCGATTTTAACGGTGCAGGCGTTGATTTCCTCGGACTCGTCAAGCTTTGAAAGAAGCCCGTCCGCCTTAAGCCTTTTGACCGCAATCGTAGCGATATCCATAAGATTTATCGGTTTTTTGCGCCCGACCGACTCTCTCACGGAAATATATTTATCGTAAGCGCCCCTGATTTCTTCGTCCTCAATCTCGGCGCTGTCGATTGTTGTGAGGAAGGTCGTGTGGCGGCAGTGGTCGGACCAGTAGGTGTCAATCATTCTTATTTCGGTGATTGTGGGGTCACGGTTTTCCTTCCTGAAATAGTCCTGACAGAACATCAAATCGTCCCGGTCCATCGCAAGGGAAAACTCTTTGATCACCCCGTAAAGTTCAAGCTCGGAAAACTTACGGAAACCGTAAACCGTCTTAACTTTTTCCGGAATTTCGCATTTAACGCTGAGCGTTTTCGGCTTGGTAAGTTTAGCCTCACGGCTTTCCACGGGGTTTATGATATGCTTTTTAATCAGTCTTACATCCCATCTCGAAAGCTCGCCGCCGAAGATGTATACCTTTGCGGTTCTGACGGCCGGTCTTTCGCCCTCGGACATAATACTAATGCACTGCGAAGCGGAATCCGCACGCATATCGAACTGCCCCGGAAGGTACTCAACCGCAATGATTTTGCCGTCTTTTTGCGGAAGTTCATCATATGTGACATCCAGCTGCGGCTCTGAAAAGACCGTGCCGACCGCACGGCGGAAAAGCTCCTCCGATATATTTTCGACATCGTATCTGTTCAGAATTCTGACGGATTTCAACCTGTCATTTTTGAGAATTTCGCGGAGTTCGGAGAAAAGCTTGCGGGCTTCAACATCAACGCCCGGTTTTTTTTCGGAGTATATTCTGTAAACCATAATTATTCCTCTCCAAGCGCCGAAAGCGCCTTTTGTCCAATATCGTTTCTGTGGAATTCACTCTCAAATGTGATTTCGGAAACCGCCCTGTAAGCGGTATCAAGCGCATCGGAAAGATTTTTCCCGACGGCGCTCACCCCGAGAACACGCCCCCCGGAGGTAACGATTCCGGCAGCGGTTTTTTTGGTGCCTGCATGGAAAACGAAAGCATTTTCGGGGAGTTTTCCTATTTTAACGCCAAAGCCCGTTTCGTACTTTTCCGGATAACCGCCGGACGCCATTACAACGCAAGCCGCCGCCCCGGAAGAGAACTTCACATCGGCATCCCCGAGCCTTTCCTCCTCGACCGCAAGCATGATTTCGAGCAGGTCGCTTTGAAGGAGCGGCAGAACCACCTGTGTTTCGGGGTCGCCGAAGCGGCAGTTGTATTCTATAACCTTTGGTCCGTCCTCCGTGAGCATAAGCCCGAAATAAAGGCAGCCCTTAAAGCGCCTGCCCTCTTTGTTCATTGCCTCAACGGTGGGGCGGAAAATCGTTTTCATGCAGATTTCGGCGATGTCTTTCGTGTAATAGGGGTTCGGGGCAACCGTGCCCATACCGCCCGTGTTAAGCCCGAGGTCGCCGTCATGGGCGCGTTTGTGATCCATCGAGGAAACCATGGGCTTTATTGTTTTGCCGTCCGTAAAGCAAAGCACGGAAACTTCGGGACCTGTGAGAAATTCCTCAATTACGATTTTTGAGCCGCTGTCGCCGAATATGCGGTCCTTCATGATTTTTTTGATTGCGTTAACCGCCACAAGGGTTGATTCGGCGATGATAACGCCCTTGCCGAGGGCAAGTCCGTCAGCCTTTATAACCGCCGGAAATGTGCAGTGCCCGAGATAATCGAGCGCCTGCGAGGGGTCGTCGAACACCTCATACCCTGCGGTCGGAATACCGTATTTTTTCATAAGATTTTTTGAAAAAACCTTGCTGCCTTCAATGATTGCGGCGGACGCTTCCGGTCCGAAGCATTTTATGCCCTTTTCGTGAAGACGGTCAACCGCACCCAAAACGAGCGGGTCATCGGGCGTTACAACGGCGAAATCTATTTTGTTTTCGACCGCAAAGTCAACAATTGCGGAAACATCGGTCGCCTTAATATCCACGCACTCGGCAAGTTCGGATATGCCGCCGTTCCCGGGAAGCGCATATATTTTACCGCATTTCGGGCTTTCCTTAAGCTTTTTGATAACGGCGTGCTCACGGCCGCCGCCGCCGATAACCATAATTTTCATATATAAAAATCCTTTCAGATCAGGCAAACGAAGCCCTAAATATTAGTGGTGGAAAAGTCTCATACCGGTAAATGCCATTGCAATACCGTATTTGTTGCAGGTTTCGATAACATTGTCGTCACGGATAGAGCCGCCGGGCTGAGCAATGTAGGAAACGCCGCTTTTTCTTGCCCGTTCAATGTTGTCGCCGAACGGGAAGAAGGCGTCGCTGCCGAGAGCCACACCGCTGATTTTCGATAAAAATTCGTGTTTTTCGTCATCCGTCAGCCTTTCTGGGCGAACCTTGAAAATGTTCTGCCATGCGCCGTCACGCAGCACATCGTCGCACTCATCGGAGATATAAACATCGATTGCGTTGTCACGGTCGGGGCGTTTTATGCCGTCCGCAAATTCAAGCGCAAGCACCTTCGGGTGACGGCGCAGCTGCCATATATCAGCCTTATTTCCGGCAAGCCGGGTGCAGTGGATTCTGGACTGCTGCCCCGCTCCCACGCCGATTGTCTGACCGCCGTACGCATAGCACACGGAGTTCGACTGCGTATATTTAAGGGTTATAAGCGAAATTATAAGGTCGATTGCGGCGGTTTCGGGAATTTCCTTATTATCCGTCACGATATTTTCGAGAAGGGCACGGTCGATTTTGAAATTATTTCTGCCCTGCTCGAAGGTAATGCCGAAAACCTGTTTTCTTTCGATCGGGTCGGGCGTAAAATCGGGGTCGATTTTAACTACATTGTACCCTCCGCCCCTCTTTGATTTGAGAATTTCAAGCGCCTCATCGGTATATCCCGGGGCGATTATGCCGTCCGACACCTCCCGTTTAACAAGCAGAGCCGTTTCGCGGTCGCACACATCCGAGAGCGCAATCCAGTCGCCGAAGGAGGACATTCTGTCCGTGCCTCTCGCCCTCGCATAGGCGCATGCAAGCGGAGAAAGTTCATCATCCTCCACGAAATATATCTTTTTCAGTTCGTCCGAAAGCGGCAGACCGACCGCCGCCCCGGCAGGGCTTACATGCTTGAAGGACGCCGCCGCCGGAAGCGAAAGCGCCTCTTTCAGTTCACGCACAAGCTGCCAGCTGTTGAGTGCGTCCAAAAAATTTATGTAGCCGGGTTTCCCGGAAAGAACTTCAATCGGCAAATCGCCGTTTTCCATGTAGATTCTTGAGGGCTTCTGATTGGGGTTGCAGCCGTATTTAAGTTCGAGTTCAGTCATTTTTATGCTCCTTATTGATGATTTTTGTAAAGCTTTCGCCGCCTGTCATGTCAATATAGCGCACAAAAAGCGACACCCTGTTCTGCTCATCGAGAGAATTCCAGAGTTCCTCGGTGAAAGCGGCGATATCCTCCGGAATTTCAACGGATTTCGGCTCACCGGAAAACGGCGGAATGGGATCTCCGTCCGTTTCATAGGTGTGGATAAGATGTCCTTCGCCGAAAGACGCACTTTCGTAGTTGAAATAATTTCTCTGGCAGCCTCCGCCGAATTTTTTGAGTATGCTGAGTTTATACGAAGCCTTTCCGCCAATAACCTTCAGAATACCGCTTATTCTCGGGGTAAAATTAGGTTCGTCAGGCTCAAAGCACCTTGTTGAGAGAGCGTCCTCGAAGGTCTTTCCGCCCTGCATAAATTCAAAAACGGTGTCGGTCTGGTCGCCGTTGGTGACTATCGTGTAATCGCCGAGAGTTCTCACGGGGCGGTAAATAATAAGCGACGGGTCGGAAAGAAGCGACGGGTCGGCAGCCTCGGTTTTGATTCCGTCTTCGGTCAGTTCAAACACACGGTTTCTGCTGTTGACGCTCCTGCCCATTATAAAGTACGCCGTCACCGCATACTTCCCGGAGGGCGAAGCGCCGATTATGATACCTCTGCCGGGGTAGGTGTTGCCGTAAAGTTCTTTAATCATCTGAAATCTCCTTGTTATCCCCTATTTTATTCATAAATTTCGATTTTTCGGTGTGTTTCGGAACAGGCAGCGGATAGCAGCCGTCAAAGCATGCGGTGCAGAATCCGAGATTGGTTTCCTCCGCAATTTTCCTAACATTTTCAACGCTTAAGTACCCGAGAGAATCCGCACCGATTTCAGTGCAAATTCCGTCTATGCTCATTTTGTTTGCAATCAGCACATCCTCGGAATCAATATCCGTGCCGAAGTAGCACGGGTGGCGGAAAGGCGGGGCGGAAATCCTTACATGAACTTCCTTTGCGCCTGCCTCCCTGAGAAGATTTACGATTCTTGCACAGGTTGTGCCCCTTACAATCGAGTCGTCAATCATAACCACTCTTTTGCCCGAAACGGTTTCGCCGAGCGTGTTAAGTTTTATCCTGACCTTGTTTTCACGGTCGGACTGCGTCGGCTGAATGAAGGTACGGGCGATGTATTTATTTTTGATAAAGCCGATACCGTAAGGGATTCCCGATGCCATGGCGTAGCCGATTGCGGCGTCAAGCCCGGAATCCGGAACGCCTATAACCACATCCGCATCGACCGGGTGTTCCTTTGCAAGATATGCGCCGGCTCTTTTTCTTGCGCCGTGGACTGACGAATTGTCGATAACGGAATCCGGGCGCGCGAAATATATGTATTCAAAAACGCAGAGCGAGGTTTTTTCGCCGCAGTGGTCTTTTATTGAGCGGATTCCGTTTTTGTCGGCAACCACGATTTCGCCCGGCTCGATGTCCCTGATAAATTCCGCGCCCACGCTGTCGAGAGCGCAGCTTTCGGAAGCGAATATGTAGTCATCGCCGCGCTTTCCCATGCACAGCGGACGGAACCCCTGCGGGTCCCTCGCCGCCATCATTTTGGAAGGCGACATAATAACAAGCGAATACGCCCCCCGAATCACATTCATGGCACGGCTGACCGCCTCCTCAATGGACGGTGCCCCAAGCCTTGCCTTGGTGATTTCGTAGGCGATAACCTCGGTGTCGCTGGTGGTGTGGAATATTGCGCCCGAAAGCTCCAGCTCACGGCGGAGCGTGTAGGCGTTTGTGAGGTTACCGTTGTGCGCAAGCGCCATTGTACCCTTTACATGGTTTACGACAATCGGCTGCGCATTTGCACGGGAGTTGCCGCCGGTGGTGCCGTAGCGCACATGACCGACCGCCATCGTGCCCTTCTCGAACCTCGACATAACCTCCGCCGTGAACACATCGTTGACAAGCCCGTTGTTTTTATAGCTGCTTATTACGCCGTCGGTGTTTACGGCAATTCCGCAGCTTTCCTGCCCTCGGTGCTGGAGCGCAAAAAGCCCGTAATAAACCGATGACGCAACATCGGAAGCGTTTTTTGAATATATTCCGAAAACGCCGCATTCCTCGTGAACAGAATTGAACATGTTATTCCCCCATAAGTCTTTTAAGAATTTCCCTGTAAGCGTCCTCAACGCCGCCCATGTCGCGTCTGAACCTGTCTTTGTCGAGTTTTTCTTTGGTCACGCTGTCCCAGAAACGGCAGGTATCGGGGGAAATCTCATCCGCCAGAACGATTTCGCCGTCGGCGGTTTTGCCGAATTCCAGCTTGAAGTCGATAAGTTCGATGTTGAGGTCGGCAAGGTAATCCGTAAGGATTTTGTTGACCGCAAATGCCATGTCGGTAATTTTTTTAAGCTCGTCCTCGGTTGCGAGATTCATGGCAAAGATGTGATAATCGTTCACCATCGGGTCGCCGAGGTCATCGTTCTTGTAAGAAAACTCAAGAACCGTTTTTGAAAGCTTCTGTCCTTCGGGAAGTCCCAGGCGTTTTGAAAGCGAGCCTGCCGCGATGTTTCTGACAATGACCTCAAGCGGCACAATCGAAACTCTTTTTACAACCGTTTCCCTGTCGGAGATTTCCTCCACAAAGTGCGTCGGAATACCGTTTTTCTCAAGAAGCTTCATGAGATGGTTCGTAATGCGGTTGTTGATTACGCCCTTGCCGTGAATCGTACCCTTTTTAAGACCGTTAAACGCAGTAGCGTCGTCCTTGTAATCCACAATGCAAAGCCCGGGATCATCGGTCGCAAAGACCTTTTTTGCCTTTCCTTCGTAAAGCTGTTCCGTTTTCTTCATTAAACATTCAACCCTTTCTAAAAAAATAAGCGCAGGGAAAACCAATAGGTTCCCTACGCAAGCAATCGTTTCAAAGCCCGGTGCAAAAAGCATAGGACTCCTCAGTTTCCATAGCGTAGGCAATTTACGGCTGCCACGTAGAGACTCTCACACCACATCTGTGAGTTAATATGGAAAATATTCAACTGCTAATATCATATCATAGTTTCGGATAAAATTCAAGTACTTTATCGAAAATTGATGAAATTTATTTGTACAGGCATTTGAGCCACGCCGCACGCCCTGATGCACGCATGATGATATACGACAGCAAAAGCGATGAACAAAAGACAAAAAGGTACTGAAACGGCGCACTTAAGGCACCGCCGAGAGATGGGATAAGCATAAGACATTCCGCCGCAAGCATATGCACAAAGTAAATCAGCGACGAAAGCGTGCGGAGCTTTTTGTATACGGGGGCGTCCGGAAGTTTAATGTTAAGTGCGGTACAGAACAGGAAAAACACCGTCGGCACAAGCCCGAGGTACATATCGTATTCCTTCGCCCAGCCGATACGGGTAAGCGTAAAAGCCTCCGCCGCAAAGAAAGCAAGCGACCCGAAAAGGCACAAAACGGCGGTTTTCATTTTCATTTTGACCTCATGCCTTGCGAAAAACACACCTATTAATACGAATAAAAGACCTTCAAAAAGACCGTTCCTCGCAGTTGAAATCAGCATTTTAACCGAGCGGAGAAAGTCCCACAAAAGCGGAAACCGCCGCAGCGGCTCAATAAGCCCGAACCAGCTCTGCGTGCAAAGCCCGATTAAGTACATTGCGCATGCAAAGCAGGCAACGAACGCAGGTCTTATTTTCAGCGACAGCACGATGAGCAAAAATATGTAAGCAAAAACCGCCGCATTGAGATACCAAAGATGCCCGTATCCCGAGCTGAATATGAAGTTTTTTGCATATATAGCCAAAAACCATTTGGCGCTAAGCCCTGCCTCACGCATATGAATGTACGAAAACGGCATGTGAATCAGGGACCAGATAACATAAATTCTTAAAATCCGCTTTATGTAGGCGATGACAACGCTGCTGTCAAACGCCCCTTCGGTGAAAGCCTTTCGGAACAGAAAATAAGCCGACGAAACAAAGAAAAACGGCACCGCAATACGGGCGGCAAAATTGACAAGCCCGAAATTTACTATCCAGTTAACGCCCGAAAACGGCGGAACATGAATCGAAACCACCAGCGCAGCGCATATAAATTTCAAAATATCGATAAAATTGCAGCTGCCGGCGACAGCCCTTCCCGAACCTTCGTAAGTCATAAAGCGCCAAATCCTTAAAAAGTGTTTTTCGTTATCTTTTTAATATCATTTCAATTCGTATTCCAGCGAGCAAAGTTCGTTCTTTTCGGCATCAAGCAGCGTCACCTTAACCGTTCCGGTTTTGGGAAAATTCTTCGGATAAACCGTCGGATATTCTCCCGGTACGAGCGAAAGCATTTTTCTTTCGCTGAAAAGGTCACCGGACTCAAATCTTATAAAGTAGTCGCCTTCCTGTGCAACCGTAGCATAAAATGTTCCCCGTTCGTAAGTTATGCCGTACTCATAATTCGTTTTCGGGAGTTTGATTATTACCTTACCGTACTCCGATATATAACACTCCTCGCCCTCTTTTTCGGGAGATGCCGAAATGGTATATTTTTTTGTCCATACCGAAGCGTCAGACAGATTCGGAATTGTAATTTCCTGCGTTTCGGCAGCGTTTCCTTCAATTGAGCGGACTGCTTTTCCGGGTGCGGTCATCGTCGGCTCAAGGGATATTTTCCACGCTCCCCACCAGTGCGCATAGAGCACCGCATTTCCGCTTTGAATTTCGTCAAGACTTTCAATTTTCGTTCCGCCCGATTTTCGGGTATACCAGCCGTCGAAATCAAAACCGTCTCTTTTCGGCTCATAGAAATTTCCATCGCCGCTCACCCAACAGCTGTTAAGATATTCGCAGGAGGTCTTTTTTCCGCCGCTGTAATTTTCATCGAAGGCAACGCTGCGCTTAACCGTACTCTGCGGCAGCGGAAGAGTCACCATGGGATTCACCATATACAGCATATCGTTTTTGTAATAATCCCTTACAACCTCAATATTATTTCCGTTTTGCCTTACACGGCAGAAAACAACATCTTTAATGCCGCTGATGGTGTAGGTGTAATACTCATCGGTTTCAAAGCTGTAAAGGTATACCGTTGATTGGCTCGTAATAAAGCTCGGTCTGAAAAAGCAGAGATATTTGCCGTCATTCGTAAAAACCATGCTGCTCGGCTTAGCCCCGTTCTCATTCGATGAAGGCGTAAGCGTTTCGGAAAAATCGGTTGTGGTTTTCACCTTGTCAATATCAATATAGTAAAATGCCTGTTTGTCATCATCCCATATAAAAGGCAGGTAAAATCCGGTAAACATATTATGGTTTTCATAAGTTTTGTCAGTGCAGTGCGTGTTATAGTCTACATATCCGTCTCTGGTAAGCACATCGTCGCTGACCAGGAAATGCGAACGGCCGGCTTTGCCGGGGGTATCGGGAACAGGGTCATCCGCCGTAACATCAACATGATAGCGTTTTCCGCCGATTGTAACGCAGCTCCACGCATGAGGCTGGGGGTTATCGCCTAAGTTAAGCGGCTTTCTTCCCTCAACATATGTCGCTTTGACTCCTACTCTGGCAAGCAAATTGTTATAAGCTTTTGCATAGCCGTCGCACACCGCATACCCTTCCACGATCGCACCGTATGCCTTGTGAACATTCGGTCTGCTCACTGTCACATCGTACTGACAGTTAACCGCAAGCCAGTCATGAAGCGCCAGGGCTTTCTGAAGGTCTGTCATGCCCTTGCCCTTATTTTTGCCGAGAGCCTCATAAAGCGCATTCTGAACCGCTTTTTCATATATGGCGTCGGTGTCGCCCGCCTCATCTTCCGTTACGGTAACGGATTCCGCCAAAGGCTTCATCGTTCCCAATCCGTCCCAGAACATGACCTTGTCGCCGACATTAACATCAAGCTTTGCAATGCCGCCTTTCTCCACGGGCTTTGTGACAAGCTTCGTAAGCTTGCCGTTTTCATCGTATGACGCAGCAACCGCAACACCGGCGGCGCCGTTCCCTACAAGCGCTTTGCCGCCCGAAACCGTAATCGCCGAATCCGCCGCCGAAGCGCCCATCGGATTAACCGCCGAACATATTACCGTAAAAAGTATAACCGCTGCCGATATTGTTTTCTTAAAATTCATCGTGTTTATCACTCCTGCCGTGTTTGTGATTGATGTAAATATTATATCACAGTTTCGTAAAAATTTCTACCCCCCTGCAGAAAAAAGCACTCAAAACCGAAATTTTGAGTGCTTTTTTATTACAGCTTTTCTATTGCTGCGGTCTGCGTGTTTATTTCACGGAACTTTTCGGGGTCAAACTTGAATTTTCTGTCGTAGGTCATCAGACCGTTCATTTCCTGTTCCACATCGTAAAGCTGCGTGTAGCAGAACCCGAGAAAATACGGATTGTTCAAAATCACCTCGGTCAGACCCTTATATCTTTCGATGAATTCCTCCTCGGTCTTGGGAGCGTTCCCGTAGCTCCAGCCCTTGTTTGAAACATCCCAGCCGATTCCGCCGTATTCGCTCATAAACAGCGGCTCACCCCTGAACCTCTGCCATTTTGCCATAGCGCTTCTGTTAATCTGGTCGTTCACGGTTCCCTCGCCGATATGGGCGTAGTTTTCCCTGAATTTGTCCACATCGCCCTCGTAATCGTGAACATCGAAAATATCGGTTACGGTGTGATAGTTGCCGCTTGTATCGATAACAGGCCTTGTGCTGTCCATCGCCTTTGTAATCCGGTAAACCGTTTCAACAACCTCGCGGGAAGTTGGGTATTCAACGCAAACGCCGCCCTCCGTCCGCTTTACGGGCCATGTTTCGTTAAACGGACACCACCCGATAATCGACGGATGGTTAAAATCTCTTTCAACGCCCTCCATCCACTCGGGAAGAAAACCGTTAAGTTCCGCAAGACTAAGCGGCTGATAGCCCCAGTTTGCGTGTTCGCCCCAAACCGTGTAGCCGAGCCTGTCCGCCCAATAGAGGAACCGCTCTTCAAACATTTTTTCGTGAAGCCTTGCGCCGTTAAAGCCCAGCTGCATGGAATAAAGAATGTCATTTTTAAGGTCCTCATCGGTCGGAGCGGTGTAAATTCCGTCCGGGTAGAAGCCCTGGTCAAGCACCCACCTTCCGAACAAGACCTTGCCGTTTATGCGGAGCGCCCTTTCCCCGAGGTCAACCGAACGAAGTCCGAAATACGACTTAATCTCATCGGTTTTTTCGTCCCCGTCGAATGTTTCCAGAATAAGGTCGTAAAGCCCGCCGCGTCCGACTTCCCACGGGTGATTTTCTGAAAGCTTTATTGTAATTGAAGGCTGCATTTCGTTAAGAAAGACCTCGCCTTCGCCCATTTTCACGCCTTCCCAGAGAGCGGTTGCTCTGCACTTCATGCCGGAGGTTTCCCCTGCTTTCGAGAGCCTGATTTCAACTGTTCCGTGCTGAACATCGGGATAAATTCTGCAAGATTTCACATAGTTTTTCGGAACATATTCAAGCCAAACCGTCTGCCATATTCCGGTTGTTCTTGTGTAAAAACAGCCCTCGGATTTATACTTTGCGCACTGCTTACCGCTCGGAGAGAGGTTTTCCTTAATGTGGTCAACAGCGCATACGGTAATAAAATTATCCTTTTCGTTAAGAAATGCCGTGATGTCGAACTCAAAAGAGGAGTATCCGCCTCTGTGTTCGCCGACAAGCTTTTCGTTGACATACAAAAATGTATGGTAATCCACTGCGCCGAAATGAAGAATAACCCTTCCTTTAAGCCAATTTTGCGGAACCTCAATGTCCCTTCTGTACCATACGCAATTGTGAAAATCCGTATCGCCGATGCCCGACAGCTTGCTTTCGGGGCAAAAAGGGACCGTTATTTTCATGTCCAAAGACTTCCTTTTTTCAAAGCCCGTTTCTCTGCCGACCTCGTTTTCGTCAAAGCAGAAGTCCCATTCGCCGTTAAGATTAATCCAGTTATCTCTCATAAACTGAGGTCTGGGATGTTCCGGCCTCGGAATCGTGTTCATAATATCAACCCTTTCGCTTTTGATAAATATAATATACCACCGAAAGGTGCAAAATTAAATGCATTTTTCTATTAAATTATTGACTTTTTCTACTGCCTTTGATAAAATGTATGTGAGGTGATTTTATGTTTTCGGTTTCGAGAATAGCAACGCTGTGGCCTGAAAATGAATCGTTTCGGCTGGATAGACACAACGCCCCCGACGAGGTCGTATTTATATTCTGCCATACACCGATCGGGCTTTTTTATAAGGGGAAAGAAGTGATTTGCCCCAAAAACACGGCGGTATTCTTCGAGCCGTCTTATCATCAGATTTTTTTCGCACACGGCGAAAGATTAATGCATGACTGGATGCACATCAAAGGCGAAATTGTTCCGTATTTAAGGCGGTTCGGAATTGAGCTTAACAAGCCTTACGAAATCAAAAACGGCAGTTTTATCACAGAAACAATTCAAGAGCTTGAACTCGAGTTCCTTCATGCCGACATTTTGTCAAAAGAGATGATTGACAATAAGCTGCACGGGTTCGTCCTGCAATTTGCCAGAAGCGTTTTTGCAGCGGATGACATTCCAAGCGACGCCAAAAATCTAATGCAGCTTGCAAGAACTCAGATACACCATAAATATAACGATAATTGGACGGCTGAAAAAATGGCGGAACTTGTGCATTTAAGTCCGTCAAGATTTTTCTTTCTTTATAATAAAACATTTAATATATCGCCGAAAAAAGACCTCCAAAGGGTCAGAATGCAGCACGCAAAGCACCTTCTTATGCAAAACAGATTCACCGTGAAAGAGGTTGCCGAGCAAATCGGATACGAAAATTCATACTTTTTTATCAGAAAATTCAAAGCCGAAACGGGCGAAACGCCGGGACAGTTCAAAAAAAGATTCGGTAACCGCTCATGAGGAAATAAAAATCGCCGCCTACGCACCGGCGGCGATTTTTGCATTTTAATCAGTTTACAGTTCAAGGGAATTTTCATTCAGCAGAAACTCATAAAGTCCGAGATGAAGTATTCCGTCCTCATCCGTCCAAGGCATCTGCATTATAACCCTCCGTCAGCTTAAAACTTAGGGGTATTTTACCCTGACTTTCAAGTATAGTATACCACCATTTAAAAAAAATATCAAGTGTTTACTTAAAATTCAGGTGTATTTGCACTCAAATTTTCATTACAGCCAATCGTTTTCCGAAAAAACACCCCCTGCAAAATCCTTTGCAGGGGGTGTCATTATTATAAGGAAATATTAAATTATTCTTCTTCCTTAAGCTTAGCCTGTGCAGCTGCGAGCCTTGCAATCGGAACTCTGAAAGGCGAGCAGGATACATAGTCAAGACCAATCTTGTGGCAGAACTCTACGGATGTAGGATCGCCGCCGTGCTCACCGCAGATACCCACATGAAGCGACGGACGAACGCCCTTACCAAGCTTAATAGCCATTTCCATAAGCTTGCCTACGCCGATCTGGTCGAGTTTTGCGAAGGGATCGTTCTCAAAAATCTTAGCGTCATAGTAAGCGTCGAGGAACTTGCCTGCGTCATCACGGGAGAAGCCGTATGTCATCTGAGTGAGGTCGTTTGTACCGAAGCAGAAGAATTCAGCTTCCTTAGCGATCTCGTCAGCTGTGAGAGCAGCTCTCGGGATTTCAATCATAGTACCTACTTCGTACTTGATATCGCTGTTTGCAGCCTTGATTTCAGCGTCAGCTGTTTCAACAACAACGCCCTTAACGAACTTAAGTTCTTTAACATCGCCGATAAGAGGAATCATGATTTCGGGAGCCACATTCCAGTCGGGATGGTTCTTCTTAACATTGATAGCTGCTCTGATAACAGCCTTTGTCTGCATCTTTGCAATTTCAGGATATGTTACCGCAAGACGGCAGCCTCTGTGACCCATCATCGGGTTGAACTCGTGGAGAGAATCGATGATAGCCTTGATTGTTTCAACGCTCTTGCCCTGTTCAGCCGCAAGAAGCTTAATGTCTTCTTCTTCGGTGGGAACAAATTCATGAAGCGGCGGATCGAGGAATCTGATAGTAACAGGATTTCCTTCAAGAGCTTCATAGAGGGCTTCAAAGTCGCCCTGCTGAATAGGAAGAATCTTTTCAAGAGCCTTTTCTCTTTCTTCAACGGTATCGGAGCAGATCATTTCTCTGAAAGCGTCGATTCTGTCGCCTTCGAAGAACATATGCTCTGTACGGCAAAGACCGATACCTTCCGCACCGAGTTCCTTAGCCTTTTTAGCGTCCTTGGGAGTATCGGCATTGGTTCTTACCTTGAGGGTTCTGAACTTGTCTGCCCAACCCATGATTCTGCCGAGCTCGCCTGTGATGGAAGCGTCAACAGTGGGGATAATTCCGTCATAGATGTTACCGGTTGAACCGTCGATGGAGATTTCGTCGCCTTCATGGTAAACCTTACCTGCAAGCTCGAACTTCTTATTTTCTTCGTCCATCTTGATTGCAGAGCAGCCGGAAACGCAGCATGTACCCATACCTCTTGCAACAACGGCAGCGTGAGAAGTCATACCTCCGCGTACTGTAAGGATACCCTGAGCGGCCTTCATGCCTTCGATATCTTCGGGGGAAGTTTCAAGACGAACAAGAACAACCTTCTTGCCGTTTGCCTTCCAAGCCTTAGCGTCGTCAGCGGTGAACACGATCTGACCGCAGGCAGCACCCGGGGATGCAGCGAGAGCCTTAGCGATAGGCTTTGCAGCCTTAAGAGCCTTAGCGTCAAACTGAGGATGAAGAAGGGTGTCGAGGTTTCTGGGGTCTATCATAAGAACCGCCTTTTTCTCGTCGATCATGCCTTCATCAACAAGGTCGCAAGCGATTTTGAGGGCAGCCTGAGCTGTTCTCTTACCGTTTCTTGTCTGGAGCATATAGAGTTTTTCATTTTCAACGGTGAACTCCATATCCTGCATATCTCTGTAGTGGTCTTCGAGAGTTTTGCAAACATTAACGAACTGTTCGTAAGCAGCCGGGAACTTGTCCGCCATCTGAGCGATGGGCATAGGCGTACGAACACCGGCAACAACATCTTCACCCTGAGCGTTTGTAAGGAATTCGCCCATAAGTTTCTTTTCGCCGGTAGCGGGGTCTCTTGTGAAAGCAACGCCTGTACCGCAGTCGTTACCCATGTTACCGAATGCCATCATCTGAACATTAACGGCAGTACCCCAGGAATAAGGAATATCGTTATCGCGGCGGTAAACATTTGCTCTGGGGTTGTCCCACGAACGGAAAACTGCCTTGATAGCGCCCATAAGCTGTTCTTTGGGGTCGGTCGGGAAATCCTCACCGATTTTAGCTTTATATTCATCTTTGAATTTGCCTGCGAGAACTTTGAGGTCTTCGGCTGTAAGGTCAACATCCTGAGTTACGCCCTTAGCTTCCTTCATCTCGTCGATGAGAACCTCAAAATACTTTTTGCCGACTTCCATAACTACATCGGAATACATCTGAATGAATCTTCTGTAGCAGTCGTAAGCCCATCTCGGATTACCGGATTTTTTAGCCATAACCTCAACAACATCTTCGTTAAGACCGAGGTTAAGAATGGTATCCATCATACCGGGCATGGAAGCTCTTGCGCCGCTTCGTACGGAAACGAGGAGCGGATTTTCAAGATCTCCGAACTTTTTGCCGGTGATTTCTTCCATTTTTACGATGTACTCCATGATTTCGGCCTCAATCTCGGGATTGATTTTCTTGCCGTCCTCATAATACTGAGTGCAGGCTTCCGTAGTGATGGTGAAGCCCTGCGGAACGGGAAGGCCGAGCTTAGTCATTTCTGCCAGGTTAGCGCCCTTACCGCCGAGAAGATTTCTCATGGTAGCGTCGCCTTCGCTGAACAAATAAACAAATTTTTTGCTCATTGTAGTGTATTCCTCCTAAAATTAGATTTCAAAATTAAATTACTTGTTACCAATTAATAATTATAGCATAAATTTCATAAAAAGTAAATACAAAAGATTAATCAAATTGTAACTAATTTTTTATACATTTCTAACGAATTTGGTATAAATTCCACACAATTCAGCAAATAATCCTCGCAAATCGGGGAAATCTGCGCAAGGATTTCATCGCTGACCTTAAATAAAAACACTCTTTTGTCCGGTGCGGAGCAGATATAGCGGAGCACCGCCAAAGCCTCGCCGAGAGGGGGTTTTTCGGGGCGGCAGGAGCGGCATACGGCACCGCCGTCCTCTCCCGAAAAGCCTTCCGCCGCACCGCCGCAGATGGCGCATTCGGAAAGCTGCGGAGCATAGCCCATAAGGCATGCGCAGCGCATTTCGAAAACCGCCTTCACAAGCGCAGACGGAACGGTATTTTTTCCTATTATGTATAAGCTGTTGAGGAAAAGGCTCAAAAGGCGTCTGTCGGGCACCTTTTCCTGAGTAACGGCGCACATAATTTCGGAAAAATAAGAGGCGAGCGAAAGCGCTTCGATATCCGCCGAAACGGGAGAAAAGCTGTTTAGCAGTTCAAACTCGTTAAGCCTGTAGCCCTTTGAATTTTTAAAAAGGGTGAACGAAGCGTAGCACAAAAGGCGCACGCCCGAAAGACGGTTGCCCTGTCTTCTTGCGCCGCGTGCGCTTATGCGGATTTTACCCAAATCCTCGGAAAACACGGTAAGGATTTTATCGCTCTCCCCCACCTTCGTTTCCTTTATTATCACACCCCTGGTGTTCACATACAAGCCCGTCCGCCTCTTTTCCGAGCGTCAAAAGCTCCTGTTTATACAGAAGATACGCTTCAATGCTGCCGCTTTTGTTAAAATAATTCCAAGCCATATCCTTTAAGCACATAAAAATCCCTCCGGCAATATTTTTTGCCGTAACGGGCATTAAATACAAGGTAATTTATGCTTTTATTCGGATTTAAAACCAAAGTTTCTGATTTGCGCTTCGTTGTTGCGCCAGTCGTCCTTAACCTTGACCCAAAGTTCCAGATGAACCTTTTTATCAAGGAATTTTTCGATTTCGATTCTTGCGGAGGTGCCGATTTTTTTAATCATTTCGCCGCCTTTTCCTATAAGAATCATTTTGTGCCCGGGCTTTTCGACATAAATCGTGGCGTTTATTTTGCAGATGTCCTTTTCGTTTTTCATAGCGGTGATTTCAACCGCAGTGCCGTGCGGAACCTCCTGAAGCAAAAATCTCAGGATTTTTTCCCTTATCATTTCGGACACAATCTGCCGTTCGGGCTGGTCGGTCACCTGATCGTCGGGATAATATTTCGGTCCGTACGGCAAAAACTTTCTTATCGTATCGACAAGAAGCTTAACGCCGTCCTTTTTCTGTGCGCTTATCGGAATAACCTCGTCAAAGCTGCAAAGCCCGCTGTACTTTGCGATTATCCCGAGAAGCTTTTCCTTCGGCACGATGTCAATTTTGTTAATCGCCAGAATCATCGGAACCTTCACGGTCTGAAGTCTTTTTATGATGTTTTCATCGGTGATGTCCTTTGATGCGTCAACCATGAAAATTACCGCGTCCATATCGGAAAGCGCAGAATAAGCCGATTTTACCATAACCGCCCCGAGTTTGTTTTTGGGGTTATGGATTCCGGGGGTGTCAACGAACACAATCTGGCTGACATCGTCGGCGTAGATTGCGGTAATTTTGTTTCTCGTTGTCTGTGGCTTGTTCGACACAATCGCAACCTTCTGCCCGACAATGCTGTTTATAAGTGTTGATTTGCCGACATTCGGTCTGCCGATTACCGTCACAAAGCCCGATTTGAAATTATCCATTTAATTTATCTCCGTTCGTTTAATATTAAGCTCATCGAGGACCGCCTCCTCGTGTGTGCGCATAATGCGGCGGTCGCTCTCGCAAATGTGGTCGTAGCCCATAAGGTGCATCATGGAATGAACCGTCAGAAACGCAATTTCACGCTCTAAGCTGTGCCCGAACTCCTCCGCCTGCCGCATTGCGGTTTCGACCGAAATTACAACATCGCCGAGATACACAAGCCCGGTTTCGGGGTCGATATCTGTTTTTTCGACGCTCCTCACATCGGAAAGCATCGGAAAAGACAGCACATCGGTTTTTCTGTCTAATTTACGATGTTCACGGTTGAGGGTTCTTATTGCATCGTCATCGACAAAAGTGACCCCAACCTCGCAGCCGTAATCAATATTTTCGTATGAAAGGCACTGCCCGACAATTCTTTCGAGCCACCCTTCCGTCACACCGTGCTCCAAGCTTTGTTCATCGCTGAACCGAACCATTTTCATCATCCTTTCCGTTTTTCTGCCCCGGATATGTAATTCTTTTGTAGAAATACCCTTTCAGCGTATTCAGAAACGATTTTTTTATTATGCACAAATCACGGAAAGATATGTCGCACTCGTCAAACTGACCGTCATCCGCTTTCGATTTTATAAGCTTTGCGATAAAGCTGTCCATCTCGTCCGCCGTGAAATCGGGAGCGGTTCTTACGGCAGCCTCGACGGTGTCGGCAAGCATGACGATTGCCGCCTCTTTCGTTTGCGGCTTCATGCATTTATAGCGGAAATCGTTAATATCGGTATTTTCGTTTTCCTGCTTTGCCTTGTGGTAAAAGTATGCCGTTGCGGTCGTGCCGTGGTGCTGATATATAAAATCGATGAGCCGGGGCGGCAGCTTTGCTTCTTTTGCAAGCTTAACGCCGTCGGCCGGGTGCGAAAGGATGTACGCAGCACTCTCTTCGGGCGACATGAAATCATGCGGATTTTCGCTGTACTGATTTTCCTTGAACATCTGCGGAGCGCACAGCTTTCCGACATCGTGAAAATACGCCCCCGCACGGCACAAAAGCGAATTTGCACCGACGGCATTTGCGGCGTTTTCCGCCAGATTCCCGACCATAAGGCTGTGGTGGTATGTACCGGGAGTTTCCATAATCATGCGCTTTAAAAGAATATTGTCAAAATTCACATATTCCGCAAGCTTGAACTGCGTAAGCACTCCGAAAACGGTTTCCGTCACTGGGATAAGTCCTATTGAAACGACGCAGCCTATCATGATTCCGCCGGCGGAAAGAAGGCTGTTCTGAACCGCCGGGCGGAGCGAAGCGTTCGTCCCGACGCTGTAAAGCAAAACGATAATTCCGCTGAGGGCGGAAGTTATGAGCGAGGTATAAACCACCTTGCTTCGGCTAACCGTTTTTGAAAGCATAAACGCAATCGAAGTGCCCGAAAGCACAGCCGCAAGCGTAAGGTCAATCCCTGCGTCAAAAGCGACCGCGGAGATAAAGCAGGTCACAAGATTGGTCATAATCGCAATCCTTGCGTCAAACATCAGCGTAAGCATAATCGGCACTATAATCAGCGGCGCAAGGAATGAGGACCAGTTTTTTTCCTCCGAAAACAGCAGCACAACAAGCATCTGCACAATAAGCACAAAGCAGAATGCGCCGAAATCCGAAAATGAAAAATCCTCTTTCTTTTTAAATAGGTATACAAACAAAAGCGCAAGCATCAGCAAAACAAGGGCGGCACGCCCCAGATGGCTTACGATATTCATGGGTGTTTTGTCTTTTATCAGCCCAAGCTGCGACATCATTTTGTAATGTTTTTCCTCAATGACCTCGCCCTTGCCGATGATTTTTGCACCCTTTCGGTACACAACCGGCTCAACCTTCTGTGAAGCCTCTTTTTTTGCCGCTTCATAGCTTTCGGCGTCAATAACGGTGTTAACGGCTATGGCGTCTTCCACGATTGCGGAAAGCTCGTCCGAATCCTCCTCCGGGACGCCGAGTTTTTTCAGCTCGCCTGCGGCGGATGCCCTTTTTTTGTCGATATTATCCGCCGTAACCGCTTCGCTCATTATAATTTCAACTGCCTTTTTTGCGGCAGAAATAATTTTTTCGTCATTGCCGAATTTGCCTTCTGCGGCTTCCTCGGCGGCGGCTTGGCACTGCGCCGTTTTTGCGGCGTCAATTTTATAATTCGGCTGCACAAGTTCCTCGGCGCTGCGGCGGAGTTTTTCGGTTGAAACCTCGTCCACGATTTCGCCGGTCGCGAATATATCCTCGGGGCAGATGTCCCCGATTTTAACATCAAAATTATCCGGTATGTAGCTTCTGACCGTCACGAAAACAGCGAGCAGAACCAAAACGGCGCCGAGGGCAAAGTTCACTATTCTTTTGCGCATTGCAGGCTACCTCCTTTTACGGTCCTTTCCGCTTTCGTATTTTTCGTAAGCCTTGATTATTTTCATAACAAGCGGATGGCGCACGACATCCCGTTCCGAGAAATTGTTAATCCCTATTCCCTCGATGTTTTCAAGAACCTTCATTGCCTCTTTAAGCCCGGAGCGCACACCGGACGGAAGGTCAATCTGCGTAATATCGCCCGTGATAACCGCTTTTGAGCCGAAGCCTATTCTGGTTAAAAACATCTTCATCTGCTCCGGCGTTGTGTTCTGCGCCTCGTCAAGAATTATAAAGCTGTCGTCGAGGGTTCTTCCCCTCATATACGCAAGCGGCGCAATTTCGATTGACCCTCTCTCCACATACTTCTGATAGTTTTCCGTGCCGAGCATTTCGTAGAGGGCGTCGTACAGCGGGCGAAGGTAGGGGTCGACCTTGTTCTGAAGGTCGCCCGGGAGAAATCCGAGTTTTTCACCGGCTTCAACCGCCGGCCGTGTAAGAATAATTCTGCTGACCTCACGGCTGCGGAACGCCTTAACCGCCATCGCAACCGCAAGGTAGGTTTTGCCCGTTCCGGCGGGGCCGACCCCGAGAACGACCGTATTTTTTTCAATGCTTTCGATATATCTTTTCTGCCCGATGGTTTTGGGCTTCAAGGGCTTTCCGCGCGCCGTAAGGCAGAGAATATCGCTGCCGAGGGATACGGCGTCGTCCACCGTGCCGTCCATCGACATAAAATATCTTACCTTCTGTTCGTCGATGACCTCGCCGGTATCGGCAAGGTTGAAAAGTCCGCGCAGCACCTCGGCGCATTTTTTTGCCGGAATTTCATCGCCCGAAATTTTAATCTCGCCGTCACGGTTTGAAACCGTAACGCCGTAGCTTTTTTCAAGTATTTTAAGATTTGCGTCGAAACTGCCGAACACGCTTGCCGCAGCCGACGAATCAGCCGTTTCCGGGATTGTCAGTATCATTTATTTCTTCTCTCCGTTCCGTATATCTTTGCTGAACCGCAATGTTTTCGGTACATTCAAAAATCACATGGACGAAAGCCGTTTCGCCCTGCACCGAATAATCCGAACCCACCGCCTCCGCCGACAGAATATTTTCCGGCAGTTTTTTGGAAGCTTCAAAAACGGCTTTTTCGACCGCCTCGGATTCCGGCATAACATACCGTTCCGTTTTCTTTTCGAAAATGGTTTCGGATTCAAGCCTGAGGTATTTTCCCCTGCTCCTTACTATTTTATCATATTCCGTATATAAAATGCTACCCCTAAAATACAAATTTATCGGAAATTTTGAAATTTTTATGCGATTTCGGGTGATTTTCGCCCCCGAATACGAAACTTTTTCCTCAAAAAGGGGCTGAACGACATCAAACTCGTACCATGTTTTGGCAATCACCTCGCCGAAAGAGTGAACCGTGTAAGGCTCCGGCAGAACATTTTCGCCGTCCTTTTCGACCAGCGCCGAAACGATAATTTCGCCGGCTGTGACCTTCGAGCCTACGCCCTTCATCTTTTCGCCGTTCCTCACCCTCATTTCGGTTATCACGCCGTCACGGGCGGCAACGATATCGCAAGGCTCGTCGGCTTTGAGCATATCGGGAATTTCACGGCGCTCCTTGATTTTTATTTTAAGAACCGTTCCGCGAAGTTCCGCTCCCGCCCAGGATACCCCCCTCACGCCGCTTACGATTCTTTTTGAAATTCTTTTGGTGTCCACGCTGCGCTTCGGCGACCATTTTTTTATGTTGTTGTCGTTAAGAATTTTTATTATATCGGACTTTTTTGTCTGCCTGCAGCCCGAAATATCGATTCTCCACACAAGCGACCCGGCAAAGAAAACGAGGGCGGCAAAAATCAGAAATCCGAGCATAAGCGCATATCTTTTTTTGAATCCGAGAGCAAAGTATTTAAGCCCCCGGTATCTCAGAATTTTAACGGTGCAGCCGCAGCCTTCGGCGATTTCGTAAAGCTGCCCCGCCGCCTTTCCGGAAACCGAAAAGCGCAGAGCGCCGTCCTCTTTTTTGACATTCCATATAAACACTCCTCCTCTTGTGCATGCATTTATGAACCGCTCCGGAAGACCGCCCGAAACCTCTGCGTCGGCAAAACCGCAAAGACTGTAATAAAGATTAAGTATCAAAAAACCACCGCCCGAAATTCAATGAATAAATTCCACTTTTTCTATTTTTCCGACAGCGCAGACCTCCTCGTCGCTTATATAACATATTTCAAAGCCGGAGCCCGCAATGCTGACAACGAAATCCGCCGTGTTTATGCGGATTGCCGTATCGGTATACTCTATAATCCCCTTGTAGTTTGAAACCGAAAATCTGCCCGTGCCGAGGATTTCCACGGCGGCGCACTTTAATTCGTCGGAAATGTTCATAAATAATCACCCGTATAAAAGTATGCAATTAATGCCCCGTCCATGAATATAATTAAGCGGTGATTATAATGTTTATGCTTTCGGTTGCAATACTTATGCTTTCGGTAATACTTCGCCCCGAAGGGCCGATGTCGGGGGCAAGCGATGCGGTCAGGCTGTGCCTCGGCACGCTTATTCCCTCGCTTTTTCCGCTTTTTGTGCTCAACCGCATGCTTGTTTCAAGCGGAGCTGCGGTGAGATTTTTCGCGCGTTTCGGCAAGCCCTTCGCAAAGCTTTTCCGGCTGCCCCCTTCCTCTGCCGCAGCGGTTATCCTGGGAATGCTTTCGGGCTACCCCACAGGCGCAAAAATCGCCGCGGAGCTTTTTGAAAAGGAACTGATATCCGAAAACGACCTTCGCCGCCTTACGGGATTTTGCAATAATGCCGGACCGATTTTCATAACCGGCAGCGTGGGCGCAGGCATGCTCAAAAGCTCAGAAACGGGAATTTTTCTTCTTATTATACATATCATATCCGCAGTGGCGGTAGGGCTTATATTTTCAATCGGTGCGGAGGGCGGCGTTTGCAAAACATATTGCCCTCCGCCCGTGAAAACAAGCGCCGCAAAGCTTTTCACGGATTCCGTGTCAAGTTCCTGCGCCGACATATCGGTAATATGCGGATATGTAATATTTTTCGGAATGCTGATGTCCTATGTAAATCCGGAAACCGCCGCCGGGAAAGCGCTGTATATTCTGTGCGAAATGACCAACTCCTGCCGTATTCTCGCAAAAAGCGGCGGAAAACTTTGCCTGCCGCTGATATCGGCGGCGCTCGGGTGGGGCGGACTGTGCGTTCATGCGCAAAGCTTTTCGGTAATAAGACACAAAAAAACATACCTTGCCGGAAAGCTCCTTCAAGGTATGATTTCGTTTGTTATTTCAGCAGTTCTGCTGCTATTTTTGCGTTTCTGAACGCCTGCTCTCTCATTTCGGAAATATCCTCCGAAGGCTTTTTGGAAACTGCAGACATAACCATAGCGTAAAGCCCGTCCGCCGTGATTTCGGAAACATCTGCCATTTCCGAAAGACCGGCGTAATTCATAAAACCGCGCACCTTCGGGTCATACACAATCCCCACGGGGCTGCTTTCGGCGGCGAGGGCATAGATAAGCGCATGAAGCCTCATTCCGACAACCGCCGGGCATGCCGAAAGAATACCCAGAATCTGCTCTACGCCGTATTCGTCCCGAAGAACCGATACGCCGGCAGCTTCGGCGATTTCGGAGCAGATTTTACAGTCCTTTGAATACTGCATCGGGAGCATAAACGGTGCAAAACCGTCCTCTTTAAGCCTTTTTATGCAGTCCGCAATTTCATTCTTTCCGTTTGTCCCCAGCGTTCTCCATTCACGGACGGAAAACGCAATCGGAGTTTTTTCGCCGAAAAGCCGCTTTGCCTCGTCCCTTCCGGAAGCGTCCGGCATAAGCCCGAGGGCGGGGTCCGCCGTAACCTCGGTTTTCGGCACATTCACGCCCATCGCTTCAAGTTCCTTAAGCGAGTCGTTCTCACGCAGAGTGATATAATCCGCTTTGCTGAGCGTGTTTTTCGCCGCCGCACGGTTCAGCTTTCCGCTGACCGGCCCTACGCCGTTTGCGTAAATCATAACCTTCGCGCCGCACATCTTCGCAAGCCTTATAAGCCCGAGGTAATACATAAGCGACTTTGTGCTCGTGGCGTCCTGAATCAGGCTGCCGCCGCCGCTTATAAGAAGCCTTGTGCGCTTCAGCACTCGCCTCACCTCAAAAAAACTCATGCGGTTTACCGAGTCCACGCAGTGCTCAGCCTTTGTGAACTCGGGGTCATTTGAAAACACCACTATTTTAATATCCGGAATAAGCCTTCTCAAGTCCGAAATTATGGATTTTAAGAGAGCCTCATCACCGCTGTTTCTGAAACCGTAGTAACCGGAAATCGCAACATCATACATAGCTTATTCCCCCAGGGCGGCTCTGTAAGCCTTTTCGGTATCGTCCGCCATTTTGCCGACGGAGTATCTTTCATAAACGGTTTTCCTGCAAAAATCGGAAAGCGCACGCTTTTCGTCATCGGAAAGCGCATAGTATTCTTTAATTGCGGCAAAAACATTTTTTTCGGTCGGAAGTTCATGACCGCGGCAGCAGAAGTTCCCGGAAACGGCGTCTGCAAGCTTAGGCGGCGTGAAAAGCCCTATTTCACCTTCGTTTCCGGCAATGACCGCAGGTTTGCCGGCAGCCATCGCCTCAAGTGCGGCACGGCTTACGCCCACAAAAAGGTCGGCAGAGGAAACAAATTTGTTAATGTCCGTCCTCGCCCCGGCAAGATGAATGTCCCCTATGCCGTCCGCCGCTTTTTTAAGTTCTTCAAACTTATCGCCGCCGCCGACAATCACAAGTTCGGCATTCGGGATAAGCTTTTTTATTTCGGGCATTATTCCGACCAGAATAAACGCCGCCGCCTCTCTCGATTCATCGATACGGCTGACATGGACAATCCTGAAAGCGCCGTCCTTAAGGTCAAATTCCTTTTTGATGTCGTCATAGGGAATCGAATCCGAAAACTTTTCGGTATCGATTCCGTTTATCGTAACGGTAATATCCTCCGGCGGAATTTTGTAGTTATCCATAAGATATTTTTTGATGTCCTCGCTTACCGCAACCGTTTTTTCGCCCCAGTCGGTGATATATTTAAGCCCGAATTTGGTTGTGAAAACCCAGTGAGCGGTCGTAACGAACGGAATATTCATTTTTCTGCACAGTCCTCCCGCAATAAACGCCGGAATCCTTGCATGCGCATGAACAATGTCGGGCTTTTCGTCAGTAAGAATTTTCTTAAGAAGCCGCTTTGACTTCATAACGCAAGCCGGAGTTTTGGTGTGCAGCGGCACCGAAAAGTGCTTAATGCCGTTTTTTTCAAGTTCCGCGACATAGCTTCCGCCGTTTGAAGCCACCATAACCTCGTACCCTCTGCGGGAAAGCTCTCGCGCAAGTTCGACAATGTGCGTTTCCGCACCGCCTATATCAAGACCCATCGTAACCATAAGAAGTTTCATCGGTAAAATCTCCTGTTTGATGTTTTATAATTAACATTATACACCATATTTTAATATTTTGCAATATTTTTTAATGTTATTTTAATGTTGGGGTGCTAAAATACAAATAAAAAAGGAGGCGATGAAAAATGGCAATCGAAGTTTTCAACAGATATGAGCATAAATACATTTTAACGAAACAGCAGTACGCCCGTGCGACCGGGGTTATAGAAAAGCATATGACGGCCGACGCATACTGCCGCGGCGGACAGCCGTACACCATTTCAAATATATACTATGACACAAAGGACGATTTTCTGATACGCACTTCCCTTCAAAGTCCGGTTTATAAGGAAAAACTGCGGCTGAGGTCATACGGAGTGCCGGATGAAGATTCCGATGTTTTTCTTGAAATAAAGAAAAAATACAAGGGAATCGTAAACAAGCGCAGAAGTGCCATGCGGCTTTGCGAGGCAAGGGCGCTGCTCGGAAACAAAAACATGGAAATTACCGAAAAAATGAACCGTCAGGTGGTGCGCGAAATAGAGTATTTTCTTTCGGTGCACCCCGTTGCCCCCAAGGTTTATATCGCCTATGACAGAATCGCATACTTTGAAGAAGGCAACCCCGACCTTCGGATTTCATTTGACATGAACATCCGTTCAAGGCGGTTCGATACGGCGCTTGAAAAGGGAGATTACGGCACGCCTCTTGCGGGCGGAGGGGAATATCTTATGGAAATCAAAACGGCGCTTTCAAAGCCGCTGTGGCTGTGCCGCATGCTCGATGAACTCGAAATAAAAAGAACAAGCTTTTCAAAATACGGAACTGAATATAAAAGGAGTCTTGCAATATGAACGAATTATTCAATAATATACTGACCGACGCATCCGAACTCACCGTGCCCTCGGCAGTCACGGCAATTCTGCTGTCGCTTGTATTCGGCGGAGCGATAGCGGTTTCGTACTTCAAAACGGCGGAACGGGAAAAATTTCAGCGCAGCATGGCGCTTACGCTCGTAATGCTGCCGGCGATACTCACGGTTATCATTCTTTTTGTGGGAAGCAATGTTGCAAGGGCGTTTTCGCTTGCCGGAACACTTTCGATAATCCGTTTCCGAAGCGCCCCGGGCGACGCAAAGGACATTGCGTACATCTTTTTCGACATTGCCGCCGGGCTTTCGTGCGGAGTCGGACTTTACGGATACGGCGCACTGTTCGTGATAATTCTTTGTGCGGTCATCGCAATTATGGAAAAAACAAAGCTTTTCACACCGCGCCTCACCCCGAAAACGCTTAAGATAACCGTACCCGAAACGCTTAATTTCGGCGGTGCGTTTGATGAGATTTTAGGAGCATACGCAAAAAGCTATAAGCTTTCAAAAATCAAGACCACCGACCTCGGCTCGCTTTTTGAGCTGACATACACGGTCTATATGGAAAAGGACAAAAGCGAATATGATTTTATAAACGAGCTTCGCACAAGGAACGGCAATCTGACCGTCATGCTGTGCGACGCCCCGACAGCGGAAAGGTAGGATAGGCATGAAAAAATTCAAAGCATTTATATTAACTCTTATTCTTGTTTTAACAAGCGCACTCTGCGGCTGCGAAACGGCAAACGCACAGGAAATCACCGTGACGCTGAACGGAGAGCAGCTTGACTTTGATGTTGCGCCCGAGATAATTGACGGATACACGATGGTTCCGCTCAGAAAAATTTTTGAAGAAATCGGGGCGCTCGTGAAGTGGGACGCAGACACCAAAACCGTAAACGCAAGAAAGGGCGCAAAAACGGTTTCTATGACAATCGGCGAAAATTCTGTTACCGTCACAAAAAACGACACCTCCGAAACGAGTTACTCTGACGCAGCCCCGGCTTTGGTATCCGGAAGAACCCTCATTCCGCTTCGGTCGGCGGCGGAGAGCTTCGGGCTTGATGTTTCGTGGGATAACGAAACAAAAACGGCGGAACTGAATACAGTATCCGATGATGACGGTTCGTGGAAGGAAAATAAGGTTACGGTGAATCTTTCGTCCCCCGATGAAAGCCTTAAAACGGACGGCGGCATAAAAATAACGGAGGGCGGCGACTATACTCTTGAAGGCACGCTTAACGGAAGCATTACGGTTTCTGCCGATGAAAAGGTTAAGCTTCGCCTGAAGGGAGCCGAAATTTCGGCAAGCGGCGCACCGGCAATATATATCGAAAATGCGGATAAGGCTTACATCACGCTTGAGGACGGCAAAAACATTCTTACATCGGACGCCGACAAAGGAACCGTTTTTTCAAAGGATAACCTCGAAATAAAGGGCAGCGGAACGCTTGAAATCAGCAACACATGCGGCAACGGAATAAAATCAAACGATAACCTCACGGTTTCAAACGGAAAAATCACAATAATCGCCGCCGAAAACGGAATTTCGGTGAACGACACCTTCAAAATGACAGACGGACAGCTCGATATAGAGTCGGTCGGGGACGGAATTTCTTCCGATTCCATAGTTAATATACAGGGTGGAGAAATAAACATCAAAACCACCGCAGAGGCGACCGTAACGGAGAGCCGAAACCGCTTTGAAAACGACGGAGAGGTTTCGTTTGAAACCTCATCAAAGGGCATAAAAGCTGACTGGATGATGAAAATCAGCGGCGGAAAAATCAATATTTCATCGCAGGACCACGCAATTCACTGCGCCGACGAAATCGAAATTGACGGCGGCGAAATGACCCTTAATTCGGAATACGGCAAGGGAATATCCGGGCACGGCAGCGTAACCGTTGACGGCGAAAGCACGGTAATCGGCATTGAAAAGTGCACGGAGGGCATAGAAAGCAAAAATGTTCTGACGGTTAATGACGGCAAAATCAGCATTGACGCATCCGATGACGCATTAAACGGCGGCGGCACGCAGGGAATTCAGATGGGCGGCATGCCGGACGGACAAAACAGAAACGGCACGGAAGCTCCGCCCGAAATGCCGTCTGACAGAGATATGCAGAATCCCCCCGAAAAACCGGAAAGAGGCGGTTTCCCCGGCGGCGGCAATATGGGCAATCCGCCCGAAATGTCCCCCGGCGGCACGGGCAAAGCAGACCTTAAGGATGTGCTTATAATAAACGGCGGCGACATAACCCTCAAAGCCGGCGACGACTGCCTGGACGCAAACGGCAATCTTATAATAAACGGCGGATTCATAAAAGCGTCCGACCCACAGGGCGGCATAAACAATGTAACGGGCGTTTTCGATGCGGACGGCGAAATAAAGATAAGCGAAAACGCAAGCATTATCGCAGCCGCACGCAGCGGATTTCAGAATAAGCTTTCGCCCGAAACGGCGGTTACGGTATACCTTGACGCTCAGAAACAGGCAGGCGATAAGATATCTCTCTCGGACGCCGGCGGCACGGTTTGCGAGTATGAAAATCCCTCCGAATACACTGTTGTTTATATCGTATCGCCCAAGCTCAAAGCCGGCGAAAAGTACAGCGTAAAATGCGGCAGCGAAGAATTTGAGTTTGAAAAAACAGGCGGTTCTGTAACAATAGGAAACGAAAAATCTTTACAAGGACGGGGAAATATGATAAAATAAAATCAAAAAGGACGGTGAGAAAATGCGGATACTTGTAGCGGAGGACGAAAAATCGCTTAATAAGGTGATAACCAAACGGCTTTCAAACGAAGGCTACAGCGTTGACAGCTGCTTTGACGGCGAAGAAGCGCTCGCATACCTTTTCGCAGGGGAATTTGACGCAGCGGTGCTTGACATCATGATGCCGAAAATGAGCGGAATCGAGGTTCTCAAAGCCATGAGGGCAAGGAAGGACAGCACACCCGTAATATTTCTTACGGCACGCGACAGCATATCGGACCGCGTTTTGGGGCTTGACAGCGGAGCGCAGGACTATCTTGTAAAACCGTTTGCGTTTGAGGAACTTCTCGCAAGGCTCAGGGTGCTTACGAGAACCGTCCTCGGCAGTACGACTAATGTTCTCACGGTTTCCGACCTGGTGCTTGACACAAAAAGCCGCACCGCAATAAGAGGCGGAAAACCGATTCCGCTTTCCGCCAGGGAATATGATATTCTGGAGTACCTTATGCATAACAAAAACGCCATCGTTTCGAGGGAAACAATCGAAAACCATGTATGGAATTTCGACTACGGCGGAGGAACCAACATTGTTGATGTTTATATAAGGTATCTCCGTAAAAAAATTGATGACGAAAACCCCGTAAAGCTTATTCATACCGTAAGGGGCGCAGGGTATGTTATCCGGGAGGAAACATGAAACGAATGTCTTTAAAGCTGAAAATCACTCTGTGGTACACGGCGGTTATGCTTGCGGTTTCGGCGGTGCTTCTGGCGGTTACGGTGTCGGTCAGCCAAGGCATGCTCGAAAAAACCGTGGCTGACAAATTAACATCAACCGTAAACGACTTTTCAAGAAGGCTCTTTAAACCCGGCGGAGGTCAGCAGCCAATGCCCGAAAAAGGATTTTACGAAAACGGCATACACATGGCCGTCTACGGCGAAAACGGAGAACTGATTGCGGGAAATATTCCGTTTGAAACCGACTCGCCCGGCAGCATTGCATCGGGTTTTTCATCGGCCGAAAAGGACGGCGAAAAATACTTCATATATAAAAAAGGTGTTCCCGATGAGCGGTCGCCGAGGATGTACACCGTCGGAATCGTGCCGCTGTCGGCGGAAAGCTTCGCACTCGAATCGACGGCAAAAACCAATGCCGCGCTCGTAATCGTAATGCTGCTTATCGCCGCAGGCGGAGGATATCTGATAATATCAAAAGCGCTTGCGCCGGTCAAAAAAATCAGCGGTACCGCAAAGAAAATCAGCGAGAGCAGCGATTTGACGCAAAGAATAAACCTTCCCGGCGGAGGAGATGAAATCCACGCCCTCGCAGATACCTTTGACGATATGCTGGACAAAATCGGGCAGCTTGTGGAAAAGGAAAAACAGTTCACGGCGGACGCATCGCATGAGCTCCGAACACCGGCGGCGGTAATTATGTCGGAGTGCGAATATATGACCGACTGTGATTTATCCATTGATGAAATGAAGGAATCGGCAGAATCGATAAAGCGGCAGACCGAGCGCATGACAAAGCTGATATCGGAACTTCTGATGATATCGAGAATGGACAAAAACACAATTGCGGCGCAGTTCGAGGAGGTCGATTTAAGCGAGCTGTTAGGTTTTGTGTGCGATGAACAGGAGGAACTGCACGGCTGCGCCGTTCGTCTTTCAAGGAACATCACCCCCGAAATCACTGCAAGCGCCGACCGCGGGCTTATGACAAGGCTTTTTATAAACATCATTTCAAATGCGTATTCATATATAGGAAACGGCGACCTGATAAGCGTTTCGCTTTATAAGAGCGGCGGAAATGTGATTTTTGAAACCGAGGATAACGGCATTGGAATTACGGAAGAAGATTTGCCGAAAATCTGGGAGCGATTCTACCGTTCCGATAAGTCAAGAACCGCCGAAAATTCCGCAAATTCGGGACTGGGACTTTCGATGGTGAAATGGATTGCGGAGCTTCACGGCGGCAAGGTAAGCGCCGAAAGCACATACGGCTCCGGCAGTAAATTTATATTTTCGATGCCGGAAAAATAAATAAACCACAAAATATACCCACCGGCTTTTTTCTGCCGATGGGTATAATATTAGTATAAAGAGTGTACCTGCCGACAGCCGAAACCATCGGCAGATACGAAAAATAAGGAGAGCGAATTTATTTGTCAAGTAATCTCTTAAGAATACTTGCCGCCTGTGCACGGGTTGCGGTCTTATCGCCTTCAAAGGTTGTATCGGTCATGCCCGAGATAAGCCCAACGGTTGTGCAGACATCTACAGACGGTTTTGCCCAGTCCGCAATTTCGGATTTATCGGCAAACTTATCTATTCCGCCATTCTCGCCTTTTTTGCCGAGGTAAGAATATGCGTTCGAGATAATTACTGCCATTTCGTTTCTGGTAATTGTATCGTTCGGTCTGAACTTTCCGTCAAATCCTGTAATAATTTCAGCCTTTGCGCAAGCGTTTACCGATGTTTCATACCAGCTGCCCTTTTCCACATCATCAAATACCGAGGGTGCATCCTCAGAAAGCTTGAGCGCGCGTGCGATGAGCGCCGCAAACTCCGCTCTTGTGATGTTTCTGTCGGGGTCGAAGGTCGTATCGTTTACGCCGCTTACAACTCCGAGGCGGTACATTGCCATGATATCAGCCTTTGCCCAGTGATTCTGAATATCGTTGAAGCAAACTGTCGTGTCAAGATTCGGGTTTGTGGTATCGGTCGAATAGAAGCCGCCGTTACCTTTGTTTCCGTACGGATTGCTTGTTGTGCCGCTGCCGTTTCCATTTCCTCCGCCGGGCTGATTGTTGTTATCTTCCTGACTTGAAGAACTCGTGTTGTAGGTTACAAATTCACCGAGAACCTTCGTCCAGATAATATAATCGTCGCCGCTCTTTATGAATGCGGTTTCGCCTGCTTTAAGCTCACTGTCAGCTGTCTTTTCGGAGTCCTCCGAAAGTTTCTTCGTAACTCTCGAGAACTTGCCGTTCACTATAATTCCAAGGTTCTTCTTCGCCTGACCCGGAAGCACGATTCTTACCGCTTTATCCGCTGCAAGGCTTCCGTCAGCCATGGATATTACGGTCACATTCGCCGTGTTATTGAGGGTCACGCTCGGCTCGGAAAGCTCTTTTGCCGCAAGCAGTGTGCCGTTTCCTGAAAGCTTTGTATCTTCAAAGATTTCCGCCGTTACCGTTCCGATCGAACGCTCCGCCGTGATTTTTATTCCCGGAAGAGATGTGCTCTTTTCGGTTTCAAGCTTTACATCGTTTGCGGATTTTTCAGCCTTGATTTCTGCCTTCGGGTACTTGCTGTTAATCTTTATCGTCTTATCCGCAGTTACCGTTTCCTTGGTGATTACGGACTCATCAAGCGCCTCAATTGCGTCATTGATGTTCTCGATTGCCTTGTCAGCATCGTACTGCGTAAGGTCATTTCTTGCGTTTGCGGTCTTTGCGTCGGCAAGAGCCTTATTGAAATCGTCAACCTTATCTTTGGGATATTCGCCGTAGCCGTTTCCTGCAACAAATGTCATGTTTTCTGCTTTTGCGATTTTCTCCGCAAGCTTTGTTTTATCCGCCTCAGTAGGCGAAATTGTGAGCTTGCCCTTGCCCGAGCTGAATCCGAAATATCCTTCTTTTCCGTAGAGGTCTCTTATCTCGGTAGATTTTTCGTATACTACATTTCCGTCAACTTTAAGCTGCCAGAACACCTTGTTTTCCTCGTCGGTATCGTATACGCCGATGGTCACGATGTGTTCCTCACCGAAGCTCAGGAAGTTGTTTGTTACGGTGTCAATCATCGCGTCTTCTCCGGCAATCTTTCCGCCGTCGTGCTGCTGAATGTTCATGATGTCTTTCTTGATATCATACATCAGTCCGCCGCCGCCCGATTCCCAAACCTTCTTGTTGGTTGCGGGCTGCCTGAAGTAAATTCCTACCCAGCCGGATTCGTCTGACGGTTCAAACTTCACTTTGAACGAAATCTCGTGGTTGAGATATTTCGCCGCCCTGTATGTCGCAAGGTCAAAGTTTGCAGCATCTATCACCATAGAGCCGTTCTCAAACTTCATGTTTCCGCCGGGGTTATCCCAGTTTTCGGTGTCCGCAAGCAAAGGATTGATGTTCATATGAACTATCTTATCCATGTCGATTGCGGGTATCTTCTGCTTTTCAAACTTCGCAACCGTCGCTTCAAGCTTTGCTGCAGCGTTGTTTGCTGCGTACTGTGTAAGCTCGGGGTCGTTTGCTGCCGTCTGCGCATCGTTAAGCGCTGCCGAAAGCTCGTCATATGCCGCCTTCGGATACTGACCTGCGCCCGTTCCTACGCTTGCGCCTTCAAGCGCCTCTCTTGCCGCCTTCATTGCCGCATTGAGCGAGGTGAGGTCGATTGAGCTTGCCTCTCTTACCTTGACCGGTTCGCTCATTACAGTTTCGCCCCTCATGGTGTTTGTATCATAAGGAATTACCTTGTACTTAATATATCTTCCGGCATACTCGTCCGTGAGTTCAAGCGTTTTGCCTGCCTTGCCTTCGATCATGGTGTATTCGCCGTTTTTCTTATCGGCAACATACCAGTAAATCTGCGAAAGTCCTTCTTTATCTCCGTCAGCGTCGATAAAGTCGTAGTTTGCGCTGATTTCACCTCCGGCTGCTGCTATACCGCTTACAATATCCGACTTAACCGTTACGGAAGGCTTATGTCCCCAATTATCTGTCGTTCTTCCAATCTGATTGAACGGAATCTGCTCAAATTCGGGCGCCGATGCCTTCACGGTTCTCAAGCCTTCATCCGTGAGCGTAAAGTCCTTTCCGTAGTCCTTGAACAACGATTTTGCGGTGTTTACATTTTCCTGCGAATAGTTATCGTAGTTAACATTGCCGTTATAAATAGGAAGAATTGTTGTCTGCCCTATCATGGCATTATCGTGATAATTATTGTTGTAGCCCTTCGGGAAATTCTCATCAATATACTGGAGAAGTCCGTATTCATCTTTAGCGTCGAAGAACTTCTTGGCACCGTCATAGTTTTCCTTTGAATAAAGCTCAATGTTCTTTGCCCAGATGGTGTCTTTATAATGTTCCTTCCAAGCGTCGCTCCAGAGATAATGTGCTCTGTTATCGGATGTCCAAAGATTTGCATTACCTTCCGCACGGTTCTGGCTGCCTTCCGCTGTGCCGATAACCGTACGCATATCCGTCATATAAAGCCATGTATTTGCAGGAATGGACGGGTCAACCTTTTTACCGTTATATGTATACTCGGGTCCCCAGCAATGTGTGCTCCATCCGAACAGGAAGGCAGCATACCGGGTATTATTTTCGTCATCGATTATAAGGTTGTTATAAACATTCTGAACCTCGCCGCCGTTGGCTCTGATTGATGCATAATGTCTTGCACCGTTATAGAACACATTCCCGTAAAGTTCAGGTCCTACCGCGCCGTCATCCCAGAAAACGCCGTCACCGTAGCCGTCCTGGATTGCCCAGAGGTCGGTTTCAAAGTCTCTGAAATAGTTATATCTTACAACAATACCCATTGTTGTATTATCTCTGCCCCAATAAATTGAGCCCATATCGGAGTCAAAATACAGAGCGTGAGAAATGGTGTTATATTCGATTGTGATATCATTGGACTTCCTAATATCAATTGCAGCGTGCGGCAAATCGTCAAATTCATTATGGCTTACCGTTATGCCGACAGTGTCGTGCATTGTAATTGCAAAACGGTCGCCGGGTCTGTAGTTTACCGCATGAATATAGTTGTTTTCTATAATGTTGTTGCTGGGCTTAAGCGTTTCCCTATCACCGCCCTGCAAGTAAATCGCCGAGCTTGCAATGTTGAACATATGGCAACCGGTGATTTTGCAGTTCGTGGAATTAAGAATCTTAATGCCGCTCTGTGCAGAACCCGAAATTTCGCCGCCTTCAATTTTAATATTGTCTGAATTTTCAATATTTACGGGAGTTTTGCGGGTCTCTTTAAAATCAATTCCCTTGAAGGTAATGTTTGAAGCGCCGTTGAAGTCAAGCATATTTTTATCCGTGGTAGACACAACCATCTCGCAGCCGTTCACATCAACCAAAGGATAGAAATAAAGAATGTTCTTTTCGCGGTCAACATACATTTCGCCCGGAACATCGATTTCTTCAAAGATATTTCCGAAATAAACCTTGTACTGCTGACCCCATCCTGCTCCGGGGGTTGCGGCAATATTGGTATTGTTAACCGTTGTAACAGTTTTCGCTTCTTTATCGAACGTGTCGATTGTATAGCTCGAGTCTGCCCAGAAGTAAACCAGTGCGCCGCCCATATAAGCGTCACCCGACTTAATCGTCCATTTTGCCGAGCGGTTTTCAGGGTCGGGGAAAGAATATTTATACTTCTGACCAACCGCATTGTATCCTTCTTCCGAAACGGGCGCTGCCTGGACAAGCCCCTGACTTTCGTCATTATTGGGCCAGCGAGCGTTTGTGAGAAGCATATTGTTCATGTAAATTTCGTTAGGGTTATAATCTGCAAAGCCGTTGCCGTATGAAGCAATCTTTGACATCTTAACGCCCTGCTCTGCAAGGTCAAGCATATAAAGATTCTTTCTTGCGTCCTGATCAACAAGGCGGTTCAGGATCGCCTCATCGGTAACCTTCTTGATTTTCGAGGTATCAAGAGTTTTGCCGCCCACAAATTCAACCTTTTCGCCGTTATATGCCTGATATGTTATCGGGCTTTCCGCCGTACCGGAGTTCTTCGCCCCGAATTCGATTGTCTTTGTAATCTGATATGTGCCGCCGCGTACATAAACCGTTACGCCGCCTTCGGGCAGCTTTATCGATTCAAGGACATCCCTTGCCTTTTCGATGGTCGCGAAGGGCGCGTCAATTGTACCGTCGTTTTCATCATTGCCGTTTTTCGCTACATAATATGCTGATGCGGCAACGGGTTCTGTATACTTATTCGTTTTAATTGCAGCCGAAACAACCGGAGTTCCGGGAATACCGTGCTTATCGGTAGGTATTACCTTAACTCTGATGTATTTTTCGGCGTCCGCCTGCATAACGGTATAAATCTTTGAGGTTCCCCCCTTAAGCTCCGTATATGTACCGCCCTCGGTGTCCGAAATCTCCCACACAAACTTTGTTGCACCTTCTTCAACGTTGCTTTCGGAAGGAACATAGGTGTAAGCTGCGGTAAGATTTTTGCCCGTGTCAGGTACTCCCGTTACACTGACGTCCTTTGCAGACGGCGGAGTTACCGCCTCAACAATTTTAGATGTAGGATCAGATGCCGCAGGTGCGCCGACCTTCGGGTCAACTGTGCTTCGAGGCGTTACAACAATGCGAAGCATTTTTCCCACATATTCCTTCTTTAAATCAATCGTATCAGCGGTTTCTCCGGCTATATCGTCCCATGCCGAGCCATCAGCAGATGACTGCCACTGATAGAGCGGTGTATCGAGCTTATCATCGTCAGCATCATATATTTTTGCGGATGCTGTAAGCTTCTGACCTTCCATCTGCAGACCTTCGATCGAAACGGAGGACACCACAGGCGCTGTAGGTTCTTTTCTTTTTTCAAGAGAACCCATTAACACCATATCATCCATATAATTTTTGTATCCGTCCTGATATACCGGTCTTATTTCAATTGCTGCCCATGAGTTACAATCGGTAATCCCCGCAGGCATTGTTTCTTCTTCCGGAACAACATCTTTTGTGCCGACCAAATCGCCGTCGAGATAAGTATAAACGGTCCAGCCGTATTCGGCTTCGGAATTCTTTTCGAGTGACATTACAAACTGATGCCAGCCCTTTTTTCTCGCTTTGATGCCGTAATTGCCGCCGTAAGGGGTTCCGTTTATATATTCATCGCCCTGCCCCCGCATAATTCCCGAGCTAACAATCTGCCAGGAGTTCATGCCCTTCCATTTTGCAGCAAAATCTCCGTAGCCGTAGTCCTCTTCGAATTTACTGTTCTGATGGAAAAGGGACGAGTCGGTAAATACAACAAAATCGTAACCCTGTTTATGACCGGTATCGCCGTCATCATAAAACCAACCGGCAACCGAGCGATAACCGCTGTCGTACCATCTGTTTTCCATGTCGGTACCGGGTTTTTCGGGATCGTTATTTTGAGCCCATGATTTTCTCATAAGGCGAACGGTCCAGTTATTTGCCCAATTCGAAAGCGCATTGCCGTCGTAATGACCGCCCTCCGCAGTGCCCGGTGTGCCGCTTGTGATGTAAGAGATATTGTTATACCCTGACACATGCACATCAGCTGTTATCGGCTGATTGGCAGCAGTCTTGGCATCCTGCCTTGCCATAACCATTTTTGCAGTTTTTCCGCCATATACTGCGGAAATAATCGCCTTACCGTTCTTGCCGGTTGATGAAAGCTTGTTTCCGTCAAACTTGAACACGGTTTCATCGGAGCTTGCATATGTAATCCCCGAATCACCGGTAAGATCTGTTTCAGATCCGTCCGCAAGTGTTGCCGTAACCTTCAAAGCTTCGGAAGCTCTGTCCTCACCGAGGTAGAAACACTTGTTCTGTGTGATACTGATAGCCGTGATATCCGCCGCCATTACGAACGGCATGCAAACTGTGCTCAATATCATAAGCATAACCAATATCAGAGATAATTTTCTTTGCATTTTTTATTCCTCCTTAAATTTTCAAATATTACTTTTTACATAATTACAATACTATAATACAATATTTTTGTGCAATTTTCAATAGCTGTATCTGTGTTTCTGTTTAGCTGTAATTTAAAATAAGATAACAATATACCCATCGGCATTTTTTCTGCCGATGGGTATAATATTAGTATAAAGAGTGTACCCGCCGACAGCCGAAACCATCGGCAGATACGAAAAATAAGGAGAGCGAATTAATTATTTATCAAGTAATCTCTTAAGAATACTTGCCGCCTGTGCGCATGTTGCGGTCTTATCGCCTTCAAAGGTTGTATCGGTCATGCCCGAGATAAGCCCGACTGTTGTGCAGACATCCACGGACGGTTTTGCCCAGTCTGCGATTTCAGATTTATCGGTAAACTTATCTATATATCGGCTAAAATTTATTTTTGCTTTAATTCTTTCAGAAAATCAGCCCATTATCTCATCAGGGTCATCAAATGCGGTTCTTGCCGGAATGACCCAAATCATCTGAGTGCTGTTATCCCACTCAACGCGGCAATCCAATGCGTCTGTTATATCACGAAGCTTAAAATAATTGTTTCCTTCGATATTATAGCAGGTTGCCTTAATCGGCACGCCGTCAAGCGTCACAAATACCGATGATGAAAGCGCTGTTCTTTCGGCGCCGTCACCCGGTGTTAATTCACCGCCGGCAGCCGCATAATCATAAAAACTCAGCATATCAATCGAATTTGTTGCAGCGTCATACTCAATGTCAAAAGATTTAATGGTTCCGTCAAGGATTTTTGCAATATCTCTGAGTTTAAAGTAGTTGTTGTCATCAATGTTATATGCAACGGTATCATATTTCAGACCGTCCAGACAAACCGTCTGCGTTTTCGCAACGGAAGTTTTGCTGAATCCGTTTCCGGGATAATATGTAAATGTATCGTGCTCATCGTCCTCGTGAACCAGATAGCGAATCTCGCCGTCATAGAAAATAGTATAGATTTTTCCTGTAATAATCCAGGGGTCTATATCGTTAGGGTCTATCCCGGGGATGCTCCTCATATCTTCGTCACGGTCAAACGAAAAATCTTCGATACCGTATACATTTACCCATTCTTTGTCGTGTATTGTGTTGATATCGCCGTTGTTTGAACTAACCCACTGAGTGTACTCTGCCATCATATTCTCATCAACATTGATATATCCGTAACGGTACTTTTTCAGCTTTGCAATGCCTTCTGAGGAATATGTCAGCGCGCCCCATTCGCCCCAGGGTGTGTCAACCGACAGAACACCGATAGGTGCACCGAGAGCTGCAGTGTCCGCAGCGGACAGGGTTTTGGTAAATTCATCAAGCTTGCTTGTCGGAATATAACATACCTTTGAGTTAAACCAGATTTTTGAATTTGTTCCGTCATAGTCCTTCTCGATAACATCGATTGCAGCGCCTTTTTTAACAGAACCCACAACCGAAGAACCGTCGGAAATATCACAGTCAACGGCGGCTATTGCTTTGTACCGGGTTGTCGGTTTTTCGGTGTTTGCGAGCTGTGCATTCACATACTTTGCGTCAACATAATAAAGACCTTTTTTATAGTAAATCTTATAATGTCCGTTCTGCGGAGTTGCGTCTGCAATCTGAACCGACTGATTGATTTTGATAACGCCGGATTTTACATAATCCTTATCATCGGGAGTGGTCTTAACCATCAAAAGGCCGGTCGCCCTGCCTACCGCCTCGATTTTCGGAGCGGTTGATACCTGATTGTTAATATCCAAAATATAGCAGTTTTTCCTCGGGAAGAAGTATACGGCAGGCTTCCAGCTTGTGAAAGCGGTACCGTCCTTCTCACCGCACTGTCTGATTGAGCCGCGTGTTTCGTCAACGCCGCCTTCGCTCCATACCGCAACCCAGTCTTCGTTATATGCAACAACTTCAAATTCGCTCGTTGTTGTAGCATAAAATGCCGTGTTAGCGAATCCATCTGTTCTGGTTCGTTCGGAGAACAGCGGCTCATACCCTATTTCTCTAAGCTCATCAAGCCTTTTGATATGATAGTTAATCGGCGGATTGCCGGGATAAAACGAAGCTTTTACCGAACCGATTTTCCCCTCATCGCCTATATGCAGGACAGCCATTCCCACAAGCGGCAATGAAGCGGGGCGGTCGTGTCTTACCCATTCCGTAGGCACCTTAGCATAGAAATTTCTTTCTTTGCCCTCGGTTGTTTTGCTTCCGCCGTAGATGTAATCGGAAAGAAATGTCATCTCTATTGCGTGCTGATACTTATCAGGATCGGAGGTTTCCCACTGTTTGTTAAGCTCCTTCTCGGCAGCTTCAGAAGCCTCAAGAATCGGCTTTGTTTCCCGAGCCGTTTCATAAGCAAGGATATATCCGACCGTGCCGTCGGAAAGCTGGATTTTATGGAACTTTCTGTTATCCTCGCCGATTACATAAGCCTCCAGAACCGTCACTTTGGTTCCTTTGCTGACCTCAGCTATACCCCCTGAATAAGTGGGGTTTTTTGTAACGCTTACCGTGCCGCCGTATACAACATAGGCGGTATCGCCCGCCTTTATTTCGTCTGCGGCATACGCAACAGTACCGAGTATCATAACCGCGCAAAGCACTGCCGCCAAAATTTTCTTCAACACAATAATTCCTCCCTTTGTTTTTTATGTTGATTTATTGGAATTTGCATACTGTAATAATTATATACCATATCGGTGCAATATGCAAGGGGTTTGGAAAATTTATTTTGAAATTTTTGTTTACACATGAAATAACCCCACATGCCGAAAGGCGCATTTCACATTGCGCAGCAATATTTCACGCACGAAGTGCATTTCGCAAATCCGAAGGATTTATTTCACTGAAAAAAGCGCCTGCAATGCAAGCGCTTTTTTCTAACACCCCCGACCGGAATCGAACCGATGACTAACCCTTAGGAGGGGCTTGTAATATCCTCTTTACTACGGGGGCATCTAACTATACTATTGTACACGATATTTCCCGTTTTGTCAAGGGATATTAGGTTAATTTTTCAAAAATTTAATTATGCGGCACAATATCGTACACGCTGTTTAATATGTATTTCGGTCTGTATGGAAATTTATCGATGTTTTCCCTTGCGGTAACGCCGCTTAAAACGAGCACCGTATCCATATTTGATTCAATGCCGGCGATTATATCGGTATCCATACGGTCACCGATAAGGGCAATATCGGAGCTGTGGCAGTCGATACGCCTCAGTGCGTGGCGCAGCATAAGCGGATTGGGCTTGCCGATAAAATATGCCTTTTTGCCTGTTGCAATCTCAATCGGAGCAATAAGAGAGCCTGTTGCCGGCATGATTCCGTGCTCGGTAGGGCCTGTGGTATCGGGATTTGTTCCAATAAGCTTTGCGCCGCCGTTTACGAGGGCAATCGCCTTCTCGATTTTTTCAAAATTATATGTTCTTGTTTCGCTGACCACAACATAATCGGGGTTTACATCGTTGGTGCATATTCCGCAGTTGTAAAGCGCATTGATTATACCTGCCTCGCCGATTACATAAGCCGAGCACCCGGGCGCCTGATGGCTCAGAAAGAGCGCGGTTGCCTCGGCGCTTGTATAAAAATGCTCCAGCGGAACATCAAGCCCCATGCGCATGAGCTTATTGTGAAGTTCAAGCGGAGTTCTTTCAGGGCTGTTCGTCAGAAACAGGAACATTTTATCGTTGTTCATCATCCAGTTGACGAAATCTTTTACACCATCAAGGATTTTGTTGCCGTGATAGATAACGCCGTCCATATCGCATATAAAGCCCTTTTTGCTGCGCAGATTTTCCATCAAATCACCCTCATTCATAAAGCTTGTACTTAGCTGTAAGCGCAAGAACCCTCTTAGCGGCTTCTTCCTTATTCTTTTCAAAATCGGAAATTGTCATATCGATAATTTCTGCGATTTCAAGCATATCCGCCTCTTTGAATCCGCGGGTCGTAACAGCGGGCGTACCGATTCTTATGCCGCTTGTAACGAACGGCTTTTCGGGGTCGTTCGGGATAGCGTTTTTGTTGACCGTTACGCCGATCTCATCGAGCATATGCTCAGCCGCTTTTCCTGTAACTCCCTTGGGGCGGAGGTCAACGAGCATAAGGTGATTGTCGGTTCCGCCGGAAACAAGGTCGAAGCCTTTTCCGAGGAGAGCGTCCGCCAAAACGGAGGCATTTTTGACAATCTGTTTCTGATAATCCTTAAAATCGTCCTTAAGCGCTTCGCCAAGGCAGACAGCCTTGCCGGCAATGACATGCATGAGCGGTCCGCCCTGAATTCCGGGGAAAATCGCCTTGTCAATCTGCTTTGCGTATTCCTCTTTGCAAAGAATCATGCCGCCCCTCGGCCCTCTTAAAGTTTTGTGCGTAGTGGTAGTTACAAAGTCCGCATACGGAACGGGACTCGGGTGAAGCCCTGCCGCAACAAGGCCCGCAATATGCGCCATATCAACCATCAGATATGCGCCGACGCTCTTTGCGATATGCGAAAAGCGCTCAAAATCGATAATTCTCGGATATGCGCTTGCGCCGGCGATAATCATCTTCGGCTGAACCTCTTTTGCGGTCTTTTCAAGCGCTTCGTAATCTATCAGATTGGTTTCGTCATCAACGCCGTAGGGAACTATATTATAATAGGAGCCCGACATATTTACGGGACTTCCGTGAGTCAGATGTCCGCCGTGAGCAAGGCTCATGCCCATAACTGTGTCGCCCGGCTTAACCATAGCGAAATAAACCGCCATATTTGCCTGTGCGCCGGAGTGCGGCTGAACATTTGCATGCTCTGCGCCGAAAAGTTCTTTTGCCCTGTCCCTTGCAAGATTTTCAACAATATCAACACATTCGCAGCCGCCGTAGTATCTCTTTCCCGGATAACCTTCGGCATACTTGTTTGTGAGCGGAGAGCCCATTGCCTCCATTACCGCCTCGCTCACAAAGTTTTCGGATGCGATAAGCTCGATTTTGTTTCTCTGTCTGGTCACCTCGGCCTCTATAGCCTGTGCCACCTCGGGGTCCTGTTTTGCAATTTCTTTTGTACTGTACATATCAATGCTCCTTTCGAGTTTTATGTTTTCAGCCTCAACGCGGTTTATCGGCACGCCCTGTTCGGAAAACAGAATTTCATACTCCGTTTTCACATTGGGAATATTCTCGCCGTGCAGATTATATGTCAGATTATGAAGCCTGAAGCCGCAGTCACGGAAGGTTTTAAGGGAGTAATCAAACAGCCCTCTGTTATCCGTTTTGAAATATATTCTGCCGCCGCATTTAAGAACTTTTTTATAAATATTAAGAAAATCGGGATGAGTAAGCCTCCGCTTTGCGGTCTGGTTTTTGGGCCACGGGTCGGAGAAATTGAGGTAAATTCCGTCAACCTCGGAAGGTTCAAAGCTTTCGTAAAGCTCCCTTGCGTCGCCGTAGAAGAAGCGGAGGTTCGGCACATTCGCCTCCAGTGCCTTTTCCATTGCAAGAAGCACAACATCGGGGCACTTTTCAACCGCAAGATAATTGTTTTCGGGATTCTGCATTGCGGTTTCGCATATAAACCGTCCCTTGCCGCACCCGATTTCAAGAAAAAGCGGAGCACATCTCCCGAAAGGCTCGCCCCACCTTCCGGTGAAGTCCTTCGGGTTTTGAATCATAATATCGGCACACCGCGCGATTCTTTCGTCACGGTGCTTTTTTTTGCGCATTCTCATCAGTGTAACCGCCTTTTATATTTTGAACGAACTTTTGAGGGATACAACCCTGTTGAAGGTGCTGTCCTCTTTCGTATTTTTGCAGAAGTATCCTATTCTCACAAACTGGAACTTATCAAATTCCGAATCCCTGCAGTACGGCTCAACAACTCCCGAAACCGTTTCGAGGGAGCGGCGGTTGAGCAGCATGCCGTCCTTCTCGTATGAATTTTCATCATTTGCCGCATCGCCTTCAAGGAAGAGATGGTCGTAAAGATTAAACTTAACCGGCACGCCGTGCTTTGCGGAAACCCACTGGATAACGCCCTTCACCTTCATGTCGGCGTTTTCCTCGCCTGCCTTGGTGTTTTCGATGTATGTGCAGTAAACCTCCTCGATTTCGCCGTTTTCGTCTTTTTTGAAATCGTCGCAGTGCACGATATATGCACCCATGAGCCTTACGCTGTTCCCCCTGAACATTCTGAAATACTTCTTCGGCGGTTCCTCCATGAAGTCGGAACGGTCAATGAAAAGTTCTCTCGTGAAAGGAACCTTTCTTGTGCCCAGGGCTTCGTTTTCCTTGTTATTCTCGATTTCAAGATACTCGCACCTGTCCTCGGGGTAGTTGGTGATTATAACCTTAATCGGGTTCATCGCAGCCATTACCCTCGGATATTTAAGCTTTAAATCCTCACGGACGCAGTATTCTAAAAATGCGTAGTCAACCTCGCTCTTGCTCTTTGAAACGCCTACCTTTTCGATGAAGCTTCTTATCGCCTCGGGCGTGTACCCTCTTGCACGAAGCCCGGAAACCGTCGGCATACGGGGGTCGTCCCACCCGTCGACAATGTGCTCGTCCACAAGAAGTTTGAGTTTTCTTTTGCTTGTGACATTATTTGTGAGTTCCAGCCTTGCAAATTCAATCTGTTTCGGCGGCTGCTCAAATTCACATTCCCTTAAAACCCAGTCGTAGAGCGGTCTGTGATCCTCAAATTCAAGAGTGCAGAGGGAGTGCGTTATGCCCTCGATTGCGTCCTCAAGCGGATGGGCGAAGTCATACATGGGATAAATGCACCATTTGTCGCCGGTTCTGTGGTGGGTTGCGTGGTATATTCTGTAGATAACGGGGTCACGCATATTCATGTTAGGCGACTGCATATCGATGTTCGCCCTGAGCACCTTTTCGCCGTCGGCGAACTCGCCCGCACGCATTTTGGCAAAAAGCTCAAGATTTTCCTCAACGGAGCGCTCCGCATAGGGGCTTTTTTTGCCGGGCTCTGTAAGCGTGCCCTTATATTCCTTCCATTCTTCGGGCGAAAGGTCGCACACATACGCCTTACCCTTTTTTATAAGAAGCACCGCATAATCATACATTTTTTCAAAATAATCTGACGCATATTTCACATCGCCGTCCCACGAAAAGCCGAGCCACTTAACATCTTCCTCAATCGATTCGACATACTCCGTGTCCTCTTTAACGGGGTTGGTATCGTCAAAACGGAGGTTGCATTTACCGCCGTACTTTTCCGCCGTCATGAAATCAACGCAAATCGCCTTTGCGTGCCCGATGTGAAGGTAACCGTTCGGTTCGGGCGGAAACCTTGTGTAAACCCTGCCGCCGTAGGTACCTTTTTCGTTGTCATCTTCTATAATATTATGAATAAAGTTTGAAGCCATAACCGTATCGTTCATATTGTTCACCTATAATTCCTCTTTAAAAATTTTGGTTTTATTATCCCTGATTAACCTCAGCATATCGTGCGGAGAATTAATCTTTTCTTCCGTATCGATTCCGGAAATCCATTGTCGTTCCATGCTGTGGAAATCAGAACCCGAAGTTTTTGAAAGCCTGTAAAAATCGGCAAAAATTTCAGCCATACGGTTTTCATCATCGGGTCTTGAGGAATTGAGCACCTCAACGCCGTCAACGCTCTTCGGAACAAGCCTTATCATATCTATATATCCCGAATCGCGGAATGGGTGGGCATGAATTATAAAACCGCCGTTTTCGTGAATAAAATCGCAGTATTCCGGAAGCTCAAGGCTCATGATTTCGGGGTGGGCAAGCAGCCATTCTTTATCAAGACCGTAGGTTAAAAAATCGTTTCCGCCGCAGCTTTTTCCGCCTTTGCCCCTGTACCAGTAGCTGTATTCCCAGCCGAAAAAGACATCAAGACCGCACTTATCCCCGAGGCGTTTTGCCTCCTCATAGGGTTTGCAGTACCGTTCAATCTGCTGTTCCCACGGCAGCGTTTTGTCAACGGTGGTGTTGCCGTTTAAGAAATGGTCCGTAATAAAAACCCCTGTATATTTATGTTCTTTATAAAGCTTTACAACTTCCTCCGCCGAAGCCGCTGCGCAGCGGCTTCCCATGCTTGTGTGGCAGTGAGTTTCATATTTAAACATATAAAAACCTCTTTTACCTATATTATATAAATTTTATCATAATTATTCAATTGTGTCAACTTGTATTTTGCAAAGTTTTGTAGTATAATAATTATGGGAGGTTGTTCAAAATGTATGATGAACTCACGAAAACCGATATAGAGAAGATGAAGGAGGAAATTGAATACCGCAAAGTTACGCTCCGCCCGAAGCTTCTGGAAGATGTAAAGGTTGCAAGGGCGTTCGGGGATTTGAGCGAAAATTACGAGTACAAAGAGGCAAAGAGGGTCAAAAACCGCAACGAGAGCCGCATAAGATACCTCACAAACATGATAAAAACCGCCAAAATTATCGAGGACAATTCATCAGACGATACCGTAGGGCTTTACGACATCGTGGAATGTTTCGACTGCGAGTTTGAGGAGGAAATGACCTTCCGGGTGGTAACCACAATAAGAAACCGCGCAAATCAGGGAATGGTCAGCAAGGAATCGCCTATCGGGAAGAAACTTCTCGGGCGAAAGGCGGGCGACCGGGTGGAAATCGAGTCGCCGGACGGCTCATATGTGCTCGAAATCAGGAAAATCACAAAGGCAGAGGATGACGGTTCATCGCCGATATCGTCATATTAAAGCGGAAGGCGGCATAAAATTTTAATCGGAGGTGCTTTACATGACCGAAAATTTAAGATTTTACGCAGCTGCAAACACCTGTGCGGGCTATGTCAGTTTTTTGGACGAATATGCCGCAAGGTGCGAAAAAACGATTTCCGTAAAAAATGCGCCGGAGACATGCCGAAGGCTGATTGAGGACCGTCTCGGGCGGTGTCTGAAGATTTTGAGACCCGGAACGGCTGATTTTGCCGAAGGATTTTATTTTCCGGAAAAGTCTGCGCTTATTGCGGACGCCGCTGTTTTGCCGCAGGCAAAATACGCCTTTGAGTTTGCCGAAGGAGAGGCGGCGGATTTAAGCGGACTTTACGATAAAATGTACGCACTGCTTGCGGACGCAAAGATAATTCATGACGAATGGGAAAAAATTTATATTTCCGAGATGGATTTTTCGTCCGCAGACAGAATAGCAAACCGTATTCTGGTGAATATTCCGGAAAAGACGGGCGAAAGGACCGGGGAAAACGAAAACAGATTTTTTGGCTCAATGCTGCCGGAGGGGTCTGTTAACTACATAAACGGGCTGACGGACGGTTTTGCAAAAAGAATTTTCATAAAAGGCAGACCCGGCAGCGGAAAATCAACGCTCATGCGAAAACTGGCGGAAGCCGCAAGAGAACGCGGCTTTGACACGGAAAGCTATTTTTGCAGCTTTGACCCCGGAAGCTACGATATGGTAATAATCCGTGAAATCGGGTTCTGCATATTCGACGCAACCGCACCGCACGAGCTTTTCCCGAAACGGGTGAGCGACGAAACCCTTGATTTGTATGCTCTTTGCATAAATCACGAAACGGACGCAAAATTTGCCGCCGAGCTTTCGGATATATCGGGGAGGTATGCCGAAAAAATGAACGAAGCGAGAAAAATTCTGGCAGAAACCGAAAATGCACGAACGGAATATAACAGCAAACTTTCGTTTGATAAAAACAACGCAGAAAAAATCATTGCGCAGATTAGGGAAATAATCGGAATATAGAGAATAGAGAATAGTGTCGGTAGATTTTCCGAAGGAAAATCTTCATATTTATTATCCGACCTTTCGGAGAAAAATTGGCAGCTGTCAGCGAAGGTGAGGCGTCAGTAAGCGTAGGCAACCGAGAGGCGAACCCTTAATGCCTTATGACGGCAAATTTTTGCCCTTTTCGGCTTGTCGTCATTGAAAGGCAAACGCCTATCTGCTTCCTCCGCACCAAAAATGACTAAAAATTTTCACGCCATAAGGTGCGCGCAGTTTTTATCGAGCCGATTTTTCTCAAGACAAGCAAGCGAGTGCAGTTAATACTTTGTGTATTGACAAGTGAGTTTGCGAAGTATTGGGGAAAATCAGCCGATAAAAACCATTAAGGGTTCGCCTCTCGGTTGCCTAAAATCCGCATATCCGTTTTCCGCTGCTGCTTGCGGATTTTTAGCGGAACGAAGCGCTAAGTGCGCTTCTTGGAGCGGCGCTTAAACGAAGCCTCATCAAGCGCTACAGATGGCATTTTTCGCAGAGGCTCGGCGGCAAGGGGTGCAGGGGGAATTGCTGCTGATTCCCCCTGTTAGGATAGGGCAAACCGATATTTTTCGAGAAAAAGTTAAGAAATGAATTGCCTTGCGGCATGAAAAAAAGCTTGCGCTTCATGAATTGAGCCTTACGGCTCATTAATTGCCCTTCGGGCATGAAGAAGGTTTTCGGTTTTCCCGAAAACCTTCCATTACTATTCTCTCTTATCTGAAAATATCTGTTCCCGAAAGAAACAGCACCGCTAAGATTATCAGGGTCGCCTTATCGGACTTCGAATCCGTAAGAAGCAGCAGAATCACCGCAATAAGAATAATATCATCGTTGGCAATTCCGCCCAAACCGCCGATTTTTGCCGTATGTAACTCCTCGTCCTCCACTTCCTGAGGTATCACTACCTCATCGCTGTACGCTCCGCCGTACGGCTGTTCCATGTCAAAGTCCTCCTTTCATTTCTTTAAACAAATCGGAAACCCTCGTAAGACTCAAAAGCCTTACAATACCGTCAAGCTGCGTGGCTCTCCCGGGGCTCATGTACGGGCGGAGCGATGTAAGCAGCGACACTCTGGGGTCCGGCTTTGAATTGATTTTATCATACGCATTTTTGATTTTCATAATAGAATCGATGTCGAAACCGCTCGTCTGCGGCTGTTTTTCTGGTGCCTTTGCCGCACCGCCGAGAAGTTCGGAAAGCTTCTCCGCACCGCCGCCGTCAAGAAGACTTTTAAGCCTGTCGGCGAGCGCATTCATATCCTCCGCCATAACTATTCCCTCCCGTCAAGAAGCGCAATAAGCCTTTTTATGTTCTCGGGATTATCGGTAATGCCTTCAAATCCGCGCTTTGCACCGGGCTTTATTTCACCGATAAGTTTCATAAGCGTATCCCTGTCGGACGCTTTGATTTTTCTCGTAAGCTCTCTCCCCTCCGGCGTTGAAAGCATCTGTCTGAACCTCGGTATCGCAGCATTCAGAGCGTTTCTGTCCATGCCGGAAATAAGTTCCCGAAGCACCGTGTTTAAATTATCAGCCATAATTCCACCTCAATTTTAATATATGTTCTGCAAAAAAATGTATTCTAATTATATAATATGCGACTTGACTAATTTGGTGATTGCGGTTATACTATTATGAGGGAGGTTTTGCCGCATGATATTGCTTATTGATGTTGGAAACACAAATATAGTATTCGGACTTCACGATAAAAAAGCCATCCGCGACAGCTGGAGGGTTTCAACAACGGCCGACCGCTCGGTGGACGAGCTTGGGCTGACGCTTCTGCAGTTCCTTAATCTTAAGGGCTGCGCACCTTCGGATATTGAAGATATAATTATATCGTCCGTTGTGCCGCCGATAATGTTCACGCTGGAGCGTGCCCTCGAAAAATATATAGGAAAAGACCCGATTGTTATAAATAACCGCATGGATTTGGGGATTAACATCAAATACGATAACCCCATGGAGGTCGGCGCGGACAGAATCGTCAACGCAATGGCTGTAAGGAAAATATACGGCACACCGTCAATCATAATCGATTTCGGAACGGCCACGACCTTCTGCGCAGTCGACGCTATGGGCGACTATCTCGGCGGCTCTATTCTGCCCGGAATCAAAATCTCGCTCGACGCACTTTTCAACAAGGCCGCAAAGCTGCCGAGAATCGAAATTACCGAGCCTGATTTTGCAATCGGCACAAATACGGTTTCGAGTATGCAGTCGGGTATATATTACGGCTACGCAGGCTCGGTTTCGTACATCACCAAAAAGATGAAGAAGGAACTTTCGCCGGACGGCAAAAAGGTCAAAGTTATCGCAACGGGCGGGCTTGCGCACCTTATCGCCGAGGAGGCGGGCTGTATTGACATAATAGACCGCAACCTTACGCTCGAAGGTCTCAAAATAATCTACGATATTATAAAGGAAAAACAAAGATGAACGGTTACATAAAAGAAAAGGCGAATATACAAAGAAACCGCTCGAAAAAGCCGATAGCTGTGCTTATTGCGCTCTTTTTTGGGGTTGTGTTTCTGCGCCCGGCGCACTCGGATTACGCAATCGTATATGTTATAATCTCGCTTCTGCTTCTGACTGCGGCGGCATATCTTATAATGTTTAAGTATCTTGTGTACTACTCGTATCAGCTTACCGAAAACGAACTGATTTTCATAAAAAATATCGGCTCGCACGATAAATATCTGATGGTTGCACCGCTTTCGTCGGTCACGGTCATCGAAAAAGCGGAAAATTCAAATTATAAAAACATAAACTATCCCGTAGGCGATGAGCTTGTCGGGGCGTTTGAATACGCAGGCAGGGTGCGCACATTTTCATTTTCGCCGAGCGATGAGATGAAACGAGAATTAAAGAAGCTTCTGGGCGGAAAATGCATATATTGACAATGCATGAAAATTATGATATATTAGAATAAAAGGAGTGTGGAAAATGAGCTATAATGCGGAAAAAACCGTAAAGAATATTCTTGAAAGCTATAATTCGTACCCCACAATAAACGGTACGAATAAAGACAATATATTAAATAAGGAAATGATTATAAAGGTAACCGAAAAAATCAGAGGGCTGCTGTTCCCCGGATTTTTCTACAATAATAAGGTTGTTGAAGCGGATTACCTTTCGTTTATAGTCGGAGAACAGCTTGAGGATATACATTATATCCTCAAAAAGCAGATTGAAATTGCCTTAAACGGCGAAGGCAGCGCCGAGGAAACCGTTGAAAAATTCATTTCGGCGATACCCGGAATAAGAGAGTATCTCGACACCGATGTCAAAGCGGCGTTTGACGGCGACCCGGCAGCTTACAGCACGGACGAAATAATCTTTTCGTACCCCGGTCTGTACGCAATCACAACATACCGTATAGCACATGAGCTTTATAATCTCGGCGTGCCGATGATTCCGCGAATCATGACCGAGCACGCCCACAGCATAACCGGAATCGACATTAATCCCGGCGCAAAAATCGGAAAATACTTCTTTATCGACCACGGCACCGGAATCGTAATCGGTGAAACAACGGAAATAGGCGACAGCGTAAAAATATATCAGGGCGTGACCCTCGGCGCACTTTCAACAAGGAAGGGTCAGCAGCTTAAGGGCATAAAAAGGCACCCCACAATCGGAAATAATGTTACAATTTATTCCGGCACAAGCATCCTCGGCGGCGAAACCGTTATAGGTGACAATGCCGTAATCGGCGGAAATTCGTTTATAACATCGTCCGTTGAGGCAAATTCACGGGTGAGCGTCAAAAATCCCGAGCTTTATATAAAGAATTTTGAGCTATAAACAAAATTTATAACCAAGTATCGGTTATATGTATTGGACAAATGATAAAATGTGTGATATAATACCGATATACTAAATCAAAGGAGTAATCGATATGAAAAAGATTCTTAAATCAACATTATTGGCAGCGCTTGCGTTTGCGCTTGTATTCTCATTTGCCGGCTGCGGAAGTTCCGACAGCAGCGAAATCACAATTGCCGTTCCGAACGACCCCACGAACGAAGCAAGAGCGCTTCTGCTTTTGCAGGACCAGGGCATTATCACACTTAAAGACAGCACAGACATCAAGTCGACAATCAAGGATATCAAAGATAATCCTCACAACATCAAGTTCAACGAAGTTGAAGCCGCACAGCTCCCCAATGTACTTAAGGATGTTGACTATGCGGTAATCAATTCAAACTACGCAATCGAAGCAAAAATCAATCCGGTTAAGGATTCTCTTGCAATCGAAGGTTCGTCCTCGGCATACAGCAACATTGTTGCCGTTAAGGAAGGCACTGAAAATTCGGACAAAATCAAGGCTCTCGTTGCAGCGCTCGAAAGCAAGGATGTTGCAGATTTCATCGCAGAAAAATATGACGGCGCGGTTGTAAGCACGGTTGACAACCCCGGTGACGGATACGATTCTTCCGTTGACTACGGCAAGCTTGCCGGCGAAAAGATAACCGTTGCGGCATCGCCCACACCTCATGCCGAAATCCTTGCAATCGCAAAAGACATTCTTTCAAAGAAGGATATAACGCTTGAAGTTACCGAATTTACCGACTACATTCAGCCGAACAATGTTGTTGAAAGCGGCGAATTTGACGCAAACTACTTCCAGCACCTTCCCTATCTTGAGGACTTTAACGAAGAAAACGGAACTCACATCGTTTCGGCAGCTGCAATCCATGTTGAACCTATGGGTATCTACGGCGGAAAGCAGAAAAGCCTTGACGCAATAAAATAAACTTAACACAGACCGTCAAAAGGGGGATTTTTAATTCCCCTTTTTGGCTTTGGGGGACAATATATGATAGAAATTAAAAACCTGTGCAAAACCTTTGATGCCGCGGGCGGCAGGGTTGAAGCGCTTAAAAATGTCAACATCACCATAGGCGACGGCGAAATATACGGCATAATCGGCATGAGCGGCGCGGGCAAAAGCACCCTCGTGCGCTGCATAAATATGCTCGAACGCCCGACGGAAGGTTCTGTTATAATAGACGGAACCGATATAGGTGCGCTGAAAGACGCCGACCTCCGCAAAATCCGCAGGAATATCACAATGATTTTCCAGGGATTTAACCTTCTGATGCAGAGGACATGCCTTAAAAACATATGCTTTCCGCTGGAACTTTCGGGCGTAAAGGCGGCGGACGCAAAGAAAAAGGCGAAGGAACTTTTAGAGATAGTCGGGCTTCCCGATAAGGCGGACGCATACCCGGCACAGCTTTCGGGCGGTCAGCAGCAGAGAATCGCAATTGCAAGAGCGCTTGCGACAAACCCGAAGGTTCTGCTGTGCGACGAGGCAACCAGCGCATTGGACCCCAAAACAACACATTCCATACTGACTCTTTTGAAGGAAATCAACGAAAAAACGGGGATAACCGTAATAGTGATAACGCACCAGATGAGCGTTGTTGAGGAAATCTGCGATAAGGTTGCGATCTTAGACGGCGGCGAGGTGGCGGAATCGGGCGAGGTAAGCGAGATATTCTCAAACCCCAAATCCGACGCCGCAAAGCTTCTTGTATTCCCCGAAGGAAGAACGCAGGCTCTCCCGGAAAATCCCGGCGAGCTTACGCTCAGGGTTGTATTTAACGGCGGAACCGCCGCAGGAAAACCCCTCATCACACAAATGGCAATCGATAAAGGCATTGCCGCAAATATTCTGGCGGCAAGCACAAAAACAATCGGCGGAAAAGTTTACGGAACAATGTTCCTCGGTATATCCGGCGGCAGAAGTAAGCTCGATGAAGCCATTGAATATATCGGTTCCGTTTCGAATGTTGCGGTCAAGGAGGTTGAAAGAGATGCTGCTGAGTAAGCTTTTTTCACCCGAAGTAATTGAAGAAACAATAGAAATACTCAAGAGCGATTTTCTCCTCGCAACCTGGGAAACACTGTATGTTACGGTTCTTGCAACACTGTTTGCGATAATTCTGGGGCTTCCGCTCGGCGTGCTGCTCGTTGCCGGCGAGAAAAACGGCGTTCTGCCGCTCCCTTCCGGCGTTATGCACGCTCTCGGGCTTATAATTAATTTTTTAAGGTCGGTTCCCTTCCTTATTCTTATGATAATGGTGTTCCCGTTAACAAGGCTCATAATCGGCACAACCGTCGGAACGGTTGCGTCAATCGTGCCGCTTGTTATTGCGGCATTTCCGTTTGTGGCAAGGCTCGCCGAAAGCAGCCTGAGGGAGGTAAACCCCAACATTATAGAAATGGCACAGAGTATGGGTGCGTCACCCATGCAGATAATCGTTAAGGTTATGATCCCCGAAAGTATTCCGTCGCTCATTTCAAATGCGACAATTGCGGTTACAACCATTCTCGGCTACTCCGCAATGAGCGGTATCATCGGCGGCGGCGGACTCGGTAAAATCGCCATAAACTACGGTTATTACAGGTATAAGTATCTCATAATGCTCGCAGCGGTGGTTCTGCTCATAATCCTCGTGCAGGTATTCCAGAGCATAGGCACCCGCCTTGCGGTAAAGACGGATAAAAGGTTGAAATAAATTTCGGAGGCTGCGGTAAATAATTCTACCGCAGTTTCTTTCTCTTTACATTTTATGCAACTGTCAAATGCTTGATTTCGTTCCTTTTATATGCTACAATAGTGTAAAAGGAGCTGAAATCTATGAATCTCGGAAATAATATATATCGTTTAAGAACATTCTACAACTTAACGCAGGAACAGTTTGCCGATTCTCTGAATATTTCAAGGCAGGCGGTTCAGAAATGGGAATCCGGTTCGTCAATTCCGGATATTTCAAACCTTCAGGCGATTTCGTCAAAGTACGGTATATCGCTCGATATGCTTGTAAACAACGCCGACCAGCGCCTCATTGAGGAAATGACAACCGGCAGCCACATTTCGATTACCTATGACAAAAAGCCGGTCTGGATGTATACTTACACGCAGTATATTGCGCAGGAATATACACAGTCGATTGAGGAAGGACTGGACATTGAGCAGTATGAAGGGCTGTTCAAGGAGGCGTCAAAGCTTCCCGGAAGCGAAGTCAAGGACAAGCTGTGCGACTTTCTTTTTGAAATCGTTTCACATGCACAGCAAAGACCGGGATATAAATATGCAGAACCGTCGGAGCTTGATAAAATCAAGCTTTTGAGGAATACGGATTTTGCCGTAAGCGGAAAAATCCCCGAAAATATGCGCGATAAGGCAAAGGGCGCATTCATCGGCAGAGTGTGCGGCTGCTCTCTCGGGAAGCCCGTTGAAGGCAGAAAATCAGAGGAACTTACGGCTCTTCTTAAGTCGTCGGGCAACTACCCCATGCACAGATATATCGAAACGAAGGATATTACCGATGAGCTTGTTGAAAAATACGGCTACAAGAAAAACTGGTACTGCCTTATTGACATGATGAACGAAGCCCCCTGCGATGACGACACGAACTATACGGTTCTTGCAAGCACGCTGATTGATAAGTACGGCCGTGATTTCACGCCTTACGATGTTATGCTCAACTGGGCGACAATGCAGACAATCGACCAGTACTGCACGGCGGAATTTCTTGCTTACTGCAACTTTATGAGAGACTATAAACCGCCCGTAACGGCGATTTACAAAAATCCGGGCCGCGAGTGGATAGGCGCTCAGATAAGGGCGGATTATTACGGATACATAAACCCCGGCGACCCCGAAGCCGCAGCCGACATGGCATGGAGGGACGCTTCGATTTCGCATATCAAGAACGGAATTTACGGCGAAATGTTCGTTGCTGCAATGATTGCATCTGCGGCGGTTACGGACAATATTGAGGAAATTATTCTGTCGGGTCTTTCGCAGATTCCCTCAACCTCAAGGCTTTATGAGAGCGTAATGAAAATTATCGACGGCTACAAAAACGGCATAAGCTGCGAAAAGTGCTTTTCGGATATTCATTCGCAGTACGATGAGTATGATCCGCATTGCTGGACGCACACAATCTCCAATGCGGAAATCGTTACGGCGAGCCTTCTTTACGGCGGCGGAGATTTCGGAAAATCGATATGTCTTTCGGTGCAGACCGGGTTTGATACCGACTTCAACGGCGCAACCGTCGGCTCGATACTCGGCATGAGAAACGGTTTTGAAAGCATTGACGAAAAGTGGTATAAGCCCTTTAACAATAAGCTTCTTACAACAGTTTTCGCAATGCACGGCTCAATTGATTTTGAAACCTTTACCGACAAAATTATGGAGCATATAAATCTTAAATAAAACATAGATGGGGTTCGGCTAAACGCCGAACCTCCAGACTGTCGAAAAAGTCGGTCAACCGCAAGCAAATAAACCATAAATATATTTTCGTTAAAAAATCAAATTGTATTGTTTGTCTGATAACTCTTGCAAAAAATAATATAATTTCATCAGAAACGCCTTGAAATCATCGAGATTTCAAGGCGTTTTGCTTGCTTTCACCGAACATGGACTCTACCGTATACACATACGCCGACGAATCCATGTTCGGCAAATTTACCTTCCTTTTTCGAAGCCTGCCAGCGTGCCGATAGGTTTATCGACACGCTGGGGGTTCGGCTAAACGCCGAACCCCATCTATGTTTTAAAGCTGTTATTAAGTACTATAAGCGCCAGACTGTCGCCGAGCTGCTCGAAAACCGCCGCAAAAAGCGACAGTTCATCATCGGTAAATACCCTCCCCATTGCACATGCAAGCGAGGATACCAAAGTTACAATCTCGCAAGAGTTCACACACCGCCACCCCTTATACAGAGTATGCTATCCCCTGCGGCGGAGTGAATAATAACAAATAAGATAAATAACAAGAGCGGCGCAGAGAAGATAAGCAAGCGTTTTCATAATAACCTTTTCTCCCATCACGCCGAAGACTATAATGCCTATTGCTGCAAGCAGTGAGGTAATCGTAAACGCAAGACTTCTTGCACGCTGATAAATATAAATATTTCTCTCGTCGTTTTCCTCAATTTCGGCACTTTTGAGCGCTGAAGGATTTTTAATCAGCCTCAAATGCTTTATTATTCCGCACACTCCGACCGTTGCAAACGCTGCACCGAGAGGTGCCGTAAAATCATTTTCAGCATAAATCCCCAAAATTACAGCCGCAATTCCAAGCGCAATGTATGCGCAGTATAAAACCGTCCTCATTTTCAGTTTTGCTTTGTATTTCATATGTCCTCCTCAAATATAAAAATATCCTCAATGTTTTTCCCGAAATATCGGGCAATCCTGTGCGCAAGAACGAGTGACGCATTGTATCTTTCGTTTTCAAGCGAAATAATCGTCTGCCTTGTGACAGCCAGAGCCTTTGCAAGTTCATCCTGCGTAACGCCCGTGCTCTTTCTTAATTCCTTAATTCTGTTTTTCAATCGGTCACCCCCCCCCTGTGTAAAGCTAACTTTACATTATTCATTATAGCATATCTTTTTCAAAATGTCAAGCTTGTTTTACATTTTTTTGAGTTGATTTTTTTCGGAATTTATGATATACTTGTAAAAAAAAGACGAAACCGGTGATTAAAATTAAAGATTATGCCTTAAATCCGAATACAAATATAAGGCTTCTTAAGAATGTGGAATGTTATGAACACCTGCATTTTAATGCAGAAATATGCGTTGTGCTGTCGGGCAGTCTGAAAGTCGGGCGCGAAAACGATGAGTTTACGCTGACATGCGGAATGTGCGCAATTATAATGCCTTACGAGATGCACAGTTATAAGTCTGAGGGAAAAACCGAAACGATAATAATCGAGTTCAGCGCCGCAATGTTCAGCGAAATTAAAGACCGCAGCGGCTTTTGTTCCACGGCATTCCGCCTGTCGGAATCTTCGGTTGATTATATCAGGGCAAAATATACCGACGAAAATCATACGGATATTTATATAAAAGCGATTACATACCCTATATTAAATGATTTTTTTGAAAGTGTTGCGGAAAGCAAAATTTCTCCGGTTCATTCGGAAATATACCGAAAGGCTCTTGATTATATTGCCAAGAATTTCAGCGAAAACATAAATCTCAAGACCGCAGCGGCGGAAATCGGGTGCAGTTATGTGTATCTGAGCCATGTTTTTTCGCAGACCATCGGAATTCCATTCACGGCATTTCTGAACCGCCACCGGGTTATAAACTCCTTCGAACTGCTCAAAAATACAGACAAAAGCATAACGGAAATTGCATATTCCTGCGGCTTCGGGACGCTCAGAAGCTATAACCGCGAATTTAAAAAATGTCTTAATATCACACCGAAAGAATACAGAATTTACGGATATAATCATTATTTTGAAAGTTAAATTTCGTCTTATATCGGTTAAAAATAAGCTTGATGTTTTCTTCTTTTTGAATTATAATATCTGATGAAAGGAGAATACATATGCTAAACTACATACTCACAGCGGCTGCCGCAGCCTTAAACGGCGCCGTTACGCTTACGGAAAAGGCATGGCAAAGAAAAACCGAAGGAATAAAATGCGCATCGGCAGTATTCATGACGCTCATGGCAGCTTGTTCGGTCATAATATTTTATTTCATGTCGGGGTTTGATGTAGGCGTAAACCTTGTCACGGTCATTTATTCGCTTTTGTATGCCGCAGCGGCGATACTGTCGATCATGCTGGCACTTGCGGCAATATCGAGAATTAATCTTATATTGTTCTCGGTGTTTTCAAGCAGCAAAACTGTGCTCGTGTGGCTGATCGGAATACTGTTTATGAAAGAGGAAATAAATGCAAAAAGCGTTGTTTCGGCAGCGCTTTTTACGGTTTCCATGCTCCTGCCGCTTGCGGACCTTAAAAATAACAAAACCAAGCTGACAGGCTACCTTATAGGCATAAGCCTTGCGGTGGTTGATGCGGCAACCGTAATACTGATGAAATTATATACCGCAAACCCGGATAAAATGTCCGACAGCACAATGTGCTTTTACACAAATGTGTTTATGTTTGCATTTTTGATTTTATATCTTGTTTTTTCGCCCGCAAGCAGACCCGAAAGAAAAGATTTCAAAGGGAAATCCGCCGTTTTTCTGCTGATTCCGCTCTGTACTCTCTCAAGCAATCTTTCGAGCGTAATGCAGCTCGGCATACTTAAAACCATGCCGGTTTCGCACTACTCGGTTCTTATTGCGGCGCTCAACTGCATAGTTGTGTTTATAAATTCCAAAGTAATATTCAGAGAATCCTGCCGTGCGGTTGATGTAATCTGCCTTGCGCTGTCAACCGCGGCAGTAATTATAACAGTGATATAGGAGAGAAAATCATGTTGAATTTTTCAAACACATCGACAATTTATGTTTCGCAGAAATCCGGAAAGGACTATTATTCCGGCTTCACACCCGAGTACGGAAAAGACGGGAACGGTCCGCTGGACTCTCTCGAATCCGCCCTTCTGAAGGCGTATCAGCTGAGGGCGTCGGGGTATGCGCAGCCGCTCACCGTCTGCATTACGGACGATGAATACTATCTCCCGAAAACGCTCAGCCTCGAGACGGAAAAGCTTTTGCCGAGATACGCAGACAACAATGCGGTTTCGGATATAGCGTTTGAACCGTTCGGCAATAAGCGCTGCAAAGTTATAGGCGGCAGGAAAATCGAGGGGTTCAGGGAGGATACATTCAACGGCAAAAAGTGCCTTTCGGCGTTTGTTCCGGAAATGAAGTCCGGAGAGATGCGCTTTACCGACCTCTATGTTGACGGAAAACGGGCAAAACTCACAAGATACCCGAAAACCGGCACGCTCCGCTGCATAGATACCGAGAAAAATGAGGGCGAGCTTTTCACGCCTTCAAAGTGGTTTATCGCCAAACGGGAGGACCTGAACGGGCTTTCAAATATTGAGGACGCAATCGTAAGCTATTATCATTACTGGATTGATGAGCACTCCCCCGTTGAAAGCTATGACGCCGAAACAGGCAAGCTCACGATGGCATACAGAAGCCGCTTTCTTATAACGAACAAATATGACGAAAACAATGCGGCAAATCTCGAATATTATATTGAGAATATTCCGGAACTTTTTGAAAATCCGGGCGAATGGTACGCCGACAACAAAAACGGAATGATTTATTACCTTCCGGAAAGCGAGGAACAGACGGCAGACAGCATAACGGTTTACGCCCCCACGCTTTCATCGCTTGCCGATATAAAGGGCAGCGAGGCGGAAAAGGCAAGCAATATACGCTTCAGGGGACTGGATTTCATGTGCTCAAAGGGCGACTACGCAAGCGTGAGCGGTCTTAATGGCGCTGCGGACACGGAAGAGGAACCCTTCGGAAGCGACTGCCAGTCTGTTTCGGGCGCACCGGGAGCAATTAATTTAAGCTTTGCGGAAAACTGCTCGTTTGAGGACTGCGGATTTCTCAACCTCGGGATTCACGGAATTTCGATAGAAAAGGGCTGCGAAGGAATAAGGATTGAAAACTGCCGTTTTTACGACCTCGGCGCAGGCGGAATAAGAATTTTCGGCGGTGCATATGAGGAGGACGAAACCTTACGCACACATCACAACACCGTAAGGGGCTGCGATATTTCGTACTGCGGCAGAAGATACGCCGCCGGCTGCGGAATACTTGCCTGCCATACATACTGCAACGAAATATCGGATAATACGATAAGCTATCTTGACTATTCGGGCATTTCCGTCGGCTGGGTGTGGGGCTACCAGAACACCGTAACGCACGACAATATCATAAGACGGAACCACATCCACCATATCGGTATGGGAAACCTCTCCGACATGGGCGGAATATACATTTTGGGCCGCCAGAGGGGCACGGTCGTGTCAGATAATGTTATCCACGATGTAATCTGCAGCCATTACGGCGGCTGGGGAATATATACGGACGAGGGCAGCAGTTTTGTAACGGTTGAAAACAATATTGTGTACAGCTGCTCGTCAAACTGCTACCATCAGCACTACGGCAGCTATAATGTAATCAAAAACAATATCTTTGCCCGCGCCGGGGAAGATTTGGTGCGGTGCTCGATTCCCGAAATGCACCCGTGCATTATGCTTGAAAGAAATATTCTGATTGCGGACGGCACGCCCGTTTTCTCAAGCTGCTATAAGATGAACGGAATCAATCCGGGAATGCAGTCGCACTCGAATATTATATTTGACACCAAAAATCCCGAGCCGTGCATATTCACGGTCGGCGATAAAAAATACACCCTGACGGAAGCGCAGGCACTCGGAACCGAAATCGGCAGCGTCACGGCGGACCCTGAGGTAAACGAAAAATATGAGCTTTCCGAAAACTCACCGGCATATAAGCTTGGATTTAAGAAAATAAACAGATTCATTTAATTAAAAACCCGCCGAAGCAAAAAATAATTTTGCTTTGGCGGGTTTTACCGTGAATACTTTTTTCTTTTCCTTTTTCTTTTCTCTCGCCTGTATATGTTATCGGTTACTTTTCCGTCTTCAATCAGCTGCCTCAAAATATCCGATACATAAAACAAGCATCTTGAAATTCTCTCATTATTAACAATATCGTCTTCCGGAATATCGGTGCCATCAAGCGGATTTACACCGTTTGCAAGCTTTTCTGTATACTTTTTTGCTCTCTCCATTAATGCTTTATCAAATATTTTTGCTCTATCTGTTAATACCTGTTTAGCAACTTTTTTATCTACAAGAGAGAGCTGCTTGTTCTTAAATTCCGACAAATCACCTACATAATCCTCTTTTGTAATCATTTTTATCACCTCAGACCTTATAACTATTTTAACACAAAAACGAAAACAAATCAACATTTTTTGATAAAACAGTTAAAAATTGGGGTGGTTTTTTGTTTACTCACCGTAAAAACAAAAAGCCCGGATATCCGGACTTTTTTGACAAAAGTTTTATTTAAACTCGTTTACCGACACATATTTTGCATAATATTCTTCATAAGTTATGCCTTCATCGTGAATTATTTTTGCGGCTTCGGTGCCTACATAACGGTAATGCCACGGCTCGTAGGCATATCCGGTAATCCACTCTTTGCCCTTCTGGTATCTCAAAATGAATCCGTATTCATGCGCATGTTTTTGCAGCCATCTGAATTCCGGAGTGTATTCAAATATACCCTCAACTGAGTTTATATCCACCGCAAGCCCTGTCTGGTGCTCGGAGGAGCGGGGTCTTGCCGAATAATTATCCGCATGGGTTTTGCCGGAGGTGCTCACATAATAATTATACAGATTTCTCTGATAGTCCTCCGTACGGTAAGCCGAAACGACCTTCATTGTAAGCCCTTCTCTTTTGGCGGCGTCAGCCATCTGCACATATTTTTCATAAGCCACGCCGGCAAGAAGATACTCTTTCCCGTCATTCACCGTATATTCCGTTTTCATATTGACAAGATTATACTGTTTAAATCCCGACGGCAGAAGATTATATTTATTGACCAGCACCCTAAGCTCATAGGGGTGTTCTATTGTGGTTGTGTTTTCGTAAAAAGGATAATCAAGCCCGAGATTCACTCTGAAAATAACATCCTGTATACCGAGTGACGGGTTATTGGAATGATAATTTAAGTATCTGTGGAATCTTTCGGGGTAAAAGTTGCTGCCGCCGCTTACATCCAGCACATCTTTAATGATTTTGTTATAATCGTTATTAAAAATCTGCTTCTGAATGTGCATCTGTCCGTTTTCGTACGAAATACCGTCGGTGCAAAATGCGGACGACACCATATCAACAGGAATATATGCCGAACCGTTCTCCAGAACCGAAGGATTGTCAAACACCCTTTGGTCGCCGTTGACCGTGATTGTGTTTGTCCCGACATTGTGGCGTATTATATCGCCGTCACGGGAGAGTGCAAGAATCTGATTATCACGGCTCCTGTAGAACAACTGTGCACCGAGGTTTTCAAAAACCGCTCTTACGGGAACATAATTCGCATTGTTCAGGACAACATATGTACATCCGATATCCGAACCGTTAAAAAGAATTTCAAAGCCGCTTTCCGCATCAATTGCGTTTGCGGTTATGAATGAGGTAATCAGCGCAATCCCGATTACAATCATTGCCAGCTTTTTTTTCATAAAAGTCACTCCGTATTTTAATTTTCCGAAAAACCGATACACCGATATACAATGAAAGGATTTTTGCGGTTTTTGTATCCCGACACTTTCCGATATTGCTCTTTTGCGGAACAGCGTGAAAATGTAATAAGTAAAATCGACATTCCTCCGATGAAGAATGTCGATTTTTGGTGGAGGGAGATGGATTCGAACCATCGAAGTCACTGACAACAGATTTACAGTCTGCCCCCTTTGGCCACTCGGGAACCCCTCCGTGTATTAAGCTGGTGATGGGACTCGAACCCGCGACCTGCTGATTACAAATCAGCTGCTCTACCAATTGAGCTACACCAGCGCATCACTTGCGACAACGAAATGTATTATACCATAAATTTTCGATTATGTCAATACCTTTTTTCAAAAAAATTGTTTTTTGCCGCAAATTATATCTTTTTCTTCATTTTCTTATCGTACATATTATCATCGGCGGACGAAATAAGCTCCTGAACGCTTTGATTTCTGTCGGTATACTCCGCACAGCCTATGCTGACGCTTACGGTATATGCAAGGTTTTCCTCTGCGCTTTTTCTCTTAACCTCACTGTGAATTTTCCCGTGCAGGACGGCAATATCTCCGCTGCAGCCAAGCTTTTGAATCACCGCAAACTCATCCCCTCCGTAACGCGCGCAAATGCCGCCCGACTCGATGCAGATATCCTTAAGCACCGACGCCACCATTTTAAGCACTCTGTCGCCCTCGCCGTGACCGTAAACATCGTTTATCTGCTTAAAAGAGTCAATATCGATAAACAGAAAATACAGCCTTTCCCCGTAATTAAGGGAGGCGGTTTCTTCCTCGGCTATTCTGATGATTGCACGGCGGTTTCTTATTCCGGTGAGGTTGTCGGTTGAAATAAGCATCTGGAGCGAATTGATATACATAATAAGAAACGAAAACACAATCCCTGTCGCTGCAATCGAAACACCCTCTGCCGCGACCTGTAGAATGCCGCAGAATACCGTTACTCCGACGAGCATTATTATAGTAAGCAAATCGCTTCGGTACTCATGTTTCGAGCCGAAAAACGCAAGATAAATCCGCCTTACGGCAATCGCCGCAATATATCCGTAGGATATAACCATCTGCATAAAAAACAGCGGACCTCTGCGGTAATGCGCACTGCCGTCGATAAAGAACATGCATCCGTTGAAGGCAGACAAAACCGCAAGCACAACCAAAACCGCAAGCGGAACGGCCGTTACGGCAAGCAAAGCCCTGCTTTTGAAAATTCTGCTTTTTGAGGCAGATTCAAAATACAAAAACATAAAATATGAAGAAAAACCAAGACAAACAAAGTACATTATATTGATAAAATACATCAAAGAAACAGGACTTGCCGTTCCGCTGACCAGCTCCCAAAGCAAATCAAACAGACCTGCCCCGACCGCACAGCATACGGAATGTAAGAACAAACGGTTCAGCCTGGTTTGCCACGCACCGACCCTATGCACCTTGAATGCAATAACAATCAGAACCGCAATGCAGAAAATACTTATTTCGTAGTAAAGCAAAGTGTTCATATTAAGCCCTCCGTAAAAATTCGCACAATACCGATATTTTCGGCGGAGACTATGTAAACTCAAAAAACAACTGCAAATTTCTGCATATTTTTACGGACAAATGCCGTATGTATGTATGTATGTATGTATGTATGTATGTATGTATGTATGTATGTATGTATGTATGTATGTATGTAAAGCTTATCACGGCACATACGGCTTGTCAACCCCTTTTAAACAAATTTTTCGGAATTTTTTCCGTTGCTCTCCCCCTATTATATCTTTATTTTACCAAAAAACCTGTCAAATGTCAATGTTTTTGAAAATATTTTGCCCGACCGTTTATTTTTCACCTATTGTATATAATTTTTTGCCGCCGTGGCCGCCGAATATCTGCCATGTACCGGCCCCGAGGCGTGCGAAAAGCGAACGCCTTTCATCGGCGCAAAGCTTGGGGTCGGTATCGACCGAGGTCATCAGTATCGGCGCATAGCGGTTATAAAGCGCCTGCTGCGAGGTCATGTCCTTAAGATTAACAAAAACATCGCCGCTGAAAACTACATGATTTTCATAATCTATCAGAATCGTTTCCCCCGGAAGATGACCGCCCTTCCCGCGGTACACCTCAAAATGCAGGTCGGCAAAACCGAAGCTTCCCGTGCGTTCAAGCGCCCCGGTGCCGCTCGGATTTCTGTCGATAATCTTAATTTTGCGGGGGTCTGCCGGTTTATATGATGTAAGAATCTTGCAAATCTGTATGTACGGCCTGTGAAGCGGATTTTGCTCACGGTAGCCGTTGCCGTTTTCGCTTTCAAGCCGCAGACATTCCGCCGTGCCGCCGCTTGCATAAATCGTGTCAAAATCGCTGAGAAGTCCGCAGTGGTCAACATCCGCATGGGTAACAAGAATCCGCTTTTCGCTTTTATCAAAATCGGGTATAACATCACGGAATATCCTGTGCATTTCATCTTTGCAGTATGCATAGCCGCTGTCAATAAACAAAAAATCGCTGCCGCTTCGGATAATTGCGGTGTTGCTGCCGCAGGGCGGCTCAATCAGGACTATATCGGTCCTGTCCGTTACGGGGTGGGTTGAAATTCTCGGAACAAACTCGCTGCCCCTCGACTTTGAAAGCAGCTCGCAGAATCGGCTTATACTGTCAAATGTGCGGTAAGGCGAAACCCCCGATTCGTCCAGCTGCTGCATTGCAAGGTTGGTGTTTACCAAAAGCGCCTCCCTCGAATCCTCCGAAATATGCATAAGCGATGCAAGTTCGTCCACAAAATGAATGTAAAACAGGCTGTTGTCATAAATCTTGTCGGCATGATTATAATCAATGATTCTCACATCGCATATCTTGCCCGCAGCGGCGAGAAATTCCCTGATTTTATCGGACTCCCCCGCAACAATCCCCATTTTGAAGTACTGAAAATCCGACCCGTTTTCCTGAGAACTTATATAAGAAATGTTAAAATTAAACTCGCTGATAAGTTCAAGTACCGCCGTAACGCTGCCCGGAACATCTCTGAGTTTAAACTCCATAAGAATAACGCTTTTTCCGCCGTCGCTCGTTTGCAGATATCCGATTTTCCGCAGACCTTCCGCAGCTTTTTCAAGATTTCCCTCCGTGCCCTCCGCATCTATAAAAAGCATATGCGAATCCACAGCTTTGTTGTAGCTTACCCTGGTAATATTAACGCCGATTTCCGCAAAACAGCGGCTCGCCTTAAGGAATGCGCCGATATGATTCGGCATAACCGTAACAAATGTTTTCTTCATTAAAAACAGCTCCGTTGACTTGAAAGTATACCTATATTATATAACAAAACCGAAAGATTTGCAAGATTAAGATTTTATGCTTCGATATTTTCAAGAGCATTTTTCCGCAGTTTAAGAGGAGATATTCCCAAAATCCGTTTGAAAACCGCGGCAAAATAGCTGCTGTTGTTAAAGCCGCACATGGCGGCGATTTGGGTTATATGATAATTCGTGGTCACAAGCAGCCGCTGCGCATTTTTTATTCTCACTATGGAAATATATTCGCTTATGTTAAACCCCGTTGCGGCTTTGAACTGCCGTGACAGGTGGCTTTTGCTGACCGCAAATTTTTTTGAAAGCAGCCCGAGAGTGATTTCCGACGAATAGTTATCGGTAATGTATTTTGCGATTTTGTGAAACACCTGTGAATCCTCCGCATTCGGAACCGCACGCCTGTCGGTTCTTGCAATGCGTATGAGAAGCGTTTCGATACAGCAGCGAATCATATCCGTACTGAACCCGTCTTTTTCCCTGTCTTCCTTTTCTATTACAGAGAGCAGCGGCGCAAGCTTTGCGGCACCCGGAATATAAAACCTTTCAAAGCATTTGAATATCGGGTCATCCTTTTCCCTATTGAGAAATTCGCATCTGAACGAAAGCAGAATGCGTTGCATAGCCTTGTTTTCCCTGCTTGCGGTCTTATGAATTACATTGGGCGCAATCAGAATCATATCTCCGGCGCTAAGGTCGAATGTCATATTCTCGATAAAATATCGCACCTTGCCCTCTGCGAGATAATAGATTTCGTAATGCTCATGATAATGACGGTTTGCCATAGATACCGGATTTTTACGAAAATCGCGCCTTATTGCATATTCGTTTATACACTCGTTTGAAAACTCAATCATCGCTATCGCCTCCCGAATTGAATTATAACATTTTTCAGAAAAAATTTCAAGCAATATTTTATTGTTTTCAGCAAAATCAAGCATAATATTTATTGAAATTATAAAAAATATGTTGTATAATGGTCGCAATAGTATTAATTTAGGAGGATTCATTATGATAAAGGATCTTAAAATTGCATACATAGGCGGCGGCTCGAGAGGCTGGGCATGGGGACTTATGGCAAATCTTGCTCTGGCAGAGGACATCTGCGGTGAGGTTGCGCTCTATGACATCGATTTTGACGCCGCAAAGGCAAACGAAACCATCGGCAACAAAATCAAGGCCGAAAAGGACTGCAAATCTCCGTGGAGCTATAAGGCATACGAAAAAATAAGCGACGCTCTCAGCGGTGCGGACTTTGTAATTATATCCATTCTCCCGGGAACCTTCGATGAAATGGAAAGCGATGTTCACGCACCGGAAAAATTCGGAATATATCAGTCCGTCGGCGACACAAGCGGTCCCGGAGGGGTTATCCGTGCAATGCGCACAATTCCGATGTTTGAGGAAATTGCGCTTGAAATCAAGGCTAACTGCCCGAACGCATGGGTTATCAACTACACAAACCCCATGACGGTTTGCATAAGAACATTGTACAAGGTATTTCCCGAAATAAAAGCCTTCGGGTGCTGCCATGAAGTTTTCGGCACACAAAAGCTTCTGGCGAATGTTCTTGACGAAACGGCAGGCATCAAAGATGTTAAAAGAGAAGATATTAAAGTCAATGTTGTCGGAATAAACCACTTCACATGGCTTACGGCGGCGCAGTACAAAAATATTGATATTTATCCCTTATATAAGAAATTCTGCGAAAAATACGCCGAAACCGGTTACGGCAAAAAAAGCGATAACAACTGGATGAACAGTGTTTTCGAGAGCGAAGAAAAAGTAAAAATGGATCTGTTTTTGAGATACGGAATAATCGCTGCCGCAGGCGACCGTCATCTTGCGGAGTTCTGCGACAAGGAATGGTATCTTGACAGCCCGGAAAGAGTAAAGGAAATGCATTTCAGCCTTACCCCCGTTTCGTGGCGCAAAAAGAATTTGAAGGAAAGGCTTGAAAAGTCCGCAAAGCTTGTAAGCGGAGAAATCGAATTTGAATTAAGCGACAACGGAGAAGAAGGCGTTGAGCAGATAAGAGCGCTTCTGGGTCTTTGTGATTTGGTTACAAATGTTAATATTCCGAATGTCGGGCAGATTCCGAACCTTCCGCTCGGTGTTGTGGTTGAAACGAATGCGGCGTTCAGGGCTGATTCGCTGCAGCCGGTTATGTCGGGCAATATCCCCGATGAAATATATGCTCTTATTTCAAGAATCGTCGGAGAACAGGAAATTACGGTAGATGCCGGGCTTGAAAGAAATCTCGAAAAGGCATTTCTTGCCTTTATCGCCGACCCTCTCGTAAACATCGGTATAAAGCAGGCAAGAGAATTATTTGACGAAATGATTTCCAATACCAAAAAGTATTTGGAGGGTTTTAAAATATGACATTCGATAAACCCGAAAGACCCGAAAAAATAATACAGTTCGGTGAAGGAGGCTTTTTAAGAGGCTTTGCCGACTGGATGATTCAGAAACTCAACGACAGCGGAATGTATTGCGGAAGCATCGTAGTCGTACAGCCGATAAAAAACGGAATGTGCGATGCGCTCTCGGCGCAAAACTGCGTGTATACCCACATAATAAGGGGTGTTGAAGGCGTTGAAAAAACCCTTGTAAATTCGATTTCAAGGTGCGTAAAGCCTTATGATAATTATGAAGAATATCTTAATCTTGCGAAGAATCCCGATTTCCGCGTTATAATTTCAAACACCACCGAAGCCGGCATAACCTATGCTGCGGAGGATAAATTTGATGACGCTCCGCCAAAATCGTTCCCGGCAAAGCTTACACGGCTGCTTTATGAGCGGTTTAAGGAAGGGCTCGGAGGTTTTATTGTTCTCCCGTGCGAACTGATTGAGAATAACGGGGCAAAGCTTAAAGAAATTATTTTAAAATACGCAAAAGACTGGAATCTCGGCGCCGATTTTGAAAAATGGGTACAGACGGAAAACCGCTTCTGCAATACCCTCGTTGACAGAATAAACACAGGATATCCGAAAGGCGAAAACATTGACCTCGGGTATGAAGATAAGCTTGTAAACACATCGGAGTATTTCCACCTCTGGGTAATTGAAGGCGACAAAAACTTGTTCGCCGAACTGCCCTTTGAAAAAATCGGACTTAATGTTATCCTGACGGACAATCTCAGCAAGTACCGCACAAGAAAAGTGAGAATCCTCAACGGTGCGCATACATCTATGGTTCCTTATGCGCTGCTTCGCGGATTTGACACGGTAAAATCGTGCATTGATAACCCCGATATGCTCGCCTTTATAAAGCGGTGCGTATACGATGAAATTATTCCCACGCTGGACCTTCCGAAAGACGAGCTGACCGAATATGCCGACTGCGTGCTTGAACGCTTTGCAAATCCTTACATAAAGCACTATCTTTCGTCTATTGCGCTCAATTCCGTAAGCAAGTTTCGGGTGAGGGTTCTGCCGTCAGTCACGGAATATATCAAAAGGTACGGCAAAATGCCCGAAAATCTTATCGAAGCTTTTTCAAACCTCATAAAGTTTTATAAAACGGATATGCCCAATGATGATGAAGATGTAATGCGGTTCATGAAGGCCGCGTCCGTGAAGGAAATTCTTGCCGCGGAAAACCTTTGGGGCGAGGACTTGTCTTACCTTTATGACGGGGTGAAAAAATATGCTGATTAATCCTGCCGATAATGTAGAAGTCGATTTGGAAAACGGGCAAAAGCGTGCGGTGCGAAGCATTAAAAAGGGCGAAAATATAATCAAATACGGGTTCCCGATAGGTCACGCAACGGAAAATATAGCCCCCGGCGAAACGGTGCATACCCATAATCTCAAAACAAACCTGAATAATATTGAAGAATATTCATATGCTCCGGATTTTGATGAGATTAAACCGCAGAGCGAAATGCTGTATTTTGACGGCTACAGACGAAAAAACGGAAGCGTCGGAATAAGAAACGATGTGTGGATTGTAAACACCGTGGGCTGCGTAAACAAGGCGGCACAGATTATTGCGGAAAAAACGGGCGCAAAGTATTTTTCTCATCCGTTCGGGTGCTCGCAGCTCGGCGATGACCAAAAGTTTACGCAGCTGATACTCAAAGGTATGGTCAATCACCCGAACGCCGGCGGAGTTCTGGTGCTGGGGCTTGGGTGCGAAAACAATAATATCGGTGAATTCAAAAAAGTTCTCGGGGAATATGACCCCGACCGTGTAAAGTTTCTGAACTGCCAGGACAGCGAAGATGAAATCTCGGACGGCATACGCATTGTAAACGAACTGAAAAGCTATTCCGGCGGATTTTCACGCACAAAGATACCGGTTTCCGAGCTTAAAATCGGTCTTAAATGCGGCGGAAGCGACGGCTTAAGCGGAATAACGGCAAACCCTCTTGCAGGAAGGGTTTCCGATATGCTTATTTCATACGGCGGCAGCTGCGTTCTTACGGAAGTTCCAGAAATGTTCGGCGCAGAACGGATTCTGATGAAACGCTGCGTTTCAAAGGAAATTTTTGATAAAACGGTTGACCTTATCGATAATTTCAAAGAGTATTTTATAAGGCATAATCAGGTTATCTATGAAAATCCTTCTCCCGGAAATAAAGCGGGCGGAATTTCAACACTTGAGGAAAAATCTCTCGGCTGCGTGCAGAAAGGCGGAACTTCACCGGTTACAGATGTCCTCGGCTGCGGAGAAAAAATTGCGAAAAACGGTCTGAATCTTTTAAGCGGTCCGGGGAATGACCTTGTCGCCATTACTAATCTCATGGCGTCGGGAGTGCATATGATTCTGTTTACCACAGGCAGAGGTACGCCGGCAGGCAGCGCAGTGCCGACGGTTAAAATTTCGACCAACGCTGCGCTTGCCGCCAAAAAGAAAAACTGGATAGATTTTGACGCAAGCCCTGTTTTATCGGGCGAAAACCTTGATAAAAAGCTGTTTGACTTTTGCCTGAGCGTTGCCGGCGGTGAAAAAACAAAAAATGAACTGAACGGTTTTGAAGAAATTTCTATTTTTAAGGACGGTGTAACACTGTAATGGATAAAAACTATTCGACCGATACTTGTCATGAACTTTATTTTGAAAGAAACAAGCCAATTTTAGGCTTTGGCGAAACGAAAGACTATAACGAATGGAAACGGCAGGTCAGACTGAAACTTACCGCGCTTCTGGGCAGCACTCCCGAAAAGACAGAGCCGAATCTTCGTATTTTATCCGACAAAAAATGAGGAACGCACCGTGATATAAGCTTTTTGTTTACAACCGAGGAGGCCTGTGATGTTCCGTGCCGCCTCTGGATTCCGAATAATGCAAAAAAGCCTTGCCCGGTTATAATTTGCCTTCAGGGTCACTCCTCCGGTGCGCACATTTCCATGGGAGAAGTCAGGTATCCGGGAGATGAGAAATCGGCATTTTCGGGCGACCGCAACTTTGCACAGCAAATCATCGAATTCGGCTATGCGGCACTTATATTGGAACAGCATGCTTTCGGGCAGGTACGATGTCGGTTTTGCGCTTGAGGGCGTGAACGAAACATTCTCCGAGGTTCGTAAAATATATGAAAAAGAGGGTGCGCCCGATAACTGCCGCCTGATTGTGGGCGAGGAAGGCCACAGATTTTACAAAGAACCGGCATGGAAGGTATTTACCGAACTGGCAAACCGATATTTTAACTAAAACCGTAGAAAATGCTTTATTAACAGAAAACAAAAAAGCCGATATGCGGCTCGGGTTTCCCGATTGCATGTCGGCTTTCAGCTTCTTAAAATCAACGACTACGGCATAGGCAAGCGAAGCCCTAACTCTTAATGCCTAATCAAACCGTTTTAAGAAAGCCTCAACTCTTTGCGACCGCTTCAACAGGCCCGCCCGATACTTTGATGAGATTATTCTAACATATAATAATTTTTAACAAACGGAGGATTTATGATTAATAAGAATCTTGAATTTTCAGATATATATCAGGTAGTATTTATATGCGGATACACACTACTCTACTAATGATGAAGACAATAAATATTTATACTATTATTCAGACTGTCCGGATTGCGTGATTCAGAGAACCTATTATCATAATAACCCGCCTGAAGCAATAAAAAAAGAATTCAAAACGGGTTACGGATATATCTGCGATGTGTTTCCTAACAAAGACCGATAGTAAAGTAAATAATATATTCATACCGTGTACAGACTCCGTCCATGCTATTACACAAACAAGCTGCACCATAAACATAGAATAAAATCTCCTCAATATTTTTATAATGCGGACGCCAAACCATTTACTTATTTATAACACAATAGGTTTTATTTGTGCAAATGCAAAGCAACCCCATTTCATATTAACTGCAAAATAATACTGCAAAGCAAACCGCAAAACAGACAGCAACACCGCATATGGATAACACTCTTGGAAGATAATTTCGCATTTAATAAAAATATTCCGTATAAAGATAGCTTGATTGGCAAATTAAAATGACTTATTTGAACGAAAAAAAGTATTCCTTCGGAAAAGCTTTTTGTATGAGTCTTAATATTCCGGTAATCCGGGCACAAAAGATTAGATTTACCAATTATATCACAAAAAACTTCATTTGCGTAAATGCAAAATTCATGCAAGGTAATCACATTTTATATTAAATGAAAAATAATACTGCAAAGCAAACCGCAAAACAGACAGCAACACCGCATATGGATAACACTCTTGGAAGATAATTTCGCATTTAAAAAGAATATTCCGTATAAAAATATCTTGATTGGCAAATTAAAAATATTAAATTGCATGAAAAAAGCACTTCCGTAGAAGTGCTTATATAATATATGGGCCTTCAGGGACTCGAACCCCGGACCGACCGGTTATGAGCCGGTTGCTCTAACCAACTGAGCTAAAGGCCCGTAAAAACTAAAAGTTTACCCGACTTAGTTAAAAGTCGGGTAAAGTGACCCGTGGGGGAATCGAACCCCCGTTATCGCCGTGAAAGGGCGGTGTCTTAACCGCTTGACCAACGGGCCATAGAAGCTCCTCGTGTTGGACTTGAACCAACGACCCTCTGATTAACAGTCAGATGCTCTACCGACTGAGCTAACGAGGAATATATTTCGGAACCGATCCGGCAGCTACTTACTTTCCCGGGCCGTCACCAGCCAAGTATCATCAGCGTTACAGAGCTTAACTACC
>CAKSKB010000013.1 GCA_934464705.1 uncultured Clostridia bacterium
CTCTGTAACGCTGATGATACTTGGCTGGTGACGGCCCGGGAAAGTAAGTAGCTGCCGGATCGGTTCCTTTTTTTATGCCTTTTTTCTATACGGTCAATTTTGATTCTTTATCTTTAATATCGGAAGTGCTGTGTTATTATGAAAACGCTTTATTTGATTGGCGGTACAATGGGCGTCGGGAAAACTGCCGTTGGCTGTAGGTTAAAAGAAGTTCTGGTTAACAGCGTATTTCTTGACGGTGACTGGTGCTGGGATGCAAATCCTTTTCGTATCACAGAAGAATCCAAGAAAATGGTTATTCGGAATATCATCTATTTGCTTAATAGTTTTCTTGAGTGTTCTGTTTATGAAAATATAATTTTCTGCTGGGTAATGCATGAACAAAGTATAATTAACTGTATTATAGATAGTTTGAATATTGATAATTGCAGAGTTAAAATGATTTCTCTGATGGCAAGCGAAATAACGCTGCGAAAAAGGATAGAGTTTGATGTAGCAAATGGCGTCCGCACAGCGGATGTTATTAACCGTAGCCTTGCACGGGCTCCGATGTATGAAATTCTCGATACTGTTAAAATTAATACCGATAATAAAACAATTACCGAAATATCTGACGAGATTATTAATCTTTGATATTCGTTTTCATGCTTTCGGCAAAGTATAATAATATAATTTATATACCGCTTGTATTTTTGTGCAAGCGGTATATTTTTTGGAAATATTATAAAAACTATTGACTTTTTGTCTGATTTGTGTTTTAATAAATAGTGTTTAGTATTATAAAACCTTTGGGTAAAGTTAACTTGAACTTTCAAACCGTTTATGCCGTGTCTTAATTAGTGTTTAAGCGGATTTACTTGCTTATTAAGAATTTGCGGTTAATTTTAAAAATCAGGTTTGGCAAAATTAAATTTTCTGTTAAAGAGAAGAGGTGTTTCGCAGTGATTAAGATTGGGGAAAAGCTGAGGAATCTTCGGCTGAGGAACAATCTGACACAGGCGGAGCTTGCGGACAGATGCGAACTGTCAAAAGGATTTATATCACAGCTGGAATCGGATCAGACTTCACCGTCGCTTTCGACTTTGGAAGACATTCTTTTGAGTCTCGGAACTAATTTCAGGGACTTTTTTAACGAAGCCACTGAGAAAATTGTTTACGGTGAGCAGGATGTATGCGTCAAGGATTTTGACGGTTACAGTATCGATTGGCTTGTGACGGATTCACAAAAAAATGATATGGAACCGATTATTGTTGAACTTGAATCCGGAAGTGAAACGGCAGAAGATAATCCTCATTCGGGCGAAGAATTCGGATATGTTCTTGCAGGAAATATTGTTCTTCTGCTCGGTGACGAGAAGTTCAGAGTGAAAAAGGGAGAAAGTTTTTATTTTAAGGCTTCAAAGCCGCACAAGATACTTAATCCCGGTAAGCTTTCAGCAAGAGTAATCTGGATTACGACTCCGCCGAACTTTTAAAATATGAGCCGAATAGCAAAAGTGTTTTGCTGCATTTTGGTCGGCTGTCAGAAAACCGATGCATGAATAATCTGTTTCGTTAACAGCCGGATTGACCGGGCATTTTTCGGTAAACCTTGTTAATTGGGGGGGTACACTTATGAAAAAAAGCAAGGCAGTTTATGTGCCTTTTATAATATGGCTTTTAATATTTGTTCTTGTCCCGCTGGGGTTGGTTGTTTACTACAGCCTTACCGGTCAGGACGGCAAATTTACATTTAAAAACTTCCGTGAGCTTACGGACCCTGTATATCTCAGCTATCTTTTGAGGTCATTAAGGCTTGCGGTTATTGCGACGCTCGTTTGCCTTGCGGTTGGGTATCCCACTGCGCTTGTCCTCTCAAACGGAAATTTAAAAAACAAGGTCGTTTGGCTGGTGCTTGTTATTGCGCCTATGTGGATGAATTTTCTTCTCCGTACATATGCGTGGCAGGTAATTCTGGAGGATTCGGGCGTTGTTAATATGATACTTGAACGCCTTGGTTTTGGGCGGCTTCACCTTATAAATACCGAAGGCGCAGTGCTTTTCGGTATGGTATATGACCTTTTGCCGTTCATGATATTTCCTGTTTTCAATACTCTTTCAAAGATTCCGAAAAATATGCTTGAAGCTTCGGCGGATCTCGGCGCAGGATGGTTTACAACCTTCAGAAGAATAATACTTCCCATGAGCGTTCCCGGAATTATTTCGGGAATAACTATGGTTTTTGTGCCCGGTGTTACAACATTTGTTATATCGCAGTATCTCGGCGGCGGAATGTGCAGCCTTATAGGTGATGTTATCGAGAGCCTGTTCAGCGGAACCTCCGGTAACTGGCACCTTGGGTCGGCTCTTTCGGTTGTTGTTATGGCTGTAATTCTTCTGTGCATGGGGTTTGTTAACCGTGCGTCGGACGATGAGGAAGGCGGTGTTATGAACCTGTGAAAAAATTGATTTCGCGGCTTTGGCTGTTTCTTATTCTTGCCTTTTTGTATGCGCCTATAATTGTACTTATAATTTATTCTTTCAACAGTTCTAAGACAACCGGTCACTGGACGGGTTTTTCGCTAAATTGGTACAAGGAGCTTGTGCGTGACAGAAATATTGTGAATGCACTTATTACCACGGTTGAAGTGGCGGTTCTTGCATCATTTATATCTACGGTTATCGGTACGGTTTCGGCTATCGCACTGCACGGTTCGGGGGCGTTCTCAAAAAAATTCATGCTCGGTGCGGCGTATCTTCCGATGCTGAACCCTGATATTGTTACCGGTGTTTCGCTTATGATTCTCTTCGGAAGCATAGGTATGGGGCTTGGGTTCGGAACCATGATGCTTTCGCATATTTCGTTTTGCGTGCCGTATGTGATACTTTCGGTGCTGCCGAAGCTTTACGGTCTTAATTCAAACACATTTGAGGCGGCGCTGGATTTGGGTTCAAGCCGTTTTAACGCTTACAGAAAAGTTGTTTTGCCCGAAATTGTTCCGGGAATAATTTCGGGATTTGTGATTTCCATGACGCTTTCGATAGATGATTTTATGATAAGCTACTTTAATACCGGCGGCGGTGTTAAAAATCTTTCCATACTTATTTACGGAAGTACCAGAACCGGTGTAAAGCCGGTTTACAATGCACTTTCTGCCATTATGTTTCTTGCGGTGCTGATCGTGCTTGTTATCATCAATGTAAGAAAGCTCAAGGCGAGCGGTGAGGAGTAACCGGATGAAGTGGATAGGTACTGATAAAAAGACATTCGGCGAGTGGTTTGCACTGCGCGGAGATTTTGAATTTGATGGCGGTAATGCGGTTATCAGGACATCGGCAGCGGCGGAATATGCCGTATTTATAAACGGCAAACGAATTTTCTGCGGTCTTGTGAAAGCATTTGATTTTCACAGGTACTATGATGAAACCGAAATTACGGACTATCTTATTCCCGGGAAAAACATAATATGTATACTTTCTCTCGGCGGAGAAGCCGCAGCAGAGGTTGTTTGCGGCGGAAAAACGGTCTTTGAAACCGATGAATCATGGAAAATAGAAAGTTGCGCTGCGATTGAGCCTAAAACCGCACAGCTGTGCGCTCCGCTGGAGCCGCAAAAGCGGTTTGAAGAGCATTATGACGCATCAAAAAACAACGACATTACAAGCCCGGAGTTTGACTATTCCGGAGCAGATTACGCAAAAGTTCTTTTTGAAGCCGTTGCGACCGAGAATTTCGGAGGAAAACCTTCCGGAAATACGGTTTATGTAAAAGAAACAGTTTCGGTGTTGGGTGCGGGGCTGCCGAATGGGTTCGGATTTCGCCTTTTTAACAATGAGCGGAAAGAAAACCCCGTCAGCAAGATGTGCATGGAGGTTTACGGGATTTCGGTTACGGCAGAACATGATTTCACGGCAAAGATGAAATGCATGGAAGCAAGCTTCTTTGTTAACGGGAGTATGGTTTCCGATACGGTCAGCTTTAATAAAGGCGAGAACTTTATACTGGCTGTAAATTCCGGGTATGCGCCCGAAATGTTTATATACGGAGCCGGACTTAAAATTTCCGATTGCGCAGTACAGTCTTTTGAAACAAGCAAAAAATGCTTCGCATGGACTTATCCTTATTCTCCTTTCGAGGGTACGGATACGGAAAGAAAAATTTCCGAGATAAAACGTGCCGTCAGCTTTTCGGAGTTTATGAAAATCGCAGAAGCTCCGGGTTCTGCAGAAATAAGACCGATAAGCGCAAGATTTTGCGCCCGTCTTACAGAATTTAACAATATTGACGGCGGCTATTCATTGCCGGAGCTGAATTTGACGGTGAAAGGTTCATCGGGCGCAGTGGTGTGCGGTGCGCAGAATATGCTGTTTCAAAATGAAACACGCACATCTGTTTCGGGCGGCGTAAATTTTGTTCTTGATTTCGGGACCGAAGTTTTCGGATTTGTTACGCTTTCTTTAAAAGGAGAAAAGGGTGCAAAGCTTATTTTTGAGCCGTTTGAACTTGTTGGAAAGAACGGTGCCGACCTTCACGGCAGGGCAAGTTTTTCATATACATGCGGCGGAAAGATTGAAAACTACACCTCTTTTTATGCAAGGGGATTCAGATTTCTTTCCGTCACAGTGCTGGGCGGCGTGTCGATTAAATTCATCGGCGTACAAGAGGCGCGCAGCGCCTCGGACGGCGGATATTTTCGCTGTGATGATGAAGCTGTTAACGAAATTTACGATATGTCGGTTCGCACCGCAAAGCTTTGCATGGCGGACACTTATATTGATTGCCCGGGATACGAACAGGTATATTGGTTCGGCGATGCGAAGGTCACCCAGGAGGTTAATCTTTCAAATTTCGGGCACTATGAATATGATTTCAGATGTCTTGAACTTATCGGGCAGAGCATTACGGACGAATATGTAAAGTGTTACAAAAAAGACGACAAACGGTTTTTAAACAGAGAGTTCCTTACAATTCCGGCGCTTGGGACATACTGCGACGGCGGTCTGCCGGAATGGTCGCTTTGGTATGTTGCATCGGTGTATGATTATTATATGTACAGCGGCAGGGATGACAGGCTTGAGGAACTTATGCCGTATGTTGAAAAGCTGCTTGAAAACTGCAAAAATATGATGAGTGGCAGAGGTCTTTATTCGCAAAACGGTGCGTGGCATCTGATAGAGTGGGCGTCAAACGACCTGCTTCCGTGCGGTGAAGTAACCGTATGCAGCTGCTATCTGTACCATGCGCTTTTGTGTGCGGAAAAGCTTGAAAAAGCCGTCGGCGGAGCGCTTGCGGCGGAATATGCGCTTCGTGCGGAAAACCTTAAATCGGCGATAAACAAGTATTGCTTTGACGAAAAACTCGGCGGTTTTGTTGATACCGTCCGTGACGAATACGGATATGAGATTTATCGTGAATTTTTTAATGCCAATGCACTTGAAACGGTGTCTTTTGAAAAATTCAAAAAGTATGTCCGTGTAAGCGAGCAGACAAATGCGGCAGCGGTTTTCTGCGGCGCTGCCGATGAAAACCATATTAAAGCTGCGTATGATATTGTGTCGGCAATTAAAAATCCGGACTATGTGATAAAAAGTGGAACTCCGCTGAATAAATTCAGGAAACCCGATGATGAAAGCGTGCTTGTCGGAATAGGTTCTCCGTTTTATCTTTATTTCACATTCGGTGCGATGATGAAAATGGGCGACCACGCCGCTGCGCTTGATTGTATGAAACGGTTTTACGGTACTATATTCGATAACGGATACGATACCTGTTTTGAAAGTTTCGGCGCCCCGGATGGGGTTAATCTTACACGAAGCATATGTCACGGTTGGGGAGCGTCCCCTGCGGTTTATCTGATAACTGAGATTGCCGGCGTGAAGCCGCTTGACCCCGGTTTCAGGCGTGTTCTGTTTGAACCGCATACGAGATTTCTCAAAAAGCTTAAGGCTCATATACCGACGCCCCTCGGCACGGTGTTTGTAAATATAGATGAAGAAAAAGGAATTAAAGAAATAACCTGCCCCGGCGGCATGGAAACAGTCAGGAGCTGAAAATTATGAAGAAAATTTTATTGTTTATCATTGCGGCGATGATTGCCGTATCAACCCTCACAGCCTGCGAAAGCAAGCCTGTTTTCACGATTTACAACTGGGAACAGTACATTGACGAAAGTGTGGTTGAGGAGTTCCGAAAAGCGCACCCCGATGTCGATGTTGTGTATGAAACATTTTCCACGAACGAAGATATGTATACAAAACTCAAAAACGGCGGCGGTGATTATGATGTTATTTTTCCGTCGGAATATGTTCTCAAAAAGCTTATCGGTGAGGGCGAGCTGGCAGAACTGAATTTTGATAATATTCCGAACGCAAAGTATATTGCCGAGCAGTGCAAGGGTCAGGATTATGACCCCGAAGGAAAATATACGGTGCCTTATATGTGGGGAACTCTCGGCATAATTTATGATAAAACCAAGGTGACCGAAGATGAAATCACATGGGATGTTCTTTTCGGCACAAAGTATAAGGTTATCATGATGAAGTCGATAAGGGACGCTTTTGCCGCAGCGCTTGCGTCGAACGGCTGCTCAATTAATTCAAAAGACGAGTCTGAGGTTGTTGCCGCAAGGGAAAAACTTTCTAAACAGATGAAGCAGGACAATTTTTACGGCTACGGTTTTGACGACATTGACGATAAGATGATAAGAGGCGAGGCGGACGCTGCGCTGATTTACTCCGGTGACGCAATTACGGCGATGAGAGAGAACAAAAATCTTGCTTACGCCGTTCCGAAAGATGGCAGCAACAAGTGGTTTGACGCTATGGCGGTTCCGAAATCGAGCAAGAACAAGGAACTTGCAGAGGAATTTATAAACTTTATGTGTGAAACCAAAAACGCAAAGCTTAATGCCGACGAAATCGGATATTATGTTGCTCAGGACGAAGCCGCTGCACTTGTTGCGGAGGAAACCGGTGTGGAATATCCGACGGTTGCCGAGCTTGAAAACTGTGAAATTTTCGAAACTTTTGACGACAAAACTCTTGAACTTTACAATAAGGAGTGGACAAAACTGTTCGCATAGGAGGTCAATATGGCAGATTACGGTGCTATAGAACTGAAAAATATTACAAAATCTTATGACGGAACCGTCATTCTCGAAAATTTCAATCTCAAAATTAACAAAGGGGAGTTTGTTACGCTGCTTGGTCCGTCGGGCTGCGGCAAGACCACAACTCTCCGCCTTATCGGCGGTTTTGAAGTCCCCGATGACGGAGATATTTTGTTTGACGGAAAGCGTATAAATGATGTTCCGCCGAATAAAAGACCGCTCAATACCGTTTTTCAGAAGTATTCGCTTTTTACACATATGAATATTTTTGAGAATGTTGCATTCGGTCTTAAAATCAAGAAGATAGATAAAAAAATTATTGCCGAAAAGGTTAAGTCTGCGCTTTCTATGGTGAATCTTGCCGGCTTTGAAAAGAGAATGCCGGATTCCTTAAGCGGCGGTCAGCAGCAGCGTGTCGCAATTGCGAGAGCGATTGTAAACGAGCCTGAAGTGCTCCTTTTTGACGAACCTCTCGGTGCGCTTGACCTCAAACTCCGCCAGGAAATGCAGCTGGAACTTAAAAAACTTCAGAAATCACTCGGGATTACCTTTGTTTATGTTACGCACGACCAGGAGGAGGCGCTCACAATGTCGGATTCCATTGTGGTTATGAGCCACGGAAAAATCCAGCAGTACGGCACCCCGATTGATATCTATAATGAACCGGAAAACCGCTTCGTTGCCCGTTTTATAGGCGAGAGTAATATCTATGACGGCGTTATGAACAAGGACTTTGAGGTGAGCTTTTTAGGCAAAACCTTCGAGTGCGTTGATAAAGGATTTGAGCCTTCAGAAAACATAGATGTTGTTATACGCCCGGAGGATGTTAAAATTGCGGAAAAGGGCTGCGGTGCACGGGATGCGGTTGTAACATCGGTTATTTTCAAGGGCGTTCATTACGAAATGGAGCTTGACGGAGGGGATTTCAAAATGCTTGTGCATAACACGCTCTCCTTTCCGGAGGGGAAAACGGTTTCCGTTAATTTCCTTCCGGATGACATACATATTATGAAAAAAAGTTGACAATCTGCCTGATATTTGTTATAATTAAAACAGAAAAGGGGCTGTATATATGAAGAAACTTATTGTACCTGTGATTTTTGCCGCATTGGCGCTGTGTTCGTGCAGCAGTGATAAAACTCCTCCGGAGCTTGATGTGGCTGACAGAATTTATCAGGGACAGAATGAAAGATTTAACATTAAAAAGTTTTGCACTGCGGAAGACAAGGACGGCAGCGTTACTATAAAAACAAAGGGTACGGTTGATGTTTCGGAACTCGGTGATTATCCGATTACGGTTATTGCCGAGGATGAAGCCGGGAATAAGACCGAAAAAGAAGTCACGGTTACGGTAAGAAAGAGCAAAAAGAATCTTTCAAATGATACTATTTGCAAGCAGGTGCGTGAGTTTATATTCTCGTTTATCGCCGGGGGACATTCCAATATCGAATTCCGCGGATATTCCGATGATATAGGCTTTTTCTCAAAGGCTTATTCCAAAGAGCCCGGTTTCAAAACCGCAAACGGCTTTGAAGGAACGCTTTCCTTCGAGGCGGTGCAGTATGAGGACTATAAGGCGTCGGTGCTTAATCTGATTTTCTCGATAGATTCCGATGCAATGTGGTATTTCCCGGAAAAAATCGAACTTTCCGGCGGCGGAGAAAAGCTGGAGTTCCCGGTCAGCGATACTTTTCAGAGCGGCAAGCATTACGGCTTTGCTGCGGCAATCGGCGAGCTTAGCGAGAAAAAGAATCAGCTTACACCGGATTATAAGCTTACCGAAAGTCTTAAAAAAATGCTTTCGTCCGGCAGCGTTACAATGCGTGCCATCGGCAAAAAGGATTCGCTTGAAATCAAGCTTACCGATAAGCAAATTACCGATTTTTCAGACATTCTTGCGGTTTATGAGGAACTTCTTACATACTATTAATAAAATTACCGGGATTTTTCCCGGTAATTTTATCTATTCACTTGACATACCATGAATTTTGGTGTATAATATTTATTGTACGCAGGCATAGTTTAATGGTAAAACGATAGCTTCCCAAGCTGCAGTTGCGGGTTCGATTCCCGTTGCTTGCTTTATCCGAAATTCCGCATAAATGCTGATTTTTCCAGTGTTTATGCGGGTTTTCTTTATTTTTCACAAGGAAAATATTGGATGAAAAATGATGAAAATTGATATTAAATGTTCGCAAAATGTTCGCAAAATATGGTTAATCAAAATCGAATTAATTGCTATATGGATATGCTTAATATATGAATATAAAAGAAATAGTTAAAAGGTACATATTATTTATTGTAAGTTTGTTTTTTTCTGCACTCGGGGTTGCGGTTACGAAGCATGGCGAACTTGGTGTATCTCCGATTTCATCGATTGCAAATGTGATGAGCTGTAAATACGAGGCTGTTTCGCTGGGGACATGGCTTGTAATATGGAATTGTATTCTGATTTTGGGACAGGTCGTGATTCTCAAAAAAAGCTTTAGACCGATTCAGCTGCTTCAGCTGCCGCTTTCTTTGCTTTTCGGTATTTTTACGGATATCGGAATGATTTTTGCGGATTATATATCTGTTCCGAATTACTTTGTGCGGATTTCTCTTGTTGTTTGCGGCACGGTTATACTTGCATTCGGAATAGCGCTGTCGGTCATTGCGAATGTTGTAATGAACTCAGGAGAGGCGTTTGTGAAGGCGGTTCCTGACAAATCAGGTATGAAATTCGGGAATGTAAAAATCGGGTTCGATATATGCTGCGTTGTGCTTTCGGTTGCTTTATCGCTGATATTTTTTGGCGGAAGCATTGTCGGAACGAGAGAGGGAACAATCCTTACCGCTCTTTTTACAGGCGTGGCGGTAAAGATTTTTATAAAGATTTTTGAGAGCCCGCTCGAAAAAATTCTTACGCAGGAGGAATAGGTAATGGAAAGAAATTTAACTACGGGCAGTGTATTTAAAAATATCATTTATTTTTCACTGCCGTTTTTTCTCTCATATTTTTTGCAGACTCTTTACGGAATGGCGGACCTTTTTATAATCGGTCAGTTCGGAAAAGTTGCGGATATAACGGCAGTCTCGATAGGAAGCCAGGTTATGCATATGCTCACCGTCATGATAGTGGGGCTGGCGATGGGGTCAACGGTTGTGATAAGCCGTTATGTTGGGGCTGAAAATAAAGACGGAGTTTCTGTTTCCATCGGCAATACCGTTACGCTTTTTGCGGTTGTTTCGGCGGCAGCTACGGTTTTGCTGCTTTTGTTTGTAAACTCGATAGTTTCGGTAATGTCAACCCCGATTGAGGCGGCTTCGGGTGCCCGTGAATATCTCACAATTTGCTTTATCGGTGTGCCTTTTATAACGGCATATAATATATTAAGCTCGATTTTCAGAGGGCTTGGCGATTCGAAAAGCCCCATGTATTTTATTGCCGTTTCGTGCGCTGCAAATATTGTTCTTGATTATATTTTTATCGGTGCGCTTGATATGGGACCTGCCGGGGCGGCGCTCGGCACAACGCTTTCGCAGACAATAAGCGTTATAATTGCGCTTATTGTTATAAAAAACAGAGATATGGGTATCCGTATTTCAAAAGCAGATTTTAAACCTGTGCGAAAAATTACAGGGCAGATTATGCGCGTCGGAATCCCGATTGCACTTCAGGACGGTTTTATACAGATTGCTTTTATTGTTATAACGGTAATTGCAAACAGACGAGGACTTACAGATTCCGCCGCTGTAGGAATAGTTGAAAAGCTTATAGGAATTTTCTTTCTTGTTCCTTCCTCCATGCTTTCGTCGGTATCTGCCCTTGCGGCCCAGAATTTCGGTGCCGGAAAGCCGGAGCGCGCAAGGCTTACTCTTAAATATGCCGCATGCCTTGCGGTTGGGTTCGGGCTTATAGTTTCGCTTATTACGCAGTTTGTTCCGGAGTTGCTTGTGTCGGCTTTTACGGACGACGCCGCAGTTACCGTCAGCGGAGGTCAGTATCTGAAAAGTTATGTTTGGGACTGTGCTTTTGCCGGTGCGACATTTGCTTTCAGCGGATATTTCTGTGCACTTGAAAGGTCGGAAATATCGTTTATCCATAACATTATTTCAATTTTGCTTGTGCGTATTCCCGTCGCATACTTTATGTCGGCAATGTACAAAAATTCGCTGTTTCCGATGGGGTTTGCATCACCGCTCGGGTCGCTGTTGTCGCTTTTTATATGCATAGCGGCATATATTATTTTGAATAAGAAAAAGACGGCTTAAAATTAAGGGGTATCTGCAGATTATTTTGCAGATACTCCTATTTTTTCGCCGTATTTTACAGGTGTTTCGATATCTTTTTTTGAATTTTCAATTATATCCGGCCTTATTTCGGCAATTCCGTTTTCCAAAAGAAGAACAACGGTTGAACCGCCGAATTCAAACATTCCTTTTTCCTCGCCTCGTTTGAAATTACCGTTTATTATGCGGTTTGAAATTTTACCTACCATGAGTGCTCCGACTTCAATCTGGCACACATCACCGAAATTATCGGTATGCAGCACGGTTACTTCTCTTGAATTTCTCGCAAAAACTTTATATTCTTCGGAAATCGGCATAACGGTATGAAATACGCCTCTGATTTTTTTTGTTTTCCCGATGTGCCCCGAATCTATAAAACAGTATCTGTGATAATTGTGGACCGCAAGACGGAACACAAGGCACTTGCCGCCGCTGTAATCATCGGCGCTTTCACCTATCAGTTCCTCTGCCGTGTATACGGAGCTTTTAATGCGGAACTGCGAGTCTTTGTTTATGTCATAAACCATCAGGGCGGAATCGCATGGGCTTATAAGTGAAGCGGGGGAAGAGTCGAACGGCCTTTTCACGGGGAGAATGGTTCTTGTAAAAAAGTCGTTAAACGAACGGTATGGCCTTTTTTCGTAGTCGGACATATCGATACGGTGGTTTTTTATAAACCGTTTTACATACAGCGCCGATAATCGTGTACTTAAAATTAAGCCGCCCAATTTTGTTATAGGCGGCTGCACAAGCGGTTTTAATATAATTCTGCCCGGAACTGTTTTGTATAAAAAATTCTGAATTTTTTCCATTATATTTTACTTCCGTATTTAATAAGGCTTAAAAACACCACAAGTCCGATAAACACCAAAACAACTTTGCCGAGCTTTGCAGGCTTTCTTATCGGGATATTAATAATAAATCCGAAGCCGAGCATGAGCATAACTATTGCCATCATGATATTGCTGTTGACAAGCCCCGTCATAACATCAATCAGCTTGAACATCGGCACAACCAGCGCGGAGGTTGTAATAGGAACACCCCGAAAGCCGTGTGATGCCGTGTTATTATCCTTATTAACTTCCTCAAGAACATTATAGTAACCAAGCCTTATAACACCTGCGAGAACATAAAAGCAGAGTATGGATATCCCGATTACGCCGAGTTCCTTAACACCTGCGCAGTACGCAAGCACGGCAGGTGCAACGCCGAAACACACGAGGTCACAAAGAGAGTCAATCTGAACACCGAAGCTTTTTGCGTACTTGTCACGCTTGACCTTCCTTGCAATCGAGCCGTCAAACATATCGCATATACCCGAAATCATAAGACAGATAAGCGCCGCTTTAATATTTCCGCCGAAGGACTGGAATATCCCGATAACGGAAAATATCAGCCCGACATATGTTAAAATAACGGAAGGGTTGTAATAACCTACCATTCTCATTCGCTCCTAACAATTATTCTATTTATATAATAACACACATTTCGGAATTTTGCAAGCATAAAAACATTTTTTTATAAAACATATTGAAAAATGCACCCAGTTTGTGTTAAAATAAAATCATGAAATATTCACGCAGTGTTCACTTTTTGCATTTACAATTTAGATGGAGGTGCTTTTATGTACAGCATACTTGTTGTTGACGACGAAACGCAAATCCGCAGGCTTATAAGAAAATACGCCGAGTTTGAAGGCTTTGCGGTTTTTGAGGCGGAAAACGGCATGCAGGCGATTGATATGTGCCGTGAAAGCAATTACGATATAGTTATAATGGATGTGATGATGCCTGAACTTGACGGCTTTTCGGCATGCACGGAAATAAGAAAGTTCAGCTCGGTTCCCATGATTATGCTTTCGGCAAGGGGCGAGGAGTACGACAGGATTCATGGTTTTGAAAACGGGGTCGACGATTATGTGGTTAAGCCGTTTTCGCCGCGCGAACTGATGATGAGGGTTAATGCAATAATAAAAAGGTACGCCGGAAAGGAAGAGGACCTTCCCGACCACGAAACCTTTACAATAGGAAAGCTGACAGTCGATTTTACGGGAAGACTTGTATATGTTGACGGTAAAAAAGTCAATCTTTCCCCAAAGGAATATGACCTCCTTTTCTATCTTGTTAAGAACCGCAATATTGCGCTTACAAGAGAAAAACTTATAACAAATGTCTGGGGCTATGATTTTTACGGAGATGACAGAACTCTCGATACCCACATAAAGCTTCTTCGCAAAAGCCTCGGAGAGTGCAGCGATTATATTGTTACTCTGAGAGGAGTTGGATACAGATTTGAAACAGCATAAAAGAAGGTCGCTTCCGGTAAATAATCTTGTTTTTCTGTACCTTATCGGGTTCGTGCTTATACTGATAATGATTCTGTGGCTGCTTCAGATTGTTTTTCTTGATTATATTTATAAGGAAATCAAGGAAACCGAAATCAAAAAGATTTCCGAAGCCGTTGCGGATAATTTTAAAAATCCGGATATTCAGAACATACTTGATTATTCCCAAAGCCAGAGGGATGTTTCGATTTCCGCAATAGATTCTAAGGGCAGGGTCATATTGTCGAATGTTAACTTCCCGAACGATATTCTGACTTCGAGCATTAATCCGGATACATACGCAAGGCTTTACAGCGAAGCCGAAAAACAAGACGGTGCGACATATTACATTGACGATTCCATGGTTCACAGCTATAATACGGTTGACAGAATTGCAAAGGATAACCCCATAATGAAAAGGCGGAAAATGTCTGCGCTTGTATGCACAAGAGCCGTTACGGACAGCAGCGGACGGAGTCTTTTGCTGCTTGCCTACAGCTTTATTTCGCCCGTAAATTCCACCGTTGACACTCTTAAACACGAGTTCTTTTTTATAACGGTTCTGCTCATTTTGCTTTCGGCGCTGATGGCGGTTATTATATCCAAAAAGGTTACTGCGCCGATTTCCGATATAAATAAGTCGGCGAAGGTTCTTGCAACCGGAAATTACGAAACGGTGTTTGACGGCAGCGGTTTCAGGGAAATTGAGGAACTTTCGGAAACGCTTAATCAGGCAACCGTTCAGCTTTCAAAGGTTGACAGGGTAAGCCGCGAACTTATTGCAAATGTGTCCCACGACCTCAGAACTCCGCTTACGATGATAACGGGTTATGCGGAGGTTATGCGCGATATTCCCGGCGAGTACACTCCCGAAAATGTTCAGATTATCATTGATGAAAGCAAAAGGCTTACAAATCTTGTAAATGATGTCATGGATGTCTCGAACCTTTCTTCGGGTGCGGTTCCGGTTTCCTGTTCAAAGGTGTGTATCACAAAGACAATTACGAGGATTCTGGAGCGTTACAAAAAGCTCTGTGATCAGCAGCATTATATTATTGAGTTTGAACATTCCGGCAAAGTCGATGTTATTGCGGATGAGGGCAAAATTTCGCAGGTTATATACAACCTTATCAATAATGCCATTCATTACTGCGGTACGGATAGAAAAATCATAATCAGGCAGACAATCGGTGCCGATGATGTCAGAATCGATGTAATCGACCACGGAATAGGCATAAGCAAAGATGATTTGCCGTATATCTGGGACAGGTATTTTAAGTCCAAGCAAATTCATAAACGCGCGGTTGTCGGAACGGGTCTCGGACTTTCGATTGTAAAAAATATACTTGAGCTTCACGGCTGCAGCTACGGCGCCGAAAGCCATGAGGGCGAAGGCTCCGATTTCTGGTTCATACTTAAGCAATATTGATAAATTACCGAAATTGTGTGATTTGACTATTGACGAACCGATTGTTTTATGGTAAAATATTAATATAAAATATTCAGGGGTGATATGTTTGACATTCGTTTTGAAAAACGCTTGGGTTTATGCTGACAATGCTTTTAAAAAACTCGATGTGTTAATTAAAGACGGTATAATTGTTGAAATTTCTCCTTCCTGCACGGGCAATTCGGTTTTTGATTTTAATAATTGTTATATTTTTCCCGGTTTCGCAGATGTTCATGTTCATCTGCGTGAGCCGGGTTTTTCTTATAAGGAAACAATCTTAACCGGTACAAAAGCCTGCGCCGCAGGAGGTTATACTCATGTTTTGACAATGCCGAATTTGAATCCGGTTCCGGATTCGTATGAGAATTTAAAGGTTCAGCTTGATATAATCAGGCGTGACGCATGTATAAGCGTTTTGCCGTTTGCATCGATAACAAAAGGGGAAAAAGGTGAGGAACTTTCTGATTTTGAGGGACTTGCGCCGTATTGTGCCGGTTTTTCGGATGACGGCAGGGGAGTGCAGAGCGAACAGATAATGCTTGAGGCGATGAAACGGGCAAAAAAACTCGGTAAAATCATATCCGCTCACTGTGAGGACAATTCGCTTCTTTTCGGCGGATATATCCATGACGGATTATATGCAAGAGAGCACGGACATAAGGGGATTTCGTCCGAGAGCGAATGGCGGCAGATTGAACGCGACATAGCACTGGCTGAAAAAACCGGCTGTAAGTATCATGTCTGTCATATTTCGTGCCGTGAAAGCGTTGAGCTTATAAGAAGTGCGAAAAGCAGGGGTGTTGATATAACATGCGAAACGGCACCGCATTATCTTGTACTTAACGATTCACAGCTTGAAGAGGACGGGAGGTTCAAAATGAATCCCCCGATAAGAAGCGAGAGCGACCGCCTTGCGCTCATCGAGGGTATAAAAGACGGCACTCTGGATATGATAGCAACAGACCACGCCCCTCATTCTGCGGAGGAAAAATCCAAGGGGCTTTCAGGCAGTCTTATGGGGATAAGCGGTATAGAAACGGCCTTTCCGATTCTTTATACGGAACTTGTGCGTAAAAATGTTATAACGCTTGAAAAACTGATTGAACTTTTGAATATAAATCCGCTAAGGCGCTTCGGCGCAGGCGGTGAACTGAAAACGGGAAAGCCCGCAAATCTTACTGTTTTCAATCTTGATGAACGGTATAAAATCAATTCGTCCGAATTTCTCTCGATGGGAAAGGCAACGCCGTTTGACGGGCGGGAGGTTTTCGGAAGATGTCTTTTAACCGCAGCGGACGGAAATATTGTGTGGAGGTATAATAAATGAACCAGGTGATGCTTGAAATTAAAAGCAATCGCAGAATTGCCGAGAGAACATTTGAAACGAAGCTTTTCGGGGATATTTCGGAAATTTCATATCCAGGACAGTTTGTAAACTTCAAATTGGAAGGTTTTTTCCTGAGACGACCGATTTCGGTCTGCGATTTTGAGGACGATAATCTTACGGTTATTTATAAGGTTGTGGGGAACGGAACCGAAAAAATGAGCACAATGAAACCGGGTGAAAAACTCGACACTCTTGTGGGTCTTGGAAACGGTTACAGGGTTGAAAATGCCGGTGAAAAGCCGCTGCTTGCAGGCGGAGGAGCCGGTGTTCCGCCGCTTTATGCTCTGGCAAAACGGCTTAAAAATCCTACGGTTGTCATGGGCTTCAACACCGCCGATGAGATTTTTTACAAAGAAGAATTTGAAAAAATCGGGGCGAAGGTTTTTGTTTCCACTGCCGACGGGAGCGTAGGGACGCGCGGCTTTGTAACCGATGTTATAAAAAACCTCGGCGAGTTTTCCCATGTGTATGCCTGCGGTCCGGAGCCTATGCTTAAGGCGGTTTACGATATATGCCCATGCGGCGGCGAATTCAGCTTTGAAGAAAGAATGGGCTGCGGTTTCGGAGCGTGTATGGGCTGCTCGTGTAAAACCAAGTACGGTTATAAAAGAATCTGCAAAGACGGTCCGGTGCTTTCAAAGGAGGAAATAATATGGTAGATTTGAGCGTGGATTTAAGCGGCGTAAAGCTTTCAAACCCGATAATTCCGGCAAGCGGCACTTTCGGGTACGGCTATGAGTTTGCACAGCTTTACGACATAAATATTCTCGGCAGCATTGCGTTTAAGGGCACGACAAAAGAACCGAGATTCGGCAATCCCACCCCGAGAATTGCGGAGTGCCGTGAGGGAATTATCAATTCTGTCGGTCTCCAGAACCCGGGAATCGAAAAGGTGATTTCGGAGGAACTTCCGAAACTTTCGCTTTTTTACAAAAAGCCCGTTATCGCAAATATAAGCGGTTTTTCGGTTGATGAATACAAGTATTGCTGCGAGAAGATAAACGCAGAAAAGCAGGTCGGGATTATCGAGGTTAACATAAGCTGCCCCAATGTTCATAACGGGGGAATGAGTTTCGGTATGCAGCCGGACGCAGCGTACGAGGTAACAAAGGCTGTGAAGTCGGTGACGGACAAGCCGGTATATATGAAATTAAGCCCGAATGTTACCGATATAACCGAAATCGCATCAGCCTGCGAGGAGGGCGGAGCGGACGGAATTTCACTCATCAACACCCTTATGGGTATGAGGATTGATATAAAAACGAGAAAACCTGTTATCAGGAATAAAATCGGCGGATTTTCGGGTTCTGCGGTTTTTCCGGTAGCGCTTAAAATGGTGTATCAGGTTTTTGAAACTGTTGATATTCCGATTATAGGTATCGGCGGAATAACATCTGCGGAGGATGTAATCGAAATGATGCTTGCCGGCGCTTCGGCTGTTGAAATCGGTGCCGAAAATCTTGTTAACCCCTACTGCTGCAAGGAAATAATCGAAAAGCTGCCGCAGGTTATGAAAAAGTTGAATATTAATAAGCTTAGTGATATTATAGGAGGTGCCCACTGATGGGAAAGGATGTTATAATTGCCTGTGATTTTTCGGGCAGAAAAGAAACACTGGAATTTTTGGATAAGTTTCAAGGCAGAAAGCCGTTTGTGAAAATCGGCATGGAACTGTTTTATTCGGCCGGCCCCGAAATTGTCAGGGAAATTAAGGCGAGAGGTCATAAAATTTTTCTTGACCTCAAGCTTTGCGATATTCCGAATACCGTCAGAAAATCAATGGCGGTGCTTTCAAAACTTGATGTTGATATGTGCAATCTTCATGCGTTCGGCACAAAAGCGATGATGGAGGCGGCGCTTGAAGGGCTGACGAGAGATGACGGCTCAAGACCGATTTTAATCGCCGTAACTCAGCTTACATCTACAAGCGAGGAGCGCATGAAAGATGAGCTCCTGATAAATGAACCAATAGATAGGGTGGTTATGCACTATGCAAAAAACGCTGCCGACTGCGGTCTTGACGGCGTTGTGTGCTCACCCCTTGAGGCAGCGAAGGTAAAGTCGGTATGCGGACAAAAATTTCTTACCGTTACGCCCGGTATACGCTTTGCTGACGGTGAGGTCGGTGACCAGGTGAGGGTTACAACACCCGAAGAAGCTAAGAAAATCGGCTCCGATTACATAGTTGTGGGAAGACCCGTTACCGCTGCCCCGGACCCGGTTGCGGCTTACGAAAGATGTCTTAAAGAATTTTTGGATTAAGGAGTGCAGGAATATGAAAAAGTTGATTTCAAAAGATTTATTGTCTATAGGGGCGGTGTTTTTAAGACCGGAAGAGCCTTTTACATGGGCGAGCGGAATTAAAAGTCCGGTTTACTGCGATAACCGCCTTACCCTTACTGCGCCTAAGGTTCGTTATGATATTGAAAACGGTCTTGCGCAGCTTATAAAAGATAATTATCCCGAAACCGAGGTTATTATGGGAACAAGCACGGCAGGGATTGCTCATGCGGCGATAGTCGGGCATATTATGAAGCTGCCTATGGGTTATGTGCGCTCGGGGGCAAAAGACCACGGCAGGGGTAACCGCATAGAGGGCAAGCTCGAGAAGGGGCAGAAGGTTGTTGTGGTTGAGGACCTTATTTCAACCGGAGGGAGCGTAATCGAGGTTGTTGAAGCGCTCAGAGACGCCGGTGCGGAGGTGCTGGGAATTGTCAGCATCTATACATACGGAATGAAAAAAGGGCTTGAAAGGCTTGCTGCGGCAAATGTTAAAAATATCAGCCTTACGGATTTTGACACTACGGTTGAAGTTGCGGCAGAAACAGGTTACATTAAGCCGGAAGATAAGGAAAGGCTTATCAGATTCAGGAACAATCCTTCCGACGAAAGCTGGATAGGGGGCGTGAAATGAAAAATCTTATAAGTATTGAGGATTTGTCGGTACAGGAAATTGACGGGCTTTTGAAAACCGCAGACGATATCATGAACAATCCCGGTAAATACATAGAAAAATGCCGCAATAAAAAGCTTGCAACGCTCTTTTTTGAGCCTTCTACAAGAACAAGACTGAGCTTTGAGGCGGCGATGTATGAACTTGGCGGAAATGTTGTAAGCGTTGCCTCCGCCGACAGCAGTTCGGCTTCAAAAGGAGAAAGCGTTTCGGATACAGTCCGTGTGGTGAGCTGCTATGCGGATATCATAGCAATGCGCCACCCCAAAGAGGGCGCTCCGCTTATTGCGTCGATGAAGTCCGGGGTTCCGATTATAAATGCCGGTGACGGCGGTCATAATCACCCGACTCAGACGCTTGCAGATATTATGACGATTTACAAGGAAAAGGGACGGCTTGACAATCTCACAATCGGTCTTTGCGGCGACCTTAAATTCGGCAGAACCGTTCATTCGCTGATACAGGCGATGTCAAGATATGGGAACAACCGATTTGTGCTTGTTTCGCCGAATGAACTCAAAGTGCCTGACTACATTAAAAACGGCTATCTTACGGAAACAAATTCCTATGAAACCGAAAATCTCGATGAGGTTATGCCGGAACTTGATATTCTTTATATGACGAGGGTTCAGCGCGAGAGATTTTTTAACGAAGCGGATTATATAAGACTTAAAGACAGCTTTATTCTGACACCGGAGAAGCTGGAAAATGCAAAATCCGATTTGGCAATTCTGCATCCGTTGCCGAGGGTGAACGAGATTTCAGTGAGGGTTGACGACGACCCGAGAGCATGTTACTTCAAACAGGTACTTTACGGGAAATTCATGCGTATGGCGCTGATTATTGCGCTTCTGGAGGTGAAATAATTGACTGTAGATACGATAAAAAACGGTATTGTTCTTGACCACATAACAGCCGGGCGCGGCATGGAGATTTATAAGTTTCTAAACCTCGAAGGCTTGGGCTGTACGGTTGCGCTGCTTCAGAATGTGCCGAGCGGGCTGCTTGGGCGTAAGGATATTATAAAAATAGATACCGAACTTGATTTTGACATTGATATGCTCGGCTACATAGACCCCGGTGCTACGGTAAATATTGTGAAGGACGGAAAGGTTACGGAGAAAAAACATCTGGAACTTCCGGAAAGAATAGTGAATGTGCTGAAGTGCAGAAACCCGAGGTGTATAACAACCACGGAGCAGGGCATCGACCATATCTTCAAGCTGACAGATAAGCAAAGCGGCACATACAGGTGTATATACTGCGAATCAAAAGCAAAAAAAGAGAATATATTTATTTGAAAGCATTGATTTTTTCAGCGTACTGTGATATACTTATCAATGCAATATGTTTTTGAGGAGGATTTATATGAAAAAAACATTGTTTACAGGTGCCGGTACGGCTCTTGTTACGCCTATGAATGAAAACGGCGTGGACTTTGACGCGTACGGCAAAATTATTGATTTTCAGATAGAAAACGGTGCGGACGCACTCATCGTATGCGCTACCACCGGCGAAGCACCTACTCTTGATGATGACGAGCATCTTGAAGCAATTTCGTATGCGGTTGACAGGGTTAAAAAGAGAATCCCGGTTATTGCCGGAACCGGCAGCAATAACACCGCTCATGCAATTATGATGAATAAAGAAGCCGAAAAAAGGGGAGCTGACGGGCTTTTGTGGGTTTCCCCCTATTACAACAAGGCAACGCAGAAGGGGCTTTTGCTGCACTATAAAGCGCTTGCGGCGTCTACCTCTCTCCCGGCGATTCTTTATAATGTTCCGTCAAGAACCGGTGTTAATATTAAACCCGAAACAATCGAGGAACTTTCTTACATAGATAACATCTGCGGCGTTAAGGAAGCGTCGGGCGATGTTTCGGTTGCGGTTGATATTTTAAGACGCTGCGGCGACAGAATTGATTTGTATTCGGGAAATGACGATATAATCGTTCCGCTTATGAGTATAGGTGCAAAGGGCGTTATATCTGTAATTTCCAATGTTATGCCGAAGGAAACTCACGATATGTGCAAGCTGTGCTTTGACGGCGATTTCCGTGCGGCTGCTCAGAAGCAGATGGAATATTTTCCGTTTATAAAGGCGCTTTTCTGTGAGGTGAACCCTATTCCGATAAAGACGGCAATGAACCTTATGGGGCTTAATGCAGGAAAGCTGAGGCTTCCTCTTTGCGATATGAGCGATACGAATCTGGAACTTTTAAAATCTGAAATGAAAAAACTTTCCCTTATCTGAACGGAGGCTAATAATGACAAAAGAAAATAAAGCGGCAGACTTTTTATGGATGAATCTCGGTGTGCTGCTGCTTTCTGTCGGTGTGTACTTCTTCAAAATTCCGAACGGTTTTTCACCCGGAGGGGTAAGCGGTATCGGTACGATTTTGGGTAAAATTACGCCGAATGTGTCCCCGTCCGTGTGGATTATGATAATCAATATACTGCTGCTGTTTGTCGGATTCATCGTTTTGGGAAAAGGCACCGGCGGCAAAACGGTTTACTGCAGCATGATGTTTTCGCTGCTTACGGTGCTTTTTGAAAGATTTATTCCGCTTTCGCACCCTATCAGCAATCAGCCGTTTCTGGAACTTTGCTACGCAATGCTTCTGTCGGCTTTGGGTTCTGCGCTGATGTTTGACAAGGGCGCTTCGTCGGGCGGCACGGATATAGTTGCGCTTATCTTAAAAAAACACACGAGCATGAATGTAGGAAAAGCGCTGCTTGCGGTTGACTCGTTAATTGCGGTAAGTTCGTTTTTTGTATTTGATATACAAACCGGTCTTTTTTCGCTTCTCGGGCTTTTTGCCAAAGCGTTTTTGGTTGACAGTATTATCGAAAGCATCAACAGCTTTAAGTATTTTGTCGTGATAACCGAAAAAGGCGATGAGGTGTCGGAATATATAATAAAAACGCTTCATCACGGTGTGACCGTTAATGAAGCTGTCGGGGCGTTTACTCACACGCAGAAGTATATGATTCATACGGTTTGCAGGAGAATTGAAGCAATTCGCCTGAAAAAAGAGATTAAAAAAATTGATGAACATTCGTTTGTTATCATAACAACTACAAGTGAAATTGTAGGCAGAGGATTCAGAGGCGTTTAAAAAAACATTCTGATTGCTCCCAAGGCCATAAGTGCGCCGAATATTTTTGTTATATATTTTGGCTTTAGCTTTTTTAAAAGAACGGCTCCCGTGAGCCCTCCCAAAATTCCCCCTATGCTTGTGAAAACAGCGGGCATAAGGGGGATTTTTCCGTGCATTAGGTAAATTATAATGCTTACGGCGGACAGAGGGAGTATAACCATGATTGCGGTTGCGTGGGCGATTTTGGTATCACACCCGAACATCTTTTTCAAAAGAAGAACAGCCGCAACGCCGCCGCCCGAACCGAAAAATCCGTTCAGACTTCCTGTGATTGCGCCTGCCGCACAATATTTTATCCATTTATTTTTCATTGCTTTGCTCCTTGGAAAAAATCTGATAAATACCGGTTATGAACAGAAATACGGCAAAAATTTTGCGGAGAATTCCGGATTTCAGCGTTACGGAAAGCCAGCTTGCTGCAATTGCCCATGGCAGAGAAAACATAATGAGCTTCAGGGCATATGAAAACTTGATTTTTTTATTTTTGATATGGATAATAAGCGCCGCTGCTGCCGTCGGCAGAAAATACAGCAGATTAATGCCCTGCGCTTCATGCTGACCGAGAGATGTGAAAATTGCCAGCAGCGGTATCAGAATAACTCCGCCGCCTATTCCCATTCCGCTTATTATTCCCGAAATAAATCCGAATACAGCGTTTAGCATAAATTCTCACCTTTTATGTAGCGGCATATGCCGCTTTTAATCAGTCTTCCATTTGTTTCCCGAGGAATGCTGCCGCGCTCTGCGCAAGCTTTTCTTCGACATCAGAGCATGACGGCGTTTCGTCCGACCCGAAAAATACTACCGAACCTATCGTGTCGCCGGCGGAGATTATAGGCGCTATGACACCGGCAAGATATTTATCGTTGCCGTCAACCACGCTGAGGCGTTTTGAACTTTCGGGCTTATAAACCACAGAAGTTTTTTCCTCAATGATTTTTTCAAGGTCCTGTGATATTCTTTTTTCGTTAAAGTCACGCTTAGGAACTCCGCTTACGGCAATTACAGTGTCCATATCCGTTATGCACGCAGGGCAGCCGCTTGTTTTTGAAAGAGTTTCGGCATACTGCGAAGCGAAAAGTCCAAGCTCGCCGATAGGGGAATACTTTTTAAAAATAACCTCCCCGTCCTTTTCCGTAAAAATCTCAAGCGGGTCGCCTTCGCGTATTCTCAGGGTTCTTCGGATTTCCTTGGGGATAACAACTCTTCCGAGGTCATCGATTCTTCTGACAATTCCGGTTGCTTTCATATATAAAAAACTCCTTTTGTATTTTAGTAACAAAGCTATTGTTTGCATACAAAAGGAGTTTTATGTAATTTTATTGTTGGAAAAATTTTAATGTTCAGGCATTCTGTGCATAATATGCAGCTTCTTCGGCTTTAACTGCCTTGTGGTGAATAATTCTGAAATAAACCGAAGCTGCAAATGCGATTATCGTGAGTATAACAAACACAAACTGAACGGTAAATACAGTTGAATTCATGTCCTTAAAAATACTGTAAATAAACATCTGCGGTGTTGTAGAACCCATAAATCCGTTTATGTGAGCAATAAGACCTGTTACGATAAAAGCAAACGGGAACACAAGGAAAAAGCCTCTCTTGCTGAATACAACTACAAGAACCGCACCTGCAATACCGAGAACAAACATAAGAACCGGGAAGAGAACAACATCGTTAATGTCATACTCAACATCCTGAACTCTGTAATACTTGCTCTTCATTTCGGAAATGAAATCCTTCGCTGTGGGGTGCTGCGGGAACCAGATAAGCTTTGCGGGAGAGTTATATGCAGTCCACTCAACATCAAACGAAGGGTCGGAATCCGCCGTTATATTATATGTAGTGCTGCCTCTTTTATCCTTGTCGGTTGAAATGAGTTTATATCCCATTTCATCGATAAGAGTCTGTTTGATTTCGTTATCAGAGCCTTTAAGCGCTTTAAGGTCAATTTCCTTACCGCCGCTTACGCATTTAACATCTTTGATATCATAGCTTTCGTTGTTTAATTTAACATTGCCGCTGTTTATAGCATTGATAAACTCGGATGACGATTGCGTTTCCGCATAATCATGCTTGTTGATAGCAACAAACATCAAAGCCACATAAACAATCATAATTGCAGCCATAATGACGGATGTCAGTGTAATAAATTTTTGACTTGTTTTCTTTCCCATTTCAAAAATCCTTTCGAGAATAGTTTATTAATATACATTATATACTCTTTTTGGAATATTGTCAATACCAAATAGAGTATTTTTTAAAAAATTATCCGTGAAAAACAATGTCCGCAAAGCGCATGGAGATAAGCTTTGCAAGATCAGCCGGGGAAAGCTTTACCTGAAGCCCGATCCGCCCTCCGCTGACATAAAAATAAGGAAGGTTTTCTGCCGAAGCGTCGGCAACGGTCACAAACTGCTTTTTCATGCCGACCGGAGAGCAGCCGCCCCTTATATAGCCCGTAAGCTTATTTATTTCGGCAACATGAATCATCTCAACGCTTTTTTCGCCGACTGCTTTTGCCGCAGCCTTGAGATTAAGTTCTTTTGCAACCGGGATTACAAAAACATAGTGATTTTTGCTGTGCCCGACCGTTACAAGCGTTTTGTATACAAAATCGGGGTTCTGATTCATTTTTTCGGCAACCGAAATGCCGTCTATATGCCCGTCGGACGCATCGTAAGTGAAATATTCATAATTGATTTTTGCGCGGTCCAGAATACGCATTGCGTTGGTCTTGTCGAATTTCATATTTCGCCTCTTATTCGATAATTTCGGGTTCGTCAATCGGTTCATCGTCGGATACCGTGACGGATTTTATAACGATGTCATCAACCGGTCTGTCGCCGAAGGAGGTTCTTGTTTCCGCAATTTCATCTACTACCTCCATGCCGGATGTAACTTCGCCGAATGCCGCATACTGACCGTCAAGGTGGGGTGCGTCCTTATGCATGATAAAGAACTGCGAGCCGGCGCTGTTGGGGTCCATTGCCCTTGCCATGGAGATTACGCCGCGCTTGTGCGCAAGGGAATTAGGTACGCCGTTTGCAAGAAATTCGCCTTTTATCGAATATCCCGGACCGCCCATTCCGGTTCCGTCGGGGCAGCCGCCCTGTATCATAAAACCTTCTATTACCCTATGAAAAATAAGCCCGTCATAAAAGCCGTGCCTTGCCAGCGAAATAAAATTCTTCACCGTGTTCGGCGCAGCCTCTCTGTTCATTTTAAGCTCAATTTTGCCGCCGTTTTCCATTTCGATTGTTACCATTTTGTCAAATCCTTTCTGATGTACATTATTGTTTGTCAACGATTTCTATATCGTTAAGCATTTCCTTTACCTGCGATTTTATTTCGGCTAAATATTCCGCACGGAGCAGCCGGCGTTCTTCTTTTTCGCCGGCCGTCAGCACCCTTTTTCTCGAAATTGCCGTAAGCTCGCTTATTCTATCAAGCTTAATTCTGTCCATTAAATCACATCCCTAAAACAATTATATAGGTAAATTTGCAATATGTCAATAATTTTTTTGCAAAAACAGTTGATTTATCGGACGGAATCTGTTATAATATTGAATGAAATATTTTACAGAGGTGAATTTTTTATGTCAGGACATTCCAAGTGGAATAATATTAAGAACAAAAAAGAAAAGACCGATGCTGCGCGCGGTAAGATTTTTACCAAAATAGGCAGAGAAATTGCCGTTGCCGTCAAGGCGGGAGGACCTGACCCTGCCTCAAATTCAAAGCTCAAGGATATAATTGCGAAGGCAAAGGCAAACAATATGCCCAATGATAATATCGAAAGAAGTATCAAAAAGGCTTCGGGTGAGCTTGGCGCTACCGAATTTTTTGAGTTTTCTTACGAAGGCTACGGTCCTTCGGGCGTTGCGGTAATCGTCGATATAATGACCGATAACAAAAACCGTATTGCAAGCGAGGTTCGCCATGCCTTTGATAAATTCGGCGGCAATCTCGGGCAGACGGGCTGCGTTGGTTTTATGTTTGATAAAAAAGGCGTTATCGCCATTGAGGAACAGGACGGCGTTGATGAGGACACCGTTACAATGGCTGCTCTGGAAGCCGGTGCGGACGATGTTTCGTACGATGACGGCGTGTTTGAGGTGCTTACGGATCCGGAGGATTTTTCCGCAGTGCGTGAAGCCCTGGAGGCCGACGGCTATGAATTTATAAGCGCCGAGGTCGAGATGGTTCCGCAGACCTATGTTAAGCTTGATGACGAAAAGGATGCGGCAAACATGGAAAAAATGATTGATATGCTGGAAGACAACGATGATGTTCAGCATGTTTGGCACAACTGGGAAGAATAATTTTACTTTGAAAATCTCCGAAAATAACCATGCATTATTTTTGGAGATTTTTTATATAGGTGATTAATTTTGAACATTACAGACGAGCTTTTTAGACTGAGGGACGAAAAATACAAGGAGTTTCACTCGAAACTGATACCGAATATTCCTCCCGAAACCATTATCGGGGTGAGAACGCCCGTTTTGAGGAAGTTTTCCAAGGAGATTTTCGGTACGCCCGAGGCGGAGGCGTTTGTGTCGGTTCCCGAAAAACACAGATACTATGATGAAAAGAATCTGCATGCCATGCTGATTGAGCCGATTAAGGATTTTGATACCGCTATGGATTTCTGCGAAAAGTTTTTGGGGATTATCGACAACTGGGCGACCTGCGATATGTATTCGCCGAAGGCTTTCGGGAAAAACACATCAAGGCTTGAACCTAAAATCCGCGAGTGGATGAAATCAGACAAGGTATATACCGTCAGATTTTCAATGAACATGGCTATGCGGTATTTTCTCGGTGATAATTTCAGTCCTGAATTTATGCGTATGATTGCCGCAATCCGCTCCGATGAGTACTATATTAATATGATGATTGCGTGGTATTTTGCCACGGCGCTTGCAAAGCAGTATGACGCTGCGGAAAAGTATATTTCGGGGCGCCGCCTTTCGCCGTGGGTGCATAACAAGGCAATTCAAAAGGCGATTGAAAGCAGACGGATTACCGGTGAGCAAAAATCATATCTCAGAACGCTTAAAGTTAAGGACAGGTGAGTTTATGACCGCTAAAAAAAGATTTGAAAATTTTTGGTATTATCATAAAAATCATGTTATTATAGTGTGTGTTTTGGCCGTATTTGTAATTATAATTTCGTATCAGATGTTTTCTAAAACGAATTATGACAATACGGTTGTGGTTGCCGGGAATATCCCTGCGACGCTGGCGGATGATACGCAGTTTGTGAAAGATATTTCGCCTGTGTTCAAAGATGTCAACGGTGACGGTGAGGTAAACATCAATACCACATTTATTCCGTTCGGCGGTGAAATTGGCTCGACAACCGATGCGGAAATGGCTCTTGCGTATCCGCAGCAGCTGCAGGCGGTTCTGGCGGCGGACGATGCAAATATTTTCATCGTGACAGAGGATATTCTCATAAGCTACGGCCGTGACAAGGCTTTTGCCGATGTATCGGATATTCAGAGGGAACTCGGATTGACGGACTGCAAATACCAAAACGGTATACTTATAAAAAACCGTGAGCTCATTTCGGCACTTTCGCTTTATGACGATGTGGATTATTATATTGCGGTAAGGGTGAATGACGGGCTTTCAAAGCTTACGGGCAGCAAAAAAATAAAATATATAAATGCATATAATTTTATGCGCGAGCTTGCATAATAACGGGAGGGGATAAAAATGGTTGATTTTTTTAAGCGGCTCAATATTTATTCGGAAGGGCTTGAAAATGTAAAAAAGCTGTATGAAAACGGAAATCCCGACGCGGCATTTTCGGAATACAGGAAAGTTCTTGCAAAGAGGTTTTCCGCCTATCCTGCAGATTATTTTAAGATATACGACTATCCCGCTGAAGAACCCAAGCTTTTGCTCAGCAACAAGATTTCGCTTTTGGGGTATGAACCGATTGATTTGGGGAAGCCGATAAACTGGCTTGCACAGCCGCACGGAGATAAGCAGTGGCAGTCGCATCTCGGGTATATGCGCTGGGTGCTGCCGCTTATTGCCGAGTACAAAAAAACGGGAGATAAAAGATACGCCGATAAATGGTCTGAGATTATGAATGATTTTCTCGATAATCATCCGTGGGGCGTTAAGGGTCTTGAATATCACATTTCAAGACCGATGTATCTTAACGAATACAAATTCAAATGCGGTGGAGAAGGGCAGACACCCGGGTATCTCGGAGGAAGCTGGATTGGACTTGCGGCATCCGCAAGAATTTCGAATTTTACGGTTTGCCTGGCGCATATTATGGATGATGAGTATATTTCCGACAAGCTTATTTCAAAAATACTGCTTTCGCTTGCCGTTGACCACTGCGACGTTATATTTAACAATGCAAGACGGTATACGCCAAATCAGTTTGCGGACGGTGCGTGTGCCCTGCTTAAGTTTTCCATACTTTTTTGGGAGATGAAGGAGGCTCCGGCAGCATATCTTGTCGGCATGCAAAGGTTTGAGGAAGCGGTCAAAGCCGTGCTTTTGCCGGACGGCTCCGACCTTGAACAGAGTTTTAATTACAATATGGGGCTTCCCAGGATATTTTACGATATATACGGGCTTTTCGGAGATTCGCCGAATGAAAGAATAAAGAAGCTGAGAGCCGATATTGACAAAAGATGTAAATTTTTGTTTGATATTTCAAACGAAAACTTTGAGATTCCTTCAATTGCCAAGACGCATGCATGCTGCGAAAAGGCGTATTTTTCTGAGCTTGAGCAAAAATACGGATTAAATCTTTTCGGAAGAGAATACAAGTCGGCAGCTTTTCCTTACGGCGGATATTATGTGTCAAAAACGGACGGCAGATATTTGTTTTTCAAGGCATCCAGAGAATCAGTAGGACATTCGCATGAGGACTGCAATTCGATTATACTTCGGGCGGACGGAATGCCGCTGCTTATTGACTGCTCAAATTATAATTACTCCGATGATGACGACTCTATGGCAATTAATAATTACATGTATTCGACCCTTGCGCACAACAGTGTGAGTGTTGACGGTCTTTCGCAGATTACAGTACCTTTTAAAAATGCGCTTTCAAAGGAATATCTTAAAGAATTAGCCGAAAAGCCGATTGATACTCTCTGCGTCGTTTCTTCCGAATACGATGCGTTTGAAGGTGTTTATGACGGTGTTTACGGTGATGCTTCGTGGTACAGCAACAACCGCATTTCGGAAGGTATTCCGAAACTGAAGGTTGTGAGAGCAAAACATAACAGAAAGGTTGTTTATTTAAAGACGGCGGATGTGTATATCGTAATTGACCGAGTTTTTGCGGATAAACAGCATAAGTACACGGTTTCATGGAATTTAGCTCCCGAGTATCTGCCTGAGAATGTTCTGACCGACGGTGAAATAAGAATACGGAAAACCGGCATGCCGTCGCTTTTGATAAAAAGCTTTTCCGACATTCCGGCGGTTTTTGAAAAGTTTTACGGTGACAAGCTTAAGGGAAGGTATTGCGTCAGCTACGGCAAAACCGAAAAATGTGTTCATGTTGAACAGTCTTACACCGCGAAAAATCTCACTGCGGTGCACATTCTGGCGCCTGATTTCAGTGAAAGTTTCGAAAGCTCGAAACTTTCGGGAGATATATTTGAATTTAACTGTGATGGCAAAAAATACAGATTAAATATAAATACATTGAAATATGAGGTGAATTGAAAATGCATTACAGTGTACATGACGGGCAAGAACTTACGGAGGCGTTTGCGGAGTTCAAAGACGGCGACAGCATAAGTCTTAAAACAGGGATTTATGAAATTTCAAAAACACTTGAGTTCGGTGCTGACAACATTACCGTTGACGGAAACGGCTCTGCCCTGAAGGGGAGCGTACGGATACCGGTAAGCGGCAGCGGAGTTGTTGAAATCGACCTCAGGGAGCACGGAATAACCGATTTCGGCAGCTTCGGCGGAGGTCCGTACGAGGATTTCTGGAAAGGCGAGGTCAGTATTCCTAAGCCGCACCTTACGGACCTCGGTCCGGGGCTTGAACTGTATTTTGACGGCAAGCTTATGCCGATTTCAAGATATCCGAAAGAGGGATTCCTCAAAATAACAGAGGCGCTCGGTGAAACACCACTGATGTTCAAGGGCAAGCGCAACGGTTCGGTTGAGGGTGTATTCAGATGCAATGACGATAAAATCAAGGACTTTAAGGATACCGACCAGCTCCTGCTTGTGGGGTACTGGAATGCCGACTGGGCAACACAGCGCCACACCGTAAAATCAATCGGTTCTGACGGCGTTATTGAGGTAAACAAGCCATGGCACACCTTCGGATACCGTGACGGGGAATGCTTTACGGACGAGATAGGCGGAAAGTTTTGCGTTTTAAATGCCGCAGAGGCGGTGACGGCTCCCGGGGATTGGTGCATAAATCGCAGAACGGGGAAGCTTTATGTTTATCTTTTTGAGGGACAGGATTATGTTGAAGTTTCTGTTGCCGGGGATTTGTTTTACGGCGACGGAAGAAGAAATATTAAAATTTCGGACCTCAATCTTTCGCAGTGCAGAAAAAGCGGCATATGCTTTGAAAATTCGCACGGAATAACAATTGAAAACTGCAATGTAAAAAACAGCGGAGCGTGGGGTATTCTGGGTGAAAACTGCATGCATATGAGCGTCCGTGACTGTAGTGTTTCGGAAACCGGAGGCGGAGGAATTGCCCTTTGGGGAGGCGACAGAAACACGCTTACGCCTTCGGGAAATGTCATTTCACGCTGCGAGATTACAAAAATTGCCCGCTGGCACAAAACATATATGGCGGCAATCGAAATCGGCGGTGTGGGCGGCTGTGTATCGGAAAATAAAATTCATGATGTTCCGCATTTCGGGATAGTGTTCAGCGGAAACAATCAAATTATCGAGAAAAACGATATAGGCAATGCCTGCTATGAATCGAACGATGCAGGGGCAATCTATACCGGGCGGGATTATTCCTACAGAGGGCATATAATAAGGTATAATTACCTTCACGATATGTACGGTTTTGAAAACAGAGGATGCATTGGCTTGTATTTTGACGATGCAATGTCTTCTGCGGAAGTGTACGGCAATGTGTTTGCGAATATGCCGTATATTGCGCTGCTTCTCGGCGGCGGAAGGGATTTTGATATTCACGACAATATGTTTTACGGCTGCAAAATGGCGGTTATGGTTGACGCAAGAGCGTCAAGGTGGAAGAATTTCAGCGAAAATATCATGAAGGTTCTGGGGAAAGTCGATTATAAAGGCGAAATATGGAAAAACGCATATCCTAAGCTTTATGATTTTCTCGATAATGACCCTCTTATGCCGCTCGGAAACAAACTTTACGGCAACTGTGTTGTCGGCGGTGACGGTTTCTGCATAGAGTCAAAAGAGGTTGCGGATTTAATAGATATGAAAGGCAACAAATTTGTTCATCAGTCAAAGCCCGGTGAACACGAAATCAATCATTATAATTGGTACTACGTCAATTAAAGGAGAATTTTTCATGAAACTTAAGTATTTGGGGACCGCTGCTGCGGAAGGTATTCCGGCGGTTTTCTGCGATTGTGAGAATTGCGTAAAGTCAAAAAAACTCGGCGGAAAAAACATAAGAACGAGAAGCCAGGCGCTGGTCGACGATACACTCCTTATTGATTTCCCGGCGGATACATATATGCATTATCTGAGAGAAAACTTTGAGCTCAGCAAAATCAGGTCCTGTCTTATAACTCATTCGCACTGCGACCATCTTTATGCAGATGAAATCGAGAACCGCAAGGACGGTTTTGCGAATCTTTCCGATAAGCAGCCGCTTACATTTTATTCATGGGACAGCGGATATAAAATGATTATGACGGAAAAAATAAATGGATATGTTCCCGATAGCTATGTCAAGGCGGTTAACATTAAACCGTCCGTTGATTTTGAGGTTGAAGGGTATAATGTTACGCCGATAAGGGCGGCTCATGATCCTAAGTCCGACCCGGTGGTTTATGCTATTGAAAAGGACGGCAAAAGACTTTTGTATTTTAACGATTCGAGCGAGCTTCATGAGGACGGCATGGAAGCGCTGCGGAGATTCAGGAATAAACCGTTTGACCTTATTTCCCTCGACTGCACAATGGGCTGCAACGAATTTGAATGGGAAGGTCATATGGGGCTTTCAAGATGCGCCGGCTTTCGCGATACCCTCAAAGCCGAAGGCGTTGCGGATGAACATACAATTTTCATTCTTAATCATTTTTCACATAACGGAAAAAGCGTTGTATATGATGATTTTGTGAAGATTGCCGCCGAAAATGATTTTCTTGTGTCGTATGACGGTATGGAAATTGAATTTTAGCATTTTATTTGCCTAAACCTCTTGAATTAACAGAAAAATTGTGCTATACTGTAATTATTAAACATACTGCGAAAGGATGATGTAACAATGGAAAAGAAAAATATCGATTGGGGCAGTCTCGGATTTGCTTATATGAAGACTGACAAAAGATATGTCTCCGACTATAAAGACGGCGCATGGGACGAAGGCCGCCTTATGGAGGATAATACAATTGTTTTGAACGAGTGTGCCTGCGTTTTGCAGTATGCCCAGACCTGCTTCGAAGGTCTTAAAGCATATACAACCGAAAAGGGCAATATAGTTGTTTTTCGCCCCGACTTAAACGGCGAAAGACTTGAAAATTCCGCAAAAAGGCTTGAAATGCCTGTTTTTCCGAAAGAAAGATTTGTTGATGCGGTGGTAAAAACCGTTGAAGCAAATGCGGCTTATGTTCCGCCTTACGGAAGCGGTGCAACTCTTTATTTAAGACCGTATATGTTCGGTACAAATGCTGTTATCGGCGTTAAACCGGCAACGGAATTCCAGTTCAGGCTTTTCGGAACGCCTGTAGGTCCGTACTTCAAAGGCGGCGTTAAGCCCCTTACAATCAGAGTATGCGATTTTGACAGGGCTGCTCCGAACGGTACCGGTCATGTAAAGGCAGGGCTTAACTATGCAATGAGTCTTCATGCCATCGTTGACGCACACAATCAGGGCTTTGACGAAAATATGTATCTTGACGCAAAAACCAGAACCTTCGTTGAAGAAACCGGCGGTGCTAACTTTATATTTGTAACCAAGGATAACAAGGTTGTAACGCCTAAGTCAAACAGTATTCTTCCTTCGATTACAAGGCGCTCGCTTATGTATGTTGCAAAGGAATATCTCGGTCTTGAAGCCGAAGAAAGAGAAATCAGGTTCGATGAGGTTAAGGACTTCGCCGAATGCGGACTTTGCGGAACAGCGGCTGTTATTTCTCCTGTCGGAAAAATCGTTGACCACGGCAAGGAAATATGCATGCCGAGCGGCATGACGGAAATGGGACCGATTACAAAGAAGCTTTACGATACTCTTACGGGTATTCAGATGGGCAGAATTGAGGCTCCGGAAGGCTGGATTAAGGTTATTAAATAAAAAATCAGCGCAGGTTGTATGCCGATATGCGGCCTATAACCTGCGTATTTTATCAGCTTGTTTTGTTTATACTAAACCGGGGTGATAAACTTGAAAAAATGTGTAAAAGGTATGGTATTCGGCGCTGCTGCGGCTACGGCGGTACTTGGTTCTTATGCTGCTGCAAGACTTATGGTAAAAGTCGCATTTGACAGAAAGCTGCCGGAGGTTACGAAATTTGCATCGGGGCGTATTTCCGGAGGAGGAAAAAATCCCGAGTTTGAAACTGTCCGCGACAATGCTGCCGAAGCGCTTGAAAACACGGTGCACGAAACGGTTCAAATTTTTGCACATGACGGCGTAAAGCTTGCCGGCAGGCTTTTTCCGTGCGAAAATGCAGAGAGGATTATAATCGCTTTTCACGGCTGGCGTTCTTCATGGAACCGTGATTTCGGAATGATTTCGGATTTCTGGCATAAGGCTCACTGCAGCGTTCTTTATGTTGAGCAGAGAGGGCAGAACGGAAGCGGCGGAGAATATATGGGCTTCGGGCTTACCGAAAGGCTTGACTGCAGGGACTGGGTAAAATGGACGGCGCAGCGCTTCGGAAATGATATTCCGCTCTATCTTGCAGGCGTATCAATGGGTGCGGCGACTGTGCTTATGGCGTCCAACCTTGATTTTTGCAGAAAAATTAACGGAATTATTGCCGACTGCGGTTTTACTTCTCCCAAGGCGATATGCAGTTATGTTTCAAACAACAATCTGCATATTCCGTATAAGCTTCACGGAGCCGCTATTGACTCTGTAAGCAAAAGGAAAATTCATATGAAACTGGGCGATTTTTCGGCGCCCGAGGCTCTTTCCGAAACGAGTATTCCGGTGCTATTTATCCACGGAACCGACGATAAGTTTGTTCCGGTGGAAATGTCATATGAAAATTACAAAGCATGTGCTTCCGAAAAGCGGCTTGTTATAGTTCCGGGTGCGGATCATACGATGAGTTTTTATGTTGAGCCGGAAGTTTGCAAAAAGGCTATTTTGGATTTCTGGAAGGATTTTGATTAATTTATGGCTGAAACGGCAGAGAATCATAGATATAACACCGCCCCCGCAGAGGGGCTTTCGGGCGCTGAGGTTAAGGAGCGTATAAAAAGCGGGCTTACAAACAAAAAGTCTTCCGACAATGAATATACAACCGCAGCAATTGTGCGCAAAAATGTCTTGACATATTTTAACTTTATATTTTTTGCTTTTGCGGCTGTTTTGATTATTGAAGGCTCATTTAATCAGCTTGCGTTTCTCGGTGTTATTTTTACAAACACGGTTATAGGGATAATTCAGGAAATCAGGTCAAGGCGCGCTCTCAATAAACTTAATCTTATGACCGAGCATAAATCTAAGGTTATAAGAAGCGGCATAGCAATGGATATAAACAGCGATGACCTGGTTCTTGACGATATTGTTGAGCTTGAAAGCGGATGTCAGATTCCGGCGGACGCCACGATTTGTACGGGAGAGGTTTTTGTTAACGAATCACTCCTCACCGGCGAGGCGGACGAAATCAAAAAAGGCATGGGCGATAAGCTTTTGTCCGGCAGTTTCGTGGTTTCGGGAAAGTGCCGCGCAAGGCTGGACGCTGTCGGAAAAGACTCCTTTGCCGCAAAGCTTATGACAGACGCAAAGCGTGCGAAAAGACGGCAAAGACCCGGTATGATGAAATCGCTTAACATACTTATTATTGCAATCGGTGTTATAATAGTTCCGTTTTCTGCAATTATGTTTTGGAATCAGCATATGACGCTGGGGCTTTCGGTTAAGGAAAGCGTTGAAAATACGGTTGCATCGTCTATCGGGATGATTCCCGAGGGGCTTTATCTTCTGACAAGCATTGCGCTTGCGGCAAGCACGGTAAGGCTTGCAAGATCAAAAACTATTGTTCACGATATGAAATGCATAGAAAGTCTTGCAAGAGCCGATATTCTGTGCGTTGACAAAACAGGAACGATTACCGAGCCGGATATGAAGCTCCGTAAAATTTCGGTTTTGTCAAATGACGGATATACGGACGAAAAGCTTGCGGCATTTGTTTTCGGAATGGAAACAGAGAATATCACACTTTGCGCTGTTAAAGATTATTTTAATGAAAATAATCTTCAAATTCACGAAAGCGTTGTAAGGAAAAAGGAGTTTTCGTCTGTTTTTAAATACAGTGCTGCGCAGCTGTCGGACGGCAGGGTTTACCTTCTCGGTGCTCCTGAAATCCTTCTTGGTGACGGGTATGATAAATACAAGCCGGAGACGGACGGGTACCTCAGCGCCGGCGAAAGGGTTCTGCTTTTTGCCGCAGCTGTAAGCGGCGGCGAAACTGCATTGGGTGACGGACGGTTTTCCGGACAAATTAAACCGCTTGCATTTTTGGTGCTTTCAAATCCGATAAGAGAAAATGCAAAAAAAACATTTGAGTATTTTGCCGCACAGGGCGTTGCGGTTAAGGTTATTTCGGGAGATAATCCGAAGGCTGTTGCCGCAGTTTCAAAAACGGCAGGTATTGAAAATGCGGAAAAATATATTGATTTATCGCACCTTTCGGACGATGAAGCAGCTTCTCCCAAAATGCTTGACTATACGGTTTTCGGAAGGGTAAGCCCGTCGCAGAAACGCCTGCTTGTTAAAAATTTCAAGTCACACGGTCATACGGTTGCTATGACGGGGGACGGCGTAAATGATGTTCTTGCGCTGAAGGACGCCGATTGCAGTATTGCTATGGCAAGCGGCAGCGAGGCGGCGGCGAGTGTTGCGGATTTGGTGCTTGTCAATTCCGATTTTGCCAATATGCCGAAGGTTGTCGATGAAGGGCGCAGGGTAATCAATAATATAGAAAGAGCGGCGTCGCTGTTTCTGGTTAAAAACATTTTTTCTTTTATTCTGACCGTTATCGCAATTCTGAGCGTTTCGGTTTACCCGTTAAAGCCGATTCAAATTTCGCTTGCGTCTGCGATGATGATTGGCATACCGTCGTTTTTTCTCGCACTTGAACCGAATCATAGTCTTGTAAAGGGCAGATTTTTAAGAAATGTACTTTATAATGCGCTTCCGGCCGGCATAACGGCGGCGGTTCTCGTAGAATTTGCAATGCTGATTGCAAATGAATTTAATATAGAATATTCAATGCTTTCAACCATTTCTTGCTTTGTGTATTCGTTTGCTGGGTATATGATGCTTCTTAAGGTGTGCAGACCGTTTAACCTTTGGCACGGAATCCTTTTTGCAATGATGGGAATTTGCTATATTGCCTGTGTTGCGGCATTTCCGTGGTTTTTCGATATATCGGCTCTTAACACCGGCTGCATACTTATTGCGGTTTTGCTGATATTTCCGATTTACCCGATGCAAAGAGGTATAGAAATGCTGTTTGATTTATCAAGAAAAATATTTACCAAGGAGAATAAATAATGGAATTTCCGCTTTTTTACGATGAAAAACATCTTTCCAAGCTGCTTGTTTCCACTCTTTCGGAAAAAAATGTGCAGCAATGGATTCAGACATATGCAAACCCATATAAGCAGCTTATGGCTTATTATCAGTGCGCTATCATGGAGGTTGAAACCAAGTTCAATGTTATGAACGAGGAAATGTCGCTTATGTATGACAGAAACCCGATTGAAACAATTAAAAGCCGCCTGAAATCTCCCGAAAGCATCATCGATAAAGTTAACAGAAAGAATATTCCTTTTACTGTTGAGGATATTGAAAAAAATCTTAACGATATTGCCGGGGTAAGGGTAATTTGCTCCTTTCAGTCAGATATTTATATGCTTGCGGAGGCGCTTCTGAAGCAGGACGATATTACGCTTATTGAAAAGAAAGATTACATACAGTCGCCTAAACCCAACGGTTACAGAAGCCTTCACCTTATAATCGAAACTCCGATTTTTCTGCATGATAAGAAGAAAATGATGAAGGTTGAGGTTCAGCTCAGAACCATTTCTATGGACTGGTGGGCAAGCCTTGAGCATAAAATCTGCTACAAAAAGGACCTTGACTGCTATGACCTTATAAGAAAAGAACTTCGCGAGTGCTCGGATATTGCATCGTGTCTTGACGAACGTATGGAGGGCATTCAGCGATATGCCGATAAGGGCAGCGAAATGGCATAGAATTAAAAAATGTCAACCGAATATATAGTTTTGGTTGACATTTTTCTTTTTTTATGTTAAAATAATTTAGGTGATGCTTATGACGGTTAAAGAAAATATTCTTAGGATTCTGATGAATTCAAAGGGAGCAGTATCGGGAGAAGCTTTGGCGAAAGAGTGCGGAGTTTCGAGAAATGCCGTGTGGAAAGCGATTAATTCGCTTAAGGACGATGGGTACGGGATATCCGGTGTAAATAAAATCGGTTACAGTTTTGCCGGTGGCGATGTTCTGTCGGCGGCGGAGCTTAAATGCCTTCTCGGTGACAGAATGATTGAGGTTTATGATTCTATCGGTTCAACCAACACAAGGGCTAAAGAGCTGGCGGCTCTCGGTGCGCCGGACGGAAGTTTGGTTGCGGCAAGCGGGCAAACACAGGGACGGGGGAGGTTTAACCGTCCGTTTGTGAGCAAAAACGGCACCGGATTATATATGAGTCTTATTTTAAGACCTGATATTCCGATGTCCGAATGCATGAAACTGACCGCATATGCTGCGGTTGCGGCTTCGGACGCACTTGAAAGCTTTGGTGTAGATGATGTTAAAATCAAGTGGGTAAACGACCTTTATCTGAACGGCAAAAAAATATGCGGTATTCTGACAGAAGGCTCTGCGGATTTTGAAAGCGGCGGTCTTGAATATGCGGTTGTCGGGATTGGCATAAATTTGGGTGAAATTGAGTTTTCTGACGAACTTAAGGATAAAGCGACATCTGTTTATAATGAAACGGGAATTAAAATTCCGAGGTGTGCCCTGGCGGCGGAAATCATAAAACGAATTGAAAATGCCAAACCTGATTACATGGAAAAATACCGAGGCAGGTCGTGTGTAATCGGTAAACATGTAAAGGTCAGCAACGGTATCGACAGCTTTGAAGGGCTGATAACAGATATTGATAAAAACGGTTTTCTGATTGTTGAAAGGAACGGCGCTGAAGTCAGCGTGAACGCAGGGGAGGTTATTATGAAATGAAATTAAATGTGAAAAACATGACAAGAATTGCAGTGATAAGTGCGGTTTTGTGTGTTATATCACCGTTTACGATCCCGATTGGTCCGATACCGCTTTCGCTTGCGACCCTTGGAGTATACATAGCTTCGGCAATTCTTGAACCGATTTCGGCAACTGTATCTGTCGGTATTTATATTCTTCTGGGGGCGTTCGGGCTTCCGGTATTTTCGGGCGTAAGAGGCGGTTTTTCGGTTATTGCAGGGCCTACGGGCGGATACATAATAGGGTATATTATTTGCGCAGCGGCAGCTTCATATCTTTTGCACAAATTTCCCAAAAAAGCGCTTGCGCCGATTTGGTATGTTATTTCAACCGCTGTATTGTATCTTTTCGGTACACTTTGGTATATGGCGGTGACGGAAACCCATTTTTCGGCAGCGGTTTCCGTCTGTGTCGTTCCATTTCTCGCAGGCGATGCAATAAAAATTGCTGCGGCAATGCTGTTCTCAAGCAAGCTCAGCCGCATCGCACAACGGCTTTAAATTATTCAGGCTATCCCATAAAAAGGCCTTATATACCGTATTTTCCGTGCGTTTCCACTCAATCGGAAGAGCTATTGTTTTTTCGTTGGCAGCATCAAAATCAATCGTTTCGATATGAATATCTTTTAAAATGCCGCTCTCGCAGCGCAGCAACACAAGCTGTCTTACACCGCTGCCGGCAGCGGCTTTTACTTGATAATCACTTATAAATTCCACATAGTTTTCAATCTTGTTCTTGATTTTTGTAAATGCTTTTATACGCGGAACTGCGTCAAGCGGCATCCAAGCTCCTCTGTTTGCATATGATTTGCCCGAAGCTTCGTTAAGCGTTATGTATCCGTTTTGAACTTTGGCAACTACAGCAAAGTTGGTGCCGTTTTCAATTTTCACGGGCGTGTCAAGCTCTATACAATTGAAGCCTCCGTATTCCAAATTAACAGTCTTTGATGCCGCAGGTGCGGCATTTTCGGGATTGAAGTCACCCTTGGGGACATCTGTATATATTTCAACGGTGCAAACAGTGTTTTCGCCCGAAATTCCAACGCTGACGGCTTTAATTTCCTCGGGTTTTTCTGCCGTTCCCTTTTTAGCCTTAAAAATATTGGCTGCATTTGTGATTTTTATCAGACTTCCTATTCCAAAATCCTCAGCCTTTTCGTCATAAAAATAATTATAGTCATACTTGTCGTCAGGTGCATAGTCAAAAGCATAAATCTGTTCACAGGTGACTTCGTAGGAGATATAAAAATACTGCAACGAATTATAGCTGTTTTTAACCAGCCAGCCTCCGTTTAGCTTTGCGCCGCCGGGGATAAAGGTTTCTGCGGGGAGAGTATCGTCCCAACCGATAACCGTACATGCGTGCGGCTGTCCGCTTTTGTCATTATTCGGGTTATATCGTTCGGTTTCCCTTGCGTTGTTATACGAAAATGTTACAGCACCGTATTTTACAATGGCGCGTTTCATCTTTTCTCTTGCTTCTGCGCTTTCGGCAAGCTTGCTGCCGTTTATCGCAACGGCGCTTTCAAGCTTGTATGCAGCATTCTCCCAACCGTTTACGTCATGCGGCAAGTCCTTGCCGACAGGTCCGCACCAGGTCGACAGCAGCCCTGCGGCATATTTGGTTCCGCTGCCGGCATATGCCCATTCGTCGGCTTGCGCAGTTATTTCTCCTTTGGTATTGCCAAGAGGGTCAGAGCCTCGGTTGTGTCTCGCATAACCAATCTGCTGCGGCGATAAAAATACGCTTTTGGCCGTCGCTGTTGGATCAATACCTTTTCTGAGTATGGATGTTTCGGAGGCGCTTGCCGTTGAATAAGCCCAGCACAGCGAGGTGTTTCCTTGATCTTTCACCGGCGTTACAATACCGTATTCGCGGCTGTCGAACCTTGGCTGTGCCGCAAGTGTTTCAATATCGGCATTTCGTAAGTCGTCAGGCGTTTTTGCGTTGTCTGCATATGCGGTAGTCTGTACAAAGAGCATTGATATCAACAAAGCACCCGAAAATATACGTATAAAATTAGCTTTCATCAGACGATATCCTTTCCGTGTAGTTTGTTTTATCTGAATTTGTTTCCGTTTCATAAAGCTCAAATCTGTATTTTTGTTCGGCATCAGGATACTTCTCATGGTCAACCTCTTCTAAAAACATATCAATGGGTCGTATCCATAACCTTCTATCGCCATACATTTGTCTGTACACCACATAGGTTTCACCGGTTTCCGAATGCTTTGCAACATCCTCCGCTCGATATAAATTACCTTTAAAATGCCTGTAAACGGCGCCGATTTCCAATTTTCTCATAATAATTTCACCTCATCTGTACAGATTTCATTGCTTCAAGAGCACTCCGCTGATTAAATCATTCATCATATCTGCAACAATTAAATATTTTATGGTTCATTCTGTGGGGTTGGGAAATAATTTCAGCCAACATAGCCCGTTTCGTTAATAATATTTTTTCCTTCGTCCGACAATATCCATTCAAGCAATTTATGCACATTGTCGTTCTGATTTTCCTTGTAAGTAACGGCATAAATCGGTGTCAAAATCGGGTAACTTCCGTTCCTGATGTTATCGGCTGTCGGGGCTGCGCCGTCAATAGAAATCATTTTTATATTCGGGTTCTTAATTATACCCTCGACATAGTATCTGAAGGAAAAGCCTATTGAATTTGTTTTGCTTTTATAATCTGCCACCTGCTCTATAATACCGGACATTAAATTCGTTACCTTTTCTGTGGGCGCTTCCATAATCGGCGTATCGCCCATAAACCGCTTCAGCATACTCTGGCTGCCGCTGCCCTCATTGCGCTGAAATGCTGCAATTTTTTCGTTTTTACCACCGACTTCTTTCCAATTTGTGATTTTGCCGGAGTAAATATCTTTAATCTGTTCGGTTGTAAGATTTGTAACGGGGTTGTCTTTATGGACGAAGAAAACAAACGCCTCCGTTCCGATAGGGGAGTATTCAAACGTTGTATGGTTTTCCTCGGCGTATTTCTTTTGTTCATCCGACGGATATACGCCAATAAAAATATCAGTTTGTTTTTCCGCTAAAAGTCGGTAACCTTCGGGTGTGTTGTTGTATACAAATGCCCCGTCGTTCAGTTTTGTCGTGTTCGGATAAACGGCGTTTACAAATGCCGAATACACCGGGAACAATGCCGCCGCACCGTCAATTCTCGGCAGATTTTCGGTAAGCTTTAATGTTTTGCTGTCAGTCTTTACGATTTTTGAATTTTCCTCAAAAGGCAAATATTCGTGAACGTTGATGTTCGGGGAGGTGTTGACGGTAATACTTTCGTTATACTTGACTATTGCGTAGTCTGTGCCGATTGCAACTGCGTAAACAACGGCGCAGATACACCAGATTATTAAGAATTTTTTCCTCTTTTTAAGCCAGATTAACGGCAGCAGCAGAGACGGCAGAATAGCAACACCGATATATGCTATAATATGATTTATGCCGCTTGCAAGCAATATGAAAGCAGTTAAAACCGCAGCACACCAGCTGAGGAATAAAACCGCTGCCGTAAGTACAATTTTTACCAGCACAATTGTTGCTTTATTCATCGTTTTTGCTCCTTTCTGTACACGGAGGTAGTATTACGGGAAACAAAAAAGCACGCACACTTTTAAAACATCAAAAGCGAACGCGCCTCAAAACAGCTGCTGAAACGGTAATAAAAAACGGCAGACCTATACCTGTGTAGGTGAAAAAAGATTTTATACGGAACGGTCAGCATTTTCATATCGCCTCAAGTCCTTTCCCAAAAGTATCATACCTTATTGTAACATATATTTAAGTGTTCGTCAACCATTATCCGCAAAAAAGCCGTATCAAAGGAAATTAACCTAAGATACGGCATTATGCACTGCATTCCGAAAATATCCGACGGAACACCTTATAGGGTTTACAGATCCGCGGTTTTTATAATCTTCGGTGCGGTTATTTTGAGATTAAAACTATTTGAGTTCTGCGAAGTACTTGATTGTTCTAACCATCTGGCTGGTGTATGAGTTTTCGTTATCATACCAGGAAACAACCTGTACAAGGCTTGTTCCGTCTCCGTTGTCAACAACCATTGTCTGTGTTGAATCGAAGAGAGAACCGAATCTCATTCCTACGATATCGGAAGAAACGATTTCGTCCTCATTGTATCCGTAGGATTCGTTTGCAGCAGCCTTCATAGCAGCGTTGATGCCGTCAACCGTAGCTGCGCCTTCAACTGTTGCGATAAGGATTGTTGTGGAACCGGTAGGTGTGGGAACACGCTGTGCGGAACCGATGAGCTTACCGTTAAGCTCAGGAATTACAAGACCGATTGCCTTTGCAGCACCTGTGGAGTTAGGAACGATGTTAACCGCTGCTGCACGCGAACGGCGGAGGTCACCCTTTCTCTGAGGACCGTCAAGAGTCATCTGGTCGCCTGTGTAAGCGTGAATTGTGCTCATGATACCGCTCTTGATGGGCATATAGTCGTTAAGAGCCTTTGCCATAGGTGCAAGGCAGTTTGTTGTGCAGGATGCAGCGGAAATAACTGTATCCGATGCCTTAAGAGTGTCATGGTTTACATTGTAAACGATTGTGGGAAGGTCTTTTCCTGCGGGAGCGGAAATTACAACCTTCTTAGCGCCTGCTTCGATATGAGCGGAAGCCTTTTCTTTAGATGTATAGAAACCTGTGCATTCAAGAACAACATCTACATCAAGTGCGCCCCAGGGAAGATCCTTAGCGTCCTTTTCTGCATAGATTTTGATTGTCTTGCCGTCAACGGTGATGGAATCTTCACCTGCGGAAACTGTGCTTGCGAGAGCATATGTTCCCTGAGAAGAATCGTACTTTAAGAGATGTGCAAGCATTTTAGGGCTTGTCAAATCATTGATAGCTACTACTTCGTAACCTTCTGCGCCGAACATCTGTCTGAATGCCAGACGACCGATACGGCCAAATCCGTTAATTGCAACTTTTACTGCCATTGGTAATTACCTCCTAAGATATTTAATATAAAAATTATTTTTATATGCTTCTATTTTACATCAAAAACCAAAATTTTTCAATAGCGTTTGTTAAAAAATTAACCGAAAATTAAAATTCTGTTACATTTCAACAAAAAAACAACCCTTTATGTTGCTTGTTTGTAAAATATTCTTTCCGAATATTTACAAAATATGCGTTTGGTGTTATAATTATATTGGAGGTGAGCGGTTTGGCTGTTTTAACTGTTACATTGAATCCGTGTATTGATAAAACGATTACGGTTGAAAGATTTCAATACGGTGGTCTTAACCGTGCGGAAAGGGTATCCTCGGCTTTGGCGGGAAAGGGAATAAATGTGTCCCGTGTTCTGGAAGCGTCCGGAATTGAACAGACGGCAACAGGATTTATGGGTGACTGTTTTGAAAAAGCAGATATAAATGCAAGGTTTGTCAGGGCGGCGGGGAGCGTGAGAACGAACATCAAGCTTTTTGATGCCGAAAGTCACATTACGACCGAAATAAACGAGAAAGGTTTTGAGGTTTCAGAAGATAAGCTTTCGGAATTCGAGATCCTTTACGGAGAACTGCTCAATTCATGCAGAATTGCCGTTATATCGGGGAGTATGCCGAAGGGTGTTCCTTCCGGTTTTTATGCAAGATTGATTTCCGCAGCGCACGAAAAACACATAAAAACCATACTTGACTGCTCCGGGGAACCGTTTGCCCTGGGGCTTGAGGCTATACCCTATGCCGTAAAGCCGAACATTTGCGAGCTTGAAGAATATTTCGGCGAAGAACTGGATTCCGATGACAAAATAATAAGCGCCGCACAAAGGCTTTGCGCTATCGGCATAAGGCTTGCGGCGGTTTCAATGGGGAGCGGCGGAGCGGTTTTTTGCAGCGGCGGCGAGGTTATTCGTGTAAAGCCATTTGAGGCGGACATAAAAAGCACGGTCGGTGCTGGAGATTCGATGGTTGCCGCAATTGCGTACTGTATAAACAGCGGGTTTGACCTTTATCATACCGCTACGCTTGCGACCGCAATGGGTACGCTTACCGCCACTCTTGAGGGAACGGCATTTACAAGCATAGCCGAAGCCGAAAAGATGAGAAGCCGTCTTATATGTGATATTTTATAAGGAAGTGATTTTTATGAAAGGTGATTGGAATTCAAAGCAATATATGAAATTCGGAAACGAAAGAACGCAGCCGTCGGTTGATTTGATAAACCGAATCGGGATTGAAGCAAAAAATGTTTTGGACATCGGCTGCGGTCCGGGCAACAGCACGAATGCGCTTGCGGAAAGGTTTCCGGGGGCGGAAGTAACGGGCGTCGATTCGTCCGATGACATGCTTGCAAGCGCAAGAAAAAAATATCCGGAGCTGACATTCAAAAAATGCACTGTACCGGACGGGCTTGATATGGAGGACGAGTCCTTGGATTTGATTTTTTCAAATGCCTGTCTGCACTGGATTCCGCAGCATGAAAAGCTTTTGCCGGCGCTTATGAAAAAGCTTAAACCCGGCGGTTGGCTTGCGGTGCAGATTCCGCTTACCGATGAGGCGGAGTTTTACAGGCTGCTTTACCGCACTCTTGATGAGAAAAGGTGGGAAAAGATAAGAAATATCAAGAATTTTCACAGCCTTACACCCGAAAAGTATTATGATTTGCTTTCCGGAATATCTTCTGTTTTCGATATGTGGCAGACGGTATATTACCACACAGCAGAAGATTTTACCGGTGTGCTTGACTGGTACAGGGGCAGCGGCTTAAGACCGTATCTTGAGGCGCTTTCGGAAGACGGTCAAAAAGAGCTTTGCGCGGAACTGCTTGAAAAGATTCCGAAGCATTATTATACTGCCGCAAACGGTAAAGTTATACTCAAAATGCCGAGATTGTTTTTTGTTGCCGAGAGAGATTAAAACTCTCTCTCAGACTGTCGAAAAAGTCCAGATAATACTGGGCATTTTCTTTGTTTTGTGGTATAATATTGATATTTGAGATATATTCCTTGCCGTTCGATTTATAGCGTGTTTCGCCTTCATATTTTATCACCAAAGCCCATAACGGTCTTTTTTTTCGTTTTGAGCCTGTGCCTTTTTCTGTATACATTGTCGAAACAGAATGTATTTTTGTTATAATCAAGTTTGATAAAATTTCTTTATTCAACTCAAACACTCCTTTGATTAAATTGTAGCATACTGCTTTATCTTTGTCAAATATTTTGTATCAGAAATGATAAAAATACCACTTTTGATATTTACTTATCATGCGTTTTGTGGTTTAATTTTTGCAGAGGTGACTAACTATAAAAAGTCAAGAGTTTTTTAAAAAGTTTTTCAAAATTTTTTAAGAAACTAAAAAAGTGCATGGCAAATAAGCCTTAGCTTGAAAGCGGTGAAATAAAGCCGTCTGTATATAAGGTTTTGCCTATCGAAAATGCGGCGGAAGCTCATGAAATTCTGGAAAATGGCGAGAATGTGGGAAAGGTAGTATTAAGAGTTTGCGAAGATTAAAGACAGACGGGAATGCACTTGCAAGCACGCTTCTTCCGCAGCCGAAGAATATTTTGGATAACAAGAACTCAGTGTGATAAAAATCACACTGAGTTCTTGTATTACAGCACAATCTAAGCGACAAGGTTTTGCAGCGGCTTTATTTCGTAGCCCATTTCCTCCCATTTTGTGAGAAGGCCGTCAAGAATCTCGGCATTTGTTGACGATGTGCTGTGCAGAAGCACAATCGCTCCGTTATGTATTCTTGATGTGAGTTTTTGCATGGCTTCTTCCTTTGACGGCTGGCTGTCTTGGTTCCAGTCAACATATGCAAGACTCCAGAAAAATGTTTTGTAGCCGAGTTCCTGTGCCATTTTCAGGTTGTTTTCGCTGTATTTTCCCTGCGGCGGACGGTAAAACTTCGTCATGTCGCAGCCGGTAACCTTTTTATATTCTTCTTCGAGAGATTTAATTTCCTTTTCAAATGCTGACTTTTCCGAAATCGATGACATATCCGGATGATGATATGTGTGATTGCCTACGGTGTGTCCTTCGTCATTCATACGCTTTACAAGGTCGGGCGCCGATGTGATATAGTTTCCGACAACAAAAAAAGTCGCTTTGACATTGTGCTTTTTGAGTGCGTCCAGAATCGCCGGGGTGTTGCCGTTTTCGTAGCCTGCGTCAAATGTGAGGTAAATTGTGTTTTTGGAAGTATCGCCTATATAATATGTATCGTATTTTTTGAGATTTTCAGAGGTATCGTTTCCTTTCGGCGGCGCATTTTCCTCCGAAAAACTAAGCCCCCAGTCGGTGTTTGCAACGGTTACGCTTTTGAAACCCGCCGTTATAATTCCGGCTGCAACCGCCAGCGCAAGCGCAAGCAGCGGTATTGCTTTTTTTGCCCTGATTGCTAAAATCATAACTTTTCCTCCAATTTTTAATGTTATTGTAAAAATAAACAGTTGAAATTTTTGCGTATTTGTATTATAATAGTATATTATATGTGTCAAGGAGGATGTTATGAAGAAAATCATATTATTTGTTTTGACTTTAACGGTGGCGGTTTCCGCCTTTACTGCGGTTTATGCAAAAGATGAAATTACGGTAAGGCTTAACGGCGAAACCCTTAGCTTTGCCGATCAGGAACCGGTTATTCTGAATGACCGCACTATGGTTCCGTTCCGTGCGATTGCCGAAGCGCTCGGCTGCATAGTCGAATGGTACCCAGAAATGCAGGAAGTCTATGTTGCTTTCGGCATGAATCAAAAGGTGAAAATCGTTGTGTTTGCGGTTGAGCAGCAGCAGATAAGGCTTATTGATTACTTCAACGGTGAGAAGGGTATGGAACAGGAAATCAACTCCATAAGGGGTGATGTTCCGCCGACGATTATAAATGACAGAACAATGATTCCGCTGCGCAGCCTTGCCGATTCGATGGGTGCTGATGTTTCGTGGGACGGTGCGTCAAAAACCGTTGACATAAACCTTGACAATTCGGGGTTTGTTTCCGTGACCGACGATGACTGCATAAATTATCTTGCGGAAAGATATTACAAAGTGAATTATATTTTTACCAAAGATGAGGATAAGGCAAATACCGCTGCTGAAAAAGCGGCTTCGGGCAGTAATTTTGACGAACTCATAAACGAGTACACGGAAGATGAAAACTATACTTATGTTTACACCGAAGGCGAGATGATTCCGGCTTTTTCGGATACTGTTAAGAATCTGTCTTTGGGCGAGGTTACACAAACGCCAATTAAGACGGATGACGGGTATTTTATAGTAAAAAGGCTCGGGTTTGACAAGTCTGCGGACGAATCGGTTATAGACGATATAAGATTAAGCGTACTTTTTGTTAATTCCGGATTGGATGTTGAATAATGGCGTTAATTTCAGTTAGCAGTCTGTCCAAATCCTTCGGTGCGGATGAGCTTTTCAGCGGCGTTACATTTGGGATTGAGGACAGGGACAAGGTCGGGCTTGTGGGCGTTAACGGCTGCGGCAAGACCACACTCATGAAAATTCTTCTCGGGCTGGAGCCTTCCGACTCGGGAGAAATATATATAAGAAAGAACTGCCGGATTTCATATCTTGAGCAGCAGACCTCGTCGGTTTCGCTGAAGCCGCTTTATGATGAGGTCTTGTCGGTGTATTCAGACCTTATTGAGCTTGAAAAAAAGATTGAGGAAATGAACGGAAAAACCGATATGACCGAGGAGGATGCAAGCCTTGCGGCGAAGCTTCACGAAACTTATGTCAGCGGCGGAGGGCTTGAATTCAGAAGCCGTGTTTCGTCGGCACTGAAAGGTCTTGGCTTTTCGGAAAATGATTTTTCGCTTTCGGTTTCAAAACTCAGCGGAGGGCAGATTACAAGGCTTTTGCTTTGTAAAACGCTTCTTTCGGGTGCGGATATGATTTTTCTGGACGAACCTACGAACCATCTGGATATCGAATCTGTGCAGTGGCTCGAAAAGTTTCTTATTGATTATAAAGGGGCGTTTTTGGTTATATCGCATGACCGTTATTTCCTTGACCGCGTCACAAATAAAACCTTCGGTATGGGGCACGGGAAGTTTGCGGTTTACCCCGGGAATTATTCGGTTTATGTCAAACTGAAAGAAGAGCGGGAACTTACGGTTAAAAGAAATTACGATAACACAATGCGTGAGGTTAAACGCATTGAGGGTATTATCGAACAGCAGCGCCGCTGGAACCGTGAGAGAAACATCAGAACCGCTGAAAGCAAACAGAAAATGATTGACCGCATGACGGAAAATCTTGAAGCTCCCGAGGCGGCGGAAAAACATATCAGATTTAAGTTTGGCATTAACAAAGCAAGCGCAAACGATGTATTGAAGGTCAGCGGTGTTTCAAAGTCTTTTGGGGATAAGACGGTTTTTTCTGATGTCAATATGGATGTTAAAAAGTCCGACCGTGTATTTCTGCTCGGCAGCAACGGCTGCGGAAAATCAACGCTGTTTAAAATAATTATGAAGCGTCTTACCGCAAACGAGGGGACGGTTTCCGTCGGCACGGGCGTGGAAATAGGGTATTATGACCAGATGCAGAGCAACCTCAGCGAAAGCAAGGATGTGTTTACGGAAATATATGATGCATACCCGAAAATGCTTGAATCCGAGGTGAGAAACGCTCTTGCGGCATTCCTTTTCAGAGGGGACGATGTGTTCAAAACCATTTCTGATTTGAGCGGCGGCGAACGTGCAAGGGTACTTTTGTGTAAGCTGATGCTTTCCGGTGCAAACTTTCTGATTCTCGACGAGCCGACCAACCATCTCGATATTGAATCATGCGAGGCGCTGGAATCCGCACTTTCGGATTACGAAGGCACGCTGCTTGTTGTTTCGCATGACAGATATTTTATAAATAAGCTTGCCGAAAAAATATATTACCTTGACGGAAGCGTCAGGTTCTATGACGGCAATTACGATTATTTTATTGAAAAGTCCGCTATGTTTGAAGAAACGAAACCAGCGGTTTGCAAAAAGGCGGAAAAGGTTAACGATTACAAACTTGAAAAACAAAAAAAATCGCAGTTTAACCGTCTGAACGGTCAGCTTTCACGCTGCGAGCAGAGTATTTCGGAACTTGAAGCGGAGATTGCAGAAAACAACAATCTGCTTTGCGACCCCGAAATTGCAGGGGATTATGTTAAAACGATGGAAATAACCGAACAGGTGAATGCGCTTTCCGCACAGCTTGATGAATTAATGGAAAAGTGGCAGGAACTAAGCGAACAATTGGAGGAATTTTAGTGTATACCGAAAAATTATTGGAAGAAAACTGCATTTTTGATGGCAGGGTAATAAAGGTTTATAATAATAAAGTTGAACTTGAGAACGGCAGAACGGTCACAAGAGAAGTTGTTAAGCATAACGGCGGCGTCGGAGTGCTTCCTGTTGATTCGGAAGAAAATGTTTATCTTGTAAGACAATACAGGGCAGGGGCGTCGGGCGAACTTCTTGAAATTCCGGCGGGCAAGCTTGAATCGGGTGAAGACCCCGTTAAATGCGGACTTCGCGAGCTTTCGGAGGAAACAGGTTTTTCGGCTTCCGGGATAGTTTCACTCGGGTATATTTATCCCACGCCCGGGTACGATACCGAAAAAATCCATATTTTTATTGCAAAAAACCTTAAGCCCGGGCAGCAGCACATGGATGAGGACGAGTTTCTGGATGTTGTGAAAATTCCGTATTACAAAGCCGTTATGATGATTGAAAACGGCGAAATTACCGATGCAAAAACTATAATTGCGCTGCTTCGGGCAGAGAAATGGATGTAATTTATGATAAATGAGCTTGAAATTGTGGTTCCGACGCTGTTCGGAATTGAGGCGATAACCGCAAGAGAAATACGAAGCCTGGGGTATGAAACAACCTCCGTGACCGACGGGAGAATTACTTTCAAAGGCGATCCGGAGGCGGTTTGCAGAGCCAATGTAAATCTTAGAACCGGTGAGAGAGTGCTTGTCAAGATCGGCGAATTCAAGGCAACTACTTTTGAAGAACTTTTTGAGAAAACCAAGCAGCTTCCGTGGGACAGGTGGATTACAAAGCATGTTGCATTCCCGGTTAAGGGATTCAGCATAAAGTCTAAGCTTTTTAGCGTTTCGGACTGTCAGGCAATCATAAAAAAGAGTATCGTTGAGTCGCTCAAGCAAAAGTATAAGGTTGATTGGTTTGACGAAAACGGTGCTGTCTATCAGGTGCAGTTCGGCATTATCAGAGATGCCGTAACGCTAATGATTGATACCAGCGGAAACGGGCTTCATAAAAGGGGCTACAGGCGGCAGTCAAACCTCGCGCCGCTTAGGGAAACCGTTGCGGCGGCGCTGATTATGCTTAGTTTCTGGCATGAAAACCGAATTTTTGCCGACCCGTTCTGCGGTTCGGGTACCATACCGATTGAAGCGGCAATGATTGGGAAAAACATTGCTCCCGGGATTTCAAGGAGCTTCTCCGGAGAGAAGTTTTCGCAGATTGATAAAGCGCTTTGGAACAGGGCAAGGGAAGAGGCTAAAGACAGAGAATTTTCCGGGCGGCAGCTTGAAATTTATGCTTCCGATATTGATATGGACTGCGCTGCGCTCACAAAGCAGAATGCCGCAATAGCCGGCGTCGGCGATGACATAAGGGTTAAAAAAGCGGATGCGCGTGATTTTAAGCCTATGGGCGAATACGGCGTTATGGTATGCAATCCGCCGTACGGCGAGCGGCTCGGCGATATAAAAGAAGCCGAAAATCTTTACCGTGATTTGGGAAAGGTTATGAAAAACTGCACTACATGGTCTTATTATATGCTTACTTCCGATGAGAATTTTGAAAGATGCTTCGGAAAAAAGGCAGATAAAAAGCGTAAAATTTACAACGGCATGATGAAATGCGATTATTATCAGTATTTCGGCCCGAAAATGAGGAGATGATATAATATGACTTTTAACGGAAAATCAATGATTTCATGCGGTCATACCGGCGGTGACGGTTTTAGAAAGCATTATTTCGAAGCGCTTGAAAAATACATATCCGATGCTGAAAATTCTTCTTACAGCAAAAGAGAAGTGTTCATGTCTTGCGAAAAACTAAAGTCTGATCCGGAATATTATCGTAAAAAATATATTGAAATGATAGGACAGCCGGTTTCGGAATATCCGTCGGACATACCGATTGCAACGGTTGAAAAATTCGGCGAAGATGATTTTGGGGAATACAGTTATGTTTCGGTTGAAGTTCTCAAATCATTGCCGTTTTTCGGTATTTTGCATATGCCTAAAATGAGAGCTGATAGCGGAAAGCTTCCTTTGATTATAGCTCAGCATGGCGGCGGAGGGCTTGCAGAGTCTTGCAGTGATATGTGCGGCGAAAATAACTACAGTCATTTTACCAAGCGTATTCTTGAAAAGGGCATTGCGGTTTTTACACCGCAGCTTATGTTATGGAATTTTGATACTGTAACACTTGATGAAAAATTTCCGGCGATTGATATGCCCAACAAGAGAAAAGAATTTGACGGTCGCCTGCGAAGCCTCGGCTTAACAATGACCGGATTGGAAGTGTTTAGCATAAGGCGCTGTCTGGATTATCTTTTAAGTTCGGACTTGTTCGATGATAATCGTGTTGGAATGTTAGGGCTTTCATACGGAGGATATTTTTCGCTTTATACCGCAGCGGCGGATCTTAGGATTAAGGCGGCGTATGATGCGGCGGCTTTCAATGACCGAAATGCCGAGTGCTTTTATGATTGGGCTTATAATGATATGCACAACAGATTCCATGATGCCGAAGTTGCGGGTTTGGTTGCTCCCAGACCGCTGTTTATTGATGTGGGTAAGGACGACGCCGTGTTCCACTATGAAACTGCATTGCAGGAAGCCGAGCGTGTGAAGAAATACTATAAAGCATATGACAAAGATAATAATTTTAGCTTTAATCTTTGGGACGGCGGACATAAATTTGATGTCGAAGGCATTAATTTTAATAGTTTTTTAGAATTATTTAAGTAATAACATTACGGTGTAGGGTGATTGTTTTGAGTAAAATTCCGACAGTGCTTGCAATACATGATATGTCCGGCTTCGGCAGGTGCGCATTAACGGTTGTTGTGCCGGTTTTGTCTTCTTTCGGGATACAGGCTGTTCCGGTACCGACCGCGGTTTTATCAACTCATACGGGTGGATTTACCGGTTTTTCAAGTGTTGACCTGACGGAATATATGAGCGGTACACTGCGTCATTATAAGACTCTCGGTTTGGATTTTGACTGCATTTACAGCGGATATCTTGCAAATGCTCAACAGGCAGAGATTGTGCGCAGCTTTATCGGTGCATTCGGGACAGGAAAACGGGTTGTTGTTGACCCGGCATTTGCCGACGACGGCGAGCTTTATTCCACAGTGACCGACGAACTTGTTGACGGCATGAGGGGGCTTGTTTCTTCGGCGGAGATTATTACGCCGAATTATACGGAAGCGTCCATGATATTAAAGCGCGGAATCAAACAGTCTTTGACGGAAGAAGAAGCGGTTTCCCTCGGGCAGGATTTGCTTGGACTCGGCTGCAATACCGCTGTTGTAACGGGTGTTCCGTCCGGAGAAAAAATTCTTACAGCAGTTGTTTCAAAAACCGAAAATGAGATTATTTCGCAAAAAAGAATACATGTATCATATCCCGGCTGCGGCGATTTGTTTGCAAGCGCAATGACCGGCTCTATCATGCAGGGCAGAGGGATTGTCGATTCGGTGTGCTTTTCGGCGGAATTGGTTGAAAAATCAATAATCGAGGCGGAAAAACTCGGCGACCCGGTTAGAAACGGTCTGCCGTTTGAAAAATTCTTAAAGAAATTTTGAAATTTTTATAAAAAACACTTGACAAATTAATGCATTTGCGCTATAATATATAAGTCAGTTGAACATAGCGAGATTGTGTAAAGGTAGCACGATTGACTCTGACTCAATTTGTGAGGGTTCGAATCCTTCTCTCGCTGCTTGAAAACCTACTCAGACGAGTAGGTTTTTTGTTTTGAAAATATTGCCGCAGCAGTATCGGCGTGGTACCCGGGTATGGAAGCCGGCAATGCGATTGCGGATGTTCTTTGCGGCAAGGTGAATCCTTCCGCGAAACTTACGATTACAATGGCGTCAAGTCTGGATGATTATTTGTCTACGAATAATTTCGGATCACAGGATACTGTATATAAGGAAGATATTTTTGTAGGCTACAGGCAGTTTGAAACATTTGACCCGACCTACAGCAAGGTTAATTATCCCTTCGGGCACGGTCTGTCGTATACAAGCTTTTCGATTACTCCTTCCGTGACTGCCGCAAACGGCATATTAATGTCAGTGCTACGGTCAAAAATACAGGAAGCGTTGCCGGAAAAGAGGTTGCACAGGTCTATTTTTCAGCGCCGCAGAGAAATGCGTCTGATGTAAAACTTTCAAAGCCCGGCAAAGAGCTTGCGGTTTTCGGAAAAACCAAAACCCTTGCCCCCGGTGAATCGCAGACGCTGGAACTTTCGTTCCCGATAAGCGATATGGCAAGCTATGATGATATGGGAAAAGCCGGGCACAAGTCGGCTTATGTTCCGGAAACCGGAGATTATAAAATTTATGTCGGCAACTCTATAAAAAATACCGGCGAAAACGGCGTTCATGCTTCTGAGCGTTATGACCTTCTTACAACCGTTGCAAGGGGCGAGTGGGGCTTTGACGGATACTTCACTACCAACCGGGGCGGTTACACCGATGTGCCTTGCAAGATTATTATAAAAGCAGGTAACGGCCTTATTCTTGGACACAATACCTATGGGGCGCCGGATCAGCTTAAGACAGCCCTTAAAGACGGGACACTCAAACGCGGTGAAATTGAAGTTTGCATAAAGCGTGTTCTTGAAATGATGCTTAAAACAACTGCTCCCGATAAGTTAAAAGACGACGCAGTTAAAATCAGCTCTATAGGCAGAATCAGAATCCCGGCTGTTGAGTATGTAAGTGCTTCATCGGGAGTCGGCACGGAAGCCGTTAAGACTCAGGACAGCTCCGGGAATTCCTTGAAAGACCCCGCAAACAACTATTTCAAGTCGGTTATGGAATGAAGATTTGGATAAAGGGCGATGCCGCACATTCTCTGACATTGCCTGTAATGATTGACGCACAGACAGCAGCTGCTGCGTCACCGAATACCGCATTTTCAGTCAAGGTGTTCGGATCTGCAATTACTTCCGATAATACTTATGTATTTAAGCATTATGTCGGCTCAAGCGAGGGCGAAGAAATGGAAGTAACCTATAAAGATGAATAACTTACAGTAAAAACTGCTGTGAAAATTTCGGCTTGCTTTAGGCGAGTCGGAATTTTTTTGTTTTTAAAAATTAAAAAAACTATTGACAAAAATGTAAAATTATGTTATAAATAAAAAGGGAACAATGTCAAAATATGTAAAAAGAGGGGTGGTTCCGTTGGTAATGTGATTTCGGCAAAATCACGACGGTCTGTTTTAATAATATTATTTGGAAAGAAGGACAATAAATGAAAAAACTGAGAGCAATACTGTCGGTATTTTTAGTTCTGATAATAGTTTTTGGAATGCTGAAAACCGGCGTCTTTGCAGAAGAAACCGCCGCTGAAACCGCAGTTTCGGAAGAAATTTACGAAACTGACGAAACGGCAGCTGAAGAAACAACGGAACAAGAAACAGAGATGCAGCCGCAGGGGGAAGAAATCGAACAAGCGGCAGATTACAGCGAAGAGGAAAATACAGCGCATTCCAAAGTTGAAGGCGTTGATTATTCAACAGAATATTGCGAATCCAAAATGACAGACGATGAAATTTCGGTGCTTGAAAAAGCATACGGATTTCATGCGTCGGATACACCTTATGATGAAGAAATTATAGGGGAAGCATATAATCAGTACCAGATTTCCGTGCCGGGCGGTACAGTTTCGGTTAACGCTGCACCGAGCAGCTACACCGAGCTGGCAATTCCGTCAACGACAACGGTAACCACAACATCTGCATCGCAGAAGATTTATTACAAAATTGTGCCGTCCGCAACCGGCAGATACTGCTTTAAATCAGACTCGGGAAGCGGCGGTGATACATATGCAAGGCTGCTTAATTCTTCGGGAAGCCAGCTGGCATACTGCGATTCCGGACTTATGCAGCCCAATGTTGAAGACTTTCACATAAATGAAATTCTGACAAAGAACACTACATATTATCTTGAGGTTCAGAACAAAAAGGGTGCCGGCAGTTTCAAAATGTATGTGTTTTCGGATGATTACCTTGACGGAACATATAAGCCCGCAGAACTGACATTCGGCGAAAACAAATCGGGAACAATCAACTACGCTTATGACCATGATATGTTCAAATTTGTGCCGACCGAAAGCGGAACTTATTCGTTTTTCACTACCGGCAGCATGGATACTTACGGTTACCTTGTCAACTCATCGCATACTGTTCTTGCGTCAAATGATGACAGCGGAGCAGGCAGTAACTTTAAAATTGATTACGCACTCACAAAGGGGCAGGCGTATTATGTAAGCGTTCAGGGGTATGGCAACAGTGCCACCGGAAATTACACTATATGTGTAGGTATGGCCGAATCCACTATGACAACCCTTAGCAATAATTCATCGGTGAATGTGTCGTTTTCATCCGGGGCAGCGGATAAGTGGTATAAATTCACACCTCCGTCAAGCGGAAGATATTGCTTTAAATCCTGCTCGGATAATCTGGATACCTCGGCGGTTCTTTATGATAATCAGTTTGTGGAGGTTGCGCACTGTGATATCGGTTATGTCCGTCCCAACTGGGATGATTTTCACATAAATGAAGTTCTGACCGGCGGAAAGGCTTATTATCTCAAAGTCAAGATGAAAACGGAAGCCGGCGGCAGCTTCAGCCTTGTCAGCTTTGCCGACGATTATCTTGACGGCAGCTTCGCTTCGGCAGTAGTTGAAAACGGTGTTGAAAAAAGCGGAACAATCAACCATGCCAGCGACCACGATATGTTTAAGTACACGCCGTCGGGCAGTGAAAACAACATTATAACGCTGGAGTCATCGGCTGATTTGAAGGTTGATATTTATGCTTCAAATGACGCCTATGTAAAATCGGCTACGGGTAAAAATATATCGCTTCCTCATAATTCAAGCGGCGCATTCTATTATATTGATGTATATAAAAACACCGGAATCGGCAGCTATAAGCTTAAGGTTTCAAGTGCGGATACCGATGTGTCGTCTGCAGAAACGGTTAGCTTTCCTGCGGCAAAAACTGTGTCAAGTGGTAAAGTATTCAAAATAATTCCGTCGGTCAGCGGTAAATATTCTATGAAATCCGTAACAACAGATAACACTACATACGGTGCTTTGTATGATAATTGCGGAAAACTTTTGTTCCGCTATACAGATGGCAGAAGCGGTGACAATCTTCATGATTTTCACATAATGGAAACACTTGAAAAGGACAAAATTTATTACTTTAAAGTTACTTCTTCGGCAAGCGGAAATATTCCTGTATATTTTTATGCCGATGATTATACCGACGGAACAAATAATGCAAACGGTACACCGCTTCAGCAGGAGGTTTTTGCCGGTGAATCGTGGGCATCGGTTATAAATTACACTTCTGACAGAGATGTATTCATATTTAAGCCGATTATCAGCGGGGAATATGAAATTGCGGCAGACAAGCCTCAAATCTCATTTGAAGTTTACAGTGACCGTGACCATAAAAAAGTAACCGCCAATTCGGACGGCAATTACGACCTTGTTGACGGACAAACTTATTTTATTGATTTTTATGCTTCGAGCGCATTTACAGGAAGCTTTAATTTCGATATAAACATGATTAAAGCGGCACATAGCTATAATGTTGCGTCATCCAATGAACTTTTTGATATAAAAGTAAAACAGGGAGAAAGTGCATTTTATGAGCTTGGCAGCGGAATTTCAGGTTTCAAAACCGTTTCGGCAAAATCGTCAAAAGATGAACTGAGTCTTTGTATTGTTGATGATGAAGGACGAAACTGCTCGAGTGTTGAGTATGAACCCCGTACGGCACGGTTCTCAACTTATTACAACTTTGAAAGCGATAAAAAATATTATCTTAAAGTGTCAAACAATGATACTGCAGATGCAACAGTATATGCTGCGATTTACAGTGATGATTATCCGAACCGCAAACAGGATCTGATAACTTATGAGTTTGGTGAAACGAACGGCAAAATAGATTTCGACGGTGATGTTGATGTTTATAAATTTGCTTGCGAAAGCAACAGTGTCATCAATATACGCTATGAGGGCGAAAATGATTTGACCTTTAAGGTTTTCAGCGGCGAAGTCTGGATCGGCTCTGAGCAAAGCGGCAAAAATGTTAACCTTAATCTTAGCACCGGAAGCAACAATGTTTGCTATGTGTATGTATATCATACATCCGAAATCGGTATATGCAGTTACAAGTTTACGGCGGATGTGCTTGATTTTTCGGACAGCAACTGCACCGTGCTGACGCTTGATGTTCCGGCTTATGCAAACCTTACTTCAACCGATGATTACAAGCTGTTTTCGTTTGTTCCCGAAAAAACGGCTATGTACAGAATAGACACGGGAAACGAAGCTAAAATCGAGATATATGATTATTACCTCAATCTTAAGGAAACAACATATTACTATGACCTGGATTGTACCTATTTAAGCTGTGATATGAAAAAAGGAAAAACATATTACATAAAAATAAGCTGCTTTAACGGTGATGAAAATTATCTCGGCAATATTTCGGTTACCGCAACAATGGACGATTATCCGGGCGGTGTTCCTTATAATGTTCCTACAATCGGCAGCGGCGATGTTCAGAAGGGCTGCATAGAAATACCGGGTGATGAGGACAGCTATTGGGTTCAGGTTGAAAACGACGGAACATATAACATTGTTTCGCTCGGAGGAACCGATGTGAAAGCTGAACTCTATGACGGAAGCACTGTTATTGCAAGTGATGATAACAGCGGTGACGGTATGAATTTCAAAATGACCGCAGAGCTTGCCGGAGAAACTCCATACAGGCTGCGTATAACCGGAGGAACCGCAGCGGCTGTCGGCGGATACAGGATTTATGTCAGCCCGGCGTCCGCATTGAATACGGTTTACGGTTATGCTGCAAGAAATGATATAGTCAATGTTGAATTTGCAAAGAAGGGCAGCGGAAATTCAGCGGTATATACTTTTAATTATGACAGTGAAGCATTTGAAATTTACGATTTGTGCGGTCTGACATTTGCGCTGGAACTTGAAGCGGCGGCAATAGGAAATGTAACAATAAACAGTGTTACACCGGGAACGGTTGTGTTTACGGTTTCCGGAAACGGTGCGGACGCTTTCGCAGATAGGGTAGAAAATATTATAAGACTCAAGGCAAAAAGAGACGGAGCGTTTCTTTGCACCTGGAGCTGCACAAACAGCTGAGGAGGATAAAAATGAAAAGAATAATACTTATTACAATAGGTCTTATAGCAGCATTGGCGATAGGTGTATTTGCGGCGGACGGAATCACCGGCGGGGATATTATCGGTGTTTTTGAGCCGGAAGTTACAGAAGTTGCCGAAGAGACCGAGGAAATCGCCGCAGAACCCGACGGCACGGTTTATGTAACCGAAAACGCCCTGACGGCGCTGCTGAACTCAGATAAAACCCGAAGCGAAGCAACAGGGGAGCTTGAGGCGGTTTACTCTATGACGGCTGAATACGGAATGACAGATGAAGAAGCGGCGTATATTGCAAATCTGGTTAATAATGGCTATGACCTTTCGTGGCTTCTTGATATTTATGTATTCTGGACAACCTGCGATGATGATATAAGCATAATAAAGAGCATGTACGATTCTGCCGTAAATAATGATATTAACGGCAGGTACTGGGAGGAGGACGCTTATAACATCGTAACAAACCGTAAACACGGCGAGCTGAGCGTTGATGAAATTATGGCGTATCTCGATAAAGGTCTTAGCATTGATGATGTAAGGCAGGCGAATGTACTTTCGAGAAACAAGGATTATACAATCAGCGAGATTCTTGACGAAGTTGTCGGCGGAAAAAGTATGGACGAAATGAAAAAGGATGTATTCGGAAGCAACGAAGATAAGCCGGCAGAGAGTCTGGCGCTTGAGCAAAGACACGGCGTAACTGCGGTTGATACAAATAAAGAGGTTTATGTAAAATCGGCTTCCGCAGCGGTTTCCGCAGAAACCAATAAGAATAAAGTCAGGGCGTATTTGAATGAAAAGCTCGGGGAGGAACGCACAAATGAGCTTCTCTCAAAGTATTCTTATATCATTGTATATAATGCTGCCGAGGCAGCTGAAAGCGAGAATACAGATATAGAACAAATTCTCAATGAATACGAAACACTCGGAAACAGAACAAGAACACTTGAAAGGAGTGTGTATTTAGGATGAAAAAACTTATAATAGGTTTGAGCCTGCTTGCTGTGCTGCTTTGTTTCGGAGCGGCAGCGTATGCGTCAACCGAAGGCTCTGCCGACATTGCGGCGCAGATAAGTTATAATCAAAAAATATCAGGTTCGGAATATAAATCACCGCTTAATACTGATGATGAACAAAGGGTTGATGTGCGTTCGCAGAGCCTCATAATCAATAGTACCGATATAAGCCTTCCGGGTAAAAACGGTATGGATTTGAATATTATGAGAGCATATAGGAGCGCATCTGAAAAGATGATCAGCATATCAGCACCCGGTAAAACAGCGGATTACATATCGAAAAAGTATGCTTATAAATATAATTACAGTTATAATAATACAGATTACAGCTGTTATATAATATTTGACGGCGAAGAGGATATGTTTTCAAAGGGCGTAAATGTCCAGATAAAAAATATATACCGTGCTGGTGGTGCGAAACCGGGCGCGGACCCGGTTACGACTGTTAACGGTTTAAATGCCTATTATTACACAGCTCTTAAAAAAGATACCTATAGCGGCTTAACGCTGCTGAGAGATGCAGCTCAGGCTGCTGTTGAGGTAGATGTGGCAGTTAAATCGACATCGGTGGACAGTGATGTTTTCAGCGACCTTAAGGAAAAGGATAAGATCTGTGATGGCTGGTATCTGAGAATGCCGTATTTGCGGTTTTATTCCGAAACAAGAAATGATTATTATGTTGATAGAAATGCAGTAGTATTTAACGGAACAGCCTATAACAATTTATCATATACCGTACAAAATTGTCTGTTTAGCAACGAGAACGGACAGCTTATATGGGGCGAATACAGAAGGTATTATATAGAACGCACTGAAAAGGAAATGATACAGGATCCCGAAAGCGGAAGAGGCGTGTGGGTAGATAAAAAGGTATATGATTATGTCGGCAGTCGCTTGTGGATAAATGAAGCCTATGCGAGCGTCAGCGAAGGTGATGACGGTTACGGCGGTGAAATTGACGGAATCGGTTATTCTTTTTACTTTGTAGATAAGGGAACCGGTTACGGGTATTATTTCAGTAACGGAAGGCTTAGGGTTAAGGAAGATAAATACGGAAACAAAATCAAGTATTACTATACTTCCGACAACAGATTAAGTTATATAACCGATACCTATGGGAGAACAGTGAATTTCACATGGGGTGCAAATGGTTATGCCCTTGATATAGGCTACGGAAACCGCCATGTTAAGTATAAAACATACAGTAGCGAGGGCGACTCTCCGCTTGACCGCGATGATACTTGTACAATGGAATATATTAATGAGGCTAATGAAAAGACTGTATATACCTCATCAAGAATAGGTTCTGTAGTAAGAAATGAAAGGATAGCTCCAAATGTTTCGTATTATGATTATATAAATTATATTACTGATATTGAATATGCGAGTGGCGGACACAAAAAGTATGATTATGGCTACCTTAAAACTAAGGATTGGGAATGCAGTCCGATGGTGGTCAAACAGGAAAAAACACAAACCAACGGTGAGGTTAAAGAGGTTGTCAACTACAAAGGCGAACATACTCTGACTGATGCAGAAACGGAAGATTTTGCGTTGAACACATATCTTGCACACGCTGCAGCCGGGTACACAACACCGGATGATTTTACGAAGGTTACCACAGAGAACAGTGCCGATGACGGCAGTACAAGCACGGTCATTTACGGTTACAGCAACGGCACACTGAAAGCGGTGCTTAGCTATGACGGTAAAGGCAATGTAAACCGAAAATTCAGCTACTACAGTAAAAAAGACGGTTACGATATAATATCTGAGGAAACAACTGTGCAGTATAATAAAAACAATGCTTCCGATGTTGTGACCAAAACCGATACCTATGATTACGAACAGCCGTATAACAATCTTACATACAGCTATGACGGGCGTGTGACCGTGCGTAATAAGTATTATGAGAAGGCTGCAAATCCGGCAATCTATCCGAGATACCTCGTGGAAAAGGATCAGCGCGTGATGGACGGAACAGACAGCGAATATCCGTATATTCATAGGGTTGAAAGGTATAAATATGAAAGCTATGCAAGCGGAAACGAACAGTTTGAGGCAACCAACCCATCGTATCTTCTCGTGTGGGAAAACGAAGAAAAAGAGGACGGTACAATAAAAGGCGGAGCCGGTACACTGAAAGAGAGAATCGAGTATGAGTATGATTCCTGCGGAAGAGTAATTAAGGTAAAAAAGCTTGAAACGCCGCATACCGGTGCCAGAAACGAAAATTCTCCCGGCGAGATTACAACATATTCTTACGAAGATACCGGCTACGGTACGGATGTGAGCGCACTGAAAACCGTAACCGAAAGCAAAACCCTTACGGACGGTACCGTCGCTTCCGTTGTAACGAAATATGATTACTATGGAAATAAAGTTTCGGTTTCCGGTTACGGCACCGATAGCGTAACCTATACCTACGATGCGAAAAACCGCGTAACACGCGAACAGTATGCAGACGGTACGGCAAAAACATATTCTTATATCGTAACACCCGCCGCTTGCAAAACGGAAGTTACCGACCAGAGCGGCAAGAAAATCAGAATCGTTTATGACGATCTGGGAAGACAAATTAAAACCCTCGTCAACCCCGGAGAGCCTTCCGAAACTGCTGTTGAGGAAATAAATTACAATAATTTGGGACAAATTAGTAAAAAAACTCTTGACAGCGGTGATAATTCATGTTATAATGTGGAATATAAATACAATTGCTTTGGCGAGGTAATTGAGGAAAAGGCAACGGATAATACCGGAAAGGTTTACCGTCAGAATAATTATGATTATTCTTTCGGGCAGGCTGAAGGTAAAATGTGCCGCGTAACAACCACAACATCAAAGGTAAGGAATGAACATGACAGGGTTGTTACAAAGTATGCCGATGCCTGGGGGCTTTTGGTCAAGGCAACCGCAAAAGGCGGAAATGATGAGTATTCCGTTAAGAATACCTATGACAGCTGCGGCGTGCTTAAATCATCAACCGATGCAAACGGCAATGTTACAAGCTTTGGCTATGACTATAACAGCAGGCAGATTTCCGAAACCAATGCCGCAGGCAAAACCAAGAGCTGTACCTATAATATTTATGGGTATATGACAACCTCAACGGATTTCATGGGCAATGTTACAAATTATTCCTATGATAATCTCGGGAGAGTGACGGAGACCATAGCACCTATGTCCGATTCCGAAAATATGAAAACCCAAACCTTTTATAACGCTGCCGGCGATAAGGCAAAGGATAGGGTTTATACCTCCGCATCGGAGTTCAGGGATACAGACTATACCTACGATAACCGCCATAGAGTAACTACCGTAACAAGCGACGGCGTAAGCTATACAAAGTATTTCTATGATTCCCTCGGCAATGTTTCAAAAACCGTAACCGGTATGACCGCTGCGGATTTGGATGCCGGCGAGTCGGAATACTCCGATTCTTGCGCTGTAACAAGCTACACCTATGCACCGTATATCAATTCCGTTTCATCTGTAACCAATCCGGACGGAACAACCCATAATTATTCATACAATTATCTTGGGATGCTTACTGATGAAAGCTGGACCAAAAACGGAAACACCTCCGGTGAAATAAGCTATAATTATGACGGATTCGGTCAGCTTGTTTCAAAAACAGCCGGAAACAAAGCCGAAACTTTTAAGTATGACCTTCTCGGCAATGTTGTTGAATCAAACGGCGAAAACGGTAAAACAAATTATTTCTATGATGATTTGGGCAGGCTCAAAACCGAAAAAACCGACAGCGGAATAGTTAAAAAGTATGCATATGATTATAACAACAACCGTACATCGTTTAAGGTTTATACAAACTTTGGCGATTTGCAGCAGGATTTGTCTTATGTATATGATAACCTGAACCGTATTACTTCAATAAAAGAAGGCAATTCAACCGTTGCAAGCTACACATATAACGATAACGGCAATCTTTTGTCCGAAAATAATGTTGCAGTCAAGAATGATTTTGTGTATAACCGTGCCGGAATGGTTCTTTCAAAGACCGTGAAAAACAGCGCCGGAACGGAACTGAAAAATTACACATATACCTATAATCTTGACGGAAATGTGGCATCTTATAACGGCTTGAATTATACCTATGATGATAATAACCGGCTTTCGGCTGTTGCGGAAGGTACATCAAATAAAGGCTATACATTCGATAACCGAGGAAACAGGCTTTCTCTTAACGAAACAGGTGCAGATGTTTCCGATACGGTAAATTATGTGTATGATACAAATAACCGTATACTTGAAAGAACCTTCGGCAATGAAAAGGATAGCTTTGCGTATGATGATAGGGGAAATCTCTATCTTAAAACGATAAGCAAAGTATCTGACTCCGAAGAAATCAGTCGTGATGTAACAGCAATGGGTAATTCTGTTATATATGAATATGACGGATTTAACAGGCTTACCGATGTTTCCGAAGGAATAAACAAGGCAGAATATGAATATAATTCATCAGGGTTAAGAACTTCAAAAACTGTAAACGGCGAAAAAACCGATTTTATCCTTGACGGTATTTATGTAATAGCCGAAATTAAGGACGGAGATGTAACGAATTATATCCGTGGTGTAACGGGCATAATATATAGTAAGGATAAAAAAGGAACAAAAACTTACTATGTAACCAATAACCACGGTGATGTAACCGCACTTGTTAACTCTTCCGGTACTATTATTAAAGAATATACATATGATGAATATGGGGTAGAAGTATCACCTGATGAAAACGATTCAAATCCCTTCCGTTATTGCGGTGAATACTACGATACAGAAACGGGATTCATATATCTAAGGGCAAGATACTATGACCCATCTATATGTCGCTTTATAAGTGAAGACCCAGCAAAAAATGGATTTAATTGGTATATTTATTGCTCTAATAATCCCGTCAATCGAACTGACCCATTTGGGTTATTCGACTATAATACAAGACTTTCATACAGTCAAACATACAATGAGGATGTTGAAGTTTTACAAAATGAATTAGCTTGGCTTGGTTATCTTGATATGTCTGACGGCGGTTGGGGGTATTTTGGCCCCAAAACTCAAGATGCTGTAAACAAATATAAAAATGATCTTGGGCTTGGTAATAAAGGAAAAGATGCCGGTGTGGTTGGCTTACAAACATGGGCGAGTTTGGGGTTAATATATAGGACAAATGAGGATATTGCTGCTGGTGTTGAAATCACTATGGCGAGGAACATCGGTGCTGGAGGCCGTAAGCAATATAAAGATTTTAATGTTCCCATCAACAATGCCTTAAATAATGCCGTTGGCGATTTTCAGGCACATTCTGGGGATTTCATGTGGTTTTATGATATGGCCTCGACTGGTACTACATGGGATATTAAATTGGAAGATCAGTGGAACACTCTAATAGGGGCTGGCACATATCCTGGAAGTATAAGTGCTCCAATAGTGCTTTTTGGAACTGTTACTACTCCTGAAGCAGTTGGCAATATAACTTATGGATATTTGGGAACGGCAGCAGGTTTTTCAGAAGGAATATTACTTATGGGAGGCGATTTTGCGGCGGGCGGTGGCAATTTATCACCTAAAGGTTTAGTTAAGGGAATAAGAGGAGTTTGCCTTAGGGCTGATTCGGAAGAGGATAAAGCTAATGTAAGAATAGGCATAAATTGGTATAACAAGCGGTATGGTGGGAATTAAAGTGAAGTTGGATAAAATAGTGTTAATTAGTATTTTAAGTATTGTAATAGTTGTCATTATCACCCTGAGCGTTTTCTTTGTAATCTGCAGTATCAACAATGATAATATAACATACAATGGAATTGTTTCATATGTGCGCGACAATTACGAGATGCTCGAAAACTTCCCATATAGCGAAATTGAGAAAATCAAACTTTCAAATGACAACCCTGAAATAAAAAAACATAAGGAAGAAGAAACCCTTAAAAGATATCTTGGGGAAAATACCATAGTTACAAGCGTTTATGCTTACAATGAAAACATTTTGCAGTTTTATTGCGGAAGTTCAGGTTTTTTAGATGTAGGAACTTATACAGGATTTTATTTTTCACGCGATGATATGCCTTATGCATTTGAATTTAACAATCTTGAGTTAGTCGAAATAAGCCCCGGTGTGTTTGAGGGGCAAGATGAAAACGGTGCTCAACAAAGTCATGGAGGTCATAGAATCCGTACGGAAAAAATCCGAGATAAGTGGTATTACTATATACAATATTGGTATTGATTCCGCACATATTGTCCTTCAAACTGAATGGCGGTAGCTTATTATGCTTATTATTTGTATAATTCAAGCGGAGAAGAAATAGGCAGCTCTTACAATGTTAATTCCTTGTGGTTTATTAAAAAAGAGATAACAAATGGTGCGTTTATGATATAAAAGAACGACCATAGTGTTATTTGTTTTGGGTGTACTAGTTATTTATTAAAATAGCTTTTTTAGTTCCAAGTTTATGTGAAACGCATTACATTAATTTGTAGTGCGTTTCTTTTTGGAAAATACAGAAAAATATTACAAAAAACTATTGACATATGTTGAAAAATATGATAATATATAGGCGTAGAAGTTAATGATTTGTCAAATGTGCTCAAAAGTATTTCCTTGACGGTGGTGATTCCGGTGGGTAATATTGCATAGTTTGTTTTCAGTGTTGGGGAACACATGAGGGGAAACAGGCTTACATAAATAAAAACCTTCGGCAATGAAAAGGATAGCTTTGCGTATGATGATAGGGGGAATCTCTATCTTAAAACGGTAAGCAAGGTATCTGAGTCCGAAGAAATTAACCGTGATGTAACAGCAATGGGTAATTCTGTTATATATGAATATGATGGATTTAACCGTTTAACCGATGTTTCCGAAGGAATAAATAAAGCAGAATATAAATATAATTCATCAGGGTTAAGAACTTCAAAAACTGTAAACGGCGAAAAAACCGATTTTATCCTTGACGGTATTTATGTAATAGCAGAAATCAAAGACGGAGATGTTACCAACTATATAAGAGGGTTATGCGGTATTATATATAGTAAGGATAAAAAAGGAACAAAAACTTACTATGTAACCAATAACCACGGTGATGTAACCGCGTTGGTTAACAATTCCGGAAATATTATCAAAGAATATACATATGATGAGTACGGTGTGGAAACCAATCCGGACAAAAAAGATTCAAATCCCTTCCGTTATTGCGGTGAATACTATGATACAGAAACGGGATTCATATATCTAAGGGCAAGATACTATGACCCGACATTGGGTAGATTTATCTCCGAAGATCCGGCGAGGAGTGAAACAAACTGGTATGTCTATTGCAGTGGTAATCCGGTTAATGCTTTTGATCCAAGTGGACTAATATCTGTGATCTTTGTTTCTTCTAATATGGAAAAGCAAGCAGATGATAGAAAAAAGTATTACACAGAAAAATATGGTACAGATTCATATAAAATTATTGTTGATTCAGCAAACAGTTTTGTGGAAAAGTGGAATAATTTCTTCGATATTGCTTCTAAGAATAATGTAAATATAGATGCAATTGAGATTATCAGCCATGGAAGTATTGGCGGTAAAATTGGAAAAGATTCTGGTGGTACAGCATATTCTACGGGGTATATTTATTTTACAGATTCCAAAAAGAATAAATTATATGCTAGATACAATAATTCAATGAGAAAAGGTGATTGTTCTATAGCTGATTTGCGGTCTGTGTCATCAAGTGAAATGAATTTGGAAGGGTGTAATACTGCAAATCCGGATACTTATAATGTTGTATATGGATTTATGCAGAAAGTAAATGCAAAAACATATTCGGGTTTTGATGGAGGATCTAAATGGGATAATAATATAAAGGATCATGTGCGAGGTGGCGGTGAATATGGTGTAACAAGGGCACATCCTTTTAATCCTGCATATTATGTAAAGGAATATCAACACACTTGGTGGAAGTATGTTGAAAAAAATGAGGATGGTTCACCTGCAAGAGCTAGGTATGGCAGAAGGTGTTTTACAAAATGATATTAAAAAAAGGTCTTTTATGTCTAATATTTATTCTACTATTAGCCGTTTTTCTATTTTTTATCATTTTGATTAATCAAAGTCCTAATCGAATTTTGATTATTGAGGAAATCAAGAATGTTTTTAGGATTCCTGTATCACTTCCAATTGAAAATAGCAAAATTTCGTATATGACAATAGAGGATTATTATGATGATGATGGGAGTATTATTACGATAAATGCTTTTGAAGGGGAATTTCACGACATTTGCAAAGAAATTAAGGAAATGAGCTTTGGAATTACTACAAGAGATGAATTACATGGAGCGGAGGCTAGTATGTTAATCACTGTTCATACAAGTGATGGCAAAATGGAAGATTGGGTTGTTTTAGGAGATATATTTATATGCAAAGATAATGCTGATATAGTTTATAGAATAAAAGGATTAAAAAGCATAAGAGAAAGATTATTACGAACCATTAAACAAAGCAGGTCTTAGGTGATAATAATGGTTGCTTTAGACCTAAAGATTATGTAACAAAGGAAGAAGTAGTAGATGTTATTTTAAGTGTTGATGGTTTTTCTCAAAATGTGAGCAACAAACTTAAAGTTTAGGTGCCGGTTTTGCCGGCACCATTATTTTTGGAAAAATACAGGAAAAATTACAAAAGACTATTGACATATGTTGAAAAATATGATAATATGTAGGCATAAAAGTTAATGATTTGTCAAATATGCTCAAAAGTATTTCCTTGACGGCGGTGATTCCGGTGGGTAATATTGCATAGTTTGTTTTCGGTGTTGGGGAACACATGAGGGGAAATGTGCTTATGCCATTGTATGAAAGAGCTGATACAAGTAATAAGTTTTGAGGTATTCTGCTATGAAAAGTGTGAGTATAAAAAAAGTTATACTTATTATTCTTTTTTTATTAGTAATATATTGGCTGTTATGTTTAGCAAAATGTGAAATGCTAACAAACTTATATCAAGGCTATTTTAGAGAGGCATATATCTCAAAGAATATTTCTGATAATATTGCCTCTATAAAAGTGTTGAAGTATTCAGATTATAATGCTAAAGTGTACATTATAAATAAGGATCAAAAAGGCTATTCAATGGGGAATGTATTTACTTTTAAACGGCCTAACGATAAATGGATATATGATTCATGGTCGCGCACGGTTTGGTCAAAAAATGGAAATGCGGAAGGCTTTGTATGGCCATATATATGGCATTATTTTTATCCATTGATTAGCACGAGTTATTAAAAATATAAAATTTAGTATTTTGTTCCTTTTATTTGCGAGCAGACCGGAATAAATAACATTCGGTATTGCGGTAAATAATGTGATTTTGCTATAATGAAAGACACAATGATTTATAATATACTGGACTCAATATCTCAAAAATCTTGCATAGATGAAAAAGATATCAAAACACTAATAGGACTGTTAAAAACTAATAATTCAGAAATTAAGTCATATATTGCAGAATTGCTTGTAATGGCTTCGGGCGAAGATGCTGAAATAGCATTAATCAATTTATGCAAAGATGAAGATGAATTAGTAAGAGTTAATGCTTGTGACTCGCTATCTGTTTTTTCAACAAGTGCGTCTTATGAGCAATTGCTTAAATCTGCATTGAATGATCCAAGTATATTGGTAAGAACATATGCTGTATTATCGTTAGCAGATATTGCAGGGACTCCGTTGATAGATATAGGCAAACTTAAAAAAACCCTTATTAAGCTTTCAAAAGAAAAGTATTTGTCACTTTCATCGGCTTGTTTCAGAGGATTATATATTTTAGGTGATAAAATTTATCTTGAAAATTTGCTTGCCTTATTTAAACTAGGAAATTATCGGGAAAAATGCATGATTGTTAATATGTTATACGATATATTGGATGATGACAATCGAAGCTTTATTATTTCAAGATTATTGGAGTTTAGGAATGGCGAAACAAGCAATGCTGTAATATCAAATATTAATAATTTGTTATCTTCGCATATATATTAGTAGATTCTTATTAATTATAAATAAAATGTTTTATTTAATTATTATAAAACTATATGGGAAGAGCATTTGGATTTATTGTTAATAAAAGGAGATGATGTTGTGAGAAAGTTCTTGCCTTTTATATCAATTTTGTTTTTAATAATATCAGGTTCAGTGTGCGCAAACTCTTTATATCAGTCTATAACAGCAGAAAAAGCTTGGTTTAATCTGTATATAAACGGTGAGAAAGTACGGAAAAATATTAACTGGCTTTTGGTAAATAACAAAGCATATCTTCCTGTAAGGGAAGTTGAAAATTTATTCAATTTTTCTGTGGATTGGGATAATGGTAATGATCTCGGCGATTCGGTTGATTCGATTAAAATAGAAACCGAAGAGACTATACCTCCGCAGTATAATTACAGATTAAGTAAGGAAGCTGCAGAAAAACTCGCTGATATAATATTTAAAGAGGCTTATAGCGAAGAGTTTATTAACGAAACAAAACTTATTGAAGGAGAAGAAACTGATACAGAATATGTTTTTTGCAGAGTGATGAAAATTCCTACTTGTGGCGGAGGTGCAACAATCGTTATCAGTAAACAGGACGGCAGGATTATTGATATCAGAGGCGAAGAATAAACTTGTTTTTATCTGTGAAAAGATAGCTTTGCGTATGACGACTGATTAAAACCGTATAGTGATTTTATGAATGGGATATCTAACGATAGCACCGGAATGCATTTTGTTGGAGCGTTAAGAGCAAATTAAATATAATAAAGGGGTCTTTATGAAAATACTAATTTCTGTACTGATATCTTTTACATTGTTTTTTAATACTTTAATTGGTTATGCTGATGATGGTACAGACATTGCAATTTATTTAATTGACAATAATTTATTTGATGAATTTTTATCAAATCCATCCACTGATATTTTGCAAGAGTTTTCGCACAAAAAGGCTATATGTGCAATAAATAAAACTTATAATAGCGATATTGATATCACATATGTAAAAAATGGCAGCGAGGATCACTATAGTGTAAAAAGCGGTGTTGGTAGAGTTGGTAATCCATCAATTGTGATTGATTTTGAACTGATTGAAGCTTTCGGAACAATAGCAAATATTGAAAAAATTCTTTCGGATAATGAGATTAACTGTAATGTTAATGATTATATTCTGTTTGCTCCCGACAGTTCTAATCTTTCAGATGTCCCACTAACATTATTTGCGGAAACAACTGTAGGTAATTATTTTATTACCAGAAAAGATATGATTTCATATTCCGATGAAAAAGGTTATGAAACTTTCGTTGAAACAAAAGTGTATTCGCAAGAGGATTATTGCAATAAATTCAGAATAAAGAACGGCAAGATTGAATTTGACGGCAGGGTTATTTCTGATAATGCCACTTTCAGAAATACCGTAGTTCATATGCCGTTCAGAATAGTTGCAGAAAGTATTGGATGCGATGTTTCGTGGGATGATTCCAGAAAAGCTGCGATTTTTTCTAAGGACAATGAATCGTTTTTCCTGAGAACGGATAATTATTATGCAGTTGTCAAAGCAGAAGATGTTGATGTAAAAAGGAGTTTTCCGCCGGGTGGAACAATGCCTTATGTTCAAATAGTTGATGGCAGCATTATGATTGATGATGTTGTTATGAATGAGGTTTTAACTTTCATCGGTGCATCAATGAAAATTGATTATGATAATTTTACTATTAAAATAACACAATAAATATATTTATTTGTTATTAAAACTGTCTTTGTTTTAACTTACTTTAAATTTTAGAACGCATTACATTAATTTGTAGTGCGTTTCTTTTTTGGAAAAATACAGAAAAAATTACAAAAAACTATTGACATATGTTGAAAAACATGATAATATATAGGCGTAAAAGCTGATGATTTGTTAAATGTGCTCAAAATGTTCGTTTGATAATTAATGTTTTTGACTGAGTAAAAATGATAAGCTATTTTAAATGATTTATGAGGTGAATTGGATGAAAAAAACGATTTTTCTTTTTTTGTTAATTCTAATAATGAATTCAAATGTTTTTTGTGCATTTGCAGAAAATGATACTGCTGATAGCTGGATACTTTGTGTTGATGGTAAAACAATCGAATCAGAAAATACGGTTAGATATACAGATAATCAGGTATTATTTCCTTTAAGAACAATCTATGAAGCTTTGGGAGCTGATATAGTTTGGTATGATGAACTGCATGAGATGGCAATAAATTACGATGGAACAACTTATATGGCATATATGTCTTTCGTAAGTAATGATAATATTCCAATAATTCGCTTTAGGTACTTGGAGAATGGTAATGACTTGCTTTTAATATCTCCCTTGTCAAGATATTGCCGTTACTGCAATATCAATGGGTCTATATTTATTTATGAAGATTCGGGACGGGTGCTTTTTGAGAAAATGGGTTGTAATGTTGAAATTGATCAGCAGAATCATATTTTGAAAATTGATAGAATTTAACCAATTTTGATAGAGGTTTGATAAAATGAAAAAAATTATTTTGCTTTTCATAATAGTTGTGATATTTGGTTTTAATATGTGCAGTGTTTTTGCAGAAAATATTGCTGCCGAAAACGGTGCGCTTTATGTGAATGAAAAACCTGTTGAAACAGAAAATACTGTAAAATTTATGGAAGGTCAGGCGCTTTTTCCGTTAAGAACAATTTATGAAGCCTTAGGAGCACAAATTAACTGGTATGACGAGATTAGAGAAATGGCAATACATTACAATGGCGATGTTTATATAGGTTATTTTGCTTCAATTAATCCAGACCGAACACCGGTTATTTGTGTAAGAGATAGACAAACCGGCAAGGAATTGTTGCTTGCATCTATGACATATTTTGGCGGCATTTATACAATTAATAATTCGGTATATTTATATGAAGAGGCAGGGAAATTACTTTTTGAACAAATGAATTGTACTGTCAATATTGATAAGGAGAAGCACATTTTGAGAATTAATAAAAACTAGCTTTAAATCGATTAATTATTTGTGAATTTTCAGCTCGTCGAAGATGGTTTGAATAATGGAGTGTTTAAAATGAAAAAGCGTTATTGCATTTTGATTGTACTCATCATTATATTTTCAGCCTGCTCTGACCAATATGAAAATTGGAACAGTGTAGAAATAGCAGATGTTGGTTCATTTAAAATACCTCCGGATATGTCATATGAAAAAAGTGGTGAAACTATATATTTAAAAGACATTGATGGTAATATTTGTATGGTTGGTGTAGTCGGAGAAGGTGAAATTAAATCTAAGTTATCTGATGCTTTTGGCGAAGAAATGATATATCAAGATCTTGTGTCAAGTGAAGTGTTTTCCAACAGTGCAATTGTTGGAAGATGTGAATATGAAATATCTGATATTGATAGAGAACTTGTTTTTTTGGAATTATATTCTTCTGACGAAAGATTATATTTAGTTACCAAATACGATATGATTGATTATAACTTGGTATCTCAAATAGGTAAATCGTTTGTTATGGTTACCAATGAGGAATGAAAAGCCTGTTTTTGATAAACGGAAAGATATCCTGGTTTGTATTATCAGAATTAAAGATGATTCTGGGGGGATTAAAGTTGAAAAGAAAAAAGATACTTATTATTATCTGCATATCTTTGCTTGTATACTACACAGTTGCTTTTTTTAATACTGACGAGGTGCTTAATGATTTCAAAAAATGTATTACATACCAGACATCTGCTGATTCTGCTTTGGATAAGTATCTGGGAGCATATAATTACAATGATACTGTTTCTAATGCAAAAATCAGTATATCAAGAAGACTTGTTCTCCATAATTTTCACAAGGGTTTAATGTATGTGAATTATACTTATTATTTGTATAATTCAAGCGGGAAAGAAATAGGCGGTTCTTACAATGTTAATTCTTTGTGGTTTATTAAAAAAAGAAATAACAAATGGTATGTTTATGATATAAAAGAACGGCCATAGTTTCAATTGTTTTGACCGTACTGCAGGTACAATCGGTTATGAATCTGTGGGCTGCTACTAAAATATATGGTAGGTAAGTTTGTAAATGAAAAAATATTATATATTGTTTATCGTTCTTCTTATAGGATTTATCCTTTTGAAATCTGATTCATATTTTTATCCAAAAACTATTTCTTCTGCAAGAGCAGAAGAAATATCGGATAAGTATCAGACACTTATATGTAGTAATATGCAGGCAACTAACTGCAATTGGAAAATAATTCGCGCTTGTAATATACAGACTACAAATAATGATATAAAAATATCATTTTCCAAATTGCCTTTTTTCTTGGATAAGCCATATTTTGTTCATAATAATTTTCTTTTTCAAGGTTTTTATTCAAGAATTACGAATACATTTTATATATTAAATTGGTATATTATAGATGAACCTGTTAGTGTATTCGATATAAAGAACGACTTGTGCTTATACGATTTTGATGGGGGTGAGCTTGATAAAAGCATTAAAAAGTAATTGGTGTTATAAAATCATACATTTCTTGGCTTTGGCATATCTTATTACTAATACTGTGTACAATATATATTTGTTGTTTAGATATCCAAGTTTTGATGTGTGGTTAATTCCGAAAAAAATGTATTTGTTATATGCACCGTTTAATATTCCGTATTTGATATATGTACTTTTTGTTGCTGTGATTAAATGGGTTGTGAATTTCGTGCATTCAGTAACTGTTGGAAGAAAACTTAATTTCTTAGCAACTATAAATACATATACATTTATAGCTTTGGTTTTGTATACATTTATTATAGATTTTATTGCTTTACTTATACGATGAATTTAAATGATGTTTTGGGCTGAACTCAATGTATATATTGTTATTATTTGAAAATGTTTTACGGTTCCTTCATATTCATAAACGCATTACATTAATTTGTAGTGCGTTTCTTTTTTTGGAAAAATACAGAAAAAATTGCAGAAACTATTGACACATGTTGAAAAATATGATAATATATAGGCGAATAAACGGATTTTTTTATTAAAATTGTTCAAAATGCTTTTTGGCGCAACAGATTACGCTTAACAGCATTATATAATTTGTTTTCGATGTTGGGTAATACATTTGAATGAGTCCGTGGCTTTATAGACTTTCTATAAATGGTGATTAATTATGAATAAAAAGAAAATTATTATTGTAATTTCTTTAGTTTTTGCTGTGACAATTTGTGCGGTTACAATAAAATTATATTATGGGTTAAATACCTACTCTAAAGATAATTTTACTAATCTAATTTTTGATAAAATTGACGGTGAATTAGAAAAAGAAAGATTTTTGGATGTTGGTTATTATGAACTTTCAGATTTGGGTAACGGTGTTTTTAAAATAACTCATTTTCTTCAAAAAAACAGACTTGAAATGCTCGCAGATGATACACATATAGTGCTTTTTGAGGATGTTAAGGGATATACTGAAAAAAATGAAAAATTGTATCTTGTATCGGATGAAGGCATAGCATCTATTTCAAAGAATGATATATTGAAAATATATATTTTCGATAACCAATCCGATAGTTATACGCCATTTACAACAAATAACGAGTATGGCACATTTTATTACAATAAGTATTATAAAGACGACCAAATAAAAAGGTTATGTGAGTTTGATGAATTCTCAAAAAAGGAAAGGAGTGTTTTGAAGCGCTTGTTGAATAAGTATAATATCGAGTTGAAATAAATTCGCTCTATTTAGCTGACGGAAAAAATACATTGGATAAGGGGGATTTCTATGAAAAAAATTGTGACTATTGTTTTAACAATATTGTGTATAGCGCAAAGTTTTACAATTGCTATGATACTCAAAATAGATAGAAATCAGCAAGTAATTTATCAGGAAAAGACCAATGATGATATATATTGCGTATCTCTCATAAATCTTATTGCCTCTCCGGAGAAGTTTGACGGCAAAAGAGTGAGGGTAGATGGGGTATCTTGTTTGAATTATGAGGGGGAAGCGCTGTATCTGTCAGAATATGATTATATACATGTTTTCACTAAAAATTCAATAAGAATGCAAATTGATGATTCGTTGTCTGTTGATAAAGATACGAATGGTAAAGCTGTAATTGTAGAAGGTGTATTCCGTAAAATAAAGGAAGGAACTATTGAACTGCATTCCGGTTATCTGGACGACATATCCAGATATGAATTAATTAATTTGCAAAATTGCGATTGATATTGATTTTATGGAGGTGCCGAATTTGAAGCGAAAGACATGTTTTATATTAGTAATTATTTGCTTATTATATACGAAATGCTATGCAGTTGAAGACACCAAGTGGAAAATATACGATGATTCAGAATGCCAATATGATTATATGCCCGACTGGCATAAGGCTGTATTTACAGCGGATTCAGGCAAGGTATATGTTCGATTTCGTGATGCGGTAAATCTTATGCTTTATTCATGCGACGAGCACAATAATTTAACTGATATACGCAGTATGAATGATGACTTTTTTGTTGAAAAGGAATATGATTACGCCGGAACAAAAATTCCTTATTCAGTAGGTTTGATTAAGCATAGGTGGGGCGCAACACGAAAAGTATATGCGAATTTTGTGCAATGGGCACCGATAAGTGCGGAAACGGAACTCTGTATCGGCAGCCGATATTCGCCGATTACAATGAAATATCCTTTGGTTGGTGAAGAGCTTGATTATAGTATATTGGGAGATTCACCATATGATATTATATCCCAACTTGTGAAAAAAGAACCTATACCGGAATTTGCAAATGACCCTAAAATAACCCAAACAGAGCGTAGCAAACGGCGCGATAGATTTTTTTGGAAACTGCAGCCCTACGGTATGTATTATTTTTCGTTTTACGATATAAAAACCAATTGTATATATTTGGTTTATGATGTGCCGTTTCATGTTGAGCATTCGCAAGGTAATACATATTATTCATGCATGTTTGGTGTTTCCATGGCAGACGGAACAGTAACAAAATATTCTGTGTCTCGTTTGTCTCCTTTAGGTAGCAGAGAAGTGGGACCTGACTATCCTTATTCTGATGGCAACGGTGTTTATAATAATGGTTATAAACTGAAAGAAACTGTGTTAACATGCAAATTGAATGACAAAGCTTATGCTTTTAATGACGCTATTGCAGTTTACTATGATTATACATGGAATTTTGATGCTATCTATGTTCCGTTTGACAGACTGTGCGAAATTTTGGGGTATTCATACAGTGAAGACAGAAGTAACAAGGTAATACACATAAAGTATATGCATCCGGAAAATGATTTGCAGGGTTTGGTAGACCGAAAATATAAGCCATTTGAAGAAGCGTTTCAATCAACGGTGTTATGGAATTTGTTAAAACAAGAATATCCGGATATTTCATTAAGCGATCTGTTTGATGTGATAATGCGAAATCGGCGATATGGTCGTTATTACTCTACATATGGGTTTGAAGAGTACCTTAGCAGTTTGAATAATCAATAAGCAATATTATTAAGAATCACATCGCAATAGCGGTGTGATTCTTTTGCTTGGAAAAAAACGGAAAAAATTACAAAAAACTATTGACATATATTGAAAAATGTGATAATATGTAGGCATAAAAGTTAATGATTTGTCAAATATGCTCAAAAGTATTTCCTTGACGGCGGTGATTCCGGT
>CAKSKB010000014.1 GCA_934464705.1 uncultured Clostridia bacterium
GCAGGAATTATCACAGGCTATGACGGCTATTTCAGACCGAACGATAATATTACAAGACAGGAAATGGCGGTAATAATTGTAAATGCGTACTCTTACCTCGGTAAGGCAGGAGCAAACGGCGGAATAGATAATTTCAGCGACAAGGCAGCAATCGCAGATTGGGCAAAGGCGGCTGTAGATACAGCGTCGTCTGTAGGCCTCATCTCCGGTATGGGCGACGGAACATTTGCACCGAATGCAAATGCAACCCGTGCACAGGCTGCGAGCCTTATCTACAGATTAATTAAATAATCAATCCGTAAAAAGCGGCGACCGTAAAAAGGCGGTCGCCGCAATATTTTGTTTTAAAAGAAAAAATGCAAGCATAGAAGAAAATATGCCTGCATTTTTGGCAGTGTACTAAAAATCAATCTTGCTAAGATGCTTTTTTATTGCATTAAATGTTTCGTCGCTTATGTCATGCTCAATTTTGCAGCTGTCCTCATATGCCGTCTTTTCATCAACACCGAGTTTTATAAGAGCCTTTGCTATCATTTGATGTCTTTCGTACATTTTTGACGCAATTTCCATGCCCTTTTCGGTCAGCATCAAATCGCCGGCATCATCAACCGTAACATAGCCTTCTTCCCGAAACGATTTCATGGCAACCGAAACGCTCGGTTTTGAAAAGCCGAGATAATTTGCAACATCAATGCTTCTTGCATTGCCTTTCTGATTCTGAATAATTAATATTGCTTCAAGATAATTTTCAGCGGATTCTTTGATTTTCATATATTTTGCCTCGCATTTTGTATGTATACATCTATTTTAACATAATAATTAAAAAAAGTCAAATTTTTTTCAAAAAACCTGTTGACAAATCGAAATCAAAGTAGTATAATACAACATATGAACAATAATTCATATGTTCAATTCTGGAGGTGGCATATATGGAAGGCGAAGCCGGGAAAATCGATATAAAAGATATACCAATGCCGGACGAGGATGTTATGTATGACCTTGCGGAGCTTTACAAGGTATTCGGCGACAGCACAAGGATTAAAATTCTGTATGTGCTGTTTGAAAGCGAGATGTGCGTGCAGGATATTTCCAATGTAATCGGAATGACCCAGAGTGCGGTTTCGCATCAGCTGAGAGTTCTTAAAAACTCAAAGCTTGTAAAATACCGCCGTGACGGCAAGACCATTTATTATTCTCTGGCTGACGGGCATGTCCGTTCGATAATGGATCAGGGGCTTGAACACATTGAAGAATAATTTTTATAGGAGAATTTATTATGAAAAAGACATTTAAAATGGAAAACCTCGACTGCGCTAACTGTGCTGCAAAAATGGAAGAAAAGGTTGCGAAAATTGACGGTGTAAATTCGGTATCCATCAACTTTTTTGCTCAGAAAATAGTTCTTGACGTTGACGACGCAAGGTTTGACGAAATACTTTCCGAGGTACAAAAATGTGTAGCGTCGGTTGATTCCGACTGCGAAATCCTGAGGTGATTTGATTATGACTTCCAAGCAGAAAAAAGTAACATATCGCATAATTGCCGCCGCGGTTTTGGCGGCTGTAACGCTGGTGCTTGAACATTTTGTTTCTTCAAAATTTGAATGGCTTATGCTTGCGCCGTACCTCATCGTGGGTTATGATGTGCTGATAAAGGCCGCGAAGAATATCAGAAGCATAATTGACGAAAACTTTCTTATGGCAATTGCAACGATAGGTGCGCTTGCGCTGGGTGATTTTTCGGAAGCCTTCACGGTTATGATTCTTTATCAGATAGGCGAGTTTTTCAATGCAATTGCCGTAGGCAAATCGAGGAAATCCGTGCAGAGCCTGATGGATATAAAGGCAGATATTGCACACAGAGTTTCGGGGAGCGAAACCGAGGATATTGACTGCGAAGATGTAAAACTCGGCGATATTCTGCTTGTAAAGCCGGGCGAAAAGGTTCCGGTTGACGGCGTGGTTATCGAAGGAAAGGCTGACGCGGATACTTCGGCAATCACGGGCGAATCGGCTTACCGTGAACTTTCCGAGGGCTCGGATGCAATAAGCGGTTTTGTTAATATCAACGGTGTGCTGAAAATTAAGGTTACCAAAACTTTTGAAAATTCAACGGTTGCGAAAATTCTTGACATGGTTGAAAACGCATCGGCAAAAAAGGCCGAGACCGAAAAATTCATTACGAAATTTGCGAAGATTTATACTCCGGCAGTTGTTGTCTGTGCGCTTATAATCGCTCTTATACCGCCGATTTTTTCAAGTCAGCCGTTTTCGGAATGGATTCACAGGAGTCTGACATTTCTTGTCGTTTCCTGCCCCTGTGCATTGGTTATTTCCGTACCTCTCGGATTTTTCGGCGCAATCGGCTGTGCTTCAAAAAACGGTATACTCATAAAGGGTTCGAATTATATAGAGCAGCTTGCGCGTCTTGACTGTGCTGTCTTTGATAAAACCGGTACGCTTACTGTCGGAAAACCTGCTATTGAATCGGTTCACTCAAACGGTGTTACCGACCGTGACCTTCTGTTTACGGCTGCGATTGCGCAGAAAAACTCAAATCACCCGATTGCCGAGGCTGTTACGGCGGTTATCGATAATATTCCCGCCGGCAGCGATTACAGGCAAATCGGCGGAAGGGGCGTAAAATGCAGTTTCAACGGTAAAACCATTTCGTGCGGCAATCTTAAAATGATGAACGAAATCGGGGTTTCCGTACCCGAAAGCTTTGACGGAACGGTTATGTATGTTGCGCTTGACAGCGATTATCTTGGTGCGGTTGTGTTCAAAGACACCGTGAAGGAAACTTCTGCCGAAGCAATCAGGCTTCTGAAGGATGAAGGCGTTAAATATACCGTAATGCTTACGGGCGATTCAAGGGCGGCAGCCGAAGAAATCGGCAGGGAAGTAGGAATCGATTACATTAAATCGGAGCTTTTGCCGGACGGCAAAGTTGAAGAGTTCGAAAAACTTGTGGAAAAATATGAATCTGTTGCGTTTGTCGGTGACGGCATTAACGACGCCCCTGTTCTGGCGCGCGCCGATGTCGGTGTTGCGATGGGTGCTCTCGGCTCCGATGCGGCGATAGAAGCCTGCGATGTTGTTATAATGAACGATGATCCCTCGCTTCTTGCGAAGGCTGTAATGATTTCGAGAAAAACACTCAGAATCGTATGGCAGAATATTTTCTTTGCTATCGGCGTTAAGATAATCGTTATGGTTCTGGGTGCTCTCGGACTTGCCTCCATGTGGGCTGCGGTTTTTGCCGATGTGGGCGTTGCAATTCTCGCAATTCTCAATTCCATGAGAATGCTCGGTAAAACCTCCTCGGTTGCGAAAAAATAGTCTTGCATTTTGCTTCGATATATGATAAAATAATATCGGAGGTGAACGGCTTGAGAAATATTGCGTATTTTCTTATACCGAAAAATGAGGTCGCTTATCTGTACAATGACTGTACGGTTAGGCAGGGAATTGAGAAAATGCGGTTTCACGGATATTCCGCAATTCCTGTTATAGACAAGGACGGAAAATATGTCCGTACTGTAAGCGAGGGCGATTTTCTCGGATATGTCATAAGCGAAAGTTATTCGGAATATGCTCCGCTTGATGTGATTGTTGAAAAAAAGACTAATCTTCCGGTCAAAATAACAGCTTCGATTGAGGAACTGTTCGGGCATGCCTGCAATCAGAACTTCGTCCCGGTGACGGACGATTCGGGTATCTTTGTCGGCATTGTCACAAGACGGCAGATTATAAAATATCTTTGCGAAAACAAATAATAAATCAGCCTGAAGGTAAAACTTCGGGCTGATTTTTGCTACATTCTTGTAATTTTTTCGGTGAGGACCTTGCATATATTTGCAGAGGACGATACCTGCATTAAAATATCGCCGAGTTTCTCGGGGTTGTCGCCTTCGTTCTCGATTATCGGCATTGCTATCGACTTGACGCTTTCCATCATGTATGAAAAAGTCTTTTTCTGATTCCTTACAAACGAGTTGTAAATTCCTTTGACTTCCGATTCTTCTGTTCCTATCGGTATGATTTTTTGTATTGTCGCCATATCGAGAGTCTGTTTGAGCGAAAAAACTATTATCAGATATGCCATATGCAGTCTTGAATACCTCTTTTTTATCGGCGGCGGAACGGTTCCGAGTTTAACATAATTGTTAATCATCGAAGCGGTGATTATGTTTCCTCCGCCGAGCGCCTCGCGGTAAATTTCAAGATACCGTTCCAAAATTGAAATCACCTGGTCCATATAAAGGTCAATATACGGCAGCTCGTCCCATTCGGGAAGCGTATACAACGCAAGACTTTCATCGAGCGAGGTTATTGCCGATTTGAGCTTTTCTTTATCAATTCTCATTAAATTCACCCTATTTAATAATACAACAAAATCGTCCGTATGTCAACACCGTGTTTTGTTGACTTTTCGGGAATTTTGTTGTATAATATCTAATATGCTTAGGAGGTGAGTTCTGTTGAATTCCAAAAAGACATTTTCAAGACTGGGCATTGCCATGTTTGCTTTTTTGGTGCTGTCGAATATATCTTCGGTTATTTTTGCGCTGGTATTTGAAATGACAAGTCCGGGGGCGCTGCAAAACAGCGATATTCAGTCGCTTGTTACATTTGTTTCGGTTGATTTGATCGGCTTTGCGGTGTTCTGGCTGGTTGTCAGGAATATGCCGAAGTACTCGCTTAAACGCGAAAAGGTAAGCCCTGTGCGGCTTTTCATTTATTTTGCGGTGTGCTTTGCGGTTTCTGTGTTCGGGTCGGTTATAGGTGTGGTAATTTCTGAGGTTTTATCCGGGGGAGATGCACAGAATTATGTTTCGGACCTCATGGAAAATCCCGGACCGTTTACGGTTTTTGATGTTGTCATTTTCGGACCGATTGCGGAAGAAATCATTTGCCGCAAGCTTGTGATTGACCGCACCGTTCAGTTCGGAGAAAAAAACGCAATAATTTTTTCAGCGGTGCTTTTCGGGCTGATGCACGGTAATTTCTATCAGGTTTTTTATGCGTTTGCGATAGGGCTTGTTTTTGCTTATGTTTATACAAGAAGCGGCAAGATACGCTACACGATTGCGCTCCATATGATTTTCAACCTTGTCTGCGGCGCTCTGCCCGGGCTTTTGCCTTCCGAAACCTTTTTTGCGGCGCTTAACTGGGCATTTACCGCTCTTGGGATTGCTTTTATTTTGGCGTTCCGCAAAAATATCTATTTCAGAAGAACATTATTTGAGCTTCACCGCGGCGAGATTTGCAAAACGGTTTATCTTAATGCCGGCATGTTTTTGTTTTTCGCCGCTGTGATCTTTGAGTTTGTTTATGCGTTGATGTAGGAGATTTTTATGAGTATTTATATATTTGATTTTGACGGAACACTTGTTGACTCCATGCGCCAATGGGGCGAGAAAATGACGAATGTGCTTGACACGCACGGTATTTCTTACCCGAGCGATATTATAAAAATCATTACGCCGCTCGGCGACCGCGGCACGGCGGAGTATTTTATAAAAAAACTTGGGCTTGATATGACCGTAAACGAAATTCTTGAGCTTATGGACAGCTACGCATTAAAGGCGTATGCCGAGGAAATTCCGGCGAAGGAGGGCGTTTCCGAAACGCTTTCGGAATTGAAAACACGGGGGCACAGCCTCAATGTGCTTACTGCAAGTCCGCACAGAATGCTTGATGTGTGCCTGAAACGGCTCGGATTATTCAGCCTTTTTGATAATGTGTGGTCGTGCGATGATTTTAACACAACCAAGTCCGACCCTAATATCTATAAAGAAACGGCGAAGCTTTTGGGCGCTGTGCCCTCCGGCTGCATTTTTGCTGATGATAACATAAATGCCTGCCGTACGGCAAAGCTTGCCGGCATGAAGGTTATAGGTGTTTTTGACGAATCCTCTGCGGACTGCGTTTCGGAAATGAAACAGCTTTGCGATGAATATATATATAAATTTGAAGAACTGCTGTAAAATTATCTGATTTCTAAGAAAATATCCGATATTTATATTGCAATCTTGAAATCGGTTTGATATAATAAGCTTATAAGGTAATTTGAAAGGACGGATAAAAATGAAGCAGCTTAAAGCGGTTCTGATAGGTGCCGGGAACAGAGGTACAACTTATACCGATATTATGTCTAAAACACCGGAAAAATATAAGGTTGTTGCGGTTGCCGAGCCTATTGACAGCAGAAGAAATTATATAAAAGACAAGCACGGCGTTTCAGAGGATATGTGCTTTGATGACTGGAAACCTCTTTTTGCAAAAGGTAAAATTGCGGATTTTGCGATTGTTTCCACAATGGACAGACAGCATTTCGGACCGGCAATGGCTGCAATTGAACTCGGGTACGATTTGCTTTTGGAAAAGCCCATTTCTCCCGAGCCGTCAGAGTGCCGCAAAATTGCGCTTGCCGCAAAGAAAAAGGGCGTAAAAATTGTGGTGTGCCATGTGCTCAGATATTCGGATATGTTTACAAAATTAAAGGAACTTATCGATAACGGAGCGGTAGGGGATATTGTTTCGATAAATCATGAGGAGTGCGTCGGAAATATACACCAGACACACAGCTTTGTGCGCGGAAACTGGGGTAATTCGGAAAGAAGTTCTTTTATGCTTCTTCAGAAGTCCTGCCATGATATCGATATTCTGCAGTGGCTTATCGGTAAAAAGTGCAGAAAAGTGCAGTCTTTCGGTTCGCTCACATATTTCAGAAAAGAAAATGCTCCCGAAGGTTCTCCGGAATACTGCTATCAGGGCTGCCCTGTAGGTGAGAAATGTCCTTACAATGCGGTGAAGCTTTATTTTGACGATAAGAATAATTCGTGGTTCCGAACAACATGCACAAGGATTGCCGACCCGACCGATGATGATGTTATGAACTCGATTAAGACAACGCAGTACGGAAAATGCGTCTTTAAATGCGACAATGATGTTGTTGACCACCAGACGGTGAATCTTTTGTATGATGACGGTGTTACCGTTACATTCACGATGAACGCTTTCAACCGTGGCGGCAGAAACATACATATAATGGGAACCGAGGGCGAAATTCACGCTGCAATTGACGATGAAAGCCCGATTGAGGTTTACAACTTTGAAACAAAAGAAAAATCTTCGGTTTCGCTCCATGGCGGAAACGATATAACAGGCGGTCACGGCGGCGGCGATACGGGAATTATCCATACGCTTTATGACTATCTTACCGATAATTACAGCGGCAATGCAATTTCCGGAGCCGATGTTTCCTGCGAGAATCATCTGACCGTGTTCGCTGCGGAAAACTCCAGAATTTCCGGCGGAAAAACGGTTGATATTGACGAGTATATAAAGAGCCTTGACAATGAATGATGACTATTATATAAAGCGTTTTGTTTCGGCAATGAGGGTAGCTGACAAAAAAGGGCATTGCATAGAGATGAATTGCCGCAGAAATTCGTGCATAATATTTATGCAGAGCGGACGGATAGAGTTTTCGTTTGACGGGAAAAGCGTTATCGCCGACTGCGACAACCCGATTTATATTCCGTTCGGCGCAAGCTACAAAAACGAATCGCTGAGCGATTCAGCGGCTTTGATGATTAACTTTGACGACAGCCGTATGTATGATGAGATTTCACCGCTGCCCAAAATCGGACAGGTTATTTTTGAGGATATGTTTGCAAAAGTTGAGTCGCTCTCGGTTTTGCCCGGGATTTCTGCTAAATCCGAAATTATGTCGGTTTTATATGAACTTCTTTCGGCTGTTTTTAAAAGAGCCGGTTCTTCGTCGGCGATTTTCAATTCGGCGGCTGAATATATGGGCAGCTGCATCGGAAATTCGGAAACAACGGTTTCGTCGGTTGCTGCGCATTTGAGCGTCAGCTGCACTTATCTGAACCGTATATTCCTTAAAACTTGCGGAATGACGCCGTTTAAGTATCTCACAAAGCTTCGTATGGAAAAAGCGGCGGCACACCTTGCAGTCGGGTTTTCGGTCGGGGAAACGGCAGAGCTTTGCGGCTACAGTGATATATATCAGTTCAGCCGTGCGTTTAAAAAATACTATTCATGTTCACCGAATAAAATGAAGTAAGTTTTGTTTTGGCTAAAAAACAGATTGTTTTTGCTATTTACACTCTCCTGATTTTTTTATATAATTTGAGTATAAAAATCAGGGGAGTGTTTTTATGAACTTCAAAGGAAAAACGGCAATTATAACGGGCGTTTCGCACGGGATAGGCAAGGCTGCGGCGCTTAAACTTGCGGAATTGGGTGCAAAGCTTGTGCTTGCAGATATTAACGAAAAGGGTCTTGCCGAAACCGCCGCAGCCGCACAGAAAGCCGGTGCGGAGATTATGGCGTTAACGCTTGATGTGTCCGATGAACGGGCGGTTTTTGAGGCTGCCGAAAAGGCGGAAAATCATTTCGGCAGAATCGATATTCTCATAAACAACGCAGGAATTTACAATACATGGGGTGCATTTGAGGATTCAGATCCGGAAAGCTGGAAGCAAAAGATAAATGTTAATATTTTGGGCACAATGTATTTCTCCAAAGCCGTGATACCGTATATGAAGAAAAACGGCGGCGGAAAAATAGTCAACATCGGCTCCGTTGCCGGGGTTTACGGGGTTACGAATATGGCTGACTATTCCATGACAAAAGGCGCAGTAATTGCGTTCACGAAGGTTCTGGCAAAGGAACTTGGAGCGCATAAAATAAATGTAAATGCGGTATCTCCCGGCAGTATTGATGTAACCGACAACCACTCAAATCCCATGACGGAACACTCGTTTTTGGGGCGCGCCGGAACGCCCGAGGAGTGCGCAAATGTGATTGTGTTTCTTGCGAGCGATGAGGCAGACTATGTAAACGGTCAGAACTGGCTTGTTGACGGCTGCCGAAAGCATATGTAAAGGGGGAATATTTGTGTTTTTGAGAAATGACAGACCGACCGTAACGGCTATGCTTAAATCCGATACCCCGGACGGGCTTATTTCGGAGATTAACGAAATCAAGAAGATTGGTACCGATGCTTTCGGGTTTCAGATTGATTATTTAAAGCATGAATACAGAAACAAAGATGTTTATAAGCTTCTTTTTTCAGAAATGGGTGCGCCGTGCTATGTGACTGATTACAGAGCCGGAAACAAAGGCGTAAGCGATGAAAAACTGGCGGAAGGACTTCTGGAAGCAGCCGCCTGCGGCGGAAGTCTTCTGGATATTCCGGGCGGTATGTTCGATGCGGAAAACGGTGAGTTTTCTGAAAATCCCGATGCCGTGAAAAAACAAAAGGAGCTTATCGGGAAGGTGCATTCTCTCGGCTGCGGAGCGCTTATGTCATCACATATTTTTGATGAATTTGTACCGGAAAACGAAATTGTAAAAATAGCAAAATGTCATGAAGAAAGAGGCGCTGACATTGCAAAAATCGTTGCAAGGGCAGATAATGCCGATGAACTTGACCGCTGTTTGGCGTTAACCATCAGATTAAAACATGAACTTGGTATACCGTTTCTGTTTTTAATTAACGGAAATGCCTGCCGTATCCACAGGATTGTAAATCCGCTTTTGGGGAGCTGCATGTATCTTGCCCAAGTCAAAAAAACGGCTGAAAATCAGCCGCTTCTTACAGAAGTTAATGATATTATGAAGATGTGCCGTTATTAAAAAATGAAGCTTCCCGATGTTTCGGGAAGCTTCATTTATTACAGAAGATGGCTTATAAGCTCATCGTTTGTTTTTGGTGAAAGATAAGCCGGCGGAACATCAAAAACCGTCTTGCAGCCGCTTAAGCCTTCCTTGTTCATTCTCACCGCCGCTCTTGCGTATGCCACAAGAACGGAAGATGTAAATTCCGGGTTTGAATCAAGCTTGAGGCTGTACTCGATAACATGATTGTTTTCGCCGTCAAGCCCTGTTTTGCCGCAGCGGATTACGAAACCGCCGTGCGGGAGGGCTGCGTGGTTCTTTTTAAGCTCCTCCTCGGAAACAAAATGAACTGTAGTGTTATAATCGGAAAAGTAATTGGGCATTTCTTTAATTTCTTTTTCGATTCTTGCCTTGTCAGCACCTTCGGAAACCGCAACAAAGCACTCTCTTTCGTGCTTTTCGCGTGTGGTAAGTTCGGGATTTTTGCCGCTCCTTACCGCTTCAAGAGCCGAATCAACAGGTATGGTGTACTGCCTTGCATCAACAACTCCGTCAATTCGTCTTATTGCATCGGAGTGCCCCTGGCTGACGCCCTTGCCCCAGAATGTGTAATCCTTGCCGTCAGGGAGAATGCTTTCGGCAAAAATTCGGTTGAGTGAAAACAGCCCCGGATCCCAGCCGACCGAAATCATCGCTATTTTCCCTGCCGCCTTTGCCGCATTATCGACATTTTTGAAATGTTCCGGAATTTTAGCATGTGTATCAAAACTGTCGATTACGTTAAAATATCTTGCAAGCTCGGGCGTCTGCTTCGGTAAATCAGTTGCGCTTCCTCCGCAGATTATAAGAACATCTATGCTGTCCTTATGACTTGTGATTTCGTCCATCGCAAAAACCTTTGCGCCGGTCTTTGTTACAACCGTCGATGGATCTCTTCTTGAAAAAATTCCGTAAAGCTCTGTATCGGGATTTTGCTTTATTGCAGCTTCAACCCCTCGCCCGAGATTGCCGTAGCCTGCGATTGCAAGTTTTATTGCCATGGTTTTCAGCTCCTCAAAAAGATTTAGAATTTGATTCTTTCGTTGATATATGCCTTTACATCTTCGATTTTAATTCTTTCCTGCTCCATAGAATCTCTTTCACGAACCGTTACGCAGCCGTCTTCTTCGGAATCAAAATCATAAGTGATGCAGAAGGGAGTTCCGATTTCGTCCTGTCTTCTGTATCTTTTGCCTATGCTGCCGGCCTCGTCAAATTCGCATCTGAAGTCCTTGGCAAGGTCAAAATAAAGTTCCTGTGCTTTTTCCGAAAGCTTCTTTGAAAGCGGCAGAATTGCAGCCTTAATCGGTGCAATTGCCGGATGGAAATGCATAACAACTCTTGTGTCGTTCTTCTCGGCGTCAACAACCTCTTCATCGTAAGCTTCAACCAAAAACGCAAGCGTAACACGGTCTGCGCCCAACGACGGCTCAATGCAGTAGGGAATATATCTTTCGTTTGTTACGGGGTCGATATACTCCATCTTTTCGCCTGAATGTTCACTGTGGGATTTGAGGTCAAAATCGGTTCTGTCGGCGATTCCCCAGAGCTCGCCCCAGCCGAACGGGAACATAAATTCAAAGTCTGTCGTTGCGTTGGAATAATGCGAAAGTTCTTCGGGGTCATGGTCACGGAGCTTGAGGTTTTCTTCCTTTATGCCGAGCCCGAGAAGCCAGTTTTTGCAGTAATCTTTCCAGTATGCGAACCACTTGAGGTCCTCACCGGGTGCGCAGAAAAATTCAAGTTCCATCTGCTCAAATTCACGGATTCTGAAAATAAAGTTTCCGGGAGTGATTTCGTTTCTGAAGGATTTACCTATCTGGGCGATTCCGAACGGGATTTTCTTTCTTGTGGTCCTCTGAACATTCTTGAAGTTTACAAAAATACCCTGTGCGGTTTCCGGACGGAGATAAATTTCGGATTTTGAATCCTCCGTTACGCCCTGGAAGGTCTTGAACATCATGTTGAACTTCCTGATGTCCGTAAAATCATGTGAGCCGCAGCCGGGGCAGGCAATGCCCTTTTCTTTTATGTAATCTGTCATCTGTTCATTCGACCAGCCGGCAACATTAATGCCCGGTTCCGCTTCTTCAATAAGCTGGTCGGCTCTGTATCTTGCTTTGCAGTTTTTGCAGTCCATAAGCGGGTCATTGAAGTTTGAAATATGCCCGGACGCAACCCAGGTTTCGGGGTTCATGAGGATTGCTGCGTCAAGCCCTACATTGTAAGGCGACTCCTGCACAAACTTCTTCCACCATGCACGCTTAACATTGTTTTTAAGTTCAACTCCGAGGGGACCGTAATCCCAGGCATTTGCAAGCCCTCCGTAGATTTCGCTGCCGGGGTAAACGAAGCCTCTGCCCTTGCAGAGCGCGACAATTTTGTCCATTGTTTTATCTCTATTGTTCATGTCCATTGCTCCTTATAAAAATTTACATATATATATCATACAAAATTGTGATAAATTTGTCAAGAGTATAATATATTAAAGAATAAAAATTTTTGGAGTGTTGTTTGTGAAAAATGCTGTCAAAACCGCTTTTTTGCTGTGTTCATCGCTTATCGGCGCAGGATTTGCCACCGGAAGGGAAATTTGCGAGTTCTTTCCGCCGAACGGTATGTGGGGGACTTTGTCGGCTGTTTTTTCATGTGCTCTTATGGCAGTGTTTACATATTTTATCATAAAATACGGCGAAATGATTTCGCAGAACATCGTTTATCGCATATTTGTTTTTCTGTTTCTTGTTTGTGCGGCGTCCGCAATGCTTGCCGGGGCGTCGGTGTTTCCGGGCGGCAGAATAATCATGACTGTTCTTGTAGCGCTTACCTATGCTGCCGGGCTTTCGGGCATTGAAACCGCAGCGCTTGTGCTTACTCCGATTATGGCATCATATATTTTTGTTTCCGCATTTCTGCACGGAAGTGCCGCAATTCCGCCGTTTTCGGGACTTCCTTCTCATCCGTTTATTTATGCCGGATATAATTTGATTTCGTTTCCGATTTTGCTTAAAAATATAAAAACAGAAAAGCCTTTTGCGGTTTCCGCCGTTTTGTTTGCCGTTATGGCACCGCTTACGGCTGCCGTGTGCTTTTTGACAAACGGATTCAGCGATTTTGAAATGCCGCTTTTTTCTGCCGTGGGCGGAGGCGTTTTGTGCGGATTTGTGCTGTTTTCCGCAATGTATACAACCGCTGCCTGCTCGGCTTTCTGCATGGCTGACATTGCCGGCAAAAAATACGGATATTTCGGAATTTTTATGTCATTTTGCACATCGTTTTTCGGGTTCGGAAAAATTGTGTCAACGGGGTATAGAGTGTTCGGAATAATCGGGTTTGCGGTATGCATGTTTATAGGCAGCGGCAGTTTTTATAAACCAAAACGGAGAAATACGGCGAAATACAGAGAAATAAATAGAATTTGTTAGTTATTGCTGTGTTATATGCGTTAAAATGCAGTTGAAAAACAGCGGTTTATATTATATAATACTATAGTTGTGATTTCGGGGTGTAGCGCAGTTTAAGCTGATGTCCCAAAAACACAAGGAAAAACGCAGTGTTTTTGGCTGACAGAACTTATGCGTAGCGTAGCGGAATTAATTTAATTTTAAAATTTGCTGTTATTGAGAAAATAAGTACATATTATTATTTCGGGGTGTAGCGCAGTTGGTAGCGCGCGACATTTGGGATGTTGAGGCCGCAGGTTCGAACCCTGTCACTCCGATGTTTGAAATTTCCGCATAATTGCTGATAAATTCAGCGGTTATGCGGATTTTGTGTATACAAATTACCGATAAAATGCAAATTAAATATTTAATTGCAAAAAAATTGCCACAATTCCGTAATTTGCAGCCTTGACAAATCGGGCAAATTAGCGTATTATATAATTAAGAATAATTATAAGGAGATGTGAAGCTTGGCATATAAAATTTTAACCAAGAAAATTTTGAATCCGCAGATTTTTCTGATGGAGGTTGAAGCTCCGCTTGTTGCAAGAAAAGCCGAGCCGGGTCAGTTTATTATACTGAGGACAAACGAATACGGCGAAAGAGTGCCTTTTACAATTGCCGACTTTGACCGCAAAAAAGGAACGGTTACGATAATTGTGCAGGTTGTAGGTAAAACCACACAGGATATGCTTAAAATGCAGGAAGGCGAATACCTTTCGGATTTTGCGGGACCGCTTGGGATTCCGACCGAACTCGAAGGTATTAAAAAGGCGGCTGTTATCGGCGGCGGTCTGGGTACTGCGATTGCGTATCCGCAGGCAAAAAAGCTCCACTCTCTCGGTGCGGATGTTACGGTTATAACCGGTTTCAGAAACAAAGACCTCGTTATTTTGGAGGACGAGCTGAAAGCGGTTTCGGACAAGCTGATTATAACAACGGACGACGGCTCGAACGGGCTTCAGGGGTTTGTTACAGACAGGCTTAAGGAACAGATTGAAGCCGGCGAAAAATTCGATAAGGTTATTGCGATAGGACCGCTTGTAATGATGAGGGCGGTTTGCAATCTTACGGAGCAGTACGGTATTCCCACGGTTGTTTCAATGAACCCCGTTATGATTGACGGAACGGGAATGTGCGGCGGCTGCCGTGTTATTGTTGACGGCGAAACAAAATTCGCCTGTGTTGACGGACCTGATTTTGACGGTCATAAAATTGACTGGCAGGCAGCGCTTAACCGACAGGGCATGTTCAAGGCTCATGAGAAGCGTGCGTGCGAAGAAGGAATTTGCAGAATAGGGAGGTCTAACAATGCCTAATATGTCAAATACCAAAAATCCGATGCCGGAACAGCCGGCAGATGTAAGAAATAAAAACTTTCTTGAGGTTACAACGGGGTATACGGTTCAGATGGCACGCGACGAGGCGGAAAGATGTCTTAACTGCAAGCACAAGCCGTGTATGGAGGGATGTCCGGTTTCGGTTAAGATTCCGGAGTTCATTTCTCTTGTAAGGGACGGCAAATTCGACGACGCATACTTTAAGATTACCGAAACAAATTCGCTTCCCGCGGTCTGCGGGCGCGTATGTCCTCAGGAAAAGCAGTGCGAAGCGAGGTGCGTAAGAGGTATAAAGGGCGAGCCTGTCGGAATCGGCAGACTGGAAAGATTTGTTGCCGATTACCATATGGAGCACGGCAGTGATGAAATCAAAGTACCGGAGCCGAACGGCAAATCGGTTGCCGTTGTAGGGTCGGGACCTTCCGGTCTTACAGCAGCCGGCGACCTTGCGAAGATGGGATATAAAGTTACGGTTTATGAGGCTTTCCACACACCGGGCGGTGTTCTGATGTACGGTATTCCGCAGTTCAGGCTTCCCAAAGAGATTGTTCAGAAGGAAATCGGAAAGCTTAAAGCCATGGGCGTTGATATTGAAACAAATGTAATCATCGGCAAAACCATAACCGTGGACGAGCTTTTTGAGGAGTTCGGATTTGATGCGGTTTATATCGGTTCGGGTGCTGGGCTGCCTTCGTTCATGAAGATAAAAGGCGAAACACTCAACGGCGTGTATTCCGCAAACGAGTTTCTTACGAGAATAAATCTTATGAAGGGGTATAAGTTCCCTGAGTATGATACGCCTGTGTTTATCGGCAAAAACGCTGCTGTTTTCGGCGGCGGCAATGTTGCAATGGACGCTGCGAGATGCGCTAAAAGGCTCGGTGCGGAAAATGTTTATATTGTTTACAGAAGGGGTAAAGAGGAACTTCCGGCGCGTGCGGAGGAGGTTATGCATGCGGAGGAAGAAGGAATCGAGTTTAAGCTTCTTCAGAATCCTACCGAGTTTATCGGAGATGAAAAGGGCTGGCTTACCGGCGTTAAGATAATCAATATGGAACTTGGCGAACCGGATGCTTCCGGCAGAAGAAGACCGGTTCCGATTGAAGGCAGCGAGCATATCCTTGATATCGATACTGCGATTATTGCAATCGGGCAGACGCCGAACCCCTTAATCAAGAACACCACAAAAGGTCTTGAAACAAATAAGAGGGGCTGCATTGTAGCAGACGATGACGGCGCAACCTCGAAAGAGCTTGTATATGCGGGCGGCGATGTTGTTACCGGTGCGGCAACCGTAATCCTTGCCATGGGCGCAGGAAAAAGAGCGGCTGCGGCAATCGATAGGGCGCTTAATAAATAATCGTAAAAAAGCTTCGGAGGGTTTATTCCATCCGAAGCTTTCAGCGTGTCGATAAACTTATCGGCACGCTGGCAGGCTTCGAAAAAGGAAGGTAAATTTGCCGAACATGGATTCGTCGGCGTATGTGTATACGGTAGAGTCCATGTTCGGTGAAAGCAAGCAAAACGCCTTGGAATCTCGATGATTTCAAGGCGTTTCTAATGCAGTTTAATTATTTTCGGCAAGAATGATTAGGTGAAAAATGAAGTTGAATTTTTACTTAAATAATATATTGATGGTTTATTTGCTTGCGGTTGACCGACTTTTTCGGCAGTCTGAAAGCTTCGGAGAGTCTATGCTTTCCGAAGCTTTATTATTGACTCGGCTTTTTTAATCTCATCTTCAGTCGGCATAAGCGGCGGAAGGGTGGATTTTATATTAAGTGCATTATATTTGGATTCTGCATAATTGTGATATGGTAAAATGCGCACATCGGTTATGTTTTTAAGCGTGCTCAGGAATGCGGTGATTTTTTGTATTTGTTCGTCGTTATATCCCGGTACATACGGAATTCGTATTTCGGATTTTGCTCCGCAGTTGTCAAGATATATAAGATTACTGAGAATGGTTTTGTTTGATTTGCCGGTGCATTTTATATGTATATCCTCGTCAATTGCCTTTATATCGTAAAGAAATATATCGGTATAAGGTAAAACGCGGTCTATTGACTCTCTCGGAACAAATCCGCATGTATCGACAGCGGTATTTATTCCGTGTTGTTTAATTACTGTTAAAATTTCGCGGCATGCCTTGCTTTGCAGCAGACATTCTCCGCCGGATAATGTAATTCCGCCGCCGCTTTCGCTGTAAAAATCCTTATCTTTAAGCAAAACGCTGCAAATTTCATCCGTACTCATTGCCATTCCGAATATTTCAAGTGCATTTTGAGAACACGCGGCGCTGCACTTGCCGCACGCAGTACATTTTGCTCTGTCTAATATATGAGTGTTTTCCGAGATTTTATGGCAGCAGCAAATCTCCGTACATTTTCCGCAGCCGATACATTTGTGTTTGTAAAACGCAAGCTGTTTTTTCGGCGAAAGCGTTTCCGGATTGTGACACCACAGGCATTTCAGCGTACAGCCTTTGAAAAATACGGTTGTGCGTATTCCGCTGCCGTCATGGACGGCAAATCTTTTTATTTGGACTATATTTGCTTTCATTGCATATTACCCCATTTTAACTGATATTTTCGGTTCTTGTTATATATGCGTTTTGCTCTTTCGTGCTCAAATTGTTCCACAGTACATTCCAGCCGCATACCCTGACCTGAAGGTTCTGATATTTTTCCGGGTGCTTTTGGGCATCTTTCAGCGTTTCGGCATCAAAAACATTAAATTGAATTGACTGTCCGCCGTTTTTCATATATACAAACAGCAGAGATTTCATAATTTCAAGACCTTCGTTACCGCTGACTGCTGACGGATGAAGCATTATATCAAGACAAAAACCTTCGGAGTAGGTGTACGGATGCATTTTAAGTGCAGATTTTATAAGTGCGGTAATGCCTTCTCTGTCCATGCCCACGGACGGAGAACCGTTTTTGGAAATCTCATCACCCGCATATCTTCCGTCCGGGGTTGCTTCGGTTTTTTCGCCCTGCCGGACAAACTGCATTGCCGAATGCATGAATGCCTTGTAGACGCCGCCTCTTGCATTCGGACGGTTATTTACTTTTGATGCGAAATATGCCGATATTGCTTCGGCGTACATATCTGTTTCGGCATCGTCGTTTCCGTATTTATGCTTGCTTTTGATAACCTGCGTATGCAAATCTTCAAAGCCGACCCAGTTTTTGTCAAGGGCTTCGGCAAGAGTTTCAAGCGTTACGGTCTTTTTGTCATATACAAATTCCTTTACCGCCATAACTGCGTCCGCAAGACTTGCAAATCCGCAGTTTAACACGGCTGAATTGTTAAATTTAACTCCGCTCTGGTAAGCATCTGTACCTTTTTCCAATGCTCCCTCAATAGTTGCCGAATACATATTTGACGGGTTGATAAAACTGAGGTATTTTTCAAATTGGTTTGATACACCGATTGACATTTCGATAAGGTTTTCCCATTGCCTTAATACCGCATTGTAAAAGTCTCCGAATGTTTTTAAATTTTTAAGTTCGCCTGTTTTAATTCCGAGCTGCCTGCCTGTTCTTGAATCAAATCCGTTGCTGAACACATATTCAATCGGTTTCAGTGCGTTGACATATCCGGTGCATGTTGAAACTTCGTTCGCGCGTATGCCTGTTTCGTAGCAGCCTCGGATGTCCATGCTGAGAGCTTCCTCATATGTTGCGCCGTAGTTCATGACAGCTTTTATCATAGCGGGTTCGCACGAGAATGCAAAGCAGTTTTTGCCGCGGCGTATCATATCAAAAACTTTGAAAAGAAGCTTATCCGGCGTGTTTCCGTTGACTTTTATCTGGATTTTCGGATTGTATATTCCAAGCTCGTCATAGACTTCGAGTATGTCATAGGATAATTCGTTATATTTTGTGCTTCCGTCGGCGTTTGTACCGCCTATATAAAACGGCTGTCCCCAATAATTGCCGATTGCCGACCACTGTATAAGAAAATATTTTAGAAGTTCATTTATATCCGCCTTTGTATATGTGCCGTTTTTCAAGTCGTTTTGGTAGAATCTATACATGGTGTTGTCAAGACCGTTACCGAGCGAACGCACCTGATATGAGTCAAAACATTCGGAAATCATAAAGTAAATGTAAATTACCTGCATTGCCTCATATATATTTTTGGGTGCACCGTCGCGTATGCTGCAAAGGCATTCGGCAACTTTTGCTGCTTTTGAATGAGTTTTTGTCAATGCATATTTATAAAGCCTGTCAATCAAATCAGTTATCGCTGTATACTCGATTATAATTCCGTCAAAAAAAGCCGCTGTTTCCGGGGAAAGCGTATTGTTTTTTCTGTGAAGCTCCCTGTATTTTTCGGCACGGTTTTTAAGCCCCGAAAATCCTAATCCGAGAACAGAATTCCAATCCGGCACAACATGGTCAAAGTCGGGCCATATCGTAACCGCTCCGGATTCGTTCATGTCCCGCATTTTCTCTTTTATGTCGGGAATTATATCATCGAAGACTTCTTTATACCATTTATCCAGCGTTACGGAATTTGCAAGCCGGTTTACACTTCTGAATCCGACAAAGTAATCGTGTTCGCTTATGTCAATTCTCGTGTTTTCAAGAACATATTTTACAGCATATGCTTTTGCAACAGGATGCGGCAAATTCTTTGTTTTTTCGTAAAGCTTTTTTAGACCGTCTTGGATTTCTTCATCATCAAGACCGGTGCTTTCGTCATAATCATATCCGTGATATGCCATTCGCTCATACGGATTAAACGGTTCGTCTGTTTTATGGTATTTATTTTTTATAAATTCTATATCACGGTAAAACATAATAAATATCTCCTGCAATTTATATTTGATTTTTCAATACAAAGAATACTGCTAATCGAATGTTTTGTCAATGAACATTTCAAAATGTATTGACTGTTTCGAAACAAAATGTTATAATTGGCAAAGAAGGGAGCTGGTTTTACGGAGAAGTTTTTCGGTTATAATTTTAATATTGATAAAATAGTTCTTGCGTGCTATGTGCCCAAAGGAGAGGGGACCGCAGTTCACAAGAACAGGTCATCACACGGGCTGGCACTGCATATATCCGGAAGTAAAAAATATATTTTTGAAGGGAAAAACACATTTTGCGTGGGAAAGAATGATATAGTTTTTTTGCCCGAACATTCGGATTATATTGTTGAGATGCCCTGCCCGGGAGAGTGTTATGCCATAAATTTCAAAATAGCAGATTCCGTTTCTTTTGAGCCGTTTGTGTTAAATGTCGGCGATTTGGTAACCGACAGATTCAAGACCGCCGAAAAGGCATTTCGTTTGAAAACATCGGGATATGAAATGCAGTGCAAAGCAAATCTGTATGCAATAATATGCTCCATGCTCGGCGAATACGAAAAAAAGTATGTTCCGAAAAGCACAGAAAGAATTATCGAGCCGGCAATAGAATATATTCACAGAAATTATACATCTGAAAATATAAGTGTAGAGTATCTTGCAAAGCTGTGCGGTATAAGTACGGCTTATTTGAGAAATGTCTTTTTAAAATGTAAAAATACCACTCCTGTTAAGTACATAAACGACCTTAAGCTTTCAAGAGCCAAGGAGCTTATTTTATCGGATTATTATACTATTCCCAAAATATCCGAGCTTTCCGGCTTTGGCGATGAAAGCTATTTTTGCCGTTATTTTAAAAGAATGACCGGAATGACTGCGACGCAGTACCGGGAAAATAAAAAAAATACCGGCAAATAATCTGCCGGTATCGGAATATGATTTTTCAGCTGCCCTGATTTTCAAAATATTCCCTTATTCTGTTTTCTGCGGTTTCGAGTTCTTTTTTGAAGTCTGCCGCGGTGACTCTTACGGCGCCGTTTCCTATAATTATAATCTGTTCAAGCCCGTCCGATGTCGCAACCCTTACCTTATGATTGCGGCTCAGTTCGTGCGTGACCTTTTCGATATACATATCGGCGGTTTCCGCCTCTTTTGTATATACAACATCAATGTTGTGTATCTTTTCGATTTCGCCGTGATTGTGTCTGACTTTATATGCGTCAAACACTAAAATAATTTCAAAATCGGTAAGCCCTTTATAATTGCAAAGCCTGTTAATCAGAGTGTTTCTTGCGAGGTCAAGGCTTTTTTCGGAAAGCTTTTTGAGGTCGTCCCACGCAAATATGATGTTGTAGCCATCGATGAGCAAGTATTCCCTGCCGCTTAGTTTTTTTGTCGGCGAACGGTAAGGTTTTTCAGGCTTTTTAACGGATTTAAGCGCCGTATGAAGCGGTTTTTTAACCTCACCGTATGTCATTTCAAATATCTTCATAAGTTCAGAATCGCTTGCGGCACGAGAAACATAACGGTGAACTTTTTCTTCAAATTCCGCCTGCTCTTCTTTCTCGCTCTCGGTATGGCAGAAGCTTTCAACCTCTCTCCACCCGACGGAAAAACCTGCTCCGTGCGAGCAGAATACGGAATCGGGTGTGTTTTCAAGGTCGGCTTCCGGGTCATAGCCTATTTTTTCTGTAATTTCGGCAGCGTTTTGACATTCCCTGTAACCGCCCGTCATGAGCGAAAGTTTGCCGAGACCTTTTGTGTATGCGATAACCTCCGTCTGATAGTTTCTCATCGAAAAAACCGGTGCGCTGCCGGAAATAACCGAACAGCCGCCCGACAGCTCCGGCTGAAAAAAGCTTCCTCCCATATTTGTTATGTCGGTCATTGCGCGCCCCACGCACTCGTTCGGAATTTCAAGCCGGAAATCATACCACGGTTCCAGAAGAACGCTTTGCGCCTGCATGAGGCCCTGCCTCACCGCACGGTAGGTAGCCTGTCTGAAATCGCCGCCTTCGGTGTGCTTTTGGTGCGCTTTGCCGTTTATCAGAGTTATTTTCATGTCCGCAATCGGCGAGCCGGTCAGAACGCCAATATGCTGTTTTTCTTTCAGATGCGTCATGATTAACCGCTGCCAGTTTTTTGCAAGTGTGTTTTCGCTGCACTCCGACGCAAAAACCAGCCCCGAGCCTCTCGGAAGAGCCTCCAGCCTGAGGCGGACTTCGGCGTAATGCTTAAGCGGTTCGTAATGACCTGCACCGTATGCTTCGCCGCTGATGGTTTCAAGATATGCAATGCTGCTGTATGAAAAATCAACCTCCATGTCAAAGCGTTCGGCTATAATACGCTTTAGAACTTCAAGCTGAATTTCACCCATTATTTTAAAGCATATTTCGCCGCTGCGGCTGTCCCACGAGATGGCAAGCTGCGGCTCTTCCTGTTCTAAAATCCTGAATTTTGAAAGTGCGGCAACAGGGTTTACGCCCTCCGGCAGAACTGCACGGTAATTGAGTACAGGCTTCAAAATCGCCGTTTCTTCCGAGGGTTCAAAGCCGAGCCCTATTCCCGGGTATGTTTCCGTAAGACCGACTGCGGCGCAGAGCGTTCCGCTTTCCGCAAACGGTACCGCTTTGAATTTTGCTCCCGAATAAATGCGGATTTGGTTAACCTTTTCGCTCCACGGTTTAAGTTCTTTATTTATGCCGTTTACAATATCTTTGACCGAGAGTCTGCCGCCGGTTATCTTCATATGCGTAAGTCTTTCGCCGTGCTCACTTCGTGTGATTTTATAAACCTTTGCTCCGAATTCCTCTTTGAAATGCGGTTCGGCTGAGTATTTGTCCAGCCCAAGAAGAAGCCCGTCGATACCTTCATATTTAAGAGCCGAACCGAAAAAACACGGAAAAATCCGCCGTTTCTTTATTGCGTCCGAAATAAGAGCGTCATCAAGGCAATCTTTCTCAAAAGCCTCAAGCAGCCGCTCGTCGCACAGGGCGAGTTCTTCCAAGAAATCGCCGCTTTCAAAATTGACGCATTTTTCCGAAAGCTTTGTTTTAATTTCGGTCATAATTTCATCGGCGTTTCTCTCGGAAATATCCATTTTGTTGATGAATATAAATGCGGGAATACTCCTTTTTTCAAGCAGCTTCCAAAGGGTTTCGGTGTGGCTCTGGACACCGCTTGTGCCCGAAATCACAAGAACCGCATAGTCAATTACCGAAAGCGTTCTTTCCGCTTCCGGTGAAAAATCGACATGCCCGGGGGTGTCAACCAATGTAAGTTCTGTGTTCTGAAGCGTAACCGCCGCACTGTTTGAAAACACCGTTATTCCGCGTTCTTTTTCAATTCCGTCGGTATCCATAAATGTGTTTCCGCTGTCAACCCTGCCGGGGGTTCTTATTATTCCTGTTTTATAGAGAATCGCTTCCGAAAGCGTTGTTTTTCCGGAATCGACATGTGCAAGTATTCCGATTGTAACTTTTTTCATAGCTTTACCTGTGATTTAATATAATTATAAGGTTATTTTATACCATTTTAAACAATTTGTCAATCATTTATTGACATAAGGCGGTGATAAGTGGTATAATAAAATTAAAACATGTATTCGGAGGGGTCTATGAAAAAACTGATTTTATGCTTTTTGCTTATTGCTTCACAGATGTTTGGGGGAATTGCCGGAGCGGAAGAATTTACAACCGACGGCGACTTTGTCCCGGAATATATAGCATATTCAGATTCAGTCTCCCTTGGTGAATCGGATGCAGAATATGTTCCACCGATTGTTCCGCTTGTTTCCCCGGCGGAACTTTCTGCAGCGGAGCTTCCTGAGAAGTATGACGCAAGGGAAGACGGCAGAATCTATTACAGCGGTTTGGGTCAAAGCTCCGATAACACTTGCTGGACTTTTTCGTCCTGCCTTGCTGCGGAAACCGCAATAAAAGACGAGTTAGGCAGTTTTACCGACCTTTCCGAGCAGCACCTCAAATATGCCGAAAGTTCGGAAAACAACAATCCTTACGGGTATGAGAGGGTTGTTAATTCAGGCGGCAATTTTCAGATATTTGAGGCTTACGGAGCGGCTTGGAGAGGGCTTGTAAAAGAGGAAGACGACCCCTATAAGTACGGCGGCGAGGCGCGTGACTATGAAACCGTTACGGCGCAAAAACCGATAAGCTTTCATCTTCGGGATACGATTAATATACCCAATATTGCGAAAGATGTGTCCGCTGTAACACCGGAGCAGAGAGCGGCGCATATTGCGGAGGTTAAAAAATACATATTGCGGCACGGCTGCTGTTTTTCCAGTATGTATTGGGATTCGGATTATAATAATTACAGCACAAAATCATATTTCAATAAAGACGATACAAGCACCTCAAATCACGCAATTGCCATAGTCGGCTGGGACGATAACTATTCCAAGAATAATTTTAACGAAACACCGGGAAATGACGGTGCATTTATAATTAAAAATTCGCAGAGTGCTACCGGGTATTATATGTATATGTCTTATGAAGATGTGTACGCCGGATGGTATGCCTCATGTGTAACGGGTGTTGCGTCAAAGTACGATTACGGCGAGATTTACAATTACAACTATTTTCAGCCGGGCGGTGCATATTCTGTTTCGGCCGGTACATATACGACATCGGTGAATTTTAAAAGCAAGTATGACGGTGAAAAAATAATGGCTGTCGGTGCTTATACGGTTTCGAGAAACCTCGGGTATAAGGTTTATATAAGCAAATCCGCCAAAGGAAATGAAAGAACAAACGAGCTTTACACTTTGGCTGCGTCGGGCACATTTGAAATGCCCGGGTTGCATACGGTTGATTTGAAGGAACCTTTTGAACTCGGCAGCGCAGAAACGGCTTACACTGTCAGAATTGAATATACAGGCGATGCGAATTTTGAAGTACCGGTTGAATCAAATGTTTACAGCGGCGGTATTCAGATTCATAATGTGGAATCAAAAGAGGGCAGAAGTTATTTTAATACATGGGATACGCACAATAATAAAGCAAATCTTTATGTTAAAGCGTTTACGGACGCTGATTATACGGTAACGCTTCCTTTTGCCGATGACGATGCATTCAGCACAGCAAAGTACAGTATTAACGGCTCCGATTACAAAAGTCTTGACCGAAGTTTTGCAGCAGGGCTCAATGATGATGTGACCGTTGATTTTTCGGGTGTCACGGCAGAAATCGGTGTGTTTTCTTACAGCGGAGAAACGTACAGGCTGAAAGACAATAAAATTTCTTTTAAGGTGACGGAGAGCGGAGCGGTGCAGTCGCTCGGCAAAGCGTCAATAACGGTTCGCTTTGACGCAAACGGCGGAAGCGGTGCGCCGTCTGATATTCATACAAAAGAAAATACGGAGTTTGAAATTCCGGAAGAGATTCCGTCAAAGGCGGGATATTCATTTGAAGGATGGACAGATGACTTAAAAATTTACGCTCCGGGCGATAAGGCATCGTTTTCGGGCAGCACGACCCTTACCGCACAGTGGAAGGAAAGGGCGGCGGCAAGCCTTAAGCTTGGTTTTAAGGCATATAGAAACGGCAAAGAAACCGATAAACTTTACGCCGGCTGTACCTATGATATTTCTGTTTTCTGCAGCGATATGACAGATAATACATTTTACGGCGGAAAATTTGCGCTGTCATTTGACCCGAATATTGCCTGCGTTGTGGACGAAAGCGGTTATTACGGCGAAAATGCGGAGGATTGCGTTTTTGATATTGCGTCAGATAAACTGTTGCTTGATTCTTCATCGCAGCTTGATAACGGCGGCGGAAAACTCAATGCCGTAATTAAGACAAAATCCGATTATTCTGATACCGGAGCTCTGCTTGAAGTCGATTCGGCTGAGATTTTCAGATTCAGAGTGTTTATAATGAGCAGCGGGGATATTTCGCTTAATGCGGAAAATTCCGAGCTTTATTTCGGAAGTACGGCGCCGTCGGTTATTACAGCGGTTTCGTTTTTGCCGAAGGCGGTTTTTGAAACAGTCAGCGATGTAAACTGCACAAAGTACAGTAATCATGTAAGCTTTTCGGGTAAAACAGATTTTGGAAAAAGCAAAACAATTGTGTGCGCATTGTACAGCGGAAATAAGCTTGTCGGCGTAAGACCGATAAAATGCGAAGAAGATAACGAAGTTTTCAATGCCAATATCTTGTTTACCGATGAGCCGACATCTGCGAAGGTTCTTGTGTGGGACAGCCTTGACGGCTTATCTACAGGATTCGGTTCAATTGATTTTGATTTTTGATTTGTACATAAGATTTTTACGGAGTTGATAAGATGATTAACGGTAAAATATGGCTTTCTTCACCGACTATGCACGGTAATGAAATGGATTATATCAAGCAGGCGTTTGATACCAACTGGGTAGCACCGCTCGGCGAAAATGTAACCGGATTTGAAAATGAAATGTCCGATTATCTGGGAATATCCGGTGCATTGGCACTTTGTTCCGGAACCGCAGCACTTCATCTTGCGGTTAAGCTTTCCGGCGTTAAAAAGGGTGATATGGTTTTTTGCTCGGATATGACATTTTCGGCAACAGTAAACCCGGTTGTGTACGAGGGCGGCGTGCCTGTTTTTATTGATTCGGAGCGGGATACATGGAATATGGATCCGGAGGCTCTGAAAAAAGCATTTGAAAAATATCCGGAGTGCAAAACCGTTGTTGCGGCAAATCTGTACGGTACGCCGGCAAAGCTTGACGAAATTAAAGATATAACCGAAAGTCACGGAGCGGTTTTGATTGAAGATGCGGCAGAAAGCCTTTCCGCAACTTATAAAGGAGTTCAGACGGGGGCGTTCGGTAAGTATTCTGCGATTTCTTTTAACGGAAATAAGATTATAACAACCTCCGGCGGCGGTATGCTTTTGTCGGACGATAAAAAGGCAATCGATAAGGCGAGGTTCTGGTCTACGCAGTCAAGGGAACCGGCAGCGTGGTATGAGCATAAGGAAATAGGCTATAATTACCGCATGAGCAACATTGTTGCGGGAATCGGCAGAGGTCAGCTTAAATATCTTGATGAGCACAAAGCAAAAAAACGGGAAATATATATGGGATATAAAAAGCTTCTGAAAGACCTTCCCGTATCGATGAATCCTTATCTTGACTGCAGTGAGCCGAATTTCTGGCTTTCCTGTATTCTTATTGATGAAGATTGCGGCATTTCGCCGCTTTCGGTTATGGACGAACTCAATAAGTATAAAATTGAAACACGCCCGATTTGGAAACCTATGCATATGCAGCCTGTATTTAAAAATAATGATTTTATTTCGGCTGCCGATAAATTCGTTGACGAAGATGTTTTTGCAAGGGGACTGTGTTTGCCGTCCGATATAAAAATGACAAAAGATGAACAGCAATTTGTTGCGGATAAAATTATTTCATGCTTCGGGGGCAGATAATGTACAGTGCATTTTTTAAGAGATTAACAGATATTTTATGTGCGCTTGCAGCGATAATCGTATTTTGGTGGCTGTTTATCATTGTTGCGGTTCTGGTGCGCCTAAAGCTCGGTTCTCCGGTTATATTCAGGCAGAAAAGACCGGGGTATAAGGAAAAAATATTTACACTTTATAAATTCAGAACGATGACCGACGAAAAGGATGCACTCGGCAATCTGCTTCCTGATGATATCAGACTGACGGGCTTTGGGAGGTTCCTTAGGGCTACAAGTCTTGATGAACTCCCGGAGGCGATCAATATCCTGAAGGGCGATATGAGCGTTGTCGGGCCGCGGCCGCAGCTTGTACGGGATATGGTGTTTATGACGGATGAGCAACGAAAGCGCCACAGCGTACGCCCCGGTCTTACAGGGCTTGCTCAGGTCAGCGGCAGAAACAATATATCGTGGGAAGAAAAACTTAACTACGATTTGGAATACATACGAAGCGTTTCGTTTTTTACCGATGTCAGAATTGTTCTCTTAACTGTCTGGACTGCATTTGTAAAGTCGGAGGGTATAACTCAGGACGGTATGGATACTGCCGAAGATTTGGGTGATTATCTTCTGCATTCGGGGAGGCTTGACAAAAAAGATTACGATTTGAAGCAGGAAAAAGCAAAAGAACTGTTAGGAGTGAAGCTATGAAAGCTGACGGATTGGTTTCAATCATAATGCCTTCATATAATACGGCCGGATATATTAAGGATTCGGTAAACAGTGTGATAGCGCAGACTTACCAAAACTGGGAGCTTATCATAGTTGATGATTGTTCAACCGATAATACCGATGAGGTGGTCAGGTCTTTTTCGGACAGCCGTATAAGATATATTAAAAATGAAAAAAACAGCGGTGCGGCATATTCGCGCAACAGGGCGCTGAGGGAAGCGAAAGGCAGATGGATAGCCTTTTTGGACAGTGATGACCTGTGGTTTCCGGAAAAACTTGAAAAGCAGCTTGACTTTATGATTAGAAATAATTATCATTTTTCGTATACAAAATATGAAGAAATAGACGCAGAAGGTTTAAAGAACGGTATAGTTGTTTCGGGACCCAAAAGAATAACCGAAAGAGGAATGAAAAACTATTGCTGGCCAGGATGCCTTACGGTAATGTATGATTCGGAATATGTCGGTTTGGTTCAGATAGAGAATATAAAAAAGAATAATGACTATGCCATGTGGCTTAAGGTCAGCAAAAAAGCAGAGTGTTTTTTGCTTTCGGATATTTTGGCAGAGTACAGACGGGGGCGCAGCGGTTCCATAAGCACAAACAGCGTGCTTACAATGGTAAAGTGGCATTACAGGCTTTTCAGAGAGGCTGAAAAAAACGGTATTTTTGTTTCTTTGATAAATACTGCAAGAAACCTGTTTTGGGGTATTGTAAAAAAAATCAGATATTGCGGAGGACGAAGTGAGTAAAGGAATTATATATTTATTGAGAAGAAAACTGCAAATCGCAGCATCATATTTTTTGTCTAAAGAAACTCTTTCCAAGATTTATTTTAAAATAGTTTTGGGTGAAAAACTTAATTTGGATAATCCAAAGACATTTAATGAAAAAATTCAGTGGCTTAAGCTTTACGAATGGCCGAACAACGAACTTGCAATAAAATGTGCCGATAAGTATGCAGTCAGGGAGTATGTTAAATCGTGCGGATACGAGGAACTTCTTAACGATTTATACGGTGTTTGGGACAACGCGGATGATATAAACTGGGCAGAGCTTCCGGACCGCTTTGTGCTAAAATGCAATCACGGGTGCGGTTATAATATTATTTGCCCTGATAAGTCAAAACTTGATGAAAAATCAACGAAAAAGCAGCTTAACAAGTGGCTTAAGGAAGATTTCGGAAGGTTTAATATAGAACCTCACTACAGTAAAATCAAACCGAAAATTATTTGTGAAAAGTTTTTGGGCGGCAATATGGTCGATTATAAATTTTACTTTTTTAACGGTGTATTTCAGTTTATGTATATTGCTCAGGGATTTGGATTTGGTGTTGACGAATCAATAACTTTTTTTGATGAAAACGGTAATAAAGCTCCTTTCCGCAGAACTGATTACCCTGAATTTGTAAATGCACAATTGCCGGAGTGCTATGACGAAATGCTGGATATTTCAAAAAAATTTGCACAAGATTTTCCGTTTGTCAGGGTCGATTTATTTGAGAATAACAACAAAATATATTTTAGTGAATTAACATTTACTCCCTGCGGAGGAATGATGAGGATAAGTCCTAAAGAATATGATGATATAATAGGCGGAAGATTAGAGTTAATGGTGAAATAAGATGAAAAAAATTGCAATAATAGGCCATTTTGGCGGAAAGAACCTTTTTTTTGATGGGCAGACTGTAAAAACATTTACATTATATAAAGAATTGAAATCAACAGGCTTATATGATATAAAAATTGTTGATACTTATTATAATAACGGGAATAAATTAAAACTTTTACTTGATACATTAAAAAATGTGATTTTATGTAAAGATGTTATAGTATTGCTTTCACATAACGGTATGAGAATATATTTTCCGCTGTTGTACTTTTTCGCTAAGGTGTTTAAAAAGAATGTATATCATGATATTATCGGCGGCAATCTTCCGGAGCTTATTTCTAAGCATAAAAACTGGTTAAAATACCTAAACAGCTTCAAAGTGAATTGGATTGAGCTTCATTCGGTAAAAGAAAAACTCGATGATTTGGGATTGAAAAATGTTGAGGTATTGCCGAATTTTAAAGAAATAAAAGCTATCGACAAAAGTGAAATTACGGTTTCAAAAGACGGTGTATTAAGGGTGTGTACCTTTTCGAGAGTAATGAAAGAAAAGGGGATTGAAGATGCAGTCGAAGCCGTGAAAGAGCTTAATGATTCCGGCAAAAAATGTATGTTATCGATTTTCGGTCAGGTAGACCCGGGATACAAGGAAAGATTTGAAGAATTATCAAAGGATTTTCCCGAATACATAAAATACGGCGGAGTAATAGACTTTAATAAAAGTGTCGAGACTCTTTCGAAATTCGATTTGTTGTTGTTTCCCTCATATTGGTCGGGCGAAGGTTTTCCCGGAACTTTTCTTGATGCCTTTGCATCGGGATTGCCGATTGTGGCAAAAAGCAATCTTACATCTGAAGAACTTATATATGATGATATTACCGGATTTGTCTACGACGGCAATTCAACGGAATGCATTAAAAGTATTATGATGTCATTATACAACAATCCAGAGAAATTATATACTATGAAGAATGCTTGTATTCAAGAATATTATAAATACAAACCTGAAGTTGTTATGAAATCAGTATTGGATATGCTGAATTCCTAAATTTATACGGAGCAGATTATATGAAAAGAGTTTTATGTTTGGTCAGCAGTATGGATTCCGGCGGTGCAGAAACATTTTTAATGAAAATATACCGCACGATTGATAAAGCTGAATATCAGATGGATTTCTGCGTTAATGTGGAAGAAAAATGTTTTTATGACGATGAGATTAAATCTTTGGGCGGAAAGATTTTTTATATTCCGCCGAAGAGTCAATCTACATCTGAATTCAGGAGCGAGCTTTATAATCTTATTTCCAAAGAAAAATATAAATATGTTCTTAGAATTTCATCAAACGGTTTTGGATTTATGGATGTTAAAATAGCTAAAGATGCCGGTGCAAAGTATTGCACGGTAAGGGCCGCAAATGCCGGGAATTCAGCAGGAATAAAAGGATATATTGTCCATCGCTTAGGGAGAGTGCTTTATCAAAAGTATATAGATACTATGATTTCACCTTCCGATTTGGCCGCGGAATATACATTCGGCAAACGGGCATATAAATCTGGAAAAGTAAATATTCTTCACAATGCCGTTGACTTGAATGTTTTTAAATACGATACAGGTAACAGAGCAAGAATAAGAAAAGAATTCGGAATATCCGATGATACTTTTCTGCTTGGACATATCGGGCGGTTTATGGTTCAAAAAAACCACGGCTTTTTGCTTGATGTATTTGCCGATGTGCTTAAAAGAAAGCCAAATTCATTATTAATGCTTGTCGGTAAAGGCGAGCTTGAAAACAATATAAAACAAAAAGCAGAAGAGCTTGGAATTTCGGATAAGATTATATTTACCGGAGTCAGGCCGGATGTTCCGGCGCTGCTTTCCGCAATGGATATGTTTGTTTTTCCTTCGCTTTTCGAGGGAATGCCCAATACGATTATTGAAGCGCAGGCAACAGGCTTGCCTTGCGTAATATCCGATACAATTACAAAAGAGGCGGATATTACAGGACTTGTTAAGTATTTGCCTATCGAAAACCCGAAGCTTTGGGCGGATTACATATGTTCCTGCAAAACTGCTGCAAGGAAAGATACAAAACAGAATTTTATTGATAATAAATATGATATTGAAAGCTCTGCAAATGAATTTGTAAGGCTTGTTTTCGGAGACTGAAGCCATGAGGATTGATGACGGAAAAGTTGAATATTTTGAAAAAAGCCTTATAATAAATATACTTTTGTGTTTATATGTTGCATCGGTATATTTGTTTTCATATCTGGAAAAATACAACATGATTTCAAATTCGATTATGGCTGTATTGTGCGGCTCGATTATTTATTACCTTTTGTTCAAATGCAACGGAGGAAGAGTGTATTTTGACAAGACGCTCGGATTTTACACTTTGTTTGTCGGTATTTGTATGGCATCAATAACATATTCGACTTACAGGAACTCTGCAATTGAACAGGTTCGGACGCTGGTTTTAATCTGGATAATGATTTTTGTGTTATATAATTATCTTATCAATACCAAAAATGATAAAATTCTTATATATGCTTTGGCAATCGGCGGATTGGTATATTCTGTATATGTAATTATGTATTACGGTATTTCGGGTTATTATGATCTGCTGATTTCCGGCGAGAGAGCAGGTGCGGATATTACCAATGTTAATACTATCGGTATGATTTCATCCAACGCTTTTGTTTTGAGCATATATTTTGCAATGTTCAAGAAAAAGTATTATTTTTATGCTATTTCTGTGGTGCCGTTAATAACGGCTTTCGGAAGCGGCAGCCGAAAAGCGCTTGTTGCTGTAATAATGTCGGTTGCGTTATTGATATTTTTAAAATACAAAAACAATAAAAGTTTTTTCTCTTTTTTCAAAATGATTGCATTGGCTTTTTTTGTTATCGTTATTTTTTATTACTTGCTTTCACTGCCGGCGTTTGAAACAATTGTGAAAAGATTTGACGGATTAATTAATTCTCTCACCGGCAAGGGTAAAGCTGAGGGGTCGGCTGTTTTAAGAGAGAATATGATTAAATACGGATTTCTGGAATTTAAAAACCATATATTTTTGGGGCACGGTATTAATAATTCCAAAATTGTTACTATGAAATATTTTGGAAGATCCACTTATTTGCACAACAATTATGTTGAGCTTTTGTTTGATGTCGGAATTGTAGGTTTTGCAGCGTATTATGCGATGTTTGTATACTTATTCAAAAGTCTGTTTGCACTGCTCAGAAAAAAAGTAGAATATTCAGAAATTTTGCTTATACTCATTTTTATACACTTAATTATGAATTACGGTATGGTTGCTTATTATTCCAAAGAAACATATGTTCTGATTTTGGCTGCAGCTGTATTTGTTAAGCTGAATGAAACTAAAAAAGAGGATGTAAATTATGAACAAGCTGTTAAAAGCAATTAAAAACCCTGATAAACTGGCGCTATATGTTCTTGGCAAGCCTTGCATAAGCAGACTTTTCTTCGATGAAGCGTTCCTTAAAATGAAGTATCGTCTTATAATGGGGAAAAAGCTTGATTTGGACAATCCGAAAACATTTAATGAAAAGCTGCAGTGGCTTAAGCTTCATGACAGAAAGCCGGAGTACACCATGATGGTGGACAAGTATGCGGTGAGGGAGTATATCGCCGAAAAACTCGGTGAGGAATATCTTATTCCGCTGCTTGGCGTTTGGGAGGACCCGGACGATATTGATTTTGATGCGCTTCCCGATAAGTTTGTGCTGAAATGCAATCATAATTCCGGTTTGGGTATGTGCATTTGCAGAGATAAAAGCAAGCTTGATATTGAAAAAGTTAAGAGCGAACTGCGCAAAGGTCTTAAGCAGGATTATTACCTTACCGGCCGCGAATGGCCGTATAAGGATGTGAAAAGAAAAATTGTTGCTGAGAAGTTTATGGTTGATGAGTCCGGTGTAGAATTGAAGGACTATAAAATATTCTGTTTTAACGGAAATCCCGAGTATGTTGAGGTTGATTTTAACAGGCATATTCAGCACAAGCTTAATCCTTACGCTTTTGATTGGAAGCCTTTGAATTTTTGTGATAGTTCCAAAAATGATTATTCCGCTGATATAAAAAAGCCTGCTAAGATAGATGATATGTATAATATTGCAAAAAAACTGTCATCGGGAATCCCGTTTATAAGAGTGGATTTTTACAGTATTTACGATAAGTTATATGTCGGAGAGTTAACTTTGTACCCGGGGTGCGGTTACATAAAATATGACCCTGCTGAATGTGATTTGAAATATGGCGAGTTGCTTGATTTAAGAGGTGTGAAATGAAAGAATCTTTTCGTTCAAAGAACATAAAACCGTCTTTGACAAGAGAATTATTTAATATGGCGCTTGGTTATGATGATGTTATCGATTTAACTTTGGGAGATCCGGATTTTAATACACCGGATAGAATAAAAGCTGCTGCTTGCAATGCTATTCTGAGTAATAAGACGCATTATACTGCAAATGCCGGAGCATTTAAAGCCAGACAGGCTATTTCCGAGCATATCAAAAATAACTGGAATGGTGTGTCTTGTGAACCGGAAAAGAATATTGTGCTGACGGTGGGCGGAATGGAAGCATTGTACTTAGCGCTTTTGTGTACGGTAGATCCGGGTGATGAAGTAATTATTTTTTCACCTTATTATGTTAACTATGTTCAAATGACACAGTTGTGCGGCGGAGTACCTGTAATTATAAATTGCTATGACGATAACAATGGTATTAGGATTGATTCCGAATTGCTGGAAAGCAAAATATCCGAAAGAACTTCAGTTATCATTTTAAACTCGCCCAATAATCCTACCGGTGCAGTTGTCGGTAAAGAATCATTGAAAAATGTAGCTTCAGTGGCAGAAAAATATGATTTGACTATACTTTCCGATGAGGTTTACCGAACACTGCTGTACGATAATAAAGATCATAACAGTATATTGCAATTTGACAACGCTAAATGCAGAACTATTCTGATAGACAGTTTATCAAAAGAATTCAGTATGACCGGGTGGAGAGTCGGATATGCGTGCGGTCCTGAAGAGTTAATTGCAGCGATGATAAAATGTCAGGAAAATATAGCTGCTTGTGTAACTGTTCCGTCACAGTATGCTCTTGTCGAAGCATACAGTAATTTGTGCGGTAATGAAAATTTCATGAAAAACGATTTTGAAAAGCGGCGTAATTTTATTTGTGATCATATAAACAATATATCTGGGTTAAAGTGTAGAATACCGGAAGGTACCTTTTATGTCTTTGTCAATATTGAAGATACAAAAATGGACTCGGTATCTTTTGCGTATGAGCTGCTGAAAAAAGAAAAGGTCGCAGTTGTTCCCGGAATTGCATATGGTTCCGAGTATGATTCATATGTTAGGATTGCGTTTACAAAAGATATATCTGTTTTGAATCAGGCTATGAAAAGAATTGATAGATTTGTTAATGGCCGTAATTGAGGAGAAATATAATGCTGAGTATTATTATAGGAGCAGACATAGTTCCTGTAGAAAAAAATATACATATTTTTGAATCCGGAGACTCAGAAAAGCTTGTTGATAAAAGGCTTTCGGAGGAATTGAAAAACGCTGATTATCGGGTTTTTAATCTTGAGGTTCCGCTGACGGATGAACCTAATCCCATAAAAAAGTGCGGTCCGAATCTCATTGCGCCGGTTAAAACGGTAAACGGTATTAAAGCATTAAATCCGGATTTGCTTACACTTGCGAACAATCATATAATGGACCAGGGCGAGCAGGGGCTTTATTCGACTGTTAAGGTGCTTTCGGAAAACGGCATTTCGTATGTCGGCGTCGGGAAAAGCATTTTTGATGCACAAAAACCCTATATTGCGGATATACGCGGTACAAGGATCGGTTTTTATGCCTGCTGCGAGCATGAATTTTCGATTGCCGAAGAAAAAAAGCCGGGGGCAAATCCGTATGAACCGCTCGATTCGTTTGACCATATTGAGCAGCTGAAACAGAATTGCGATTATCTGATTGTGCTTTACCACGGCGGCAAAGAACATTATCGGTATCCTTCGCCGTATTTAAGGCGTGTTTGTGAGAAAATGTGCAGGATCGGCGCTGACTTGGTTGTTTGCCAGCATACGCATTGCGTAGGTTCTATGGAATACTTTGGCAGCAGCGCTGCGGTTTACGGTCAGGGAAACTTTCATTTTAATCAATGCAGCAATGAGTTTTGGGATACGGCGATTCTTTTGAAGCTCAGTTTTGATAACGGAATGAAAATTGATTTTATACCGGTTAAGCAAGACGGTTCGGGCGTTTCGTACGGCGATGAAAAAACCATTGAGGATTTTCTTGAGCGTTCGGAAAACATAAAACAGCCGGGCTTCATAGAAAATGAGTACCGTAAATTTGCGGAAAAGATGGCTCGGAATTATGCGATGAGGATAAAACCGCCGTCATTTTTGTTCAGAGTAATAAATAAGCTTTGCGGTCACAGGCTGAAGTATAAGCTTTCCGAGAAGCATATGCTTTCCGTCAGAAATATAGCCGAGTGCGAAGCGCATAGGGAATTGATTATAAAAAATATAGATCAAAGGACGAGAACAAATGGATTCAAAATCAACATCTAAGGTTTTTGCAAATTCAATTATATATTCAATCAGCGGTTTGTTGATGAAATGCTTCAGCTTTTTTCTGCTGCCTCTTTATACATCATTTTTAACAACAAAAGATTACGGAATAATTAATCTGGCAAACAGTTTTACGGCAAGTATGATTTTTATTGTGGCATTTTCTCTCTATTCTGCTGTTCTTCGTTTCTATGTTGATTTTAAAGATGATAGAAAAAAGCTAAAAAGATTTTACGGTACAATTGTAACTTTTGTGGGTGCTTCGGGTATTGTGTTTTTTATCCTGCTGTTTTTATTCAGAAATCTCTTGTCGAAATATGTTTTTTCCGGGTTAAGCTTTTATCCGGTTATTTTGGTCTGCCTTGTATCGCTTATATTTAACTGTGAATATAACGTTTATGATAAAATACTTAAAAGCCAGCAAAATGCTTTAAAATCATCTATCATAAGTTTGGCAGTGTTTTTTGCAACAATAATATTCAATATTGTGTTTGTAGTGTTTTTTAAGTTAGGGGCTTTCGGCGTTCTCCTTGCATCTTTGATTGTGTATATAATTTTTACGATTATTTTTATCGTTGATATGAAAATCCGTGACAGCATAGAGTTTTGTGTTGATTTTGGAATTCTGAAAGAGTCGCTCAAGTATTCTGTTCCGATTATTCCACACAATTTATCGGCAAGTATCGCCGTTTTGATTTCAAGTGTTCTGATCGGAAACAAGGTTTCAATTTCATCTCTTGGTATATATTCAGTTGCGTCGCAATTTGGAAATATTGCCGATACGGTGCAGGCATATGTGAACAATGCATACGGGCCGTGGCTTTTTGAAAAGCTCAAATCATCTGAACCCGAGTATAAAAACGATATTCGCAAAACGGTAAAACTAATATGTTGGGCTATCGGATTTTTCATGATCGGCATTTCTCTTTTTTCGCAGGACTATATCGTTTTATTTGTAAATAAAGCTTATCTCGGCGCATGGAAATATACACCTTTTATTGTAATGGTATATACGATTAAAATGGCATATTATTTTTATGTAAGCGTCCTGCTTTATTACAAAAAAGCATCAAAGTATTTGTTTGTTGCAACCTTGTCGGGAAGTCTCTGCAATATTCTTTTGTCGGCTGTTTTTATACCCGCATACGGTGTTTACGGTTCAATAATAGCTGATATGATAGCGATGCTGATCAGAGTGAGCATAGTAATATTTATAAGCAAGCGTTTTGCCGATATAGGCCTTCGAATCAAAGACTTTATATACATTGCTGCGGTTATTGTATTTTTTATATTTGCCGGAGTATCATTATCGTATTTCTTCTACAGTGACAGATTCAGTATCATCAATTTTGCATATAAAATAATGCTGCTTCTCATTTATATCGTGGTTTTATTCCTGCGATGCAGAAAAGAATGCAGTAAATATCTTGTTGATCTTGTGTCTAAAATTAAAAAGTGGTGAAATTATGGAAAATATATTTTTGTGTTATAATTATTTAACATTGAGCAAGGCAATGTATTATATTGATAACAAATTTAAAAACGATGGAAACACAATTATTTTTTTGCAAAGCGTGGTGCTGTTTCCGGATGCAGTAGCTAAAGAATACAACGTGTTTTGTTATGATAGCTTTTTTAATATTAACAAGCAAAATAACGACAAGCATTTTAAAAAACTTAAAAACTTGTATATCCTGAAGAAAAAAAACAGGATGTATAACAACTATATCAGGTTTGTTTATAAGGTAGTTGAAGATAAGGCCGCCTGCAGTGATTGTACAATTTTCGTTTTTAGCGATAACGGTTCTACCGAGTTTATTTTGTCGAAAGTTTTTGATTTGACATTGCGTATTGATCATAAAATAAAATGCGTATTGATTGAGGAAGGTCTTGCACTGTATTCCTGCACATATAATACAGATAAATCATTTAAATATTATATAAAAAGACTCTTGGGGTTGAGTGATTGTATTATTAACCCCGTTATTATGGGAATGAATAAATATATCTCGGAAGTATGGTGTTCCGATCCTGAAAAATTCAAATTAAAAAGAAACGATATAAAAGTAATTAAGGAAGACGATGTATTTACACCCGAACATTCCAAAAAAATCATGCGATTATTTGCCCAAAACGACAATATCAGGCTCCCTGATGATGTCAAATATGTTTTTTTGACACAGCCATATGATTTTACAAATGAGATGTTTAAAAAATTCAAGCATATAATGACCATCTTGACAGCAAAGGGTAAGGTTTTAATTAAAAAGCATCCTAGAGATAAATTTAATTATAATCAATTACAAAATGACAATATAATAATATCATCAGATGAACTACAAAAGATACCGTTTGAATGCATATATAGAAGCTTAGAAGATGTAACATTGCTAACATATTATTCTTCTGCAGCAATAATAAAAAATTCAAAACGAAAACCTATCTTCTTATATAAACTGTTTTGTTCACCTGAAGAAATTGATAGGATAAATAATTTTGAAATAAATTGGAGAAATATATCGGTTTGTGATACTTTCGAAGATTTAAATAATTTAATATTTGGAGGAAATACAAATGAACTACACTAAACCTTATGTAATAGCTGAAGCCGGATGCAATCATATGGGTAATTTCGATATTGCCAAAGAATTAATAAAAGTTGCAGCGGTATTTTGTAATGCAGATGCGATCAAGTTTCAAAAACGATGCAATAGAGAGTTATTGACAGAAGAGCAGTATAATGCACCCCATCCTAATCCTGTAAATTCATATGGAAAAACATATGGTGAGCATAGAGAATTTTTGGAATTTACAGTTGACCAACATGCCGAATTGAAAGAATTTTGCGAAAAGATGGGTATTACATATTCCACATCTGTTTGGGATATGACATCCGCAAAAGAAATCGCAAGCATAAAGCCCGAATTTATTAAAATACCGTCGGCTTGTAACAACAACACAAAAATGCTTCAATGGCTTTGCGATAATTACAATGGCGAAATTCAGGTATCTCTTGGAATGACGACAAGACAGGAAGAAAAAGAACTGATTGATTTGTTTGTTAACAATGGGAGAAACAAAGATTTGGTGATTTTTAACTGCACATCGGGTTATCCTGTTCCGTTCGAAGATATTTGCCTTTTGGAGATTACTCGACTAAAAGAGATGTACGGAGATATAGTTAAGAAAATAGGTTTTTCAGGACATCATTTAGGAATTGCAGTTGATGTTGCGGCATATACGCTTGGTGCTGAGGTTTTTGAACGACATTATACTCTTGACAGAACATGGAAGGGCACTGACCACGCAGCTTCATTAGAACCTGAGGGTATTAGAAAGCTTAAAAGAAATCTGTTAGCAGTTGAGAAGGCACTTACATATAAAAAGCAGGAGGTATTGCCTATTGAACAGATTCAAAGAGATAAATTAAAATACAGGAAGTGTGAAAAATGAAAAACGCAGCATTTATTCCCGTCAGAGGCGGAAGTAAGTCTATACCGCTAAAAAATATAAAACTGCTTATGGGTAAGCCTTTGGTATATTGGGTTGCAAAAGCGGCTTCGGAGTGCAAATATATCGATACTATATATATAGCTACCGATTCAGAGGAGATAAAAAGCACAATAAATTCTCTAAATATCAACAAAGTACAGGTTATCCCGAGAAGTGAGGAAACCGCTACCGATTTTGCTTCAACGGAGTCTGCAATGCTTGAGTTTGCCAATAATTATGATTTTGACAATATTGTTCTTATTCAGGCTACATCTCCGTTGCTGAAATGCAAAGACTTGGATAACGGATTTAATAAGTTTTACGAAGATGGTACAGATAGTGTCATATCTGTTGTAAGACAAAAAAGATTTATATGGAGAACTGATGAAAACGGTTATGCGGCGCCTGTAAACTATGATGTCTATAATAGACCAAGAAGACAGGATTTTGACGGATATTTTGTCGAAAACGGCGCTTTTTATATCACTTCAAAAAAGGATTTATTGAAATCAAAGAACCGTGTTTCCGGAAATATTGTTCCGATTGAAATGGATGAGAAAACATTCGTGGAAATTGATGAACCGTCAGATTGGATAATAATAGAAGAGTTAATGAAAAGAATATAAGTGAGTAAAAGCCATGACCCAAAACTTTATTAATATGCTTAAACTTTTTGCCTGCGGTGCAGCGGGGAAGGAGTTTAAGGCGGACGGAAAAATTAATATAGAAGAAGTCAGGCGCCTTGCGATTGAGCAGAGCGTCTGGCAGACTGTGTTTGCAGGAATCAGCACTTCGGTAAATGAGGGGAATTTGACTGTTGAACCTGAGCTTTTTTCAAAGCTTAAGCGTGAGGTTGTGGCTTCGGTCAGAAGCAGTATGATGAAAAATGAGTTTACTTCCAAGGTTCTTTCGGAAATATCGGGAGATCTGAATTACTGTGTGCTGAAGGGTCAGACGGTCGCAAGGCTTTATAAGCACCCCGATATGAGGGTTTCGAGCGATGTTGACATACTGATTGACCAAAAGAATGCCGATGAGTGGGCAACTCGCTTAAGAAATGTCGGTTATAATGTTGAAACTCCGAATGGAATAGCTCATCATTTCGGTGCTGTTCACCCCGTAGGAGGACTTTTGGAGGTTCACACCGAAATGTATTATAAGGCGACCGGTGATATTTTGCTGAAAGGTCTTGTGAACTACGATGAGCCGTACATAGACTGCGGCGGTTTTCCGTCGCTTGGGATAAACGATTCGCTGATGTTCCTTACAGCTCACCTCTTGAAACATTTTTTGAACGGTGCAGCCGGTTTAAGGCAAATATGCGATTTGCTTATGCATATGCAGCATTATAATTCCGAAATCGATTGGAAAAAATATAATGAGCTTATGGAAACGCTCGGGTTTACCGGATTTATTTCTGCAATCAAGGGAATTGGCAGCAAGTATTTCGGTTTTGATTTTGAAGATTCTGACGAGATTCTCGGCGATATTCTTCTTGATGATACTGAAATCGGAGGGAATTTTGGCAATAACGATTCCGAAAAAGGTGCTTTTTACTATGAATTTTTGAAACAGCGGACAGACATGACCGAAAAAGAATTTAACGCCTACTATGATAAATATTCAAGAGGGACGGCATTTAAGAGATTGTTCCCGAATCTCAAATCTATGCAGAAGCAGTTCCCGAAGCTGAAAAAAGCTCCATGTTTGCTTCCGGCATACTGGGTTATCAGGCTCGGGGGAATCTTCGTGCGTGTAGTTTCGGGCGAAAGGGCGGTAAATAATCTGCCGAGTGCCGAAAGCGAAAGCGTAAAGAGAAGGCGTGAACTGACGAAAAAGCTTGGAATGATGAAATAAGGAGATACTTATTATGACGCAGAGTTTAGAGCGTGAGTTTTTAAGACTTTATCCCGATGCAAAGGATGTATTTGAAGCATTTTGCCCTTACCGTGTATGCCCGTTGGGCGCACATTCCGACCATCAGTATGGGCTTGTTTCCGGCTTTGCAATCGATAAGGGTATTGAAATTGCGTATTTCCCGACGGAGAACGGAATATGCGAACTGAGAAGCCTTAATTTCCCCGGGAAAGTACAGTTCCATGTTCATGATATCCGTGAAAAAACGGGCGACTGGGCGGATTATCTGAGGGGAGCTGTGCTTGCTCTTTCCGAAAAAGCGGAAATCGAACACGGAATATGCGCACTGATTTCGGGCAGTCTGCCGGTAGGCGGTCTTTCATCTTCTGCGGCGGTAATACTGGCGTTTCTCTCCGCAATGTGCCATGCAAACGGAATTAAGCTTACAAAGCCCGAAATGATTGACGCGGCGCTGTGGGCGGAAAACAAGTATGTCGGCGTAAGCTGCGGCAAGCTTGACCAGTCATGTGAAATGTTCAGCAAAAAAGACCATCTTCTGTATCTTGACACCAAGGACGACACTTTTGAGCTTATTCCGAAAAGTGCGAAGGCGGCTCCGTTTGAATTTGCGATAATTTTCAGCGGTGTTGAAAGAAGCCTTGCAGGTACGGCTTTTAATATGAGGGTTGACGAGCTTAAGGCTGCGTCATATGCGCTCAAGGCGTTTTCGGGAATGGATTACGGCAGGTTTTGCGACAGCAGATTAAGGGATGTTCCGAGAGAGGTTTATGATAAGTATAAAGACAAGCTTCCGGAAAACTGGAGGAAGCGTGCAGAGCATTTTTACACTGAGTTTGAGCGTGTGAAAATGGGAGCGGAAGCCTGGAAAAACGGCGATATTGCTAAGTTTGGGCGGCTTTCATCAGAGAGCGGATACAGCAGTATTTATAATTACGAAACGGGTTCTGACGAACTCAAGGCAATATATGATATTATGATGAAAACCGACGGCATTTACGGCGGAAGGTTTTCGGGAGCGGGCTTCAAGGGCTGCTGCATGGCGATTGTTGACCCGAGTTTTAAAACGGAAATAACCGAGCATGTTATGACAGAATATCTTAAGATTTTTCCGCAGTATCGGGAAAGCTTTTCCGTTCATTTCTGTCAGAGCACCGACGGTTGCAATGTGGAGGAAATATAAATGGAATGTTTGATTTTGGCGGCAGGTTATGCAACACGGCTTTACCCTCTTACCGAAAACACGCCCAAGCCGCTCCTGGATGTTTGCGGTAAAACAATTCTGGACCATCTGGTTGACGATATCGCTTCAAGCGGCGAGGTCAGCAGATTTATTGTAGTTTCAAACCATAAGTTCTATGAGAATTTTAAAAAATGGGCGGAAGGAAAGCCGCAGAACATTGAGGTTCTGGATGACGGAACGGACACAAACGAAACAAGGCTCGGTGCGGTTGCGGACATTTGGTTTGCGGTTGAAAAATTGGGGGTTTCCGATGATTTAATGGTGATAGCAGGGGATAATGTTCTCGATTTTTCGCTTTTGAGATTTATAGAGTTTTTCAGAAAAAGCGGAACGACATCGGTTATGAGATATTATGAAAACGACGAAAAACGCCTGAAGCGCGGCGGTGTTTTGACGGTTGATGATGACGGGAAAATTATCTCAATGGAAGAAAAACCCGAAAATCCGAAGTCGCACTGGCTGTGCCCTCCTTTTTATATTTATAAAAAAGAGGATGTGCCGCTTGTGAAGGTCGGGCTTGACAGCGGCTGCGGCAAGGACGCTCCGGGGAGTTTTATAGCCTGGCTGTGCGGAGAGCGCTGTGTTTCAACCTTTGAAATGCCGGGAAAACGCTATGATATAGGAAATCTGGACAGCTATAATGAGGTTCAGAGGACATATAAGGGAATTACAAAATAACAGGAAGGAAGATTTCAGTGCTTGATGTTTGCCTTTGCGGCTGCGGCGGAACTATGCCGCTTAAAAACCGTCATCTTACGGCGGCAATATTTCGGCTTGACGGTCACAGTATGCTTATCGACTGCGGCGAGGGTACTCAGATTGCACTGAAAAAAGCCGGTTTCACCTTCAAGCCGATTGATGTTATATGCATCACTCACTTTCACGCCGACCATATAAGCGGTTTGCCGGGGCTTCTTCTTACGATGGGAAATGAGGGCAGAGAGGAAAAACTTACGGTTGTGGGACCTGCGGGAATCGGAAGGGTTGTAAATTCGCTTCGGGTTATAGTGCCGGAACTTCCGTTTGAAATTGAGTTTTCCGAACTGCACGGTCCTGCGGAAACACTGAAAGCAGGCGTTTTTAACATTGGTGCATACAGGCTTAACCACAGGATTGCGTGCTACGGTTACAGGCTTGATGTGAAAAGAACAGGGAAATTTGATGTTGATAAGGCGGAAAGTCTGGGGCTTCCGAAACCATTTTGGGGGAAGCTTCAAAAGGGCGAAACCGTTGAATTTGAAGACAAAAAATTCTTTCCGTCCGATGTTTTGGGCGATGAAAGGCGCGGGATAAGCGTGGGTTATGTAACTGACACAAAGGCTTGCCGCGGTGCGGCTTTGTGCGCCGAAAATACCGACATTTTTATATGTGAGGGAATGTTCGGCGATACCGAAAAGCGGGAAAGAGCGGATAAAACCGGGCATATGCTTATGCAGGATGCTGCGGAGATTGCTTTAAGCGCCGATGCATCGGAACTGTGGCTGACGCACTTTTCGGCTTCACTTCAGAACCCGGAGGAATATAATGATGAGATTAACGGCATTTTTCCAAACACTCAAATGGGATTTGACGGAAAATGCAGAACTATAAAATTTTCGGATTGATTAAAATATGATTTTACCAAACGCAATAAAAACAGCTATGAATATACTGGAAAACGGCGGTTTTGAGTGCTTTGCGGTGGGCGGATGCGTCAGGGATTTTGTTATGGGCAGAATTCCCGGGGATTACGACCTCACGACAAACGCCGAGCCGCAGGAGATGATTTCGTGCTTTGAGGGCTTTCGGATAATCGAAACCGGTATAAAGCACGGCACCGTAACGGTTGTGATTGACGGAAACAATGTTGAAATAACAACCTACAGAGTTGACGGAGAGTATAAGGATAACCGTCACCCCGAGGAGGTGCGTTTTACTTCGCGCCTTTCGGAGGACCTTTCAAGGCGTGATTTTACAGTTAATGCCATGGCGTATTCGAAAAAAAACGGACTTGTTGATTTGTTCGGCGGAAGAGAGGATATTGAAAAGAAAACCATGCGTTGTGTGGGTGACCCGGACAAAAGATTTTCGGAGGACGGTTTGAGGATCTTGAGAGCGCTGAGGTTTGCCTCCGTGCTTGATTTTGATATTGAAGCCAAAACGGCGGAAAGTATAATCCGCAATAAAAATCTTCTTGATAATATTTCAAGAGAGCGGGTATTTTCGGAACTTACAAAGCTTATCTGCGGCAGCGGTGCCGAAAGAGTTATAGCGGGATTCGGAGGAGTTTTTGAAGTTTGCTTCGGAAAATGTGTAAATCCTGAGGGTATTTCCAAAACTCCGGCTGTGCCGTCTGTCAGATATTCCGCACTGCTCAGAGATTTTGACGATGTAAAATCGGTTATGCGAAGCCTTCGTGCGGACAATAAAACAGCCGATTGTGTGTCCAAGGTCTGCGATAATCTTAAAAAGGATTATCCCGATGAAAAATCCGTGAAAAGACTTGTGCGGGATATAGGTGCGGACAATGCAGCGGTTTTGGGCGGAGCGCTTCGTGCATTTTATTCGGCGGACGATTGCACGGCTTTTGAAAAACGGCTTGAAACCGCAAAAAAATCATGCTGCACTGTTTCGCAGCTTGATATTACAGGTTCGGATGTAATAGGTTTGGGGCTTAAGGGCTGCAGTGTCGGAAAGGCGCTAAATGCGGCATTGGATGCGGTTATCGACGGCGTTCTTGAAAATAAAATGGATAAACTTTCGGATTTTGTTAAATCAATGCTTGACAATTAGTCAATACCGTGATAAAATTTATATATATTTTAAAAGGAGTGATACATATGAAAATCAAGAAAATAATCAGTTTGGTATTGTTGACTGTTTTTGTATTATCCGCGGTGCAGGTATGCAATGCGGCTTACGAAACTCAGGTGAACGATGTTCAGGCTATTTGCGATATTGCTGTTGAATATGTTAATTCGGAAAGCAAAGACGATTTTAAGCAGTATATGTCGAACGGAATTAAAGATAAGGTTACATTTGAATCGGGCAAGTTCGAGTATCTTTATGAGCAGGATTCGGACCTTTCCGATAATAAGAACCAGCTTACAAAAATAGTTTCGGTTATCGGCGATATATATGTAAACGGCGGTAGTTCAAAAATTGCGCAGAGCGATATTAACCAGAATGTAACCCCCGGTTACGGTGCGGATTCCGGTATCGGGAACGATTATGAGGACGATGACGCAGAAAAGTTCATGCAGGTTATAAACGATACAAAGTCCAAGCTTACAAAGAAGCAGACGGCTGCAGCTTCTTCTGATAAAAGCGCAGATAACAAGAATGTTCTTCCCGAGAAAAACAGCTCAAAGAAGGCTTCCGATACGGCTTCGGATAACTCTTCGTCTTCCGGCACATCGGTCGGCGGTTCAATCCTGATTGCTCTTATTATAAGTATAATTGTGTTTGCTGCAGGTACTTATGCTCTTCAGCAGGTTGCTGCCAAAAATAAGGAAAAAGCGGTTAAAAATATCGATGACGATGATATCTTCAATCTCAGGCTTGCGGTAAAGTCAATGCAGTCGAGTATCCAGAAGGCTGACGGCAATTTCAAAGAACTCGATAAGCTTCGCATACAGGTTGACGAGATTGACGAAAAGCTTGAACATATCAGTGATTATCTGAGAAAGCTTAATAAATCGGAATAAATTAAAAGTACGGGTTATGAAACGGATAGCCCGTACTTTTACAGGCTGGGAATCTTACATGAATGTGTTTTTTGACAAGTGCTCCGCTGCGGTTAATTTTGCGGCTGAAACCAAGGCTTTCGGTATATATCATTCTACCGAAAACAATCCGAATCTTAATATTCACACTCATGAATGCTGCGAGCTTTTGCTGTGCATAAAGGGCGGCAACAATTTTTTGATTGACGATAAGATTTACAAGGCGGAGGATAATGACCTTTTCGTTATAAATCAGTTTGAGGCGCACAAAATTACTCTTTGCGGCGATGTTGAGAGATATACGGTGCAGATTCATCCGGAGTTTTTGTTTTCAAATTCTACCGGCGAAACGGATCTTTCGCACTGCTTTTATTCGCGCGGAGAGAATTTTTCAAACCGCGTTCCGCTGAAGAAGGACGAGGCGGAGGCGCTTGTGAATATTCTTTCGGATATTAAGGACTGTTCCGGCTACGGCGAGGATGTTCTTAAAAATATATACATGATTCGTCTGCTTGTGCTTGTAAACCGCTTTTTTAAGGATAATCATCCTGCGGCAGCTGTTGGCGGAAGCCGCCTTTCAGGGGCGGTTATGTATATAAACCGGCATTTGTCCGATGAACTGACGCTTGATATGATAGCAAAAAATTCGTATATGTCTGTAAACGGTCTTTGCAGAGTTTTTAAAGAATCTCTCGGTACAACCGTGATGAAGTATATTATCGGAAAGCGCATATCGCAGGCGAAAAAGTATCTCAAAAGCGGCAAAAGCGTTTCCGAGACGGCGTTTTTATGCGGATTTCACGATTATTCTAATTTTATAAGAACTTTTACTAAAACCGTCGGGTGCTCTCCCGGCAAATACAAGAAAAAATAGAGGAGATTTGTTCTATGGATTTAAGAAAAGTTAACTATCCGGACTTTTCAACCGATACTTTTGAGTTTTCGGGCGCCAGGTCCGATTATTCCGGATTTGTTCGGGAATATATTGATTTTATTGCGGATTTTGACCTTAAAGACCCTATTATATGGCAGCGCTTTGTTGAGCAGTACAGAAGAAGGCTCGATACCGATGACTGTGGCTGGAGAGGTGAATACTGGGGCAAAATGATGCGCGGCGGAAGTTTCCTTTACCGTTGCACAAGGGATGAAGAACTGTATAATGCGCTTGAAGCTACGGTTCTCGATATGCTTACGGTTGACAGGATTGACGGTTCTGTTACGACTTATAATAAGGAACGCAGATTTATCGGCTGGGATATATGGTCGAGAAAATATGTGCTTCTCGGTATGCAGTATTTCCTTGAAATATGTAAAAGCGACGAGCTTATCGATACCATAATAAAATTCATGTCCTCAATGGTTGATGATATAATGAAATATATCGGCGAGGGCAAAATCAACATTACCGATGCAACCAATCACTGGAAGGGTATTAACTCTTCTTCAATTCTGGAACCGGTTGTAAGGCTTTATAATCTTACAAACGAGCAGAGATTTCTCGATTTTGCAAAATATATTGTTGACTGCGGCGGTATGTCTGTCATCAATATGTTTGAACTTGCGTATAAGGACGAACTTTGCCCTTACCAGTACCCGGCAACAAAGGCTTATGAAATGACATCATGCTTTGAGGGGCTGCTTGAATACTACAGAATAACAAAAGAAGAAAAATATAAAACCGCAGTAATCAATTTTGCAAATAAAATTCTTGAAACCGACTATACCGTTATCGGCTCCTGCGGCTGCACACACGAACTTTTCGACCATTCAACGGTTCGTCAGGCAAGCGACCACACCGGAATGACCATGCAGGAAACCTGCGTAACCGTTACTCTTATGAAGTTTTTTGCAAAACTCAATATGCTTACCGGCGAAAGCAAGTTCATGGATGCGTTTGAGCAGTCGTTTTATAATGCATATCTCGGAGCGGTCAATAATGAACGCCGAATTTCAAAAGAACTCTATGAGGTTTGGCCGGACGCCGTTCATGAGCCGCTTCCGTTTGATTCGTACAGCCCTCTTACCCCCGGGAACAGAGGAATCGGTACCGGCGGAAGAAAAATTATGCATGACAATCACTATTACGGCTGCTGCGCTTGCATAGGTGCAACCGGAATTGCAATGCTTTCGATGTATAATCTTGAAAAGGCGAAAGACGGATATGTGATGAATTTCTACATAAACGGCAGCGAAACCGCCGACGGTATCGCTTTTAATACGGCTACCGAATATCCTAAGCACGGCACGGTTAATGTAACTTTAAGCGGTTCATTAAATAAAAAATTTGCTCTTTATTTCAGGAATCCGAAATGGAGCAGGCGTACGGTGATTTCTGTTAACGGTGACAGCATGACGCTTAATACCGCGGGCGGTTATATCAGGCTTGAAAGAAGCTGGTCGGAAGGCGACAGCATAACGCTTGAATTCGATATGAAAACAGAGGTTATTTACCCTGTTCATTACGGTACTCAGATTCTTATGAACGATGTTGCATGGGGTAAGAACCATATCAATCCTTCGTTTGACCGTGAGGATGAAAATGCAAAGCGCAGAATCGCACTGAAGCGCGGTCCTGTTATGCTTGCGGTTGAAAACAGGCTCGGGAAATCCGTTGACGGAATATTCGATGTTAAGATAAATAAGGATAACACTGTTGATGTAAGGTTCCCGGAGAAGGATACTGCACCTTATAAGCATATAGAAGAACTCGAGATTCCCGATAACAGCGGCGGCTATTTTACTGTTACCGACTATTCGTCCGCCGGCAAAACATGGGATGACGACAGCCGTATGGCAGTTTGGTTTTTTAATAAATAAGACGATAAATTTTAACGGCTCACAAGGGAATCTCCTTGTGAGCCGTCAGCGTGTCGATAAACCTATCGACACGCTGGCAGACTTCGAAAAGGGAAGGTAAATTTGCCGAACATGGATTCGTCGGCGTATGTGTATACGGTAGAGTCCATGTTCGGTGAAAGCAAGCAAAAAACCTTGAAATCTCGATGATTTCAAGGTTTTTTTAATGCGGTTTTGTTATTTTTTGTAATAGTTATTCAGGCAAACAATATACTCAAATTATATACGGAAAAATGTATTGATATTTTTTGCTTGCGGTTGACCGACTTTTTCGACAGTCTAACGGCTCACAAGGGAACTCCTTGCGAGCCGTTTGAGTTTATTAATAATAAGTTACATACAGCATCGAAATCAGTGTTGCGGCTTCGGCACGGGTAACATTATCTTTCGGGCGGAAACTGCCGTCCTCATAGCCGGCAATGATCTCGTTTTCCTCTGCCCACGAAACCGCCTTTGACGCCCACGCAGAAACATCTTCCGCATCGGAGAATTTAACAAAGCCGTCCGATGAAGGGGAGCCTGCAAAGCGGTAAATAAAGCATACCACCTGTTCTCTTGTGAGCGGAAGTTCTCCGCCGAACTCGGTATCGTCAATTCCTGCGGCTATGCCTGTTTCGGCTGCCCATGAAACAAATTTGTTGTCAATATCGGTAAACGGTGTGGCGAAGTTTTCAATTCCGCGGATATCGTCCTCCATTTTACCGAGAGTAGTAACAAAGGTTTCTCTCGTTGCATCGCTGTTAGGTGAGAACCTTCCCTCCGACAGCCCTCCCATATAGTCATTGGTGAGAATGATGTTGGCATAAAACCAGTCGTTATCGTTCACATCATCATATCCTATACCGGCGAAATCCTTTATTGATTTTGAAATTTTCTCAAATGTGCTTTCTTCAAAAACATCGTCAAATCCGCACGCTTCAAGCGATGCTTTGAACTCCGTGTGGTCACCGAGTGCCGATAATTTCATGTATCTGTCTATTGCGGCTTCGCGGTTCTCTTTGGATTCGTTCATGAGGTCGAGAGCCGCCATTGCGGAAACACCGTAGCTTATATAATACATAGGCGCTTCAAAGTTATGATTGACCATAACCCATGTATAACCGCCGTTTTGGTCGCAGCCGTAAAGATTATCAACATTGTATTTTACGCAAAGCTGCTTAAAGAGCGAGTTGCATTTGTCAACCGTGATTTTTTCATCGCTGTAAACGGCTTCCTGCCACTCTGAAAAGAGCGCTGCGTCAACTATAGATGCGGTCATTGTGTAAATGGAACTTAATTTTTCGCTTCTTCCGTAGTTTCCGTAAAGCTTTCCGTAGTAATCATAGAACAGAACTTCAAGCCCCTGCGACTGAATTTCGGCAATGTCAAGATTTGATTCCCTGCTTTCGCCCTCGAGGGCGTAGCTTTCGCTGTAAAACGGGTCAAAAAACTCTGCCGTGTAGTGCCCGTATTCATGCACGAGGGTAGACTGAACATTGTAACCGTCAGGATTTATAAATATAAACGGAACATTAAAATGGTCAAGGTAGGCGGTATAACAGCCGCTTTGCTTTTTGTCGGATTTTTTCATATCATAAAGCCCGTGACCGGTCATATAGTCAAACGCTTTTGTCAGTTCCGGATTTATTTTTTCAAGATAAACCCTTGTATCCTCAATAATCTGGCTGTCGGTTCTTGTTTCCTCATAGTCTGCGGATATCAGATATTCGGCAGTGCCCAATTTTTCCACAAGCGGAGAGATGTATTTTTGCGTGTTATCGTAAAACTCTTTCCTTTCGGCATCTCCGTAATCCTTATTGTAAATTTCCGCATAGGCATAATCGGCGTAATTGTCATAACCGTGTTCTTTTGCTATTTCATTGCGCTTGCTGACCATTTGTATGAAAATATCACCCACGGATTTTGTCATGCCTTTAAGATATTCAACATATTCATCGTAGCTTTCAAAGTCCGGAAGTTCTTTCTGCGAGTTGTGATATTCTTCGGTCAGTGCATTAATTTCTTTCAGCAGCCTGTATTCGTTTTCCGTCGGCATTTCGGAGATGTATTCATCAAGTTCATCTTCCGTCATGTGGCTCCATATAAGAAGCTCGGACTTATACTTTTCAGACTCCGCCATTCCCTTGATTATCTTATTGAGAATATCATACGAATCAACACAGCAGTTGTAAACCTTGGTGGAATACGCATTGTTTTCCGCGGAGTTGTTAATCGATGCCTTGAGCGACGCTATCTGCTGCTCGGTGTTCTGCGGAAACTCATCTGTGTATTTATTAAGAATCTCAAAAATTTTTACTGCGCTTTCCTGCTTTTCAAAAAGTTCGAGAGCGGTGCTGAAATCACTGCTGATTTTGTCAATATCGGCACTGTATTGCAGTATTTCTTCAAATGTTTCTCCGCCTTTTTTGGATTCGGTGTAATACGCCGCCGAAACCGACGAAAAACTGAAAGCTATTACGAGCGTTAATATAAATGCGGTAAAGCGCTTTTTCATGAAATTATCCTTTCTCAGTACAGACCTATTTTTGAAAAGTCTGTAAGCTTAAGATATACGTCTTCATTATCTATCTTTCTTATTGGGTCAACAACAAATTTCAGAAGCCAGTTGTCAAATCTTCCCGCATCAATCGGCGTAAAATCAAGATTTTCGGGGTCTTTAAACCATTTTTTGGGCTTTGTCGGAAATACATTGTTGTAAACGGTATTCGCTTCTTTGTAATGCCCCGTAAACTCATCATAAAGATAAGGATAGTGTTCCTTCCAAATGTCGGAAGTTATATCCACGCCGCGCATATCGTTTTCGTCTTTGGTGTTTATTCTGGGCAACATAATACCCGCCTCAGCTTCATCCCCGAGAAAATGTTTAACGAACAGATTGCTTGTGAAGTTTGCCGATTGCAATGCGTTCGGACATTCCGTAAATATGTTGTCGCAAACCGATGTCTGCCCGCCCCAGTTCCAGAATACCGTTCCGAAAACCGCGTTGGGGTAGTGCTCATCGCTTTGAATAATTCTGTGAAAATAGTTGCCCTGTACAAGGTTATAGCCTGCGCCGTCATCAAAATATATTGCGCAGATACCGCGCGGTTTTTCCTTTGAGCCGTAAATGTCATGGAAAAAGTTGAAGTTGAACTCGTTGCCTACCTCCGAACGGTCGCGCCCAAGGTAAACCGCACCTGCATCCGAAACCTCGGTTATTACATCGAATATTTCGTTGTAGTGGATTTTGTGGTCGTTTCCGTGAAGGTAAATCGCAAACCCGGGCATATCGTGGATTTTGCAGTGAGTGATTTTATTACCGACGCCCATTATATTTACGCCGGCTTTATAGGTTTTGTCAAGCCTGTTTGTGCGGTAAATATGGCAGTTGTCAACAAAATTTTCCGCAGGAATCAGCTTTTTGCGGTTTCCGCCGCACAGAAGCACGCCGCCCGTTCCGGTATTGTAAATTTCACAGCCCTGTACGCCGTTTCTCTTGCCGCCCTCGTTATCCCATGCGGCAAACTGATAGAGCATTTCATGCCATGATCCTACTATTTCGGGCACGCTTTGAGGCGTCCCTACGGACTTATCCTGAATACCGTGCGCATCGTGCATACCTTCCGGCATTGCTGTTGCGCCCATGCCTATCTGAGCCGCCAGCATTCCGGCATTTCTTAATACGCAGTTTTTGATAAGGCAGTTTTCGGTATTGTCCATATAAATGCAGGTTCCGCGGGTGTTCTCAAATGTTATGCCTTCAAAGGTGATGTCCGCGGTATTGCGCAGCACAACCATAGGAGTATCAAGCACCGAAAGCTGCAAAAGCGCGGTGCTTAAATCAGTACCGTCAGCCGGATAGAAATACAGCTTTTCGCGCACTTTATCAATGTAGTATTCGCCTTCGCAGCTGAGTTCCTCAATGAGATTTATTGCATGCCATCTTGTGTGAGGTCTTGCGCTGAATGCAAAAAGATGCGGCAAAGCGGTTGTTATTGTTTTGTTTTCTGTGTCAATTTTTGCTGCTTTGATGGTGTCGTCAGCATATGATTCATTGAAATACCCCGAAACATAAAAGTCATCTGCGTCTTTCCAAAGGTCGCACCTCGGGTCATCATATTTGAATGTTGCAGGGCGCATTGTAAAATCTGCGCTTTTCGGGCGTGAGCCGGGGTCTGTAACTTCTGTAATCGGAATATCTCCTGATTTTGGGTATCTCGGAACCTGCTGTGCTTCGGAATTTATGTAAAATTCATTGGCGGACGGAACATATGCCCGCCTGAAGCCTCGGCAGCCGTATTCTGCATAATCGATTTTATAAGAAGAAAGATCGATTTCGTATATATGTTTTCTTGAATCCGCCTCGATTATTCGTGACAGAATTTCGTCGTTATCGCATTTTTTGACAAGCGAGTTGTCGATGATGATTCCGCCGTCGAAAAGCACTTTTCCGTTTGCTTTGAATGTAACGGAATGGCCGAGGTTTTCGGTTATTCTGAGTGATTTTTTTAAAAAGTACCTTCCTTCCGAAAGTTCGACCGTAACATCATCGCTGCAATTTTTAATCTGCACCAAAATATCATTGAATGACATCTCGGGCGTCATTTTCAGGTTTTTCATAGTCCGACTCCTTTATTATAGTTTATGTACCTATTATAAAGCCCGTTGCGTTTTTTGTCAATAAATAATTGACAAAAAGCAAAAATAAATATATAATATAGCGGAAAGGAGCAAATATATTTATGAAGAGAATTTTTTTAAGTCTGTTATTGGCGGTTTTTTTGCTATGCTCGTGCGGAAAAAGCGAAAAACCTATTGATATAAATTTTGAAAAGCAGGAAGGGGAATACTACCTTTTTGACGACAATCCGGAGTATTTAAGACCCGAGTACCGTGCGGATGGCAAGATTCCTTCCTCTATTGCTTGCTTTGATGAGCTGGGCGAGGGTACATACACGGTTTTTTCGTATCATCACAGAGGAACTTCCGCCGAAATCGATGAGGATTTATACTTTGATTTTCTTTTTTCGTCCGATGATGCGGTTGTGGAGATAGAAAACTTCTGCATGGATGTAAACTGGCAGTGGCACAAGGCATGGGCCGATTACAGCGGAACAGAAGTTACAAGACCGATTTATTATAAGAATGCAAGCTGCAACTGCGGAGGCGGCGGAGAAAAACATAAAAGCGGCTGCCCGGCAGTTTGCGGAGGAGATGTTTTTGAGCCGACAAAAGCCGAAGAACTCGGCGTGCCCATGAAGGTTTCGGGCAATCTTCTTTTAAGCGATATGCTCGGCAGAATCAAGGATAACGGTCTTAACAAGTTTCGCAACACATCAAAGGTTGACCCGGTATGGCTTATGATGAAATTTAAGGTTGTATCCGGCACGGTTTCCGCCGCAACGGTTTGCTATTCGGATATCGGCGCCGCTTCGGAAAATTTTGATACGATGAAAAAGGGCAGCTTTTTCAATGAGGTCCAGTATAAGGGTATTGCGGACTGCGCCCCCGCAGCCGATACCGAAATTTCGTATGCTTTTTCGGATTATTCGGGTGCAATTCCCGTAAGGGTTAAGAATATGCGTGCACCGGAAGGGTATGTTTCGGAAAACGGGAGGTTTGCAACGAGTATAAACACATGGCGCGAAGAAAAACCGATTGCCGCAGAAAGCGATATGGCAGAACTCCGCTACCGTGACGCCTCAAAAGCGGATTTATACGGCGAAAACCGTTCTTCTGACAATGTATGGCATTTTGACCCGTTTCACACAAAGCTTTACGGCGGTGAAAGTGAGGAAATTCTCGAAAAATACGGTGCAGCTGTCGGCGCGGATTTTGAACCTAACGGGGCGATTTCGGATTTGAAACATCCCGGAAAGAAAGGCAGCAAAGAATTTTACAAGTATTTTGCCTGCAATCTCGGCAATTTCGGGTTTACATATAAATTCAAACTGAACCTTGAAAACAGTACCGACAGGGACAGGGTTTTCAGATTCAATATAGATTCCGATGCGCCCGAGGTGTATCGGTTTACGCAAAAAGACGGCGACGGAAATATTATTTATTCCGACGGCGGAAAATACATAACCAAAAAGTTTGATGATGAGCCGAAGGGCGAAAATCCGGAGTTTATGAGCGATGATATTAAATTCAGCGTGCCGAAAAATTCGACCTCAACCGCAGAGGTCGAGGTCGTGATTCTTACCGGCTGCAATGCTCCGGTTTATTATACTTTTTACAGTGAGTAGTTTTTTAATACTTTTGTGAGTAGTTTTTTATTAATTTTTTGTTGACAAAGCTGAAAAAGTGTGCTAAAATGATAATATAATACTATGAAAGAGTGGGTCTTATCCCAAAGTAGTTTGCGGATTTTTGAATCAAGAGAGCAGGTGCCGCCGGCTGAAAGCATCTGTATTCGGGCTGCAAACGAAATTCGGCTCCGGAGTGTCCGTGAGAAATCGCGGGTGTTATGCGTTCACGCCAAAAACGCTTTGAGTGCGGATTTTATCCGAAATCGGGTGGTACCGCGGGCTTTTCGGCTCGTCCCTTTGGGACGGGTCTTTATTTTTTGAATTATTATTGAAAGGATTGATTTTTTTATGTCAGACAGGACGCAGGAAATCAAGCAGGCTTTTCTCGATGAACTTAAAAACATTTCGGATATTGCTTCGCTTGAATCCGTCAAGGTGAAATATCTTGGCAAAAACGGCAGTATTACGGCTCTCATGAAGGACATGAAGTCGCTTGCGCCGGAGGAAAAAAAGGCATTCGGTCAGATTGTGAATAAACTTAAAGGGGAAGCTTCAAGCTTTATTGCGGATAAGTTTGAGGAACTTAAAGCAAAAGCGGTTGAGGAAGAAATTAACCGTATGGAAGAGTTTGATGTTACGGCTCCGGCGAATCTTGAAAGGGGTTCGTATCATCCTATTACCCTTGTGCAGCGTGACTGCGAAAGAATATTCAAATCAATGGGCTTTACGGTTGAGGATTACAGCGAGGTTGTGACGGATTACGAATGTTTTGAGTCGCTCAACATTCCGAAAGACCACCCGGCGCGTGATATGCAGGATACCTATTATCTTGAAAACGGTCAGCTTCTTAAGAGCCAGACCTCCGCTGCGCAGAATGCGATTTACAAAAAATACAAGGATGCGCTCATTAACGACGGTGTGCCGATTAAGGCAATTTTTCCGGGGCGCTGTTTCAGAAACGAAGCGACCGATGCATGCCACGAAAACACTTTCTTCCAGATGGAAGGCGTTATGGTTGACAAAAATATTTCGATTTCAAACCTTATCTTCTTTATGAAAACCATGCTCTCCGAGGTGTTCAGAAAGGATATTAAAGTAAGGCTTCGCCCGGGATTTTTCCCGTTTGTCGAGCCGGGCTTTGAACTTGATATAAACTGCCTTATCTGCGGCGGTGAAGGGTGCCCGTCATGCAAGCACAGCGGCTGGCTTGAACTTTGTCCCTGCGGAATGATTCACCCCGAGGTTCTTAAGGCCGGCGGCATTGACCCCGAAAAGTATACCGGTTTTGCGTTCGGCCTCGGTCTTACAAGACTTGCAATGATGAAGTACGGTATTAAGGATATTCGCGATTTGAACAGCGGTAATCTGAAAAGCTTAAGTCAGTTTACCGACGATGAATAGGAGGGGTTGAAATGTTTTTGTCTATGAACTGGATTTCCGACTTTGTTGATTTGTCGGGTCTTGATAAGTTAAAGCTTATAAATCAGTTTTCGCTTTCTACGGCGGAAGTCGAGAACGAGATATTTTTTAAAGGAAGCGATATTTCGGGAGTTGTTGCCGCAAAAATCGTAAGTGTTGAAAACCACCCCGAGTCTAAAAAGCTTCATCTTTTAAAAGTTGATACGGGCAGCGGCGAACTTACCGATGTTGTGTGCGGTGCGCCTAATGTTAGGGTTGGCATGGTTACGGCATTTGCAAAGGTCGGCGCAAAGCTCGGAGAAATCAATATTGCTCCGCGCGATCTTGCAGGCTTTACATCTTATGGAATGTGCTGCTCCGAACATGAACTCGGGCTCAGCGACGACCACAGCGGCATTATGGATATAACCGACGATATTCCTCTCGGAACAGACCTTAAAGAGGTTTACGGGATTGAGGATATTGTGTTTGAGGTTGATAATAAATCCCTTACAAACCGTCCCGACCTCTGGGGGCACTACGGTATTGCCCGTGAATTTGCGGCTCTTGCCGGCAGACCGTTAAAACCGCTTGATACGGTTGAACTGTCGCAGTATGACAGTTTGCCGGGGGTTGATATGAAAATCGAAGACCCTCTTTGTTACCGCTATTCCTGCATGCAGGTTAAAAACATTACAAGAACGGTAAGCCCGGTGAACATGAGAATAAGGCTCTATTACTGCGGCATGAGAGCAATTAATTTTCTTGCCGACCTTACGAACTATATAATGCTTGAAATGGGTCAGCCTATGCATGCCTTCGACTCAAGAAAAATCGAAAAAATCAGAATCAAGCGCTTTGCGGAGCCCTTCACTTTCCAAACTCTCGACGGTGTGGAAAGGCACATTGACGAAAACACACTTATGATTTGCAATGATAACACTCCAGTTGCTATTGCCGGAATTATGGGCGGTCTTGACTCCGAAATAGTTGAAGATACCACCTGCCTTACGCTTGAATCCGCAACATTTGACGCAGCCTCGGTAAGAAAATCGACCGTAAGGCTTGCGCACAGAACGGACGCTTCAATGCGCTACGAAAAATCGCTTGATCCCGAAATGACCGTTCCGGCCATCGGCAGATTTATAAAGCTTATGAAGGATGCCGATGAGGGCGCAGAGGTTATTTCAAGGCTTACCGATGAGTATGCTCATCGTTTCGATAAGGTTAAACTGGAGTTTGACAAGAACTTTGTTGACCGCTACACCGGTATCGAAATTGATAACGATACAATTGTTAAAACACTTAAGTCGCTTGATTTCGGTGTTACGCTTGACGGCGACAGATTCACCGTTGAGGTTCCGTCGCACAGGGCAACAAAGGATGTCACAATTAAGGCTGACATCATTGAAGAAATCACAAGAATCTACGGCTATGACAATTTTGCCGTAAACACAGCAAATGCACCGCTTTATCCTGTAAGAGCCGCAGAAGAAAAAACGGTTGAGGATAAAATCAAGGATATTCTTGTAAAACGCTTTTCAATGCATGAACTTCATTCTTATGTGTGGGCGTACTATGATGAATATAAAGAACTCGGTATTCCGGTTGACGACAACATAAAACTGATAAACGCAACAAACCCGAATATCGAAACTATCAGGCGATCAATCATTCCGACCCAGCTTTGCCAGATTAAGTATAATACAAATTATTCAACCGACTATGCCGTTTTTGAAATCGGAAGGGTTGTGGAAGGTCTAAAGCCGGACGGTCTTTGCAATGAACGCAAAAAGCTTGCGGTTACCGTTTACAGCAAAACTAAATCGTATGAGGAACTTTATATGGGGCTCCGCGATGCGCTTGCGGTTGTTGCGGACGATATTAAGCATATGCCGCTTGAGTTTGAAAAAATTACGGCGGATAAGGCTTATCAGCATCCGAAGAATCTTAATAAAATTCTTTGCGGCGGTGCCGCACTCGGCGAAATGGGTATCGTTCATCCGGTTGTTTCCAAAAAGATTGATAAAAAGGCGGCGATTGTTTATGCCGAAATCGATGTAAGCAAGTTTGCCGAAATCGAAAATGCCGGCATAGTTTATGATGAGCCTTCAAAATATCCGGAGATGGAAATAGATGTTACATTCGTATCGCCCGTATTTGCGCCTATCGGAAAGGCGATTGCCGATGAGAACTGCAGCCTTATTAAGAGCGTCAGGGTTGCGGATACCTACGGCAGCGGTGAAAACAAAGCTATAACCGTGAGAATTGTGTTCTCTCATCCGGAAAGAACGCTTACAAAAGATGAGGCTATGGAGGTTGTCGATTCGGTTATCGATAAGCTTAAAGCTCAGGGAATACAGGCGAAAAGCATATGAAGATACTGATTTCAAGCAGAAACAAGAATAAAATCCGTGAGGTGCGGGAAATCTTAAGCGGATGCGAAATATTGACTCCCGATGATGTCGGCTCGTTTGATGAAGTCGAGGAGGACGGCAGTACATTTGAGGAAAACGCTCTTAAAAAAGCAAAGGAAATCTGCGAGCAGACCGGCATGATAACGATTGCTGATGATTCCGGGCTTTGTGTTGACGCTCTCGGCGGAGCACCGGGTATTTATTCGGCACGGTTTGCCGGAGATGGGCACGATGATGAGGAAAACATCAAAAAGCTTCTGAAGCTTCTTGAAAATGAGGAAAACCGCAGCGCGAAATTTGTTTCCGCTGCTGCGGTGTGCTTTCCGGACGGAAAACATTTTGTGGTAAGAGGCGAATGCGAAGGGACAATACTTCGTGAAAAACGGGGCTCTAACGGCTTCGGATATGACCCTGTTTTTTATACGGAGGTATATAAAAAAAGCTTTGCTGAAATTTCGGATGACGAAAAGAACAGTATTTCCCACAGAAGGCGTGCCTTTGACGCTTTGAAAAAGAAACTTGATGAATTGATGTAATTTGTATATAATGCGCCGCAGAAGCAATGCGGCGCATTATCTGTAATAAAATTTGCAAAAATTGAAAAAAATACTTGACTTTTTTTCCGCTTTATGCTATAATACATAATGTTGCAAATGCAAGTGTATATTTCTGGGTGTAGCGCAGTTTGGTAGCGTGCTTGAATGGGGTTCAAGAGGTCGCAGGTTCAATTCCTGTCACCCAGATGTTTGAAATTTCCGCATAATTGCTGATAAATTCAGTGGTTATGCGGTTTTTCTTTGTTTTATGCAAGGAAAATATTGGATGAAAAATGATGAAATTTGATAATAAATGTTCGCAAAATGTTCGCAGAATAAAGTTAATAATTAGTCAAGTTAAGTTTATTGAGAATCTCCCGCTTTTGCTTATCTCTGATTTCGGCATATATATCCATTGTAGTATGAATATCTGAGTGACCCATAATATATTGCAATTCTTTTACTCCCAGCTTTGCTTCTACTCCTAAAGTCGCAAAAGCATGGCGGAGCTGGTGAGGTGTGATACCCTGACAAATGGAAAACATATCTTGACAATGCTGATATAAAATCTGCGGCAGAGGGCGGAAGCTATTTTGATAACATTCTTGAAATCGCTAAAGCGTCAATGAAATATTTATCCGAATTGCAGGGAACAACGCCAGATAAAACAAAGTGGGCAATGTATCCGTACACGGTGAATGCGTGCTACAGTGCAACTGCGAACGACATTACGTTCCCGGCTGCAATCCTTCAGCCGCCGATGTATGATGTAAATGCGCCGTATGAAGAAAATTTAGGCGCAATAGGTTATATTATAGCACACGAGATCACCCACGCTTTTGATAACAACGGCGCAAAATTTGACGAAAACGGAAATGCCGCCGATTGGTGGACAAAAGAAGATTATGCCGAGTTTGAAAAACGGTGCGAAAAAACAGTGTATTTCTACGACAGGCAGGAGAGTGTTCCCGGTGTTCCGATGAACGGACGGCAAACTTTAAGCGAGAATGTAGCTGACCAAGGCGCAGTGCAGTGTATAACAGAGGTTGCGTCACGACTTGAAAATCCCGATTATCAAAAGCTGTACCGTTCTATGGCGAAAGCGTGGGCGAGCACAAAAACACGTGAATACGCAAAGTACATGGCTGGCATCGATGTTCTTTCAGAGGATAAACTACGTGTAAACCGTGTGGTAGTAAACTGTGAAGAATTTTATAAAGCTTTCGGCATAACAGAAAAAGACGGAATGTGGGTACCTGAAAATGAAAGAGTAAAAATATGGTAATAAACGGAGATGAGGAAAAATGCAGACAATAGGATTGATCGGCGGTATGAGCTGGGAAAGCACGGCTTTATACTACCGAATAATAAATGAATATATTAAGGAAAAACTCAGAGGACTGCACAGTGCAAAAATTTTAATGTACAGTGTTGACTTTGCGGAAATCGAGTACTGTCAATCTTTAGAACAGTGGGACAAAAGTGCGGAAATTCTGACGGATGCGGCAAAACGGCTTGAAATCGGCGGTGCGGATTTTATCGTTATCTGCACAAATACAATGCATAAGGTTGCGCCGCAGGTTGAAAAAAACATAAATATCCCGATTCTTCATATTGCAGACACAACCGCCGCCGAGCTTGCAACAAGCAACATTAAAAAGACGGCGCTTTTGGGAACAAAGTATACAATGACTCAAGAATTTTATAAAGAAAGAATTGCCGCAAAAGGCATAGACATCGTTGTGCCAAGCGATACCGAAATTGAAATTGTAAACGGCGTTATATACGATGAATTGTGTATGGGAATTGTTTCGGAAAAATCAAGGGCGAAATTTCAAAAAATTATATCAAGACTGAAAAATGAAGAAAATGCCGAGGCTGTTATATTGGGATGTACCGAAATCGGACTTTTGATAAAGCAGAGCGATTCACCTCTCCCCGTTTTTGATACAACATATATTCACGCACAAGCCGCAGCAAAAAAAGCGCTTTTTGATGAAGTCAAAACGAATTTACAATAATATTGAATGATAGAATAATGCACCGCTTTCGCCTGTTTTTTAGGTCAAAAGCGGTGCATTATTTTTCGAGGAAAAGTTGCGGAGTGAACGCACCGAGCAGTAAGTAGCTGAAAATGCCTTGATTTTAGCACGACACTTGTTACAACGAAACTTTTCTTTTTGCAAAAATACCGATATTATGAGCTTTTTGGGCAAAAAAACAGAACCGCAATTTTGTATCAAAATTACGGTTCAGATTTGGTAAAAGTGGACACTATTGATACTATTTCCGATGATTTTGCGAAAATCAAGGTTGTCGGAGTGGGCGGCGGTAACAACGCCGTAAACCGTATGATTGAAAACGGAATCAAGTGCGTGGACTTTATTGTGGTCAATACGGATAATCAGGCGCTCAAAAAATCAATCGCGGCTCAGAAAATCCAGATAGGCGAAAAGCTTACAAAGGGTCTGGGCGCATGCGTAAAGCCGGAAATCGGCAAGGACGCGGCTGAGGAAAGCCGTGACGATATTGCCGCAGCGCTTTCGGGGGGCGTTTGCGGCGGACAACAAGCGTGAGGCGAATACGATTATAGCGTCGTCAATCAGGATTACGCTGCTGTTTTCGTTCCCCTGCGTTGTCGGGCTTTCGGCGCTTGCAACACCGATACTGAACGCTCTTTACGGGACGGACGCCTCCTCAGAGATGCTTCAGGTTCTTGCGTTTGCTATAGTTTGGGTCACCCTCGTTTCGGTCACATCTTCGATTTTGCAGGCGGCGGGCAGGGTGTGGCTCCCGGTGGTGCATATGATTATCGGCTCTGCCGTGAAAATAGCGGCAAGCTACATATTTATAGGTATTCCTTCGCTCAATATCCTCGGCACATCCGTCAGCACCGTGCTCTGCTATTTCACGATTGCGGCGCTCAACATCTACGCCGTTATGCGCACAACGGGCTTTAAGTTCAGCATTAAGGACTTTGTTCCGAAGCCTTGCGCGGCGTCGGTAATGATGGGAATAGTGACGGTTGCCGCCTGCAAGGTCGGCTCGAACCTGTTTCCCGGCGGAAGGCTCGGCTCGGTGGCTTTGACGCTCGTATGCATGATTGTTGCGGCGGCGGTGTATTTTGCGGCGGTCCTGCTTCTGAGGGATTGTTAAGAAGGACGATATAAAAATGCTGCCCAAGGGCAAAAAAATAGCGGAAATTATGGAAAAACAGGGGCTTGTGAAGGAATAATGTATACTTTTGACGATTTGCTTGAAATTGTGGATAAGCTGTGGGGCGAGGGCGGCTGGTGTTTTGACGAGGACGGCAACATTACGGACATGAGTGACCGGAAGGACCACGGTCTTGAATGGGCAAAGAGAATGAGAGAGTGGAATGTTAAGGGCTTTTTCCCGGCGGATATTACTACATTTTCGGAGGAGAACTCCTATCTTAAGCAGGGTAAAATTCTCAGCCGCTACGGAAGATACCTTCCCGGCTGCGAGGGCAAAATGGCGCTTACTCAACCTCATTTGCTACGGTATTGATGGCCGTGATTTTACGCGTGACACCGAAAATCCCAAGAGAATGACCAAGAATACGGATTATTATATTTCGGAATTTATGGTGGGAAGTCAGTTCCTTGCTTATCTTTCGCCTACTTACGAGAACGGAGTATGGGAGGAAACAAAGAAAGAAAACAAGGCTGCGGATATTGACCACAACATCGGGTTCTCATTTGACCGCTCGGTTGTTGAAACCGAAATTTCAAACGTTTCTTCTGCAGGAAAGGAATATGCCGGACTTGGCAGCGGACTTTACGATAACTATGAGGAAATGTACCTCGAAAGCCGTGAAAAGATTAAGCTTGCAGGCTCCGATATAATTAAATAAGAAATCGAAAGACAGTACAAGGAATGGAAAGAAGCCAATAAATAAGCGGCAGCTGCGTTAAAATGCCCTGAACGCATAAAGCAAAAATGCACTGGAGTACGCAAAAAGCAATTGAATAAGCTTGATACCTAAATAAACACGGGGGGTTTGCGAAATTGCAAGCCCCCTTTACTCATGAGTCTTTTTACGGTGCAAAACACACGGGCAGGGAACCCCCCCCCGAAAAAAACCGAGCCCGGAGCGAAAATCATTCGCCCCGGGCCGGTTAATAAGGAGAGAGATAAGAAAAATTGGTTTACTTATCCAGCAAGCGTTTTATAATACTTACAGCCTGAGCTCTTGTAGCGTTATCGCGGGGTGCAAAGGTTGTTTCGGTCATGCCGTAAATCAAGCCTGTGCTTGCCGCATTGTCTACCGCCTCCGCTGCCCACGGTGAAATATCGCTGCGGTCTTCAAACTTCTCCGCTCCGCCGGACTTCATTTCATGTCCGAGCATCTGAGCGAGCTTGTTGATTACCACTGCCATTTCTTCACGGGTGATTGTATCATCGGGGCGGAATTTATTGTCGTAGCCGACCATCAAATCCGCGGAAGCCGCAACGGAAACCGCCGTTTCGTACCAGCTGCCGGGCATTACGTCGTCAAAGCTCATGCCGTTATCCTTGGTGAGGCTGAGCGCACGAACGATCATCGCCGCAAACTCTGCACGGGTGATTTTCCTGTCCGGCTCGAAGGCGGTTGCGCTTACGCCCGATACAATTCCGCGCGCCGCCATGTCCTTAATGTCCGCTTCTGCCCAATGACCGACCGTGTCAGCAAATCCTTGCTGCGGCGCAGGTGCGGGCGTTGAAGGCACTGCCGTGCCGCCGCTGCTGCCTTTGCTCTTGCCGCCCGATTGCGTGCCTCCGGGTTTCGGAGAAGGTGTGGGCGTCGGGTCATTATCGGAAGGCTTGGGCGGCGTTGCTTTCGCTGTGTAAAGAATTATTTCGCCAAGCCTGTCGGTTGTGATAAGCAGGTCCGCATCGCCTGATTTTTGCCTGCCGTAGCCGGAGCTTGTGCCCGAGCCGATTGTTTCCGCATTGTTGCCGCTGCGGTATGCGGTCTTCTTATGCCATGCGTTCGGAATGAGAAGAGCCGCCTTTTGGCTGAGCCTCAGCTGTCCGTCGGTCAGGATAATGCAGGTGAACCTATCGCCGTTGATCGGCAGTGTGGTGGAGTTTTCCTCCATGAACACCGCAAGTTCAACCCTGCCTGTGCCGTCTATAATCGTGCCTTTGGGTATGGTTACGGTCGCTTTCTGCGGAGTTCCGTCAACCGTCAGCCATCCGCTGAGCTTCATCTTCGGCAGAGCCATGCCGCGCTGCAGCGACAGCTTAAAGCCTTTGCCCTGCTCGGCTTCCGCCTCAAAATCGTTCATGAAGTCAAACACTGTATAGGTTCCTTCGTTTATGCCCGAAGCGTCCTGTATCACGGCCTTTTTGGCATTTTCCATCGCAATATTGATAAGCTGAAGCGCTTCCTGACGCTTTTCGTCGGTATTTGCGCTCTCGCCTGCGTTGATTGCGCTTGCAAGCTCGTCCTTCGGCTTTGAGTCGGGAATCTGCCCGAATCGCTGTCCTACGGTCAGGTCGTTAAGCAATTCCTTAGCCTGCATGATTGCTTCCTTGAGCTTTTGGTCTACCGCCGAACCCTTGGAAACCTGCACAGCCTGCGATACGACCGTTTCGCCGTACAAGCCGTTTCTGTCATGCGGGGTTACCTCATAGCGGAGGTATTTTCCGAGGTAGGACTGCTCAACATACAAGCTCTTGCCCTGTCTGCCGGGGAGTCTTTCAAATTCGCCGTTTTCGGAGTCGCTTACGAACCATATGATTTTGCTGTTGCCCTCGCTGTCGCCGTCCGCATCGGTAAACCGATAGCCTGCGGTGAGCGTAGCGCCGGGGCTTGCAGCTCCGAGGACAATCGCATTTCCTGCCTCCGGTGCGGCTCCGCCTACGGGGGAGGTAAGGCCCATCTTGTCAAACGGCACGTCCTCAAAGTTCGGGTTAGCCTTTTTGATTTCCGCCAAAGCCTCGGCGGTGAGGGCGAAGTCCTTCTTGTCAAAGTTGCGGAACAGCTTCTTGCCCGCCTCTAAATCGTCATAGAGAACGGTGCCGCGCTCCTCTGCCAGGCCCCAGTATATCAAGCCGTCGCGCTTGCCTATTCCCACTGCCAGGTTATCCGCGAAGGTGTGGGTTACCCGAGGAGAATGATTCTTCGCAAGGTTAAACTGCGCGGTGGTAGGCTTGGTCGGGTTGATCGGAGCCATTGCCATGAGCTGCTGATATGTTGTTTCATTAAAGTTCTTCTGGTATTTTTCCCAGATTGTGCCCTTGTAATAATCCAGCCACGCCTTGCTCCTGATACGCGACATGGGATTTACGGTGTTCTGAACCCACAGCCACCAGCGTGTCTGGAGGTCTGTGCCGGCGTTGTTCCACGGCTGAATTCTGAACGCCAGGGGCATATCAATGAATATGTTGTTGCGTATGTTTCCGTACTGACCGCCGTGCGTCTTGAGAGCGAAGCAGTTCGAGGAATTGCCGCCCTGGTCCGCCGTGCGGGTGCCGCGGTACATAACGTTTCCGTACATCTCCGGTCCGATTGCTCCGTCGTCGTAAAATACGCAGGTCTGACCGTATCCGCCGTACTGATTTCCGATATCGTGGAAGAAGTTGTAGCGGATTGTAACGCCAACCTCCTCGGGCTTTCTGCCCCAGTAGATTGCGCCGATGTCCGAAGCCTCCAGCGCACCGTTGTAGATTTCGTTATACTCAATCAGGGGGTTTATCGCACTGTTGAGCTGTATCAGAATGTGAGGTGCGTCATACACCGCATTGTTGCGGATAATCTGCCCCACTCCCGAAACTGCAATGCCCGGAACGGAGGAATTATATACTCGGTTGAAGTTGTGTATGCGGTTGTTTTCTATCACGTTTGCGGCGGGTGTGAGGTTGTTCGGGTCGCCGCCGTTTACTACTATTCCGCCTGCGCCCATATCGTAAATATGGCAGTTCCTTACCGCGCACTTGCCGCCGTTTACCGTTATGGCTCCGGTTGAGCCGTGGGCAAATATGCAGTCCTCCAGCGCCACGTTGGTGCAGCCTGTCATCATAACCATTCGGTTGAAGGTTGTGTCGCAGGTGAAGCCCTTGAAGGTTACATTCTTGCAGCCCGAGAACTGGAACATTACTCCGTCAAACGTGGGCGCCGTGATTTGTGCATCTGCCGTGTCGGACGGGGGATAGAAGTAGAGAATTTTGTTTTCACGGTCGATATAGCTCTCGCCGGGCAAATCTATTTCCTCAAGAAGATTCCAGAAGTAGAGGCGATGATTTGCCGTTGCGGGATATGAGCTGCCGTACTGCGACGTAAGCTGCTTTTTGTCGGTGTCGAGCGCAGCCACGCGATGGTTTACGCCTGCCCAGTCGTTACCGATAAAGCCGGAGATGAACAAATCCTTCATCTTTGAAAAATCCCACTGCTTTGTACGGTCGTCGGGGTCTTTATACTCAATCGTGAACGGGCTTGTTGTGGAACCGGCCGTGATTGCATTGCCGGTACGCAGGAATGCGGTGTTCGGCTCGTCATTGGGATAACGTGACCGAAGCAGCGCCTGCCCGTTGAAGTACACGTCAAACGGACGGTAATTCTGGAAGGAGGACGGCATGTTTCCGCCGAAGCCGTGGTCGTCAATCTGCGGAATGTTGCTTATTCCGGCTGCTGCAAGGTCAATCTGCATGAGGTGCTTCCTTGCCTGCACGTCCACCAGACGGTTGAGAATTGCGGTGTCGGTAACGGGCTTCACTGCGGAGGCGGGGATAGTCACGCCGCCCGTAAAGCGTACCTTTTCATTGCCGTAAGGGCGATACACCACAGGGTTTTTCTCTGTGCCCGAATCGGAGCCTGCGAAGTTTACGGTCTTGCCGATGGGATATACTCCGCCTCTTATGTAAACCGTTATCGGGCCTTTTTCAAGGTTCGGGTTTGCCACTGCGCGCCGAACGGTTTCCTTTGCCTTGTCGATTGTGAGGAAGGGCTTTTCGAGCGTTCCGTCATTATCGTCGCTTCCGTTCTGCGCAACGTAAAACTCGGTCTGGTCAAGCGGAGGAATGGGGTCGTCGCCCGCTTCAATTCCCGAAACAACGATGTTGTCCACACCGAATATACCGGTCGAGGCGGAGTCAAATTCCAGCGCAAGATTGCCCGAACCTACAGCTGTGAAATCCATCTCTTTTTCGGCATTCCCAAGCATAAACTTCATTTTTGCGTTGCCGAAATCGAATATAATCTTGCAGGGCAGCCATTCTCCCGCTGCAAGCCCGCCGGGAACGAGATCGGCGTCCGAAATGCCTCCCGGCTTATAATTTACGCGGTCCTTTTGAGTGAAAAAGCCGAAGCTCTGCGCAAATGTCCACATCTTTACGCCGTTGCTTTCGGGCGTAAAATCCTTCATGAGAAAATCAAAGTTAAGTATGATTTTATCGTATTTCTGCCCGTAATTCGGCAGTCCTTTGAGAATATAATAAAGGAGCTTGTTGCCTGTTTGCGTCTGCTTTAGCTCAAGGTAGCGGTTGTCGCCTTCCTGAACCACGTTTGCAGCCGCCTTTGTCGGGTCGCCCAGGGCGATGCTATTGGCGTAAGGGCCGAGAACATCTCTTTGGAAGGTGCGTCTTTCAAGCACAACCGCGCCTTCCTCAAGGGGCGGCAGATCGGGGTCTTCGCCGCCGGGAACAGAGGAGCCTGAAATGACGGCGGTTCTTGAAGTCCCGTTTGCGCCGACGATTTGGTCGGTCGCTCCGCCGGTGTATTCGCCCTCGGGTACCGAAGCGAAATCGCGGTTCTCGATTTCCGACTCGCCTCCGCCGCTGATGCCCACAACCCGAATGTTACGCAGGGACATCGATGCGAGGGTGTTGGGTCTTATGCCCATACCGAAATTGCCGCGGTCCGAAATATCCGGCCAAATCGCCTTCATAAACGTCGTTCCTGCGCTGTTTGACAGGGTTATCTTTGTTTTGTAGGGTGACTTCATGCCGAAATTAAACTCGCATTTCACCCATTCGCCGACCTTCATGCCGGTGTATTCGGCAGCTGCGGGTGCGCCGTCTTCGGTCTGTACGCCGCTGCCTCTTAAGGCATATTTGACGCCGTCTGCGCCGTCTGCGCGGAGCAAGCCGTAATCAGACCAGCTTCCGCTGCGGAATATCTCTATTCCGTCGGAATAATCCCCTGACAACGAATTGACTTTAATTTCAAATCTGAACGTAACAGAATCATATATGCCGTCGGCGTAGCTTTTCAGATTTTTAAGCGCATAGTAGAACAATCCGTAGCTCGGGTCGGTGGTGCTGGAATCTGTTTTGGTAAACGTCAGCTCCTTGCCCCCTTCGGAAGGCTCGGGGGGCGCCGGCGGAGGCGTGGGGGGCGTAGGAGGCGTGGGAGGCGTAGGAGGCTCGCTGTTATCAAGCACAATCAGCTTTGACGTGCGGGTTTTGTTGTCAATCCCGCCGACACCGTCCGTTGTGCCGCCGTAATAATTGCCCTCGGGCACGTCCTCGTACGTACGGTCCTCAATAACCGTTTCGCCGGAGACCTTTTTGCCCACTACCTTTAATTCCTTTACGTCCATCGCAACCTGCGTATTGGTACGGAACTGCAGCGCAAAGTTGCCGCGCTCCGAAATATCCTGCCATGTGAGAGGCGATATTACGGTGGTTTCTCCGTCCTTTACGGTGATGGTTACGGTGTAGGGCTCCTTCATCGTGAAGGTGAAATCATAGTCGTACCACTTCCCGATGCTCATGCCCTTAAATTCGGTATCCGCAGGAACGGCAGCGCCGCTTGCATTGGTTGCGTCCGCTCCCTTTACAACATATTTTATGCCGTTTTCTCCGTCCTTACGGAAATACCCGAAATCTCTCCAGGTGCCGGTGCGGTATACCTGGATACCGTCGGCGCCGTCGATATTGTCGATTTTCATTTTCGCCCGCAGAGAAACAGAATCATACCCGTCCGATAAAAAGCCCTGCAGGTTTTTTAACATGGAGTAGTTTATAACGGCTGCCGTGTCTGTCTTTTTAAGTTGCAGGTATTTTACCTTTCCCGCGGCAATGATGCTTAAGTCGGCTGCTGCAAATATGGAAAACAGCATACATAATGTCAGCAGCCATGCAATTGCCTTTCCTCTGTACAGTTTCATCTTTTTCCCTCCTCTTTAATTACGGTTCCGAATAACTCATGGTGATTACCGACCCTTCTGTGCCGCCTACATACGGAACGAAACGGTAGACTTGGTCGGTCGTGATTGCGTTTCCGTATACCCTTATGGCGAATGCCGTACCGGGCGCTGCCGCTGCGGGTGCGTCGGTATCGGGATTCCACGCGGGAAGTGTAAGCGTGTTTGCGGTGTCATCCCCCGCCCAGAGCTTCATGCCGTATTCCGGCGCCGCCCCGGGAAGGTTGAAGTCGCTTAGCTTTCCGTATACATATATTGTCGCCTTGCCGTCCTGTACCCTGAAGTAGTTGTAAGCAGGGTTAGAGGTGATGTCGGGCGATGTTACGGTCATTTCCTTGAATGTGACGGTTACAAGACCGTCTTCTGTAATGTTGGAAAATTCCGCTTCGTTGCCGCTGAGTATTCCGCTGACTCCGTTCAGGGAAATGCCTTCCACTTCGTAGCCTGCCGAAGGAACTGCGGTAACGAGGAGGTTTCCTCCGAATGTTACGGCTGTAACTCTGTCGTTTGCAATCTCGGCGGAGTTAAGCATAACCGAGCCCATTGCCGGGTCAAACCTGCATTTTATCTGCGCCTCGGTGACAGCCGTGAGATACGCGCTGTTAAGTCCGCCGAGCCCGCTCAAGCCGTCGCCCGCGCCGCCGTTATAAGCCCCGGCAGCGGATTTAAGGAAGTTACGCTTTTCAATCTCCGTTTCGGTTTCTCCCTTGACCCCGACCACGGTAATGTCACGGAAGCTTACGGCAGCCTTGGAATTTGCCTTGATTTCAAACGCTATAACTCCGACGCCCGTCTTGGACGGAAGCTCCTCAGCCACGAGGCTCTGCCCGGTCTGGTCCTTAATACTAATGCTCGCCTGCCCGGCGTCCGAAGCCATAACGCTTATGGCAACGTCGTACCATTCGCCCGTATGCAGCCCGTTCTTGTCAATCGCATCGCCTGCGGCATTTTTGCAGTCAAAGCTCCATCCGTCCCTACCGTCCGGCGTAATTCCGCCGATATTGTAGCCGTAGCCCCATATCGTAACACCCGAAATGCCGGCGATATCCTCGATTTTCAGCTTGGTTCTGAGGACTATCGAATCGTAGGTCGAGGCGTATCCGTTCACTCCCTTAACGGCGTTATAGGTAACGGAGGCCGCATCGCCGCCCGCTTCCGAACGTTTTACGGTCAGGAATTTTTCAACCTCGGGAATTTCGTCTTCAAGCACATAAAGCTTTGAAGTACGCGTAACGTTGTCCACACCGCCTATGCCGTCGGTTGTGCCGCCGTAATAATTGCCCTCGGGGTTTGCGGCGTAAGTCCTGTCTTCAATAACGGAGTCTGCGCCGTCCTTGCTGCCCAAAACCTTCAGCTTCTTGATTTTTATGGAAACCTTTGTGTTGGGACGCAGAACCATACCGAAGTTATTGCGCTCGGCAATGTCCTGCCACACCGCCTTGAAAACGACGGCTCCGCCCTTGTCTTTTAATGTCATGGTCGTGGTGTAGGGCTCTTTGAGGGTCATTTTCACGCTGTACGAGTACCACTCGTCATATTTGAGACCCTTGAATTCTGTGTTGTCGGCTATCGGTTCGCCCGATTCGCTCGATGCATTACTGCCTTTTACGACTACCTTCAAGCCGCTTGTTCCGTCCTGGCGAAGGTAGGCGTAGCTTGTCCAGCCTCCGCTGCGGAATATTTCAATTCCGTCAGCTCCGTCAGCCTGGTCAATGTTGATTTGCGACTGAATTTCGATGGAATCGTAGGCATCTGCATAGGTATGTGTGGCTTTCAGCATACTGTAGGTTAAACCCGTGTCAGGCGCCTGCGTTTTTTGAAGGTGAAGATACTTTTCTTCGCCCTCTGCGTGGACAGCCACAGCTGTCAACAGCAAAAACATCGTCAGCATCAATACTCCCAATCGTTTCATAATTAGTCCTTCCTCTCTGCAAATATTGCATTTTTTCTTGATTTTTGTAAAAACTTGTGCTATAATCTAATTGTATATTAAAAACTGCAAAAAATAAAGGGTTATTTTAATCGTTTTTTATATTATTTTAACATTCGGAAGGGGGTAGCGCGGCGTGAAGGAGGAATTTATTTCAGATTTTATTCCCGGTGTCAGGGCCCATATTTCCATAGGAAACAACACCAGCACATGGGTCGGTTCCAATCTTCATTTTCACAACGAGTTTGAACTTATTAAGGTGTTGGAAGGCAAATTGCGTGTAAAAACCGGTCGCGCGGAATTTTTCTGCGAGGAGGGGGAAATCGTCGTTATCGATTCGAGGGTTCCGCATCAGACCGAACCCGAACAGGACTGCCCAATGCGCATCCTGCTTATTCAATTCGACCTTCGCCAGACGTACGACAGCTATCTGCTGAAATTCAAGGCTCACAGCGAGCAGGAATACTGCTTGATTAAGAAAAATCATTCGCTCTATCCCGAAATTGACATGATTTTGCAGCAGCTTTCGGAGGAATACATCAATCACAAGCCTGCCTGCAGGCTGTATCTCAAGGCCTGGATTTACACCCTTCTCGGGTTCCTCACCAGAAACTGCATTATTCTCAGTGAAAGCAGTGAGTACGAGAAGCAGCTTTTGAAAAAAATATCGCCCCTCATCGACTTTGTCGAAACCAATTACAACCACGATATTTCGCTCGAAACCGCAGGAAAGCTGCTTAATCTCCACCCGGCATATTTCTGCAAAATATTTAAGGAGGCAACCGGAGAAACATTTACGGGATATTTGAATTTTGTCCGCGTTTCCAAGGCGGAACAGCTTTTGGTGTTTACCAACAAAAGCGTTACGGAAATTGCCTGCGAAACGGGCTTCTCCAACATTCAGTATTTTAACAGGATTTTTAAGTCGGTGCGCGGGATAACGCCGAGTAATTTCAGAAAGCTTCAGCTGCAGAGCGTGAAGTCAAGAGTTGCGGGAGAAATTTAGAAAACGGTGAACGGGCGGAGAATTTAGAACGCATAATTCAGAATACAGAATTGGCGGAGCTTTTTGCAGAGGCGGTGGAAAGCTTCCTATGAAGGTAATGATAATTTATATCATAAGGCAAGTTGGATATATGACGGTGCGGCTTTTTCCGTTTGCAGCGACAGCGGTATTGAGAAAGAGATTATGGTTGACATTGTAAAAAGTGTTAATTGAGCATAAAACATAAAATTACTTTTATAAATCAGTTCTCAATGTAAATACATAGTTTGTATTGTGGGTTTCAGAAATGTTTTTACAGTTTTTATATGGTGATAAAATAATGCACCGCTTTTGACTTAAAAAAGAGGCAAAAGCGGTGCATTATTTTTCAAAGAAAAGTTTCGGAGTAAACGGAATTTGTGTGCAGTGGCTGAAAATACCCCGATTTTAGCACGACACTTGTTACACCGAAACTTTTCTTTTTGCAAAAATACCGATATTACGGGCTTTTCAGGCAAAAAAACAGAACCGCAATTTTGTATCAAAATTACGGTTCAGATTTGGTGCGGATAACAGGACTTGAACCTGCACCGAGTTGCCCCGACCAGCACCTGAAGCTCACGTCAACTCTGTGAAAATCTAAAAACCGCATAAAATCAGGGGTTTCGGACAAATATGTGTATTGAAATTTCCTGATTTTTTATGCAAATTTCATTCTATGGAACTAGTAGAATGAAATAAAATTAAAACAAATCAGTCGTATCAAAATGATGCGGCTTTTTTTATTTACAGAAATGGAGGAAGTATAATGCCCAAATTAAAAAGTAATTTTACAAACATACTA
>CAKSKB010000015.1 GCA_934464705.1 uncultured Clostridia bacterium
GAAAGCCAAAACTTTGCACTTTCATTTTCGCCAACCCACATTCCGAGGACTTCCTTCTGTCCGTCCATATTGATTCCGATCGCGATATATACAGCCTTTTTAATTATTTGTCCTTCGCTTCTGACGTGGAAGTGTATGGCGTCCATAAATACAACCGCATAGATTTCTTCAAGCGGTCTTGACTGCCATTCTCGCACTACAGGCAGTATTTTATCGGTTATCCGGCTTATGGTTGTATCGGAACAGTCTAAACCGTAAATATCCTTGATGTGAGCCTCTATATCGCTTGTGGTCATACCTTTTGCATACATAGATATGATTTTTTCTTCAATATCTCCGGTCAGCGTTGTTTGGTTCTTCTTAACCAGCTGCGGCTCAAATTCACCGTCTCTGTCTCTCGGCAGCACTTTAATCTCTGTTTCTCCAAAGCTTGTTTTAAGTGTCTTTTTGGAATACCCGTTACGGCTGTTTTCTCCCTCCTTGTTGCGATAATCGTATTTGGTGTAACCCAATTCATCATCAAGCTCTCCGTCAAGACCGTTTTAAAGCATTTCTCCGACCATCATTTTGAATACATCTTTCAGGTCATCAAAATTTTTCACATCCGGTCCTTTCATGATGCTGCGCAAATTCTCCTTGCGTTCTTTTTCCGCTGCCCTCTCTTCGGGACTTAGTTTGTACCTTTGGATACTTGACATTCGGAAATCTTATAAGTGTTATTATTTCGTATCTGATTTATGCAGTCGGTGAGATAGTTGACAATACAGCCGCAACTGCTTCTAATTCGGAAGAGATTGTTAAGAAACTTCAAAATTCAAATTCAAGTGAACAGTAACATTGAATCGCCGCCCCTCATCGGGGCGGCGATTCAGGCTTCATCAAATGCTTCGCGCAGTTTTTCGACTGCGCGTTTTTCTATTCTTGAAACATAGGAACGGGAAATATCAAGAACCTCCGCAACTTCACGCTGCGGCCATTCTCTGCCGTCGGTAAGTCCGTAGCGAAGCTCAATAATCGTTTTTTCCCTGCCGCTGAGCACTTTATTGATAAGGGAACGCAGCTTTTTTATGTCGAACCTCAGCTCAACATCGCCGTAGACCTCCTCGCTGTCGGTTTCGAGAATCTCCATATATGTCATCTCTCCTCCTCCCCTGCCGCTCTTTATCGGCTCGTAAAGAGAAACCTCGCTCTGCAGTTTCTTTTCCGCTCTCAGAACCATAAGCACTTCGTTTTCAATGCACCTTGCAGCATATGTCGCAAGGCGCGTTCCCTTGCTGTTTTTGTACGATTCAACCGCTTTTATAAGCCCGATTGTGCCTATGGAAATCAAATCATCCATATCCTTGCCGCTCGTTATATATTTTTTTACAACATGAACCACAAGCCGTAAATTGTGTTCAATAAGCAAATCACGCTTTGAGCGGTCGCCCGCAAGATATTCCTCGATATAGCGCCGCTCGGTTTCCTCGTCAAGCGCCTTCGGAAACGAATTCGGATTAACTATATATCCCGCTAAGAAAAAGAGGTTGCCGAGAACCGTCAGAATAAATGTAAGCATAAAAATCCCCCCCTCGTAAAGATTATTTACGAAGGGGGGATAATATGAATACAATTATTTAGTCCAATCTTTGCCCTGTTACAAAACTTTCATCATGTTCTGAATACATGACGAAAGTTTTGTATTCCTTTGGGCAGGTAACAAGCCAACAGTTTATTTTTTACATTTAATACAAGCTATATATTGATTTTATTTTGTTTATGCATTCAACTGCACCTCCATGAGCAGGATGTCTGATATAGAAGCTTTCTTCAGCCTTAAACATCCTATTCAATTCCATATTGGAAAGGCAATAAAAGGCATTTCTACCTATTGTGTAAATGCTTTTTATATTAAACAGGCTTAATAATTTGTATATACATGGCATTCCTATTTGCTTGATTTCATTTTTATCAGGTTGACGATTACTGAATTTATTACCATTGTTAAAAGGATGAAAAGGAAAAGCGTTCCACAATAAAGGCAAAGAATTTCCGCTGTTTGATACAATTTTTAAAGCATCCCATATTGCTTTGGACGATATTTCCTTTTGATTACCGGATATATAATATCTGCCTTTTCCCGGTATAAACGAATATTCATTACTGATTAGCACTCTTTCGTCTGTAAAAGGAATACCGGTAATTCCGCACCCAAGATATCCAGGCGCTTCACCTACGAATAACACTTTCGGATTTTGTTTTTGCATTTCTTCAAGGTATATTTTCAGATTGCTTCTCTTTTTTTCGTTGCGATATATGTTTTCGTAATTTTCAGTATCGTAAAAACCGGATAAAAATTCGATAAAATCTTTAACCATCAACCTTTTCATTGAATTCATAGTATAATCCTCTTTAATTTTACTGATTTATTTCTATTTTATCAGCTATAATTAATGGTTTTGGATTAAGTTTACCGTTGAGTCCGTTTGATGTACCATATATAGTTACCATATCATCTTGCAATATTCGAGAAGATAAAATTGAAGGATTATACTCTACATGTATAATATCCTCTGTATAATATTCTTCCATACCCATTACAGGTGAACGCCTTGTTGCTACAGAAATCGTATCATAATCATGAACATTAAAAACACTACCATAGAATTTTACTTTTTTTCCCATGTAATCATCGGGAGTGCGTACTAATTGGTCGTATGTTATCCCTGTTTCATATCCGATTCTTTCTTCCTCCGCTTTTTTCTCTGCCGCAATTCGTTCCTCTTCGGCCTTCTTTTCAGCAGCTATTCTGTCTTCCTCTGCCTTTTTTTCTGCAGCTATTTTTGCTTCTTCCTCAGCTTTTTGGCGTTCTTCTATATCTGTTTCATTTTCGGTTACGGTGATATAACATCTGCGTTCCTCACCGTTTGAAGACGAAATAACAACTGTTGCTTCGCCTACATTAGCTGCCGAAAACTCCTTTTTTAGAGTGTTTTGTTTAGCCGTTACCGGAACTACGGCATTATTATCGGATGATGTTATTGACCATGAAACAGTTTTATCCTCTGCATCATCCGGAAAAATCGTTGCTGTAAGAGTAAAGTTTTCTCCATGAACAACCTCTAATTTAGTCTTATCTAAAGTAATTGATTCAACTTCTTTCGTACAGCCGACCGCTCCAACAGCAAGTCCTGCTATTAGCACTAACGCTGCAAGTCTTTTGTAAATTTTCATAAATTTTATTCCCTTCTCAATTTTTCTTAAATGTAGTATTTCAAAGTACATTTTTTGTTAACTTCCCCGCAAAAGCATTATATCACCCCCAACATTTCACTTATTTCCTTTATTATACCATGGAATTTTGTTATTGTCAATTAAATTTATCTAAAAAGATAATGAATTATCACAAATGATAAGATAATATTAAGTGTATGAGGTGATTACTATGGAAAAAACTATGCATGATTTTCCGAACAGATTAAAAGGACTCCGTAATAAATTAGGATACACTCAATCGGATTTAGCAAAAAAATTATCTCTGACAAGGGCAAGCATAAACGCTTGGGAAATGGGGCTTTCCGCTCCGTCAACACCTTTTTTGGTTGAATTGTCACGGATTTTTCATGTCACAACAGATTATCTGCTTGGGCTTGACGATTGCATAACTATACGCACAAATGACCTTTCCGAGCGGGAAATATCCGCTATACTGAACACGGTTGAGGCCTTTTACGATGCTCATGATAAACACCGTTAACCGATAAAAAGCAGAAAAAAGGATATACTCCGAAATCGGGGTATATCCTTTGTTTGAACAATTATTTTTCCGAATATTTTTTGCCGTATATCAAATCATACTGAACAATCTTATATGCAAAGGTTGTGGCCCAATCCTCGTCCGATATATTGTCAACCGTTTCGAACGCCGAATTTTTGACAACAAACTGCGAGTAAACCGGATATTTTTCGTAAAACTCATCGAACAAAAAGTAAAACCACGGAACCGACTTGAAATTTGCAAGCCTCATCGTAAGCATCGAAAGCGTTTGGGGACTCATAATTTCCGTGATGTTGTACTCGGGGCTCAAATCATAGTTCGACCAGATTATATACGGTGTTTTGAAAAGCTCCTCGTGCTTTTTGTAGTCAAATGCGCCGCCATCCTTAATCATGCCGCCGCTGACATAAGTGCTGCCCTCGTTGCCCAGGAGCGGAAGGTGGTCGCCGTACATCATGATAACAACCGGCCTCTCGGAATCCGCAAAGTATTCCGTAAGCTGCCTGAACATCCTGTCCGCGTCCCTAACGCCCTGCGTGAAATCACGGATTCCCGAAAGCTCGTCCGCCGACAGTGTTTCGCTCGTAACCTCAATATCATGCCAGCCGTACCTCGGCTTTTCGTAATCGCCGTGGTTCTGCATGGTTATGCTGTATATGAATATGTTGTCCTTTGTACGGCTTTCGTATTTTTTTATAATTTCGTTCGCCATCTCGTCGTCGGAAACATAAAAGCCCATATATTCCGGGTTTTCCATATCGGAGACATCCGTAAAATTATCAAATCCCATAAAATTATACGCTTTGTTTCTGCCGTAAAAGCTTTTCTTGAATGTATGAATAGCCTCGGTCTGATACCCGTTCGCACCAAAAACACGGGCAATCGACGGCGTATCCGATGTTATTGCCTGAATATACGGATAGCAGTTAGCCGGAAGAAATATCGTGTTAAAGCCGGTAAGGTACTCGAACTCCGGCATACAGGTTCCGCCGGCAAATACCGGGGTTATCATTTCGCCGGTATAAGTGCGTTCGGCGCCGCTTCTGTAATATTCGAGAGGATCGGCGGAGAAATGAACATCGGTAAGCTTTGTCGGGTCCCACCACGCCTCGTTCTGAATCACTATAACATCGGGTTTTACATCGTCATAATGATAAAATTCGTTTCTGTCCTTGAATCCTTTTTTGATATCGTCAATTGCCACCTTGCTGTAACCTTCTATTTTGGGCGCAGTGAGGTCGCCCATTTTGGGGATAAACGATAAAAGTGCGCCGTTTCTGACATAGTCCTCCTTGTGGTCGGTAGCCGTAACCCACACATTGAACTTGGGCAGAATATCATACACAAATTTATGATTGAATCCGAAAAAGTACAAAAGAACCGAAAACGCGGCAACAGAAAGCACCACCGCAGGAATCCGAAGCTTTGGCTTGCCCGAAGGCAGCCGCCTTCCGAAAAATACAAAACCTGCCGCCACGGACAAAACAACAATCACCGCCGCAGCAATATCCGTTTTCTGCACGGGAAGCTCAACAAACGAAACTATATTGTCAAGACTACCTGCAAGCACGAAATCCGACGGAAGCAGCGGGTCGCCCGTTATAATGCACACCACATTCACGGCGTACGAAAAAACCGAAAGCAATACCGTAACAACCGCATTCGCAATGCCGAGGCTTCTTGTAATCGCCGTAAACGCACAAAAAAGCAAAACTATAAACACCGAATTAAAAGCAATTTTGAAAAAACAGCCGTCAGACGCAAAAAACTCGTCTTTTGCAAATTCGTTGGATGTATGGATAAGCCCCATAACCGTCATCAAAAGGACGGTAAAAAGCAAAATGCCGGCAGCGGTTTTTATCAGATTGAAATATCTGCGCCAAAAATCATTTTTATTTTTAATCTGCAATTCAAATTTTTCGATTTTTGAAAACATTACATCAACTCTTTAAACACAATATAAAAAGTATTTTACCACAAAACCGTCAAAAATGCAACAGCATTAAACAAATTCTATGAATTTCCTCCAAATAAATTGTAATAAATCGTTCAACTTTTTGTGCTCATTTTGCATTTTTGGCAAAATATTTGCAAAATTGTATTGACAAAACATGAATTTTTGTATATAATAATAGATGACAACTTATAAGAGAGGAATTAATAATGGCAGATTCCGGACACGGCGAATTCGTCTCTATGACCGATGACGAGATTGTCAAGCTTGCAAAAGCCGATAATCTTCACGCATTGGAATATATTCTTGAAAAATATAAAAACTTTGTTAAATCCCGCTCCCGTCCGTATTTTCTTATCGGCGCCGACCGTGAGGACATTATTCAGGAAGGTATGATTGGGCTTTACAAGGCGATAAGAGACTACGACACCGAAAAATACACCAATTTCAGGGCGTTTGCGGAAATGTGCATTACACGGCAGATTATAACGGCGATAAAAACCGCCACAAGGCGCAAGCATATGCCGCTTAATTCCTATGTGTCGCTGAGCCACCCGGTGTTCGATGAGGAGTCGGATAAGACACTCCTTGATACCATAACCGAGCACAGCTGCCTTGACCCGGAGGAAATTATTATAAATAAAGAAGATTATACCTCCATCGGCAAAAAAATCAACGAGCTTTTAAGCCCGAAGGAAATGGAAATTCTGTCGGTTTATCTCCAGGGCAAATCATATCAGGAAATTTCGGACGAGCTCGGTATTTCGCATAAATCGATTGACAATGCGCTTCAAAGGGTTAAGCGCAAGCTTGACAAAAATATCCGTAACTAAGCGGCAAATCTGCCGCTGATATATGTCCCGAGGTACATAAAATATGTATCGGAGCCGTTTCGGTTCGGTTCAAATCCGATAGGGACAAACTATTTAAAAGCGAGGGATTTTCAAATGTACGAAGACAAGACATTAACCTGTAAGGACTGCGGCGCAGAATTCGTCTTTACAGCAGGTGAACAGGAATTTTATGCTGAAAAAGGTTTGCAGAACGAACCTCAGCGCTGCAAGGAGTGCCGCATGGCTAAAAAGCGCGCATTCAACCAGAACCGCGAAATGTTCACGGCAATCTGCGCAGACTGCGGCAAAGAGGCGGTTGTTCCTTTCCAGCCTAAAACGGATAAGCCTGTTTACTGCAGCGAATGTTTTGAAAAGCATAAAGCATAATCCCTCTTTGGGTATTATATATTAAGATTTTCAGAACAAATACAGCCGTACCCTCTCGGGTGCGGCTTTTAAATTTCCGAAAAAACCGGTCAACCGCAATTTGGAGGTTATTATAATTTTAGATTTTGGCAAACAGCAGTTCAAAACATGGGCATCTGATAACTTCCTTATGTCTGCAATTCTATCACAAGCAGCATCATATAGTGACCTCAACTTATAAATGCTTTAAATTATTATACGCGCGCCGCATACGAATCCGCAAAAGATGAATTTGACAGAATAATGGGTAGACTTACCTAAACGGGAAGAACGCATTTCCGCATAAGGTGTAAATATAAGTTTTACTGCTTTATTTACTGTTTTTGAAAGTGAAAAAATATTTAAAATATCAGAATTTACATAAATCGTATCAATTATTCAATTTACATAACAGGGGTTTTATGCTAATATTAAATTACAAAATTATTATAAGGAGAACTGAATATGAATTTCAGACAGGTTCATCTTGACTTCCATACTTCCGAAAAAATTGACGGTATCGGAAGCGAATTTTCAAAAGAAAACTTTCAGGCAATGCTGAAACTCGGACATGTAAACTCCATTACCGTGTTTTCAAAATGTCATCACGGATGGACATACCACCCGACCAAAGCGAGTGTTCAGCATCCGGGTCTTAAATTTGACCTTCTTAAGGCTCAGATTGAAGCGGCGCATGAAATCGGCGTAAAAACTCCGGTTTATATCTCCGCAGGGCTTGACGAAAAGTATGCGCTCGATCACCCCGACTGGCTTGTAAGAAATCAGGACCAGTCAACACAGTGGGTTAAGGATTTCAGAACACCCGGCTATCATAAGTACTGCTTCAATTCGGATTACCTTGATGTGCTTCTTGCGCAGATTAAAGAGGTTGTTGAGAATTACGATGCGGACGGTATTTTCCTTGACATTGTAGGCGTTGCCGACTGCTACTGCTGCAACTGCCTCAAGATTATGAAGAAGGAAGGGCTTGACCCCGAAAACCCGGCAGATGTGCGCCTTCTTGCGGAAAGGACATATAAAAAATATACCGATGCGGTTGAAAAAACAATACATTCAATAAAGCCTGATATGCCGATTTTCCACAACGGCGGGCATATCACAAGAGGAAGGCGTGACCTTGCGCATGTCAACACGCATCTTGAGCTTGAATCTCTCCCGACAGGCGGCTGGGGATATGACCATTTTCCGCTCTCTGCGCGTTATGTGCAGGGGCTTGGCATGGAATTTTTGGGCATGACGGGAAAATTCCATCAGTCGTGGGGCGAATTCGGCGGATACAAGCACCCAAATGCTCTTAAATACGAAGTATCTTTGGCTGCGGCAAACGGAGCAAAGTGCTCAATCGGCGACCAGCTTCACCCCGCAGGAAAAATGGACGAAGCAACATATGCGCTCATCGGCGAGGCTTACAGCTATCTTGAACAGATTGAGGATTGGTGTGACAATGTAAAGTCGGTTGCGGAGGTAGGCGTGCTGTCGGTTCAGTCCGTAAACGGTATCGAGAAGAGCGGAAGAGAGTGCATTTCCGACAACGGCGCCGCAAGGATGCTGCTTGAAGGCAAGTATACCTTTGATATTATCGACCTCGACACGGATTCGTCCAAATACAATGTAATCATTTTGCCCGACAGTATGGAGCTTGACGATAAAGCCAAGGCTTTTGTTGACGGTTTTCTCAAAAACGGCGGAAAAATTATCGCTGCCGGCTCCGCCCCGATAATGAACGACGAGTTTGCATTTGATTTGGGTGCGCAGTTTGAAGGCGAAAATGAGTTTAAACCCACATACATAAGACCGAGCTTTGAGCTTAAATCATTGCGAAATGCGGCGTTTGTCACATATTCGGGCAGCTATAATGTAAAGGCGGCTGTTGTTGAAGGATATATTCAGAATCCGTATTTCAACAGAACCGTTGAACATTTCTGCTCGCATAGACACACCCCCTGCGCAAACAAAAATTCATCTCCGGCAATTACAATCGGAAAAGACGGGGCATATCTTGCATGGAATATTTTTGAGGACTACGCCGAAAAGGGCAGCCTCTTCCTTAAGGAAGTTTTCTTCCATGTTCTTGACAATATGCTCGGGGAAAGAATGATTAAGACAAACCTTCCGGCACAGGGAATTATGACAGTACAGGAGCAGCCGAACCGCTTTGTGGCACATATGCTCTACGCAGCGCCCGTAACACGCGGAAAAGATGTACAGATTATCGAGGACCTTGTTCCGATTTACGATACGGAACTTGAAATCACCCTTCCGTCGGCGCCGAAAAAGGTGTACCTCGCACCGCAGATGACCGAAATTCCTTACGAGCTTGACGGAAACACCGTAAAGCTTAAGGTTGATAAATTCACCGGTCACCAGATGGTTGTTTTTGATAAATAATTCATAAGAATACATAAAAAATGCGAAAAGGCTTTGCTAAGTCTTTTCGCATTATTTTTATGTTGAAGTATAAAATTATCAATATCCATCAGAGAATCAAAACGCAACATATTGTGGTTTTGCTGCGGTTTTGGAACTTACCGATGCTATTATATCATAAGAATGCCGTTCGCGTCAAGGAATTTTTCGTCAGAGGTGCGGTCGCCGATTTACAAAAAAGCAAATGGCTCCTTCTTACTGCGGCCATTGCAGGTATTCCGTCAAATAATATTCCAGAGTTTTTCTATCCTCAATGCCGCAGCGCTCTATCAGCCGTTTTAACCGGTATTTGACCCCGTTTACGGATAAAAACGACTGTGCGGCAATGGTCTCGTAGGATTTCTTTTGAAGCAGCAGCTTTAAAATCAGCTGATCGGTTTCGTCCCACATGCACAGCAGCTTTTCCAAACAAAGCCAGGGTGTTAATGCCTGATCCTGATAAAAATCGCAGGAATCCTCCTGTGAAACAGGAAATGAAATCACCCTTTCCGAAGCAACCGGAAGAAATTCCGTGGTTTCTCCCGGAATCAAACTGCCCTTGATGCGGATGGTAATGTCAGAAATCATGGGATTTTTCAGCAGTCGGAAATAGATTGCCATTGCCGCCTTTCCGTACTCATCATAGTGACATTGCACAGAGGTGAGAGAGGGCTTCAAAAAGGAAGACAGGCAGCCCTTGTGAAAGCTGACAATAAAAAACCGGCGGAAAAACCCGGGTTGGTACTGCTCCAGCCGGCGGATCAGCGAAAAGGCGATGGAATCATTGGCACAGATCACCGAATCATACTGCTCTGCTTTTTCAAAAAAATGATGAAAGCAGGCAGTGGAATCGGCATGATTGTAAAACACATGCCGGGGCCGGCCAAAGGCAGTTTCCTTTGCCAGATCCATTGCAGAGGATGGGTTGATCCCGTACAGCGCCGTTCGGTGCTTTCCCCAATGGTCAAAATAAGAAAGAATTTCCTGCATGGAGGAATAGGTATCCGGAACAATGCTGCTGATGGGAAAATCACGAAGCAGCGGACTGATCAACAGCAGCAAGGCCTTGTGCCCCCGGCGAATACGGTTGATAGCGGAATTAATCCAAAAGGGAGTAGAACCGATTAAAATGATCAGATCTCTTTCGGAATATTGATATTTCTGATGATAATTGTCCACAAAAATTCTTTTTTGCTTCGCCTCTCCAATCAGGCTTTTGGAAATATTGTCATACCAAGGACTGCTCTGATAGGACGGCTCTGTCAAAAGATAGATTCCCATACCCCATTCCTCCGTTTCAACAGCGATTTATCCGGCAAATATCACGATATTTTTATTATACCACAGTTTTCTCTCGGTTGCAATTTGAAAAAGGACATTTATTTTTGTTTTTATCGGCAGCCTTTTTTGGCTTGACAGCGCCGGAAGAAAAAAATATAATAAAATAAAGACCAAAAAGGAGTGAGATTTTTTGAAACGAACTATTTTTTTCATGATGACGACCGTCTTACTACTGTTGCTTATGTCTGTGCCGACGGCAGCAGAGGAGCTTAAGACCTATTCCCAAACCGTCACGATTTATTACGCGGATTTTCAAACGGATCTGCAGGGCTGGAGTAAGGTGTCGGGCAGTGAGCCGGTGATTTCACAAAACGCCCTGTATGCCGAAACCCTCTCCGCCCAACAGGAGGACGGAACCTATCTGCTGCCCCAGACCAGGATCAAATCTCCCGACTTGAATCTGCAGGTGTTTCCCGGCAGAAAGTATACGCTGAGTGAAACCCACCGAAAAATTTTGGGAGAAAACGCTGCCTCCAATGCCCCCACCAGCCTGCTGAACGGAGTTGTTTTGAACAATACTCAGGTGGACTTTTCCACCGACCACACCGAGTACCGGACAACCCCCGGCAATCAGCATTACTGGTACCCCTCTCTGCCCTTTGAGGATCTGACAGTGTCACAGAATTACTGGTGGAAAAAGGATGGAGCCTCCGAGCTGAAAATTTCGCAGGTCTTTTTCATTATTTTTCATAACAAAGCGCAGCCAACCGATGTTTGGGACGGAAAAATGGGATATTATCTGAAAAATTTTAAAATTGAGGAAACGATTACATATCACGAAATTTCCGCTAAAATTTCAGGTGCGGGCACCCTTTCTGTTGACAAGGAGGATGCAGACGGAAAGAATGCCTTAAACCAGGAGCTGACAAATGGGCAGATCTTTGCAGCCGAGGAGGGCACCTCCCCCGTGTTCACCATCACCCCTCAGGAAGGCTATCGTCTTGCCAAGGTACTGATCAACGGCAAGGCAACAGAGTATAACACAGAACAGCAAATTGCCTTAACCCTTTCCTCGGTTTCAGAGCCCACGAAGGTAGAGGCGGTTTTTGAAGAAATCCCTGCCGAGCCGGAAACTCCATATCTGTCAATGGATCCTTATCTGATTGAAGGGGAAACAGAAGGACAGTTCTGTGTTACCGCCTATTCCACCCTTGTGAGTCAATCGGACTGGAGTCCGGAGGAATACGGCGTGAATCTTTATCACGGCAGCAACTGTCTGTTCCTTCCGGGACCGGAGGGGCTGACAAACGGCAAATTTGGCATTAAGATGTACGGCAAAGCGTTTGTTCCGGGGCAAACCTATCAAATCGAATCCACCGCTACCTTTCAAAACAGTCAAGGAGAAAAGCTGACCGTATTCGGCGAGGAACGGAAAAGCGTTACCGTAACCCAAAGCAACGTTCTGGAGGATCCTCAGATTTGTACCTTCTATCAAAACAAGCCGGCGGCGGTTTCCTTAACCTTTGATTCCAACACCCTGGCTCATGGGCAAATGTACGACAGCGTTTTACAGCAATACAACATGAAAGGGACTTTTTTAGCAGTGGTCAATTGGATGAAGGGGGATCTGTCAGGCTGGAAAGAAATGGTTGATTCCGGAAGATTGGACATTTGCAATCATTCCGTCGATCATAAGGTCAGGTATGAATCCGCAACTGCCGAAGAACTGGCGGAGGATATATCAGGAGCACATGCGCAGCTATGTGAAATGTTTCCTCAGCTGCCCATTTTAACCTTCGGAGCGCCTTGGGGAACCACAACCGATGATTCCGTTGCAGAAATGAAGAAGCTCCATTATGCAAACCGAAAGGCCGGCGGAAACAAGCCTGCTCCCTCCGGCCCAGCGGAAACAGAATGGTTTTTGCTGCCCTGCTATTCCGTACAGAATACCGTGACTGCGCAGCAAATGAACGGCTGGACGGATACCGCCATTGCACAGCAGGGCTGGGCCATCGAAATGTATCACGAGATCGAAGATCTTTCGGAAACAACCTACACTTACGGCACCACCAAGCAGATCTTTGCGGAGCATATGGCCTACCTAAACAATAAGGGGGATCAGGTTTGGTGCGGCAGCTTTCAGGATGTGACAGCTTACATCCGGGAACGGCAAAATGCTCAGGTTTCCGCCGCAGAAAAGGACAGCCATCACATTTCGGTTACTTTGACGGATTCCTTGCCGGACGATCTGTTTTTCCATCCCTTAACATTGAAAATCAATGTACCGGAGCACTGGAGCGGCAGCATCAGCTGCACCCAGGGGAGCACCGTTCAAAGCAAGACAGTGGTAACGGAAAATGAAAAAAATTATGTCTATGTAGATTTGATTCCCGACGGGGGAGAGGCCGTTCTCGCCTTGGAATAAGCCTCCCCGTTCCTTCAAAAAAACCGGCTCACATCCAGGGGAACTCCCTGTCATGTGAACCGGTTTTTTGATTCATATTATCATTTCTTTCTGCGCCGGGGCAGCCGGGCAAGAATGATTGCGGCAAACATCAGCCCGCAGCCCGGTCCCTCTCGCAGGGTGGGAATTTCCAGCAGCAAAACCGCGCCCCCTTGAAAATCATAAAAAAGGGGTATAAAATTATCAATATCCATCAGAGAACCAAAACGCGCGGGGGTGTTCGGGTTCATGTTTTCGGTATAAAATTATCAATATCCATCAGAGAACCAAAACCCGCTGTTGTGGTCGCCGCTGTTACAGTGGGTATAAAATTATCAATATCCATCAGAGAACCAAAACCTAAAAAAGAATACAATGAACTTTCGGACAGTATAAAATTATCAATATCCATCAGAGAACCAAAACCGAGTCGCTTTACACACCTTGTCCACAGCCGTATAAAATTATCAATATCCATCAGAGAACCAAAACTCTATCGTGACAAACTACCGAAATTCAATAGTATAAAATTATCAATATCCATCAGAGAACCAAAACGAGTAATCATATTATAACATGTATTTTTCAGTATAAAATTATCAATATCCATCAGAGAACCAAAACCTGTACCTCGCTTTTATCAATTCCTGTGATGTATAAAATTATCAATATCCATCAGAGAACCAAAACCGCAACATATTGTGGTTTTGCTGCGGTTTTGGAACTTACCGATACTATTATATCATAAGAATGTCGTTCGTGTCAAGGAATTTTTCGTCAGAGGTGCGATCACCGATAAGCAAATCCATGCTTTCATACTGTTTTTCGGTTACCGTCATGACCCTCACGCTGCCTTCGGGCGGCAGATTTCTCCTTATCAATGCCTTATGCTTTGCTGCATCATCGCTGTTTCGGGTTACCCTCGAATAAACTGAAAACTGAATCATTGAAAAGCCGTCTTTTATCAAAAACTTTCGAAAATTTGCATATTGCTTTCTCTTTTCGCGTGTAGATACGGGCAGGTCAAAAAACACCAGAATTCTCATAAATCTGTTAATCATCCGAATTGTCCAAATCGTCCTCAAAAAGCCGGTTCAGCTTTATAAGGGACGGAAGCTTGAAAGCTTCGAGCGCACCTGTATTAAAAAATGACGTTAATGACGAAATGTACCTGTCTATCGCATATCTTACACGCATATTTTTATCATCGAACTTAACCGGCAAATTCAAGAGGGATATGATTTTCACTTTATTTTCAAATGTCAGTTTTTCCAACAGCTCATCGCACATATCGTCAACAACAAGGTCAACGAGGGGGCGAAGCGGCTCCATAAGGTCATCGGCAAGATTAAAAGAGTTTGTCGGCGACTTATGATGCAGCCCCAAAAGACAGTTATAGCCATACCCGGTAAGTGTTTTGGCGACTGCGGAGCGGACTATTGCATATCCGTAATTCAGCGCAGCGTTTGTTATGTCGCTGTCGGTGCGGCGAAAGCTTTTGCCGAAAAATGCCTGAAAATACTTTTTTGCCGCAACCGCTTCAACATTCTTTTTATCCCCGGGGGTTACATATTCCGCAAGCTCCCGTATTTCCTTATACTTTTCGGGATATACGCCCGCAAGCCTTAAGGCGTCAGCCTGGTTAATTATCTTTTGCCTAACGATTTTCTGCCATAGCTCATCCTTTGTTCCTTCCGATATTTTAAGCTGCCGCATAAAAACAAGATATGCATTGCTGTGGCAGTTGAGCGGCAAAACCACACTTGAAGGAAGGTGTTTTTCATCGCAGATTATAACATGAACACCCTCCTCAGAAAGTGCAGTGACAGCCTTTTGTGAAATGAGAGTTGCCGGATTGTCAATCACAACCGAATACAAATCCCCTACGGGCACCCTTTTTTCATCCGTTTCGGTAAATATGTGCAGCCAATTATCCCTTACAAGCATTTTTTGCCCGTTGCTTACAATAACCGTTCTCCACATGATTTAACCTCACCTCCCCTGCGTCCGAGTATGTCATAATAATATTTTCTGACGGAATCCTTTTTGTTAACACTTAAAGGCTTGCTTGAATTATTCGGAGTGTTATACCTTGCCATACACAGACACATTTGATTAATGTTTTTTACCGCCACAAACACCCCTGATTTTTCCTTAATTCTGCCATTTCTGTCGGTCACCTCGATATACTCGTTTTTGTAAACATACATAATATGCTCTTTATAGTCTTCGGGAGGGTTGGCACCTTCTCTGAATTTCAGCTTGCCCTTTTCCTTTTTCAGCTCCGAATAAGATATACCCCCGAGCCCAAGCTCGTCGTTCACGGTTTTATAAAACTCGATGCAATAATAACCGCCGTTGTTGAGAATTGTACGGTTGTTTTCGTCAATTTGCTTGAAAATCGGCTTTCCGCGCATAGAACCGATAAGCGTTACGGTGTGAATGCGATTCCCCTTTTCGGTTATAAAATGCTTTTTGCCGAGCTTGTTAAGAATATCCCCAACTGTTTTTTCGCTGTTTTCGGAAAACAGCTTTCTGAGCGAATCCTTAAGGTCTCGGTCGTCGCCGTAAATCTTGTCAACATCGGCTTCTTTGAGAGTAACAATCTTTTTCCTTGAAAGGAGGCAATCCTTGCCGTCAATGTTCTTAATCCTTAAAAGGGTGTCCTCGGTGGCTTTGCCGCTGAATTTTTTGTTCACCTTGTAAGATGTCACCGGCATACGGCACTCTGCCGCAAACGCAGGGTCATCGGGATATGCGTTTTCAACCATGTTTCTGAAAATTTCATCAATTTCCTCGTTTGTGAATTCCCTTGCGTCCTCGCCCTTTTTCTCCGCTCTTTCCTTCTCAAATTCGCGGAAAATATCATAATCGACAAATCTTGCTTCAACCTCTTCTTTGATATTTTCGCAAAGCGAAGGCACAATTATCTTTTTCGTAAGCAATCTTTCGAGATAATTTTTGTTAAATCCGTAAAACCTCGAAATATACTCAACAGCATTTGCAAGCGTGTTTTTATATTCCTCGGTTTCGGTCTTGCCGGAACTTTTATAAATGCTTTTCAGCTTGAGATTTGCATAAGCAATCTCAACATAAGCGGGAAGGCAATTTGCGATCACGACCGCATCGGCTGCATGGTCAAGGTAGGTCAAGTTTTTAAGCTCGCCTTTGTCGTACCTCCCCCACGTGTCGCGGTTAAGCCAGTTTTTGCGGCACATCGATGTTATTGCGCTTTTAACCGCATAAACCCTTGTGCGGTATTTGTCGGTACCGTCCTTCTCGGAAAACCTCAGATTTTCCGAAAGATATTTTACAAGATATTTTGCTATATACCTTGTGTCGTTTATGTTGCGGCTTTTCCAATCTCCGAGAATTTCGCTGCAATTCAAATCCTCCAGCATCAGATATTTGTACTTTTTCTCATTGATTTTGCCGCTCTTGAACATTTGCCTTACTTTATCCAAATACCGCTCGCGGCGTTCGCCCTCAAGGTACATCAGCGGCGTTCTCTGCTTTTTAAGCTGATTTTCAGAGGCGTACACAAGTGCTTTATTGCTTTTTGTGTTATCCAGTATGAGCGAGAACGGCACGATATGGTCGACCTCATATGCGTGCGTTTTTCCCGAAAGGCATTCCTTCATATCGATTATACGATCGGAATAAAGGCACCTCCACTCCTGCGATTCGCCGAGAAGATATTTTTCAATCATACCGCCGGTTACGGTATTTTCCTCAACCGAAAGCAGTTCGGCAATCGCCTTTCTTGCATAATCCCTCTGCTTTTCGTTGTCTCGGTTATGCCTTTCGTCGTCGGCCCTTTGGTCTGCGCTCTTGTTTACTTCGCTTGCAACCTCGATGTTTATCGCCCAGGGCGAACCGTATCGATCAACTATCGCATTGACGATTTTCCTCGTTTCGTTGATTGCTCTCGTAACCACCGGATTGTTAAAAAACTCGCTACTTTTATTGAAAGGAGGAAGCTTAAAATTGTCGCTTTCCTTTAAGTTCTCTGTTACCGCTTTGTTGAAATCCGCCTGAAAACTGCCGTATATATCTCCTTCAAGAAAACTTTCGGCAGCGTCTTTCATGTATTTGTAGCTTACATTGGACGTTCCGCTTATCCTTTGTCTTGCAAAGCTTTCGACTGCGCCGTCATTCAAAAATCCGAGCTTTTTCAGCTCTGTCTTTCGCCTTGACGGTGTAACGAATTTCGACAGAGTTATGCCGATTTGATTAAGCCTGCCGTTTTCATCATCCCAATCCGCACAAAAATCTCCCCAAGAATACCCGTTCTCCTCCAGGCATTTTTTCGCAAACCCGAGGAATTTTATGCATTTGGAGATACTCTCCGTTTCTTTTGAAATGCTGATTTCATAGCCGTGTGCCCTTACAATCTTTTTTATATCTCTCTGTAAAGCCGACGCAGTGCTCACCACATGATTGATAAGCTCCCCGGCAATAATCTGCGGAAGATATATTTCGCCCGTCTCCTTATTTATGTATTTATACTGTGACAGAACATTTGAAACCGCATAAACATCTGCGATTGCGGTAAAACGGCAGCCTCGTTCCTCATCGGGATAAAAGCGGCATTTCCCGAGCTTGTCCAAAAAGCCTTTGTATCTTCTGTAAGGGTCGTTTACATCACCGGGACCGTCCTCGAAACACCGCTGCGAAAAAATTATGTCAATTATTTTTGCCTTGTTGTCCTCCGTCAGGCAATCATAAAACTCCGACTGCTTGTCCAGTATAAGCTTCGCTTCGTCCAGCATGTATTTTCTTGAAATCAAGTGGGTTTCGTCAAAGTCTTTGCCGTTTCTGTAATGCCGACCCATCTCATCGTTAAATTCAGGGTCGTTTTTAATCATTTCCGCCGGTGTGCGGTAATGATTTTCCTCCATTATTTTATTAACCGCTTCGAGCGCCTCGTAATCCTCATCTGTTTCGGCAGACTCGTAAAAATCGCGATACCCTCTGCGATTGCATATATTCACAAGGCTTGCCGCAAGCTCTTCCCGGGAAACTCTTTCGTTGATCGCCTTGACTCTCGCTTCGATAACATCGTTCTTCCCGCTTTCAAAATATGCCTTGAGTGCGTTTTCGGATATTAATCCGATATTTTGGAAATGCCTTTTCAAACGCATTTTCCTGTGTGCGCGACGGCGCAAAAGCCTCCTTACGCTTCTGTATCCCCGCCTTTCCTGGCAAAAAGATGTTTTTTTCTGCGGGTCCTCGCCTGTCTCAAAAACACGCACTCCGAAATCTTCAATCCTTTTGCAGTTTTCCTCATTCCTTACAACTGCCCAGCCTACGGAACCTATTCCGACATCCAAACCGATAACATACTTCATTTTTTCTTTCCTCCCAAAAAATAATATTTGACAAATCATTGTTTTTGTGGTATAATGATATTGAACTTAGGAATTGATGTGTAAAATTATCAATATCCATCAGATAAAATTGATTTTTGTATAAAATTATCAATATCCATCAGTGTTCTAAGATAAGGCTTTATGCCGTAGGGTATGACGGTATCCCAAAGTTTCCGTCATTTTTTTATGCCCAAAAACCTGCTTATGCGGTGTTTTTCGTGTTGTTTATATTAATTATAACACAAATTCCAAATTTTTGCAATAAAAATATACGCCGCAACATACGGCGTATATTTTTAAATCCGGAAATCCATTCCAATCCGTTATAATATATATGTCATTTCGTTCAGCGCCAAAATTGCGAGAGCGTTTCCGTACGCCATGGGCACAATCGGGATTTTTCGGTAATCATCAGCAGAAAAACTCATTCCCGTCCCGTAAGATACCTCCCTTACGCTGCCGTCCTCCGCGATGCAGCCGGCAACCGCTTTTGCTGCCGAAATACCGGTTTCCGCAAACTTTTTATCCAGTATACCGAGCCTCACGGCTTTTAAAATACCGAATGCAAACCCGGCAGTTGCGGACGCTTCAAGATACGAATCATCATCGTCAATAAGCGTGTGCCACATTCCGCTTTTGTCCCGAAACTTCAAAAGAGCCTCCGCCTGTGCCGAAAGCGTATCCGTCAGATACCGCCGCACTGCGCCCCAGACGCCGGTTATCTCGAAAAACTCAGGTATTCCGGCGGTTATCCAGCAGTTTCCCCTCGCCCAGAAAACTTCGGCAAAGTTGCGATTTCCGTCAAACGACCAACCGTGATACCAAAGCCCGCTTTTTTTGTCCGCAAGATATTTTATATGTATTAAAAACTGGTACTCTGCCTCATCTATATATTCACGCTTATTAAGAATAACCCCGGCTTTTGCAAGAAAAAGAACCGTCATAAAAAGCGTGTCGTCCCACATCTGCCCGTCGTTTCTCATACCGGAAACTATATGCTGCAGTCCGCCGTGCTCAGTTCTCGGCATTTCGTTCATTATCCATTCGGACCACTCTTTTATCATCAAAAGATACTTTTCGTTCTTCGTTTTTTCGTAAACAAACGCAAGCGTAAGCATCGGCGCAGCTGTGTTGACATTTTTTTCGGGAATCCCTTTTTCGATATTTTTATCAAACCAATCGCATATCAGGCGCAGCATTTTTCCGTCGCCGCTTGTTTCATAATATTTATAAAGACCGTAAAGCCCCACGCCCTGTGCCCATTCCCAGTTTCCGAAATTGATTATTCCGATCGGGCAGGTTTCGTCAAGCGTTTTGTTTGAAAGTTCGGTCATATTGTATGCCGTCTTTAAAATGAGTTTTTCAATATCCTTTTTATTCATGCCGCCCCTCCTGTGTATAATAATACTCCGGCTCACTGCCGTCAAGCTTTATAAAGCGTATATGTACTGTTTTTTCAATCGGCAAATCTGCTGTCATGCTGACTTTGCAGCTGTCATTTTTATCGCTTATCATCTTGTGAGCGAAAAATCCCGGGCCGATGTTAACGGAATAAGTTCCTTTTCTGAAAGTTAAAAATCCGTCTGTCAGCAAAATATTGCGAGGGGTTTGCGCCTCCTCAAAGGTATTCCCGGTTATTACCGCACCGGGCAGTTCGAATTCAAATTCCAGTGCGAAATGCGCCCCATCGATGCCGCCATTTGACGAAACCTTAACATCAATCCCGTCATCGGTTTTCAGCGCTTCAAGAATGTATTCCACATCTGCTCTCGGGCTTCTGCGGCGCTCGGCTATGTTGTTATACGGCAGTTCCGGGAACTCAACCTTCCTCGGAAGCGTGTTCCAGAACCCCGGCATATGAACACGCTGCTCAATGCCGTATGTCGGACGGATATGCATTTTTGCGCCATTTTCGGTTTTGCACATTTCTCTGCCCGTATACACGGCTTCGTGATAATAAGGAGCAAATATCTTAATGCTCTTAATGAAAACATCACCGAATCTTACGCACATCTGACAGTTTGTTCCGCACATCAAAAATGCGTCAGCTTCGTTTTTGTGATACGCCCATATCCCGGTATCCTTCAAAAATACGGTTTCGGGTCTTTTAAAGCTTTCGGTGTCTATATTGTCGCAGAGCCATTCGGGATTCCTGCGGAAAATGTAAATAAGCCCGGGTTCATCGGGAGGATTTTTTGAACATATTTCATCAATCGCACTGAAAAAACTCAAATCGCCGGAATACTTTCCGGCAAAATAAAAGCTCGATAGAAATTCCGTCGGGAATACATGCTTTCCGTTGTCCTGTCTGATTGAAATTGATGTAAGAAGAGAGGTGTCCGCACTCATAAGGGTAAGAATACAGCGGCAATTTTTCACAATGCTTTCCGCAAAATACTTTTCTCCCGAAAGAAAATATGCGTCCATAAGCTTTGAATTAATCTTGGCGCTGTAATATATGCTCTTTTCGGAGTAGATTCCGTCAGAGTTTAGGTCAAGCCCCTCACGAAAATATTTTGCCGCTTCATCTGCGGCATTAATTTCACCAAACACATCGGTTGCGGCGCAAAGTGCCCCGGCAATTATCCAGCGGTGATTGGGGGTGTGAAAACCGCCGTCCCTGCAAATCGCATCGGCAAACGAAACAGCTAACGGTTTCAGTGCTTCAAATATCATTTTTCCGCAGTCGGTTTTTTCGGCATTTTTTGCCGTATATGCACAGCGGCAAATAAGCGCAAGCAAAAATGCCGTATCGGGCGGAGAATCATAATTTCTTTCACGGAGGTCTATAAGCCCGGACGCCCGCTGCTTTGACTTAATATAATTGACCGCCGAAATTATTCTTTCATAAATACCGAAGTCATTAAAAAATTCCGATTCTTCAGAGCAGTATGACAAAACCGCAGCCTGAAGAAATGCACCTGTTTCAAAGTGAGTAACCGCACAGAATCCCAGGCTTTCATCAAGGAATCCTCCGCTGTGCACACTTTGATACGGAATCATGCTTTTAAGCTTCTTATCGCATTGCGCCACCGCGTCACAGTATAGTTTTTTTGCATTCATATTTCCACCGCCTTTATAATTATATTTTAACAGAATAAAGCTTATCAGTCCATACATTTCTTGCACATATATTATGAATTTTTCAACATTTTTTGACTTTTATTATTGACAAATTCTTTTCAAAGTGCAATAATATATAATGGAGGGTGAGGCGAAATGGACAAATTTTCAAAAGATTTATTAAACGACAACAAACCGTTTGCCGCCGAAAAAATCAATTATACCGGCGGCATAACCATGTCATATTCTCATTACCACGAGCACTATGAAATTTTATATGTTTCGGACGGAGAAAGAAAATTGGTGATAAACAATCATGATAAATACACGCTTTCGCATAGCACAATCGCCCTTATTAAGCCGTTTATTCTGCATAAAACCGAAAGTATGGGAGGAAACGAAAGAAGAATTCTTGTTAATTTTTCAAAAGAAACCGGAGCAGAAATAAAAAGATTTGCCAATGCCGACCTTCTTAAATGCTTTGACGCACCGATAACCGAATTAAAAGATACGAATATAACAAAAGAACTGTTGTCCGATCTTGCGTCGCTTGACCGCAGCGACCCGTTTTTTGAGGCAAAGTTTAAGACAAAACTGGCAGAAGTGCTTACAAAAATCTCGGAAACCGCTGCCTTTCCGTTTGCAAGACGAAACGGCACGGAGGATATAATTCCGCTTATCGCAAAAGAAATTCAGGAAAAATACGCCGAGGACATAACTCTTTCATACCTCGCAGAAAAATTTCATATAAACTCATGTTATCTTTCGAGGAAATTCAAAAAGGAAATGGGAATAACGCTTGTAAAATATATAAATACGGTCCGAATCATCGCCGCACAGAAGCTGTTTGACAATGGCTGCCAAAGCGTTACCGCCGCCGCAATACAAACCGGCTTTTCAAGTATAACCCACTTTGAAAGGGTATTCAAAGGGATAACCGGAACCGCACCGAAAAAATACACCGGCAAGCGTTAGCTGCCGGTGTATTACAAAACATCTTACATTACCATTCTATTGATTTTAAATCTGTAATTTCGCCGTGTGCGATTTCAGTTTCCCCGATGGCTATAGCATCATCCTCATCCGGCAGCGGCTTTGAATCGGGAATAAATTTTATCAAAACATTATATATTGTTTCTGTATCAGAGTCTTTTAACAAATCAATTAAATTATGCAAAACCGTTTTACTCATTTAACTCCCTCCTAAATATGCTTATACACATCACCGCGCGGCAAAACCGCAACTATTGTAACAGTATTCAGTTTACAAGTATATATAACCCTGTAATTTCCTATCCTCAATCGAAAATAATCTGTATAACCATGCAACCTTTTAACATCTCCGCATGGCAACTTATATATACCGTTTAAAATGCGGTTCCTTGTATCTTCATCCAACCGTTTCATCATTTTTATTGCATTTTTAGTTATTGAAAAATCCAACCAAGGCACCATTCAATGTTTATTATATATTTATTATACAATTGCCGCACTGAAATGTCAAGAAAAAAGTTTTCAATGCGGCAGACTCCAGCGGAAATGCGCCGCCAGAAGCCTTAAAGCAATAACCGATACCGACCCTGCAATTACCGCCGCCGTGCTGCCGGTACGGTGCCACAGGAATGCGCACAGCGCCGCCCCGACAATCGAAGCGCAGGCATAAAAATGCTTCACAAAAATATACGGCGGATTACCTGCAAGGACATCACGGAGCACTCCTCCGCCGACGCCCGTCACAACGCCGACAAAAGTCACGAGAAAGATTCCGTACCCATCGTTCATACTATAAGCGCACCTTACGCCGATTGCGGTAAAGACGCCGAGACCCACAGAGTCCATAAACAGCAGAACCTTATCGTAAAGCGCCCCGGAATTTTCAATCGCGCGCCGTATCGGCGGTAAGAATACGATAATCGATGCACCTATTGCAACGACAGAGTACATCGGGTCGCGGAACATGACGGGAGGGGTGTTCCCGAGAATCATATCCCGTATCACACCGCCTCCGACAGCCGTGCAAAGCCCAAGCGCAGCCACGCCGAGCATATCCATTTGTTTTTTAAGCGCAACAATTGCCCCCGACACAGCGAAGGCAATTGTTCCTATTATTTCAAATACCGAATATATAAATTCGTACATCATCGTTCTTCTCTGAAATACGGCAGCCCAAGGCTTTCGGGCGGCTGATTTTCCTTCTTGTTTCTAACGCTTGTGATTACAAGCACAACAAGAGTTACAACATAAGGAAGCATCTCGAAAATCGGTGCAAGGCGCCTCGGAATACCGCCGGTATAGCTGTAAGCAATATAGAGTCCGCCGAAAATAAACGAACCGAGTATGCCGACATTCGGCTTCCAGAGTGCGAAAATAACGAGTGCGATTGCAAGCCAGCCGCGGTCACCGAAGCCGCCGTTCGTCCATGAACCGCCGGTGTAGTCCATAATAAAGTACAGTCCGCCGAGTCCTGCGATTGCACCGCCGATTACGGTTGCAAGATACTTGTATTTAATTACATTTATGCCGGCAGCGTCAGCCGTTGCAGGATTTTCGCCTACCGCACGGAGATGAAGACCGGCACGGGTTTTGTTCAGAAACCATGCGGCAATCAGAGCAATTGCGATTGAAAGATAAACCAGGAAGCCGTAATCAAAAAGAATCTTTCCTACAAATCCGAGTTTGTTTGCAAACGGCAGGGTTGTTTTGAAGCAGTCCGCCGAAAACTTAACGGAAAGATTTCCGCCGTCACCGAAGATTTTGGTTATTGTTCCGCCGAAAAAGTCGCCGAAGCCGATACCGAAGGTAGTCAAAGCAAGACCGGTAACATTCTGGTTCGCACGGAGGGTTATGGTCAAAAAGCTGTAAATAAGCGCCATAAGCATCGAACCGATAAGCGACGCAAGCAGCGGAATAATAATACAGAGCGCCGGATTCGGAGATTTTGTCGAATGTTCATAAAGATATGCGCCGAGTATGCCTGCGCTGCCGCCGACATACATTATTCCGGGAATACCGAGATTAAGGTTACCCGATTTTTCGGTAATTATTTCGCCCGTTGAGCCGAAAAGCAAAGGAACGCCCTGAACAATGGCCTTATTAATAATTGTTGAAACAAGCATTGATTAGTCCTCCTTTACCTTTCGTCTGTTTATTTTGTACCTTACGAAAAATTCGCTGCCGATAATGAAGAAAAGAATAATACCGGTGAGAATATCCGCAATACTTTCATTAAGCTGAAACGCCGTAAACTGCGTAACGATTTCTGCCGCTCCCTGTTCAAGAAAGACAATTAAGCCCGACACCAGAATCATAATAAGCGGATTGAATTTTGCAAGCCACGAAACCATAATCGCCGTGAATCCCATACCTCCGACGATGTCGGCGTTAATTGTGTGATGCGTGCCTGCAACGAGCAGCCAGCCCGTAACGCCGCAGAGGGCGCCGGAAAACGCCATGGTTCTTATAATAACCTTTTTAACATTTATGCCGACATATCTTGCGGTATTGCGGCTTTCGCCGACAACCGAAATCTCATAGCCGTGTTTGCTGTATTTAAGGTATATATACATTATAACCGTAACAATCGCAACTATGATAATATTGAGAAGATACTTCTGATTTGCAATCCACGGAAACCATCCGCTCATGGTTTTCATGTTGATAATACCCACATTGCTTGAGTTTTTCGGATTTTCCCATCTCAGAACAAAATATGTTGTGAGCTGCATTGCAACATAGTTCATCATAAGCGTAAAAAGGGTTTCGTTGGTGTTGAAATAAGCCTTGAAAAACGCCGGAATCAGACCCCATATCATACCGGCCGCGATACTTGCGGCAGCCATAACGATAAGCATTACGATGTTGTTCGGGAACTTATCCGCAAAATAAATCATAATTGCCGCAGAAACAATACAACCGACAAGCGCCTGTCCTTCCGCACCGATGTTCCAGAATTTCATTTTGAAAGCCGGGGTAACCGCAAGCGAAATGCAAAGCAGCATGGCAAGGTTCTGAACAGCCTTCCACAAATTTCTCTCGGTTGCGAAGCTGCCGTCAACCATCGTTTTGAAGAACTGAAGCGGATTAATACCGGTAAGAAGCACGATAACAAGTGAGCACACAAGCAGCGCCGCTGCGATTGCAATAATTCTTACAAGCCAGGATTTAAGCATCGGCATATCGTCGCGCTTAACCACCTGAAGCCTTGGTTCGTGCACATGAATATCCTTATTCTGCATCGCCTTCCACCTCCTGAGATTTTGTCATAAGAAGCCCTATCTGCTCTTTAGTTGCGTTTCTTGCGTCGACCGTACCGCTTATTTTGCCGCCGCTTATAACCATAATGCGGTCGCAGAGTTCCAGAAGAACATCCAGGTCCTCGCCGACAAAAATAACCGCAACGCCTTTTTTCTTCTGCTGATTAAGAAGATTGTAGATTGTATATGACGAATTGATGTCAAGTCCTCTTACGGGGTATGCCGCCATAAGCACCGTCGGTGAAGCAGCAATTTCGCGCCCTACAAGCACCTTCTGAACATTACCGCCCGAAAGCCTTCTTACGGGAGTGTTTGCACTCGGGGTTACAACCTCAAGCTGTTCGATAATCTCATCTGCAAGGTTCTTGGGCGCTTTTCTTTCCAGGAACATCGTTTTGCCCTTTCGGTAGCTTCTGAGCATCATGTTATCAACAATGTCCATGTTGCCGACAAGCCCCATGCCGAGCCTGTCCTCGGGTACAAACGAAAGCCTTACACCGAGTTCTCTGATTTCAAGGGGAGTTTTATCTCTCAAATTTTCAACATTTCCGTTTTTTGGATTATGATAAATAATCTCGCCTCCGGAAAGCTTCTGAAGCCCTGCTATTGCCTCCAGAAGTTCCCTCTGACCGCTCCCGGCAATACCGGCAATACCCAGTATTTCGCCCGACCGTGCTGTAAACGAAACATTTTTAAGCAGCGCCGCACCGTCACGGCTGAAGCAATTTATATCCTTAATTACAAGCCTGTCCTGAGGATTTTCCGGCTCGCTTCTCTCGATATTAAGCGATATTTTTTTGCCTACCATCATTTCGGTAAGCTCGCTTTCGCTTGTTTCGGAGGTATTGACCGTACCTATGTATTCGCCTTTTCTCAGAACCGAAACACGGTCCGAGAGTGCCATAACCTCGTTGAGCTTATGAGTAATAATAACAATTGCCTTGCCGTCATCACGCATACGCCTGAGTATGCTGAACAGCTTTTTGATTTCCTGCGGGGTCAGCACCGCGGTAGGCTCATCCAAAATCAGAATATCCGCACCGCGGTAAAGAACCCTGATAATTTCAACTGTCTGTTTTTCGGAAACGGACATTTCATATATTTTTTTGTCCGGGTCGATATTAAAACCGTATCTGTCACCGATTTCCTTTACCCGTTTTGCCGCGGACTTCATGTTAAATCCGTTTTTGTCATCAAGTCCGAGAACGACATTCTGTGCTGCCGAAAATACATCAACAAGCTTGAAATGCTGATGAATCATACCGATTTTAAGGTCGAAAGCGTCTTTCGGCGAGCGTATAACAACCTCCTCGCCGTTGACGAAAATCTGACCCTCGTCCGGAAAATATATTCCCGAAATCATATTCATAAGCGTTGTTTTACCGCTGCCGTTTTCCCCGAGAATCGAAAGAATCTCGCCCTTTTTAACGGTAAGGCACACATCACGGTTGGCAACAACGCTCCCGAACCTTTTTGTGATATTTTTCAGTTCGATAGCCACATTATTACTCACAGTCATACCCCCAAGTAAATTAATTGCGATTGCCTTTTATGAAATCAAAAAGCAATTTTTGAGTTCGTAAAAAGCAAGCAAAAGCCAGAACAAAACCGTTTCTGGCTTTTGCAAAGCTTTAAATCAGCTTATTATTTTGTTGTGATACCGTCGATATCGATGTCGAAGTAAGGTGCGCTTCTGTACTCGGATTCATGGAAGTAACCGTCGGAAACAACCTCTGTATCGGGTTCATAGTTTTCGTCGGAATCAACATCAGCCTTGTAGGAATCAAGCTTCTTGCCGCCTACGGTAAATGTATCGGTATCGAATACCTTGATTTCGCCGGAAACAATCTTAGCCTTAACTTCGTCAAGCTTTTCCTGAGTTCCCTCAGCCGCTACCTTGTCGTTAAGACCGATAAGCTGAACAACATCATCCTTAATGCCGCCGCAGAAATCCTGAGTGATTTCGGTGCCGTTTATCTTAGCGTTAATGATGTGTTCGAAGTAAGGTTCCCAGTTAATCTTGGAAGAAATGAGTGCTGTGTTCGGACCCCAATCTCTTGTGTCGAGGTTGTAAGCAACATTCGGAACACCTGCTTCTTCACAAGCCTTAGGAGCACCTTCGGAGTCTGCATGCTGAGAAATAAGAACGCAGCCGTCCTGAATAAGAGCGTTAGCGGTTTCTTTTTCAGCAGCTATATCGAACCATGAGTTTGTATACTTAACTTCCATTGTAACGGAAGGGCATACATAGCGAGCGCCGAGGAAGAAGGATGTAAGACCGGACTTAACCTCTGCATAAGGATGAGCGCCTACATAACCCATAAGAGCCTGGTCTGCCGTGATTTTGCCTCCGTCAATCATTTCGTTGATTTTAAGACCTGCAGCAACACCTGCAAGGAATCTGCCTTCATAAATGGAAGCAAATGCATTGTAGAAGTTAGCAAGCTTTTCTGTATGAGCCTTTGTACCTGTTGCATGGCAGAAGGTAACATCGGGATATTCTTTAGCTGCCTGAATCATGAAATCTTCATGACCGAAGCTGTCTGCAAAGATAAGTGTGCAGCCCTTGTCAGCAAGGTCTGCTGCTGCTTCGTAGCATTCCTGACCCTCGGGAACATTTGTTTTGAACAGAACCTGATCATCGGAAAGACCGAGAGATTTCTTTGCAGCGTTTGCTGCGTCAATGAAATTCTTGTCATAAGTTGAGTTCTCGTCGTGAAGGAAAATGAAGCCTACTTTAATATCGCTTTTGCTTTCCTTGCCGGAATCCTTTTTGGAAGCTGTGCCCCCGCCTTCTCCGCATGCTGCCAATGAAAAAATCATAACCGCAGTAAGAAGTAATGCCAAAATCTTTTTCATCACTGAAACTCCTCTCGCCACATGGGCAAAATTAAATTTTTATGTAAATTAAATTTACATCAAAGAAACAAAAAAGGACTATCCGATGGATAGCCGCCAATATAAAACGCAAGAAACCACCGCAGCCGCTGCGATGTTTTCTATTCCCAATAGTCGCAGCATATTATTAATTTGGCGCCGCGGTAGAAACTTTTGGACCCTTTTCCCAAAATTATATTGGCAAATATTCAAAATTCAATCAACGCCTACAGTATAACACAGTTTAATACAAATGTCAACACAATTCGGCGATTTTTTTCAATTTTAAAACTAATTACAATATTATCATTATATTACGAATACTTTTCCGTACTATTTCACAAATCACACATTGTCCGGCAAAAAAGTTGTGCAGCCGCCCAGGAACTCATTAAAGCCATAGGTTTTAAGCGTAAGGATTCCGTCATCAAGTGAAAATTCCGACACCGAAGAATTTGCCGGCCACGGTGTTTCCTGCACGGATTGACCGAGAGCGTATGCAGCGGAAGCCCTTATGGGAGTTGCGTGGGTAAACACGCAGATTGTCTGCCCGTCGCATTTTTCCGCAGCCGAAACCAAAGCGTCAGCCACTCTTTTCTGAAGCGCCTTAACGCTTTCTCCGCCGGGGCACACGGCGTCATCCATGGAATTATGCCATATATCAAAACTTTCCGGAAACTGTTTTTCAATATCTTCAAATTTACGGCCGCCCCAGCTGCCTGCGTCTATTTCACGGAAACCGGCAATTTTTTCAACGGGCTTACCGATTATTTTCCCGAGAGCACTGCCGGTCATGTACGCTCTGTCAAGGTCACTCGAAAAAAGCCTGTCCGGGTGTTTTTCCTTAAGATAACCGGCGCAAAGTTCCGCCTGGCGAAGCCCCAGTTCGCTCAGCGGAGAGTTGATTATTCCGGTAAATGTACCGGCAATATTGCTCAGGCTCTGCCCGTGGCGCACCATAAATATCCTTGTCATTTTAAGAATCACCCCAAAATTTTCTTCGCCCGTATGTCCTCGCCGTAGAGCTTTAAAAGCTCATATTCGCCCACAATCCTTGACTGAACCCTCACCCCGTACGGTTTTTCAAGCTCATCGATTTTAAGATTTGTGCTTATAACGGTGCTTAAATTTCTTATAAGACGGTTATTGATAATATCAAACATCACCGCAGATGTGAAAGACGAAGGAAATTCCGTCCCGAGGTCATCAATAATAAGCACAGGAACATTATAATAAAGGCTTGTTTTTTCCGTATTTTCGGCATAACGGAACTTCTGTTCCTCCATTTCGGTGATAATGTTATATGCAGTCTGATAAAGCACCGAAACGCCTTTGGCAATAAGTGCATTTGCAATACAGCTGCAAAGAAATGTTTTGCCGAGCCCCGAATCGCCGAAAAGATAAAGATTTTTGCCCTGCTTATACTCATCTTTTTCCGCAAAACCCCTGCATTTTGAAAGAATAATGCCGGCATTTTTTGAAGGCGACATAAACTCCCCGTACGGTTCATTTGAATAAAAATCAAGCCTGAACTTATCGAAAGTCTGCTCCTTCATAACCTCGGAAAGATTAGAATATTCAAACAGATATTTAATTCTTTTGGCTTTGTAGCACTCGCACGGGGTTGCCATAATAAAGCCGGTATCGCAGCATTTGGGGCAGGTGTAGACAGCCGTCGTATAGTCCTCCGGAAAACCGTTTTTGCGAAGGAGTGCACCGCGTGCGTCGAGAACCCTGTCAACCTCCGCTTTGACGGAATCGACATCGATTTTTCTGTCCGAAAATGCCCGTATCATTTTATCCCTGAGTTCATAAAGCTTTTTGTCGGCGTCCGCAATTCTCGGAATTTTTGAATAAATCTCCTCAACTCTTCTTTTGCGGATCATCTCGTTGTTTTGGCGGATACGGCTGTATTCCTCCTCGATTTTCTGACCGATAGAAGCGCTCATCGGGATTCCTCCTCATTCATAAGCCTGCGCATAGCCGCCTTTTCAACCGCCGAACCGTCAACACCCTTTTGCGAAGAGTTGTTGAACTTGTTGGCTTTTCTTGCAGCTCTGCCGCTCATGTCATTTTTTATCTTTTCTTCGGTCACAAGCCCCTTTTTGTGCCAGTTTGCGAGGATTGTGTTAAGGTAAGCCCATGTAAGCTTGCCGGTATTAATCATCGTCTGGTCATATGCTATGGCGATAGCCTCGGGCGCAAAACCGAATTCTTTTGTCCAGCGGTCGATATATTTTCTTTCGCTGTCGGTAAACTTCCGTTCAAGCGGAATACCGAGGACCTTTTTAAGCCTGCCCTCCGCTCTTTTCTGAAGTTCGTTTCTTTTACAGTAATCCTCAACCGCTTCGGGCGTATCAATGCCCTTTTCCTTCCATGAGATACCCACTTTTTCGATATACTTTACGCTTGTTTTGCCGTCGTTTTGGCAATACTGCGAAAGCATCATAATCACATCAGCCGGAAGCCCAAGTTCACTGTAAAGCCAGCAAAGCGAGCCAAGTTCGCTTGGGGTAAGGGTTCTTCCGAAAAGACCCTGAACATAATCGTTTATATCGCGAAGTTCCTTGTTGCCGCTTAACAGTTCGGCAATATCCGCCCTCGACGGACGCCTTGAACCGCTTTCCTTCTTTTCGTCCGGTTTATGGCGGACCGCAAGAAGCGTTATTCCGTCCCCGTTCTCCGCGATACCGCACTTTTCCCAGTATTTCCATGCCTTTATTACATCAGACTCAAGGATTTTAAGGCGTTCCGCAATCTCCGCATTTGACAGTTCCTCGCCCGCATGGGCAAGGGCATAGATGTAAATCCTGACAAATTCGGCGTTTGCGTCAGGCAGATACTCGTTTATAAATATATCGGAAACCGCCGTGTGTGCCGCATCGTTTGAAATCTTAGGCATCTTTTTCACCGTTCCTCTTCTCACGGATATCAAACAGCTCCGAGTCATAATTAAGGTCAGGGTGAACCGCTTCGGAGCAAAGCGTTCCCGCATCCTTTTTGATTGGTATTTCTATAATAAAGCATGCCCCGTCGCATATAGTATCAAATGAGATTGTGCCGCCGTTAAGTTCAATGCACTTTTCGGCAAACTCAACGGCAAGTCTGCGGGTATCCGGCTGCGGTTTTTTATCGCGGCAGTAAGTAGCCGTAAGATTAAATATATCTCTTACCATTTCGATATATTTTCCGCCGAAGTGATTGATTATCCTCAAAACAGCGTTGCTGTGACTGACCGAAACATCAATGTCTATTTCGCATGCGCCGCCGGCATAGTACAGAGAAGTTGACAAAATATTGACAATAGCTCTGCGGAGCATATCGAAATCCGCCAACAAAACGAGTTCTTCTCTGCCCCTGAAGTTGATGTGAATACGGTCGTCACAGAAATAAGCAAGTATACCGTGAACCAGTATTTTTACGAGCATAACCAAATCCAGCAGTTCTTTTTTCGGTATTAATGTTCCATCCTCAGCTTTGGCTAAGCCGATGCAGTTTGTCATGGCTTTTGAAAGTTCTGTCACATTGGCTTTTATATTATTCAGGGTTCTGGTATCCCTTTTTTCGGGATCCTTCATCATAATACCCACACTTGTGTCAATCATGGAAACGAAGCATTTTAATTCCCCGACAAGATCTCCCAGTTCATCCCTGCAGAAGGAATAATTCATATCAGACACCTGTATCCCGTTAAAAACGAAGGTGAAATTCTCGCCGTATTCAGCCGAACAGTACAGGTCATAATACTTGTTTTTTCTGTAAATTCTTATTCTTTCATCGACGAAATTTTCTTTTGCAGAAAACTTCGACCAAACAGGATGCCCCTCAAAAGAGGTCTTGAGATTATTCTCACGGATATATTCCGAAGCCGAAGAATTGACATATTTTATATTAAAATCGCTGTCGGTAATGACAACACCGACGGAATTAATCATTGCCTTACCCATTGTACACCTCGCTGATTTCCGACAGAAGCTCATAAAGGCGTTCAAATCCGCCCTTCAGGTATAAATAACCCACAAGCGACTCAAACCCCGTTGCGCGGTGATAATCACCCACATCCGCATTTTTCGGAACGGTACCGGGTTTAGCGTTTCTTCCGCGCTTAAAAATGCGCAGTTCTTCTTCTGTCAGTCTGTTTTCAAGTTTTTTTATAATTTCGCTCTGCGCCGCAGCGCTGACATAGTGCTTTGAAAGCCTGTGCAGTTCATTTACGGGGAGATTACCCTGTTTTATAAGGTTTGTTCTGATAAAGACCTCGTAAACGGCGTCACCTATGTATGCCAAAAGAAGCGGAGAATACTCCTCCGGCTTCTTTTTTTGCTGTGAAATTAAGCTTTCAAGCAGTTCATTCATATTCTTTTCCACTTTACTCCCTGCGGAGCATCCTCCAAAATAATGCCTTTTGCTTTAAGTTCATCCCTGATTCTGTCAGCCTCGGCAAAGTTCTTTGCTTTTCTTGCCGCCTGCCTTTTTTCAATCATTTCTTCAATTTCGGAATCGAGATTTTCCTCCTCCAAAACTCCGAAACAGCCGATGACATCCGAAAACTTCTTAAAATACGAAAGCAATCTGTCGACGGTTTTGTGAGAATGAGGCTTACCGTCAATCATTACGGAATTTATATCCCTTACCATATCGAATATTGCGGCAATTGCGTCCGCCGTGTTAAGGTCATCGTCCATAGCGGCGTCAAACTTATCCTCAAAGCCGCACAGCGCCTTTTCGGCGTCTGTTTCGGGGGCGTCCTCACCCTTTTTGAGGAATTTAAGATTTTCTATGCAGGTATTTATTCTTTCAAGCGAAGTTTCCGCCTGTGTCATAAGGTCACGGCTGAAATTAATCGGGCTTCTGTAATGCGCCGACAGCATGAAAAACCTTATAACGCTGTAGTCGAAATCCTTTGCGATATCGCGCACCGTAAAGAAATTGCCGAGAGATTTTGACATCTTTTTATTATCGATATTGATATAGCCGTTGTGCATCCAGTAATTCGCAAAATTGCAGCCGTTTGCACACTCGCTCTGCGCAATTTCATTTTCGTGATGAGGGAAAATCAAATCCTGACCGCCGCAGTGAATATCGATTGTTTTGCCGAGATATTTATTCGCCATTGCAGAGCACTCTATATGCCAGCCGGGTCTTCCCATACCCCAGGGCGACTGCCACGCAGGTTCGCCCTCCTTCTGTTTTTTCCAGACGGCAAAATCCATAGCGTCCTCTTTGCGCTCGTCAACCGAAATTCTTGCACCGGCTTCCAAATCCTCGAGCGGCTGATGCGAAAGCTTGCCGTACTCACCGAATTTTTTTGAACGGAAATAAACATCGCCGTCCACATTGTAAGCAAAGCCTTTTTCCTCAAGAGCCTTGATGATATCGATAATTGCGTCAATATTTTCGGTAGCCTTAGGGTGCACCGTAGCCGGTCTTATACCGAGGGCGGAAGCGTCTTTGAAATATTCGGCAATAAATCTTTCTCCAAGCTCCTTAACCGTGATTCCTTCGCGGTTGGCACGGTTAATCATCTTATCGTCAATATCGGTAAAATTCTGAACAAATGTAACCTTGTAACCTTTATATTCAAGGTATCTTCTCAAAGTATCAAAGACAATGAACGGTCTTGCGTTGCCGATATGGAAATAATCGTAAACGGTCGGACCGCAGGCATAAATTTTAGCCTCTCCGGGAGTAATCGGAACGAATTCGTCCTTTTGTCTTGTAAGCGTGTTAAAAATCCTCATATCCGTCAAATCCCTTATAAAATTTATTTTACAACGATATTTACAAGTCTTTTCGGCACGACAATTGTTTTCACAACCGTTTTTCCGCCGATAAGTTCTTTTATTTTTTCGTTTTCAAGAGCCGAAGCCTTAATTTCGTCAGCGCCGGAATCGGCTGCGAAATTCATTTTTTCCTTAACCTTGCCGTTGATCTGGATAACATATTCAATAACATCGTCCAGAGTTTTAGACTCATCGTACTCGGGCCAGGGCGCAAGCGAGCAAAGCCCGTCAAAGCCGCTCATTTCCCAAAGTTCCTCGGTCATATGCGGAGCAAAGGGGTTAAGCAGAAGCAGGAAGGTTTTATATTCCGCCTTCGTTATGCTGCCCTTTGACGAAAATGCGTTAATAAGGCTCATGAGTTCCGCAACCGCAGTGTTGAACTTCATTCTTTCGATATCGCCGTCAACCTTTTTGACAGCCTTATGGATTGCCTTTTCAAGCTCCGGAGAATAACCGTCGCCGTCCGTCACGATATTCTGAAGAGCCCAAACCCTTTCGAGGAACTTTCTGCAGCCCTTTACACCGTTTACCGACCACGGCGTAGCCTGATCGAAAGCGCCTATGAACATTTCGTAAAGCCTGAATGTGTCGGCGCCGTATTCGTTTACTATATCGTCCGGATTTATGACATTTCCTCTCGATTTGGACATTTTCTCGCCGTTTTCGCCGAGAATCATGCCGTGGGAGGTTCTCTTCATGTAAGGCTCCTTCGTAGGAACAACTCCGATATCATAAAGGAACTTATGCCAGAATCTCGAATAAAGCAGATGAAGCGTAGTGTGCTCCATGCCGCCGTTGTACCAGTCAACCGGAAGCCAGTATTTAAGAAGCTCCTTGCTGCAAAGCTCCTTGTCGTTTTTAGGGTCAAGGTAACGAAGGAAGTACCACGAAGACCCTGCCCACTGAGGCATTGTGTCGGTTTCTCTCGTAGCCGGAGCGCCGCACTTGGGGCAGGCGGTGTGAATCCAGTCGGTTTTCGCAAGAGGCGACTGACCGTCATCTGTCATTTCAAAGTCTTTTATGTCCGGAAGCGTCAGCGGAAGCTCATTTTCCGGAACCGGAACCCAGCCGCATTTTTCGCAGTATACAAGCGGAATAGGCTCACCCCAGTATCTCTGACGGGAAAATACCCAGTCACGAAGCTTATAGTTAACCTTTCTTTTTCCAAGACCGTTCTTTTCAAGGTAGTCAATCATTGCGGCGATTGCGTCCTTAACCTCCATGCCGTCAAGGAATCCCGAATTAACCATTTTTCCCTTTGCAACATCGGTGTAGGGTTCTTCCTGAACATTCCTTCCGCCGCCGACTACTTCGATTATCGGAAGATTGAATTTTTTCGCAAAATCCCAGTCGCGGTCGTCATGTGCCGGAACCGCCATAATTGCGCCGGTGCCGTATGTCATGAGAACATAGTCCGAAATCCAGACGGGAATTTCCTTGTCAGTTATCGGATTCACAGCAGTAATGCCTTTAAGGCATACGCCGGTCTTATCCTTTGCAAGCTCGGTTCTTTCAAATTCGGATTTTCTTGCAGCTTCCGCCTTGTAAGAGAGAACCTCGTCGTAATTTTCGATTTTATCCTTCATCTTTTCGATGAACGGATGCTCGGGCGACAAAACCATATATGTCGCACCGAAAAGCGTATCGCATCTTGTGGTGTAAACAGTAACCTTTTCGTCTCCGGGGAGAAGCCTGAAATCAACCTCCGCACCCTCGGAGCGGCCGATCCAGTTTTTCTGCTGAACCTTAACTTTTTCGATAAAATCAACCTCGTCAAGGTCATCGATAAGCCTCTGCGCATACTCGGTTATTTTAAGCATCCACTGGCTTTTGAGTTTCTGTACAACCTCACCGCCGCAGCGCTCGCACACACCGTTTACAACCTCTTCGTTCGCAAGCCCGACTTTACAGCTTGTGCACCAGTTTATGGGCATTTCCTGCTTATATGCAAGCCCCTTCTCGAAAAGCTTGAGGAAAATCCACTGCGTCCACTTGTAATATCCGGGGTCGGTCGTATTGATTTCCCTTTCCCAGTCGAACGCAAAACCGAGAGATTTAAGCTGACGCTTAAAATTGGCAACATTCTGCTCCGTTACGATTCTCGGGTGAATGTGATTTTTTATAGCATAATTTTCCGTAGGCAGACCGAATGCGTCCCAGCCCATGGGGTAAAGTACATTATACCCCTGCATCCTCTTTTTTCTTGTAACAATATCCAGTGCGGTGTAGCTTCTCGGGTGTCCCACATGAAGCCCCTGCCCGGAGGGGTAAGGGAACTCGACAAGTCCGTAAAATTTAGGCTTGGAAAAATCGTTTTCCGCGCGGAAGGCATGAACATCCTCCCACTTTTTCTGCCATTTCGGCTCAAAATCCGAAGGGTTGTAATCTCTCATAGCAAACGAACCTTTCTATATAAAATACATTAATCTACAATAGTTTTAATATCGATTTTCTTTCCGTCCTCCCAGAGATGCTCAAGACCGTAAAACTCTCTCGATTCCCTGTCGAAAACATGAACGATAACATCGCCGAAATCAAGAAGAATCCAGCTTTCGCCCCTGTAGCCTTCCCTGTGGTGAAGCTCAAAGCCTTCTTCCTTTGCCTTTTCCTCGGCGGCGTCCGCCAGAGCGCGCACCTGCGTCGAAGAATTACCCGTTGCGATAACGAAATAATCCCCGAGGTCCGTAACTTCGCTTACATCGATAACCTCTATATCCTGCGCAAGCTTTTCATCAAGCGCCGAAACAACCGTTTTCATTAATTTTTCAATCACGCATTTCACCTCGTATAAGAGAATTTCTTGCTTCAAGCGTATCGGTATGAATCTCCGCACCCTTTGAAATCAGGAATGAAATCGTGCTGTCAAGCGACGCCCTGCACGCACCGTCAAGATTTTCAAGGCTTAGCCTGCGAAGTTCCTCCACGCCTCCGTAATCTCTCGAAGGCTCAATACAATCCGCAAGATAAATGATTTTCGTAAGAAGCGGCATATCCTTCCGCCCCGTTGTATGGTACCTGACAGCGTCCAGAATATCGCCGTCGGTAATTCCGAGTTCAAAAAACGCAATGCCTTCCGCGGCGATTCCGTGCAGAAGTGTTTCCTGCCGTTTTTGAAGCTCATCTGTTATTATATCATACTTTTCGCACAATTTCAACATTTCCGGCAAACTTAAATTTTTTGCAGAATCGTGAACAAGTGCGGCAATTCTCGCTTTGCCTGTATCGGCGCCGTATTTTTCCGCCAGACGCACGGCAGCGTCCCTCACACCGAGAGTATGTTCAAATCTTTTCGGTTTGAGTTTTTTCTTAACAAATTCCTCGATTTCCGATTCGCTCGCCGCTTTGGGATAAAGATTATTTTCCCTGATATATTCATAAACTCCGCAAGGCACAAGCTCCGAAAAGCTCTCGCCCAAAGCGGCTCTGCGCCTTATTTCCGTTGAAGAATCCTCAATGCTTCCGCCGTTCAAAATCACACATTCGGGAAACAGATCCTTCGCCTCGGCTTCGTCATATCCCGGTCTTTTAACGATTGCAAGCGTTGCAAGCGTTCTGATAATCTCAGGCTTATGCCAGCTTTTGATGTTTTGTATATTGTCCGCACCGACAACAAAGAAAATTTCGGCGTCCATACCGTAAACGCTCCTCAGATACGCCAGCGTTTCGGAGGTATACGAAAGTTCACTGCTTTCCGCCTCGAATCCGCACACCTTTGCCCTGCCGCCGAACCGCTCCGAAACCGCAATCCGGAGCATATTCATGCGGTCTTTTGCCGTATTCATAAGCTTTATTTTGTGCGGAGGCCTCCCCGCCGGCATAAAAATAAGTTCATCGGGAGAAAGCTCCCTGTCCGCAATCTCGGCGCATTTTATGTGACCGTTATGAACGGGGTCGAACACACCGCCGAAAACGGCAATTCTTTTGCGTCCGTTACTCATAAAAAATCAGCCCTTTTTGCGGAATGTTTTTCTTTCCGTTTTTTTGAAATCCGTATTTTTGCCGTTGATTTTCTTTTTGGAATTAGGCTTAACCTTTACCGTTTTAGGCTTCGGTTCGCCCGGAAGAATTATTTTCTTATGCTCCCGGGAGCGCTTATATATAACAAACTTATTGCCGACAACCGAAACCGGATTTGCGCCGACCGATGAGCATATTTCATCGCACGCCTCCCGAGCGGTATAGCCGGAATTATTGAGCACATGAAGCTTTATAAGTTCCCTCGCTTCAAGCGTGTCAAACACCTGTTTTATCATGTTGGAATTAATTCCGCCCTTGCCTATCTGAAAAATAACCTGCATATCGTTCGAGAGCGAACGAAGATACGCCCTCTGCTTACTGTCTAACATCAATTTTCTCCTAAATTAATTAATAAAATCAAATTCAAAATCAAGCATCCTCACCGTGTCACCCTCCTCAACGCCTGCCGCAAGGAGAGAATCTATAATGCCGGTGCTCCTCAATGACCTCTGGAAAAATGCAACCGATTCATTATCCGCAAAATTTGTTGACGCCATTATTTTATAAACGAGCGTTCCGGAAACAACATATGTTCCGTCGTCATCAATATTTATTTCATAAGTGAGTTTTTCCTTGTTGTCGAATGCCGCCGGAGCGGTTTCCTCAACATCATAAAGCTTCGGAACAGGCAGCTTTGAAAGCATTTCCGCCGTGTAGTCCATAAGCGCGTCGACGCCGCTTCTCGTTGCGGCGCTGATTTCAAACACCTTGTATCCCCTTGCTTCCATTTCGTTTTTGAACCGTTCAAACGGTTCTCTGTCAAACAAAAGGTCTGTCTTGTTCGCCGCAATGATCTGCGGCTTCTCGCAAAGCAAATCGCTGTATTTTGAAAGTTCCGCATTTATGGTATCAAAATCCTCTATGGGGTCACGGCCCTCGCTGCCGGAAACATCAACCACATGTATAAGAAGCCTTGTTCTTTCAACATGGCGCAAAAACTCATGCCCGAGTCCCACGCCCTCATGCGCACCCTCGATAATTCCCGGAATATCTGCCATAACAAAGCTGACGCCGCCGTTTCTCTTAACCACGCCGAGGTTCGGTATAATCGTTGTAAAGTGGTAATTTGCAATCTTGGGTTTAGCTTCGCTTACAACTGACAAAAGCGTTGATTTCCCGACATTCGGGAAACCCAAAAGCCCGACATCCGCCAAAAGCTTAAGTTCCAGAATAACTGTTCGTTCGCCGCCGGGAAGACCGCTTTTTGCAAAAGCCGGAGCCTGCCTTGTAGGCGTTGCAAAATGCTGATTACCCCAGCCGCCCTTGCCGCCTTTTGCGGCAACAAAACGCTTGCAGTCATAACTCATATCGGCAATAACAAGCCCTGTAACCGCATCTTTGATGACCGTCCCTTCCGGAACCTTGATAACCAGGTCGGCGCCATCCTTCCCGAAACACTTTTTTGCCGTACCGTCGCCGCCCCGTTCGGCGGCATATTTCTTTTTATATTTCAAATCCATAAGGGTGGTCAGTTTTTCGTCCACCTCAAATATAACATCTCCGCCGCAGCCGCCGTCGCCGCCGTCCGGACCGCCTGCCGCAACATACTTTTCACGCCTGAACGAAACGCAGCCGTTGCCGCCGTTCCCGGCTTTTATTTCAAGCTGAGCCGTGTCTGTAAACACTGCCATAGACATACCTCCAAATCAAAAAAGGGACTGCGGCAAAAGGAACACACAAAAGATTTTCAAAGCCAACGCCCCATATGCACCCGACCGCAGGGAGCGGAAGGCACAAGTATATAGGGGGATGGCGCAAGACCTCCCGTGAATTCATTTTGCTGCAGCCCCTTTAACCACTGCTCTGATGAGTGGCGAACACGCAATTACTGAGCGATTGAATAAACGCTAACCTGCTTTTTATCTCTGCCCTTGCGCTCGAACTTAACCTTGCCGTCAATGAGTGCAAAGAGAGTATCATCGCTGCCGATACCAACATTGGTTCCGGGATGAATCTTAGTTCCTCTCTGTCTTACGAGAATATTGCCGGCGAGAACGAACTGACCGTCCGCACGCTTAGCGCCGAGTCTTTTGGATTCGGAATCTCTGCCGTTCTTTGTGCTGCCGACACCCTTTTTATGAGCCAGCGCCTGAATATTAATAGTAAACATGGTATTATTCCTCCATTACCGTTATTTTTAAAAATTTGTCATACTGCTGCGAAAGCTGCCCGAGAAAAACCTCAAGCGTTTCAAGATAGCTTTGCGCAATATCCGACGGCTCGAAGAGCGAAAACTCAATACCGCCGTCAAAAACCGCATATTCGCAGCGAAGTTTTTCGGTATCCTCAATGCCGAGGATTGCAAACTGGGCGGCACTTGACGCTGCTGCGCACACAATGTCGCTGCCCGCATCCGCATAGCCCGAATGACCCGAAAGCTCAAAGGCAAATATTCTGCCCTTCTTCTTATGAAGCCTTACTTCTATCATTATGATTAACCGATATTTTCGATTTTAACCTTTGTGAAGTACTGACGGTGACCCTGCTTTTTGTGATAACCCTTTTTCGGCTTATACTTATAAACGATAATCTTTTTAAGACGAGCGTTTTTAAGAACCGTAGCTTCAACCTTTGCGCCGTCCACATAAGGAGCACCGCACTTGAAACCGTCGTCACCGGATACTGCGATTACCTTATCGAAAGTAACCTTTTCACCTTCGTCAACACCCAATTTTTCGACATTAATAATATCGCCGACCTTAACCTGATACTGTTTTCCGCCTGTTTCGATTACAGCATACATAATGCTGCACCTCCTGTTTTAATCAAACTCGCTAAGCCAAAGGTACCCGAAAGGATTTAAAAACCTTGCTTATGCGGCAATCATTAGTTTACCACATTTAAAGCCGTTTGTCAAGGGTTTTTGTGCATTTTTTCAAATTTTACGAATATAGTTATTTAATGTGGTAAACCGGTCTCTTTTTTTCTAAATAGTTTTATACAATTTATCCAACTGTTCATATAATTCGGGCAAATCATCTTTGACAATATCCCATATAAGAACGAAATTCACACCTTCGTAATCGTGGACTATTCTGTTGCGAAGCCCATACATAACACGCCAAGGAATGGATTTGTGATTTTCTTCAAAATCCTTGTCAATTCTATTTGCAAGTTCACCTATCTGACTGAGATTAAAAACACAGGCTTCCACAAGAATCGAATTACCGATAAAATCATCATACTCTGAATTTTTTGTATAATCAATAACTTTCGAAATATATTTTAATATTTTTTCAACAATTATTTTATTCTTCATAGATCACAACTCCGTCCTTCTGAATTTCCGAAGATATTTTCGAGTCGGGGATTATATGTGTTTTGTCAAAAACATCGACATCTTTATCAAGTGCGGCTCTTACATCCTCAATCAGACCGACGAATTTCAAACCGCGGAGTCCGCTGTCAAGGAGCAGGTCAACATCGCTTTCTTTGTTTGCAAGTCCTTTGACATACGAGCCGAAAAGAACGGCCTTTTTTACATTATACCTCACGAATACAGGCTGCAATGCACTTTTGATTTCGTCAACAGAATAAACCGTGTCACACATACAAAATGCTCCTTCCGTAGGTTTATGTAATTATTATACCAAAAAAAGCACTCAAAATCAATACATTAATTTTATTTTAAAAGACAGCTCCCGCCTAAAACGGCAGGAGCTGTCTGTCATTCAAAAATCATGCAGCCTTCGAAACATACTCACCGTAAACGGTGTTGCCGTCAACCACAATGTAAGGTCTTATTTTGTACTCGGCACCGCTCTTTATGCCCGCACCGAAGGTTCTGATTGCGTACTGTCCGTTGCCGGTCGGTACGGCATATGCCGCAAGTTTAAGCGCTTCGCCCACCTGTGCGCCGTTTTCGTACATCGAGATTTCAAAACCGCATTCTGTGATTTCGGCATCTGCGCTTTCAAGCGTTGCGTATGTAACAAGCGATAGTGTTCCTTCGGGAACGGTAACTTCACCGTCCGCACCTGCATAAGTAAACGATGCGGTTGAGCTGATAATATTGCTATCCGCGGAAACCGACGGTTCCGACGAAAGCTTCTTAACAACAACATTATAAATCAGATCATCGGATATACCGGTTATGTTGTATTCCGAAGCGCCTACCGAAACGGCCTCGTTTGAACCTTCCGTAAGCGCAAGAGAATCCACTCTTTCAACCGATACTATTTCAAAACCGCTGTCACACGAAAGTTTAAGAGCCGACCCGTTTTCAGCTATGATTTCGGCGCTCTTGCCGTCGCCTATTGATGCTCCGTCCGCATTGATGTTTCCGCCCTCGGCATTGATTTTTACCGAGTATTCGGGCTTGATATTGGTATATTCGGCAAGCGAGAAATCATCATACAGCCATCCGGGGTTAGCTCCGTTGTTAGCGGATCTCATTTCAATATAGCTTGCGCCGTTTTTCAAATCTGCCGATCCCGTTACATTTGCGCAGTTAAGGTTAAGCTGACTGCTCTTAACAACAACACCGTCAATATAAACATTTTTTACGCCTCTTGTATCTATTGTTACAACAATCTGGTGCCAGCCCTTGGTTCTCGGAATTACACCAGTGCCATCAACACCGTACGCTGTTGCGGAAGCAGTACCTACACCTTCGGAATAATTAAACGCCTTTGTATTATCCTTTTCATAGAAGTTCTTGTAAAACATTGTGAATTTCGGTCCGGAAGCAGCTTCACCGTCATCATAAAACCAACCGGTCATAACTCTGCGATTATTGGTTTTCCAATTAAAGCCGGAGGCCTGATTATTGGCGCCATCATATGCTCTGAGCTGCCACGAATCCGCACATCCGTTCCACGCAAGGCACCGGGTTGAGCCGTCAACATGACCGGGTGTATCTGTAAAGAAATTATATTCTCCTTCAAAAGAACTCTGCTGCGTGAAAAGCTTAGCGTTGCTTGCGCGCTGGAATATAACCGAAGCCTTAATTTTTGTGCCGTCTTTGTTCTCATATTCTGCGGAAATAATAGCCATGCCGAACTTATCAGTGCTCTTTACAACGCCCGAATCAACAGTAAAGGTGAGCGGATTTGAAGTTGTATATGTAAGAAATTCACTGCCGGTAAGGACGGTTTCGTTTCCGTCCGCATCATAGCCTTTTACTGAAATATTAGCATTTGCAGCTTCATTTGCGTAAAGGGTCTTGTTGCCGGAAAGCGTAATGTATGCAAAGTTCTTGCGTTCTTCAACCGAACCCTTCTTTTTAAATGTTACAGCCATGCTTGAAACTCCGGATATTTCGGAAGCTGTAAAGGCGTAGCTTGCCAATCCGCTTGCAGCAGAAATTTCGCTGTCACCAAACGAAAGCGAATCTATAACATACCCTTCATCGGCGGAAACACTGAACGAAGGTTTGGAATATTTCTCAAACTGCTTCACATCGCCGTCTGAAAGGGCGACATCGGAAACCGCATTTTCACCGTCAAGATCGGCATAGCTTGCTATTTTTGCCGAACCGTTTGCACCGATTGTAAATTCCGTATCGCAATAGGTTATCTGCTCGTTAACCGAAATCGAATAAAGTGTTAAAAATCTTACAGCTGAAGCATCGGTTTTCAAAGCTTTATTAAGAAACTTTATGGTTTTCATTGTGCCGTTCTCCGCTGCTTCCGCAAACGAAGATTTAATTACGCTTCTGCCCGTATCGCCTAAACTTCTTATATCGGCATATGGTCCGTACTTTGCGAATTTGCATGTGCTGTCCTCGCTGAGCCAGTACATTTCGATATTTGAAACCGCATTACCGTTTTCATCCGCTGCGCCGAGGTCAAGGTCAAACTGATACTTTCTGCCTTTAATGAGATTAAGTTTGTTTGCAAACGAAACCTCAATTCTTGTTTCGGCTATAGCATTATCATTTTTTCTTAAATTGGACCATGTCACACTGTTGTCGCTGTTAAGCGAAAAATCTGTAGGTATCCTGGCATTCGAATCTGCTTTTGCAGTCAGGTTAACCCCGTCAACGACGCTTGAAAAAGTGCTGTTCTTTGTAACAGTGGTTACTTTCAGTTCTGCGGCAAAAGAAACAGCCGAGAGTATTGAAAGAACCATAACGCATACCGATACCGCGGCAATAAATCTTTTCATAGGAAAACCTCCTCAAAATATTTCATTAATGTCATTATACAACCGGCTCACACGGCAAGTCAATGCGCTCGAACAATTAATATTAAAAAACACATAATAAAATAACAGATATTACATATTTTACGAAAACTTTTCGTTTCCGGCGTTATTGACACGCCGCAGAATATATTATATAATATTTGCCGAAGGAGAGAATATACCATGACAGATTTCAACACACCCGAATACAAACGCTCGAGGAAGGCGTATCTTCTTCAATGCACATTTGAATATTTTGTTGCGCTCCTTGTATCGGACGCATTTCTGGCAAAGCTTTTGTCGTCAATCGGCGTAAGCGATGCGCTGAACGGAATAATATCGTCATTCATATCGCTTGTTTTTATAACGGACTTTTTTTCGCTGTTTCTGCTGCGGCTTAAGATAGAAACAAAGCGGCTGGTTATAGTTTCAAAAACGCTGAGCAATGTTTTTTTCATGCTACTTTACATAGTTCCGTTTCTTGACATCGGCAAATCGGCAAAGACTGCGCTTGTAATCGTATTCATACTGCTCGGATATGTCGGGCTTTACCTTGTCAATTCAATATGTTATAAGTGGGCAAATTCGTCGGTTGCGCCGACAAACAGGGCAAAATATTCCGCCGTAAAGGAAATGGTTTCGCTTATAAGCGGAATACTGTTTTCGATTGCTGCAGGCAAAATCATAGACCGATTTGAAACGCAGGGAGATCTGACGGGCGGATTTTTGTTCATAGCCGCTGCGATATTGCTGCTAAACATATGCGATTTTATATGTCTGCTTCTTATAAGGCGTGAAGATGCATCGCAGGACGGCACGGAAACAAAGAAATTCGGCGATGTGATTAAGAATACTCTCGGCAACAAAGCTTTCAGGAATGTTGTTATCCTCGCCGTGCTGTGTGACAGCGCAAGATATTTTTCAATCGGGTTTATGGGAGTATACAAAACCGCCGACCTTATGCTTACGGTTGCGGCGGTTCAGGTTATTAATATGATAGCAAACGGCGCAAGGCTTGTTCTGTCAAGGCCTTTCGGAATCTACTCCGATAAGCGTTCGTTTGCAAAAGGTTTTGAGGCAGGGCTGATTCTGGCTGCCGCAGCGTTTTTTGTGAATATATTTACAACACCGTCAAGATGGTTTCTGATAGTTATATTCACGGTTCTTTACAACGCTTCGTTTGCCGGAATAAACGCAAACAACTTCAATATCACCTACAGTTATGTCAACTCCGCCTACATCACCCAGGCAATGGCAATAAAGAACTGTCTGGGCGGAATTTTCGGTTTTGCCGCGTCCCTCGCCGGCGGAAAAATCGTCAGTCTTGTCCAGGCGGCGGGAAACGAAGTTTTCGGCTTTCATGTTTATGCACAGCAGATTCTCTCGGCAATATCGTTTGTCATCACGGCAATAACGGTAATTTTCATGCACCGTGTAATATGCCGCCAAAAAGTCAAAATTCAATAGAATTACTTCTGGAATTTATTGATATAGTTGTCCATTGCGCTTTCGATAACCTCTGCAGCCTCTGCCTCATCGGCAAGGGCGTTTACATCGGTTTCCTTATTTTCAAGCTCTTTGTAAACACTGAAAAAGTGCTTCATTTCATCAAGAACATGAATGGGCAAATCCCTAATGCTCTTGTAGCAGTTGTAGTTGGGGTCGTTAAACGGAATGGCTATGATTTTTTCGTCACGCATACCGTTGTCAATCATCTTCATAACGCCGATCGGGTAGCATCTTACAAGCGCGAGCGGCTCAATCTGCTCCGAGCACAGCACCAGAACATCAAGGGGGTCGTTGTCATCGCCGTAGGTTCTGGGGATAAAGCCGTAATTTGCCGGATAGTGCGTTGAAGTATAAAGAATTCTGTCAAGTATGATAAAGCCGGTTTCCTTGTCCAGTTCATACTTTTTCTTGCTGCCCTTCGGGATTTCGATTACCGCAATGAAATCCTTGGGCGAAATTCTTTTCGGGTTAATATCGTGCCAGATGTTGCTCATAAAAAGTACCTCCCTGTATTAAAATAATGCTATTGACTGCAATTTTCTTCCGATTACCTCGGCAAGCCTTTCGTGACCGCGCTTCCCCGGGTGAAGCCTGTCGGTATCCTTGTTTGCAAAATACACCGCAGACTCATCAAAAAGCGGAAACAGACCGCTTATGCGGTTAAGGTCTATAAGCTCGGTTGACCAGATTTCGGACGCTTTCCGCACATCCTCCGCATAATCGTCAATAAAATATCCGATTTCGTTTGAATACAGTTCATCGCGCTGAATGTTATCGTTGGCGAAAAACGAATACGCCCTGTGAAGCGGAGTCATAAGCACAATCTGCTTTTCCGCATAATGGTGTTTTAAATAGGAAAGAACCGTATTAATGCTCCCTCTGAATGTTTCGGGATTCATATCAAAACTTCTTTTCTTAAAAAGTGCGGTTCTTGAAGTGATTCCGATTTCATCACGGTTTGTTTCAAAGGGTTCTACCGTTTCCGAAAACCAGCTGCCCGGAGGCGTGTTTCCGTTAAAATCATTCGTTCCGGCAAGAAGGAAAACCGCGTCAACATCACCGCCGAAGTCCTCATGCATTCTCTCCGCTTGATTCAGAAGCCCGATATATTTAGAACCGTTCACGCCGTAGCCGCATGCCTCAAACCCAAGCTTTTCACCAAGTATATCAAAATACCGCTTGTCAGGGTTTACACCTATGCCTTCGGTTATCGAGTCCCCCAGAAAGCATATTCTTCTGTTTTTAAAATAGCTGTCCATAGTATTACCCCTTCATCATAATAAATCCGCACTGCCTTCCGCCGTCGCCGCATCGGTGCGAAAACAGAAGGTCGTTTCTGCATTTTGTGCAAACGGTGCTTCTGTCGATTTTCACCAAACCGCAATCTTTCAAATCATTTTCGATAAACCCGGCAACATCCGCAAAAAACTTGTCGCCGCATGGCTTAACCAAATCGCCGTAAGCCTTCGGGTGTGAATCTTCAAACATTACGGCAGCATCAGCGCCGATTTCAAAGCAGCATTTCCCTATCGAAGGACCGATTGCCGCAATTATATTTTCCGGCTTGCAGCCAAAGCGCTCCTCCATCAGTTGCACCGCATTGACCGATATTTTTTTGACCGTCCCTCTCCAGCCGGAATGAACCGCGCCTATTACCTCAAGAGTGGGGTCATAAAGCAAAACCGGAACACAGTCAGCCGTAAAGGCGCAAAGCGCAAGGTTTTTTCGGTTTGTTACAACGCCATCCACACCGTAATCAAAAGAATTTTTACAGTCTGCGGCGTTGGTTTCGTCTACAACCTCCACAACATCCGTGTGCAACTGCTTTGTGAATACAATTTTATCAAAGCCCATAGCCTTTTTCACGATTTCGTAGTTCTCGCGATAATGCGGGTCTTTTGTGTTGACCCCGAGATTAAGCGAAGCAAACGGCTTTTCGGTGCTCCGTCCGCCGAGCCTTGAAGTGAATATGTGAGGAACGGGCAAAATGTCCGAAAAAAATCCGTCAAGCCCGTTTTTTGAAGCGAATTCTATCATTGTACGATTATCCTTTCCAAAGAAGTGCATTTCCCTTCCGAATTAATATCAAAAAGCACCGCATTGAGCATAGTTTCCCCAACTGCAGCCTCGTATTTATGCGGCGTTTTTTCAAGAAATCTCCCCAAAGATACCTCGGGCTTCATGCCGATAACAGAGTTGATTACGCCCGTCATGCCTATGTCGCTGATATAGCCCGTGCCCCCCGGCAGAATCCTCTCGTCCGCCGTCATAACATGGGTGTGCGTACCGAAAACGGCGGAAACTCTCCCGTCAAGATACATGCCCATAGCCACTTTTTCGCTTGTGGCCTCCGCATGGAAATCAACTATAATTATCTTTGAAGTGACCTTTTTCAGAATTTCGTCAGCCGCTCTGAACGGACAGTCAAGCGGTTCCATCGCCACCCTGCCCATAAGATTAATCACGCAAACCGATTCTCTGCCCATGTCGTATTCCACATATCCGCATCCGGCAGCTCCGGGCGGATAGTTCGCCGGTCTGATTATCACCCTCGGGTCGTCAAACAGCGGATATATCTGATAATTGTCCCATGTGTGATTGCCCATGGTCACAATATCCGCACCGTAAGCGGTTATTGTGTCAAACGCATCTCTTGTTATGCCTCTGCCTCCTGCGGAATTTTCACCGTTGACTATGCAAAGGTCAACCTGTTTTTCCCTTTTCAACTTCGGCAGACTCTGCTTAAGCCTGTCCAGTCCCGGACCCGCAACTATATCACCGACTGCAAGAATCCTCATATTTCACCTCTAAAAAATATTACATTATTTATATTTTACCACATTTCGGCGCAAATGTAAAGCGGTTTAATCTTCAATTAATACACCAATTCCGGCAATTATTCTGCAATTTCCGCCAAATTCAGATTTTATTCATCCTCAAAAATCAGAAGTTCGTCAATGCGGCAATCAAGAATATAACACATTGCCTCAAGATTTTCATATCTTACCGATTTTGTACGGTTGTTAATCATATTGGTAAAATTCTGATAACTCATTCCGAGCTGTTTGTAAAGCCAATACTTGGTTTTTCCCCGTTCCTCCAAAAGTTTGAGCGCATTCAATTTTAACACAATATCACTCCCAAACTAAATTATACAGCGAAACCGCATTTATGTCAAGAAATAAAAGCCGCCTATTGTTTTTTCGTGAGTTTTATAGTATAATAGTGTTATTAAGATCCGAAGGGGCTGTAAAGACATGAAAAAAATAGCTGTTATCGGCGGCGGAGCGGCAGGGCTTGCGGCGGCAATTACTGCGGCGGAGCACGGCGCCGATGTGACAATATATGAAAAGAACGACAGAGTCGGAAGAAAGATTCTTTCCACCGGGAACGGCAGGTGTAATCTTTCAAATACCGACCTTGACGCATCTCATTTTCACGGGGACAAAAAGTTCGTATCGGCAGTGCTTGCCTCTGCCGATGCCGAAGGCTTTATCTCCGGCTGCGGAATCATAACAAGATGTGAAAACGGCAGGATTTATCCGTATTCCAATCATGCCGCAAGCGTTCTGGACGCACTGCGCTTCAAGGCGCTTGGTATGGGAGTTAAAATAATAAATAACTGCACAATAGTTAACGCCGGGCGGAGAATGGGGCGCTTCTCGTTTCAAAATGTGAATAAAATCGGCTACGGTGCGGACAGGCTTATCATAACCGCCGGCGGCAAGGCTGCTCCGGCACTCGGGGCGGACGGCGCAGGCTTTAAGCTTCTTTCGTCCTTCGGGCATACAATCACGCCGCTTCATCCGTCGCTTGTTCAGCTCAGATGCAAGAGAGAACAGATGAAAGGACTTAAAGGAATCCGCGCATATGCCAATGCACGCCTTTTGTGCGACGGAAAGCTCATAAAACAGGAATACGGCGAAATTCAGTTTGCAGACTACGGCCTTTCGGGAATTCCGATTTTTAATCTTTCGACAGAGGTCGGCTCGCTGTCGGGCGAAATTGCGGTTTCGCTTGACCTTCTGCCGCAGTTTGACAATGTAATGCCCTGCCTTCGGGGCAGAAATCCGGAACATCCGTTTACGGGAATTTTTCACAGTCACCTCGGCGCAGCTGTTTCGGAGCGCGCCAAATCACGGTCGCTCGGCGATCTGGCAGCAATCATAAAGGATTTCCGTTTTGATGTTATCGGCACCAACGGCTGGGAAAATGCTCAGGTAACATCGGGCGGCGCAGCAACGGACGAGTTTAATACAAACCTTGAATCTAAGCTTGCACCCGGGCTTTTTGCCGCAGGCGAGGTTTTGAATGTTGACGGCGACTGCGGAGGTTACAACCTTCACTGGGCATGGGCAAGCGGAATTACCGCCGGAAGGAGTGCTGCAGATGATTAGGGTTTCAAACATAAAACTGCCGATTCATGACAGCGATATAAAATCGGCGCTGATACGAAAACTCGGAGCCGCAGCCGATGATGTTGTTTCATATAAAATTGCGAAAAAATCCGTAGACGCACGCAGAAAAAACGATATAAAGTACATATATTCCGTCGATGCGGAGGTTAAAAACAGCAAAAAATACCTGAAGCTTAAAGATGTCGCCGAAACCAAAGAATTTCATTATGAATATATGACGGCGGACTTCAAAAAGCGCCCGGTTGTAATCGGGTTCGGTCCCGCGGGGATGTTTGCGGCACTTATATTGGCGGAGGGCGGAGCGCGCCCGATTGTTCTCGAACGGGGAAAAAGCGTTGATGAGCGCAGCGAGGATGTGGAAAAATTAAAAAAATTTGGAATTTTAAATCCCGAATCCAATATTCAGTTCGGCGAAGGCGGCGCCGGGACCTTTTCGGACGGCAAACTGACAACCGGAATCAAAGACAAAGCCTGCCGCTTTGTGCTTGAAACCTTTGCCGCTTTTGGCGCACCGGAGGAAATACTCTATCTTGCAAAGCCGCATATCGGCACCGATAATCTTAAACTGGTGGTCAAAAATATAAGAAACCGCATAATTTCCCTCGGCGGCGAAGTCCGGTTCCGCTCAAGGGTTACCGGGTTTGATGCCGGCGGCGGCAAGCTTAAGGGTGTTTTTGTATCGGGAGATTATATCGAAACGGATACGGCAATTCTTGCCGTAGGGCACAGCGCGAGAGATACCTTTAAAACACTTTATGCAAGCGGATTTCCCATGGAACAGAAACCGTTTGCGGTCGGCGTGCGCATAGAGCACCTTCAAAAAGACATAGGCTTTGCGTGTTACGGCGAAGAATACAAAAATCTTCCGGCGGCATCGTATAAACTCGTTTCGCACGCCGGAAGCAGGGGAGTTTATACATTTTGTATGTGTCCGGGGGGAGAGGTAGTTCCGGCGACGTCGGAGGAAGGGATGCTCGTAACCAACGGAATGAGCGAATTTGCAAGAGCCGGAGAAAATGCAAACAGCGCACTGCTTGTCGGTATTCCGCCGGACTCTTCAGGTAACCCCTTAAGGGGAATAGAACTTCAGCGGCGCATGGAAAGAGCGGCTTATACCTTGGGCGGAGGAGGATATAAAGCGCCTGTGCAGCTGGTCGGCGACTTTTTGGCAGACAGGGAGAGCCGTGCCCTCGGCAGCATATGCCCCACATATAAGCCGGGTTTCACGCTTTGTGACCTTCGGGAATGCCTTACGGATGAGGTGGCGGCTGCGCTTAAAGCCGCAATTCCCGACCTCGGCAGACGCCTTGACGGATTTGACCGAAGCGATGCCGTAATGACCGGCGTTGAATCCAGAAGCTCGTCACCCGTAAGGATTATAAGAAACGAAAATAAATGCTCGCCGCTTTGCACAGGGCTTTACCCCTGCGGCGAAGGAGCCGGCTACGCCGGCGGAATCGTTTCCGCCGCAGCCGACGGCATACACTGCGCGGAAGCGGCAATTTTATCAATACGAAAAAAATAAATATTTTAAAAACTATTACATAAACCGAGCGGCAGTAAAAGCAATGCTTTTACTGCCGCTCATCTGATTTTATTCCTTATAAGTCAATTCGGTTTCCTCGCCGGTTGCATCCCCGACATAGGGCTGCACAACATAAGTATCCTCCGGTACAATTGCCGGACCGTACATCTTTATTGTATATGTATGCCCGGGAACCGCAGCCGCCGGTTCTCCGTTCCCGGGATCACGGACGGGAAGCTGAAGCACAGCAGCCGCATTATTCTTATTCCACACTCGTATTCCGTAAGCAATCGTTTCTTTTGTATCAAACTGATTCAGCTTACTGTATGCATAAATGGTGGGTGTTCCGTTTATATTTGTAAAAATATCAGAAGAAGGCTGTGCAATTACTTCGGGGTGCCGTTCCGCATAAACATCAAATACAACCTCAACCCTGGTTTCACCGGTAACGGGAGAAAGGAAAACCGTTCCGTCGTCCTGCGGTATCACCGGCTGCCCGTTCACCTTCACATGCGAAATCATATAACCGGAATCGGGCGTGATCGTCAGTGTTAAACCGTCTGTAACATCAAGTTCTTCCGTTTTGCCGGATATAAAATCTTTCCCGTTGACCTTGACGGTTCCGTTTGCGGTATAGGTAACCGTAACAGGCTTAATTGAGCTGATTATGCTAAATTCGTCAGCAAGCTCCCGCAGCTGTTCTGCCGCCCGAGTTACCTCTGTTTTGGAAACAATCGGATTGTTCATTGCATTTTGTGCTCTTGTCAATGCAGTCTGCCAAGCCTGTTTTTGTGCGCCGTTCAACTGAGTTTCATCCACGGAAGCAGCACGCAGCAGGGCTTGATTCAAGGTATACTTATCGCTTGTCGCCGCTACCGCCGTACCGGTACATTTAATTTCCCGAATTATGGCCGATTTTGCCTCTCCGCTTGTATTTTGAAATGTCAGCCGCAGTGCGCTTGCAAGCCGGCTGCCCATATCCACCGATGTTCCGGCATCGAAGTCATTGGTCAAGGAAAGATTATCTGTCACGGTCTGCCAGGTATCGTTCAGCTTAACCTCTATCTTAGTTTTTCCGGAACGGGTCTGAGCCGCATCATTTTCTTCGAAGATTTGCAGTGTGCCCAATAAACATAATCCCTCAAAATCCACGGTCATCGAATAAGGATCTGCAGAATCCTCCACTTTGCTGACAGTAGAAAGATCCCCGTCTACCGCATTCCGATAAGAAAAACCGGCGGCTTCTGTTTGGGTACCGCTAATCGAGCGATTCAGTAAAAGGTTGATCTCATCCGCTTTTGACCCGCTGCATTGCAGTTCCCAAATACTTGCCGAGGCGGCTTTTGCACCGTTCTTGTTTTCGAAAGTAATGCGCAGCTCTGTAGCAGCGACATTATTCAACGGAATAGAAGTACACTGACCGTTTGCAGTGAGAACATCCAGGCTTTTTCCTTCTACTACCGTTTTCCAGCTCCCGTTTTCTTTAACCTCAACCTTGGTATGATCCGAACGGGTTCCTCCCTCTCCCGGAACAAATTCATAAATCCGCAAAGTGTTTAATAAATAAGTATCGTCTAAAGAAACGGTAACAGTGTTCGGGCTTCTGTTATCTACTGTTGCAAAACGGGTTGAAAGGTCTCCGTCCACCGCATTGCTGTAGGCATACTGAGCCCCCTGGAAGGCGGTTTTTGTGCCGGTAATTTTCTGATTTAACAGTACATTGTCATTGGAAACCGGGACATCAACGCTTTCCTGACTAAGCTTTATTCCGCTGCACTGCAGCTCCCAGATGCTGGCAGATGCCGCCTGTGCGCCGTTTTTGTTTTCAAAAGTAATGCGAAGTTCTGTAGCAATTGCATTATTTAACGGAATGGAGGTACACTGACCGGCTTTCGTAAATACATCTAAGCTTTTTCCTTCTATTACTGTTTTCCAGCTCCCGTTTTCTTTGACCTTAACCTTGGTATTGTCAGAGCGGGTTCCCCCCTCTTTCGGAATAAATTCATAAACCCGCAAAGTATGCAATAAATAAGCTCCGTCTAAGGTGACGGTAACCGTGTTCGGGTTTCTGTTATCTACCGCAGCAAAACGGGTTGAAAGGTCTCCGTCTACCGCATTGCTGTAGGCATACTGAGCCCCGTTAAGAGCGGTTTTTGTGCCGGTAATTTTCTGATTTAACAGCACATTATCCTGCAGTTTATTATCGGTGGCGGAAAGCTTCACCTCTGTGATCCGGCTTTCCTCAAGTCCGGCGATGGCGGAAATTCCATAAACGGTTTCCTCGTTTGCTCCCTCTTGTATAATCGTTGCATAAGGGGAGGTTTGGAGCAGCTCCCAGTTACCGTTTCGTTTTTCATACAAACGGTATCCCGATGCGCCCTTTGCCGGAGAACAAACCACCTGTAAAACACCTTTTCTGAAGAAATAGCCGTTCACTGAACTCGGTAATTCCGGAACAAATTTCTCAACCAGAACAGTCGTCCCTTTGCTTTCGCGGCCGTTCTTTACCGCTGCAACACGATAAATTGCCTGTTTTCCTATCGATGCCTCGGGAAGAGTATAAGTATAGGAAGAACCGGTTACATTTTCAGCAATTAATGTATAGTCCGGTGCGCTCTCCTCGGCCCGATAAACCGAGTAAGTAACACCGCTGTCTGCGCTCGCACTCCAACTCAGGTTTACTTTTCCCAAATTATTCTCAACAGTTACAGCCTTAAGGTTGCTCGGAGCCTTCACCGCCGTGTAATTGGGAATTGCACTTACTGTATAAGATACCCCTTTCTTGGTAGCAAAGCTGATCAGATCATCGCTTTCCTTCGTCACCGAAACGGCACTTCCGTCCGACGCAGTAACCGTTGCGCTTCCGACATTGTAATATTTTAGCCGGCATTGCTCACCGGCTTTTGAGGTCACCCGGATTTCATTCATTTGTCCGCCCGACCATGAAGCTGCTACTTCAAAATTGCCGCGGGCAACCAAACCGGAATAGCTGCCCGTATTCCATGCAGACGGAATTGCCGCCAGCGGTTCAATGTAACCTTCGTGGCTCTGGAGCAGCATTTCCGCTACGCCTGCGGTTCCGCCGAGGTTACCGTCGATCTGAAACGGCGGATGAACATCCCACAAATTGTTATTGGTTCCTGTCCGCAGCAGCTGACGATATAAATCATATGCACGCTCGCCCCGTTTGGTTCTCGCCCACAGATTCAGCCGATGCGCCATTGCCCAGCCGGTGGACTTATCTCCGCGCTTGGTCATAGTAACTGCGGCGGCATCGAACCATGCCGGTGTTGTTTCGTTAATGATGGTTCCGGGATACAATCCGACTAAATGAGAAATATGCCGATGATTGTACTCGCCGATTTCCCCGTACTTATTTTCCTCTCTGTATTCCTTGATCTGACCGGAAGCCCCCACCTGTACCGGGTCAAGTTTACCGATTCGTTCCTCCAGCATTTTAACTTCCGGATCATTTTCCTTGCCCAATACCTGAGCCAATGCAATGGCGTCCTTATGCATTTCGTAAGCATTTTGCTGATCCCAGCCTGTTCCGACGCTTACTTTACCGTTCACCGGCTGTTCCGGAGAAACCGAAGGATCCGCCAATAGCAACCCATCGTGGGGCTCCATTACTTTGGTCATAAATACTGCCGCTCCCAGCACCGCCGGATATAAAACCTCCTCCAGCTTTGCCTTGTTCCGGGTAAACGCATAATATTCCGAAAAACTCTTCGCCATGAGAGCGCCGGTGCCGTTGCCGTTATTGCCGACTCCGTTGGGAATATACATAGAGCAGGGCCAGGCACCTGTGGAAATAGACCATCCTGATCCGCCCGGAAGATTCACATTACCGGGATGTGCCGAAGCCATCCAGTTTGCAGCATCTCTTTCAGCTTTCGGAAGATAAGCATTGTAATAATCCACATAGCAATCAAACAATTCTGCCAGATTCGTATTAAAAACAGGCCAATAGTTCATTTGCTCATTAATATTATGCCAATAACCTGCAGACCACGGCGGGTTTTTATACCGATTCCAAATTCCCTGCAGGTTGGGAGGCAGCGTCCCTTTTCTGGACGAGCAAATCAGCAAATACCGTCCGTATTGAAAATACAATGCCTCCAGATAATGATTAAAAGTACCTTTTTTATAGTCTGCCACCAATTGATCGGTGGTTTTGCCGCCGTCGGTTCCGCCCAAATCCAGCTTTACACGACCGAATAATTCCTTGTAATCCGCCTGATGATTTGCCAGCAGCTGCTCATAGGTTTTCCCGGATGCCGCCGCCATCAAATCCGTTACTTTCTGATGGGGAGCCGGATATTTTGCCAGTTCTGTTTTAATATCCGCGGCAGTAAAAATCGCACTGTCCCCGACAGGGTGGTTCGTTCCCACACCAATAATCACATAAGCGGTATTTGCTCCGGAAACCTTCAGGCAGCCATTGCCCTTAGCATCTGTCGAAGCGGTAACCGTTCCCCCTTCCGGGATGACCTTAACCTGACCTTCATACTTCACTTCATATGCGCCGAATTTTCCCGCCCATGTAATGGTATCGCCGTCAGATGTCACCGTACCGGTCTTGCCTCTCCATGCATTGTCATGCTCGGTATCCACATAGTAATCCTCTAAATAAGGAATTTCTGTCCTTAATGTAAAATCAATTTTTCCTGCCTGATCTGCAGTCAGCTTTACTACCGTTACTTTGTCCGGATAGCTTGCAAACAGCTCACGGCTGTAATTAACTCCGTTATAGGTATAGCTGACATGAGCCGTTCCCTCGTCCAGCAATAAATCACGGCTGTAATTTGTTACCTTGCTGTTGGTGTGACCAAAATCCATGTAAATTTCGCCGAAATTGGTCAGCCCGCCGCCGACAGAATTACCGAGATAAGGGGTAGACATGCTGTTCTCCGTAATTTGCAGCCGCTCGGTTGCAGTTCTGCCGAATACGACAACCCCCATATAGCCGTTCCCAAGCGGTACAGACCATTTTTCCCATCCGTCATCCGCATAATTTTTCCAGTCATAGATTTCAGCCGGTGTTTCATTACCGTAAGGCGCCTCTTCATCATAATAAAGGCGCAAGGGTTTTTGTTTTTCATAATCAACCGCTGCTGCCGCCTCCTTCGGCATAAATGTCAGCGTTGAAAACGAAACCAATAGCACAAGCATTAAAATGCCGCATGATCTGACCCGTTTTTCATTTTCTTTTCTCCTTTTTCTGATATTATATTTATATAATCATTATACCTGATAAAGCAAAACACTGCAATGATTGTTATTGACATTTCCGCAGCAATACAGTCACTAATAAACAAATTATTCTGTTAAACTTTTCGCTTCTGATATCTTAAAGACCCGTTACGCAAGCTTGAATGGTTATGATTATAATTCACACCAAATGTTTATACAGAATATAATAAATATGAAAAACAAATGCAGGAGGCAAAACACATGGGCGAAATGATAAATCTGCCGTTTCCTTTAAGCTACGGCAATGTATTTATACCTGTTCAGAATATGAAAGAGGTATTTGACCCCGAAAGCGGGCTTGCTCACGGAACAATTTTTCCGGAGCTGGTCGACGAATATACAAAATATCTTATCTAAAAGGAGCAGTTATGGAAAATTGTATGACGAGCCGGGATAATCAGCTGACAGACATTGCCGCTCTGGACTTTATGCTGATTGACCTGTCGCTTTATCTTGATACGCACCCGACGGATATTCGGGCGCTCAATTTGTTTAATTCAATAAAAGCCCAAGCTGATATGGAAAAAACGAGCTATACAAATAATTACGGGCCGCTCACCGCCGGTTCAACCTCGCAGACAAACTGGAACTGGCTGTGCAACCCATGGCCCTGGGACAGATCGGGAGGTGACTTTTAAATGTGGGCATATGAAAAAAAGCTTGAATATCCCGTAAAAATCTGCAATCCCAACCCAAAGCTTGCAAAGCTTATCATCACACAATACGGCGGAGCAGATGGCAATTGTTTGAGTAAATCCATTACTTCCAAAACACACATTTGATGGTTTTTCCATCATCTCCACCTTTAACAATTTCTTTGAAAATAGTCCTTGCTACCTTGTTTTTCTCAACATTGCTTACACTTTCGTCTTTCAAAACATCTGTTAATCTGCGAAGCTCCTTCTTGTTTATTTTTTCAACTGTCTTTGGTGGTTCTTCAGCCTTCTTTTCCTTCATTAAGGCTTTCAAATTTGCAATTTCATCAAGTAGGCTTTTTTTATTCGCCTTATACTCCTGAAGAGTATCTACACCATCCTCGTAAGCCAATTTGACACGATCCAAACGAATTTCTAATCGTTGTATCTGAGTTGAAATAATTAAACTTTCATCTTCTGTTTCCACACGCTCAATAGTTTCAGGTTCAGCAAATGCAAGTTTTACATTTGGAAGTGCCACATCAGATAATGCATTTAAAACAATTCCATCGAGCTTAGATGTTTTTATGTATCCAACACCTTTGCAAGTCCCTCTACTTCTGTTAGAGCATCCATAAAATCCGCCTTGATTAGATAATACGGCACCGCACTTTTCGCATCTGACGATTCCTACTAACCAATGAGATAATTCTTTTCGGTCAGGATCATAATATTTTCTGTACTTTACTTTTTGCTCGTGCATTTTCTCCTGAACTTTTTCCCATGTTTCCATATCAATTATAGCTTCGTGCGGTCCATCGGTTATAATAGCAGTTGTTGCTGTGTAATTTCTCGATAACTTTCCATCAGGATTCCAACGAGTTTTACCTATGTAAACAGGATTATTGAGCCAATATTCGATTGTCCTATTTTCTATTTGATTACCTCTATGTGTTCTTATGCCCATAGCATTTAAAGATTTAGCAATAGATAAAAATCCTTTACCATTTGCATAGTCATTAAAAACCTTACGGATGATTTCTGCTTCTTCCGGTACAATAACATATTTACCGTTTTCAACTTTGTATCCATATCCTGCTATTGATAACACGCCACCTCTTTTTGCCTTTTCTGTCATCCCTCGCTTAACTTCTTCTGCAAGATTGATGCTGTAATATTCGTCCATTGCTTCAATCATTGCTTCAAACAGGATTGACATCTTGTCATCACCCACATCTTCACTGATTGAAACAACGTCAATATTCAGGTCTTTTCTGAGCATGGACTTGTAAACAACACTGTCTTCACGGTTTCGTGCAAATCTGCTGTATTTCCAAACAAGTATTACATCAAAGGGCTTTGGTTTGCGTTTAGCAAGACCAATCATTTCATTAAATGCAGGTCGCTTGCTCGCATTTCTTCCGCTTATGCCTTCATCTAAAAATATAAATTCTTTAGGCAATAAAATTTGATTTCTTTCTGCATAGAGTTTTATTTTTTCTAACTGACTGTCAGGACTGTACTCAAGCTGATCATCAGTAGAAACTCGTATGTAAGCTGCCGCTACTTTCACTAAAATATCCTCCTTCCAGAAAAAAACGGCAACTATTTATTCATACAATAATTATAGCAAAACCGCTTCTTAAAATCAAATTTTTTGTTTTATTTTTATTTTTTTATTGTAGTATTCACTAAGCGCGCGTAATTCCATATCTTTTTTCCACTCTTCCATATCTTTTTCATTTAAGCTTGAAAGCTTTATATTTTGCTCGTCTCCAATGTCTATGTAGTATTCCATACGAAAATCATTCATTTTTACCACCTCTCATAATTTTATGAAATAAATTTCCCCAAAATAACAACCTCTCTACTTTTTACAAAAGCACTTTAAAGATTCTTACAATCATACGCACCACCTTCTTTCACATTAATTTTGAGTACAAAAAAACGACCGAATAATCGATCGTTTAAAAAGCAAAAGCGACTGACATCTGTCAGCCGCCGTTTGCATATACTCTTTACATTTTACATTGTAACATACCTTGACAGTCAATTGCAATTCAAAAACAGTACAAATTTAGTACATTTTGGATTTTGATTTAGATGGCGCGTTGCTTGCATTTGGAATCTTATTATACCCCTCACAAATAAATTACATAATTTTTTGGCATCCGTTAGTATCTGCCGGTCGTTTTCCTTTTAACAAATAACAATACATTCTATCTTCTGGTATGGCAATATACTTCGAGTTGCAGTTAAATAAGAGTTCTTTCTCTTTTATAAGTCTGAACTGCCAATTTTCCATGTTTTCAGGTTTAACAAAATTAGAAATTATATCATCATAACTTTGAGTAATCAGAAGTATTACTAGTTTTTTGAAATACATTTTAAATTCTATTAATCCAATGAAATACTCAATTTCTCGATACAATGGAAAGAGTTTTCTCTTGTCTGCTTCTCCTGCATACCAATAGGACCACCAATAATTATAATACTGATAGTTGCCATCAACTTCTATTGTAAGCATAGCTCGTCTAAGTTTATCAAATTCCAAATTTTGAGTGTCTAAGTCTTTATTAAAGTAATTTTCAAACACCGTTTGAACTTTAGCAAGAAGCTCAAAATCAATTTCATCTATACTTTTGTTATAGTTTGCACATTCTAAAGCAAAAGTAATTCGACCTCTTAAAAGCTCATTATCTTCAGTTTTGTGTATAAGTTCCGTGTTCTCTGGAGTCTTTGTAATAATTTTTGATTTTAATATCTCTTCTTTAATTTGTTCGCGTGCAAAAGATGAAGATACAGAATTTGTACTTAAATAAGCATAAATATCGTTGCAACCAGCTGACAACTCATTAACTAAATTAATTGCACCATAAAAAGTTTCAGGACTTCTTACAATATCATTTCTTTTGCCATCAGGGGTAATATCTGCACGAGAAACGATGTTACGTACTACACGCATCCATTCTTCGTATTTTTCATGGTCAATTGTAATATTCTTACGCAAATATTCCGTTTGAGCAAAAAACAGAATTTTATGTGTATATGAAGTGTTTAAACCAAGGAAAATCTGATAAAGGATATTATTTTCTGGTTCATGTCTCCACATATCAATAGTTAAACAAGGCATCGTATCAGAATCAAATAAATTGCAGTACAACTCATAAGAATCGTAGATGTAATTAAAAGTATCTTCATCAATATATTTTATCAGCTCTCTGTATGAATTGTTATCATTAAGTTTTCTAATAATATCAATACGTTCAGCGCCTTTTAAAATTTGACTTGTAGACAGTTTCGCCATTACGATTGTTGTTATAAAATTCATATGTGCTTCATCAACGGAATTATTTTTTCTGAAATTGTGCCATAGAAAATGTGTCCACCGTCCATCAATCTTATAGGAGAACTTATCAATTTCATTTCTTGAATCTTCCCAACCATTTTTAGATGATATGTCTTGTATTTCAGCTTTTAGATTTTCAAACGGAGTAAGCAAACGACCTCTCGCATTCATCTTAATATATAAATCATCTGAAAGTCCAAAATTTTCAAGTATTAACAAGTGAAAAACAATGTTCTTTTTGCCCACTAGCGAATTCCATATATTATCTACGTCTTTAAAAATAAAGTGAATTGTGTCTATAGTTCTTAGCATAGCTCTTATAGTTGAATCATTTTTCCAAGAAATGAAAAACCACTTCGAGTCGAGAATTTGCTCACTAATTGTATTTGTCACAGAATCTACTATCACTGCATTGTCCAATAATGCTTCACAAAAGCGACGTGAGGATACATTTGCATTTTAGTGGGAATACCGCATTTTTATAGCCCTTGTTAGTTTTTTCATCTAAAAGTGTCAAATTGGATATTCCATCTATATTCTCTGTTTCGTTCATATATTGGTTGAAATGAATAGTAACTTCATCAAATAAAACTGTAAATTTATCGTCATTATTATGCGTTTCCTTTTCAAGCATGTCATCAATCTTTTTGAATAAAGCAGGTGCCTCTTTTTGTTCTTTATCAATATAACATTTAACATCTAACAACCAATCTCTTCTGTTTGTCATAGGAATAGATGTTGAATCCTTTCGAGATGCTATATGCTCTATATTCCATTTGTTGAGTTTAAAATCATCAAATGGGAAGTAAGAAGAATCGTGCTCATTTTGTAGCATAGTGAGAATATTATATAATAAGAGAATGCTTCTGGTGTTCTTATTATCATAGTCTAAATCAAATAGATTTTGATTTCGATAATAATGTTTAATCATTTCGTCGATATGTAAAACAAACTCACTTTTCTTCAAAGTCGAAGAACAGTTATAAAGTTCTTTTACCTTTGCGATTTTTGTAGTCAGTATGAAACCTATCTTATGATACAGTTCACGTTCGCTAAACCACTCATTGAATCGTTGATAATATGCCTGAATCATTTCCCAATGTGTGTTCATATCATCTTCGGTTTTGCCGGCTAATTTATCATAGAAAAATCTAAATGTGGCATACTGGTCTTTAGCTTCTGAGTCGTTCATCAAGTTAAAAATATACTCAATGCGATTATCTTCTTTTTGCTCATCACTTAAGAAATACCAAAGTTTATTATTTTGCAATGATGTTTCAATATTATCCCATTCATTTGCAATTTCGATTTGACGTAATCTCATGCGATCTTCATTACCGGTCTTGAAATTAGAACTATTCAAGAATAACGCTTTGATTAGTTCAGCATTTGTCAGACTAATTTTACCAATATTAAGTCTAGTAAATACGGTTATAGGATTATCCTCCGTCGTTTCATACCAAATAACTTTAGTATGAAATTTCAACTTCGATCTGTAATAGTTTTTATCAAACGAAGCATCATTTTCTAGGCTGTTAAACCAGCTGTCGATTGTTTGATATGCTTTATGCATATAATAAAAGTCAATGCAACTATCGTTTTCTTCATCAGGGTTCAGTAAAAATTCTTTGGAATCAGTTCTGGTTTGATAATCTATAGAAAACAATTTATCTCGTCTTTTTTCTATAAAATCTTGATTAAGATAGTGCAGAATTAGATAAATAGTAGTAAGTCTTTGCTGTCCATCTATTACTTCATACTCATTTTCTGTTCGACTTTTTACAACAATAGGTTGAAGACAATACCATGTTTTTTCTTCGGTTTCATTTATTTCTCTCGGAACAAACTCGTTAATATCATTTAGAAGATCTCTTACTTCTTGCTCTGTCCAACGATATCCACGTTGATATGCAGGAATAAAAAAGGAATATTGAGCAAGTTCATTCAGCGTTTTAAGTTCAATACTGTTCATTGTATTTCTCCTCGTATCATAAATATTTTTTGTCTTTATAATATTATCATATTTTTTATTCTTCGCTCAAACTTTTGTAGATTTCACTTATAAAAATCCCCAAGACTTGTTTTTTTGATTTCTTCGTTATAAGGATAACCATAATCATTGATAAGTTTACAAACAAGATTTTGACGTACTACTTCTTCAGGAGTACAAACTAACCATTTTTCTCTAATATATGAATATATTTTTCCATCATTCTTTTAACATCTAAAAGTACACATAATCTTTCTTCTTATAACCATTAGTATTAACTATTATTGAAATTAAACTAATTTATATTTCACACATTCTCCATCAAATCCTCAATCTTACATCCAAGAGTTTTTGAAAGTGCAAGAAGTGTGGTTGTTGCTGCTTTATTTATATCCTTTGCTTTGAGTTCGTACTGTTGCAGAGTTCTCAAATTTACGCCTGATTTTTCGGCAAGTTCTCTTTGGGAATAGCCGATGTTTTTACGAAGTTCCTGCAATTTAGTTGTTGTGGTTTTTCTCTCAATTATGGAATTTACCACATCAACAAACTTTTCTTCTGAGGCTTCATGGAGTGTAGGGTAGAGTTTTTCTATATCATCTGCAGAGATGTGCTGAAAAATATCCCTAAAAGTTTTGCCTGTATGCCATTGATAGTAAGCAATAATCCACCCACACCAATATTCAGGAGAGCAATCATATTCTGTCTGTACTTCCGGTAGGCTTTGTTCAATACCAGCTTTTACAATGATTTCGTGAACAAGTTCTGTTCCTGATAATCCCGAAATGATTTTAGGCACGCCGTTTCCAAACTGTGTAGCAAAACCCGTTGTAACAAATAAATCAAAGAATTTTTGCAAACTCATCCTACAAGCATTGACCGCATAATCTACCGCTTCACCAAGATTTCGCATTGCATCATCTAAATATTGTTCATCGTAAGCGTGCATCATCAGGGGTTACCTCCTCACGAATAATATCTCTCATATAAAGTCCGTTTAAATCTTCTTTTTCAAGTTCAGCATTAAATGATTCTCTTGCTTCATCGTCTCGTGCTTTACGTTTTGCATAGTAGATTGTATTATCGCAAACTTCATAAGAAACAAACTTAATCTCATCAAATGCTTTTTTACTCTTTAAAACAATCTGTTCTCCAAGCTTGCCGAGTCGCATAGCATAAGATAGCTGATTGAGAGAAATTTCGTTATTAACAAAAGCTCTTGCAAACGAGAAATAAGAATCGTCAGCACGATATCCGATAATTGCATCGTAGCCTTCTGTGTCGGGCATAAAATGTTCGATAAGCCATTCACGACCACGCTTCATAACCGGGGTTGATAAACGAACCTTTCTGTTCCTCATCAAAATTGCAAGCCAATGTAAAATGGTATATTCATCAGATGAAAGATTTAAAACCTTAAGGTTTGACATATCAATCTCATATTTATTTACAAATCCGTCTACATCTTCGGTACAAGCCCATTCTTTTGCGAGTTCAATATGCTCTGTGCAATAAAAACCTCTGCCATAATCATTATAGGTTTTACCTTTACCAAATTGAGGTTTTTCAATAATTTCAGGCGAGCCGTGATATATTGTTAACTTACTCATTTTGTCATCTCCATACTTCTGTAGAGTTATACACTTACATTATACTCCCACAGAAGTATTTTGTCAAGGCCTCTGTGGGAGTTTGTAAAAAAACATATATTATTCTAAGTCGTAAAGTATATCTTCCAATTCTGCAATGGCTTCCTCGATAAAGCCTGCTTGTAGATTTTCGTTATCAACAATACATTGAAACTCACTAGGAATTCCAACACCTGAAGTCTTAATGATTATATGCAACACAGCAAAAGCTTCTTGTGTCATTTCATTTTCCTTCATAAATTCAAGTGAGCTGTGGAGATTTTTGATTTCATCGGTTGAAACTTTCTTGCATAGTTTATCAACAATTGGAGACATTATTGCCCCTGATAAAGCGTTCATTATATGTGCATTCATAATAGCACCCCTTTCTCCAGTAATATTTTTACTATACATCATAATTTTTCAACTCCTTTTTCGAAATAGCTTATGTAAAATTTTATTGTTATTTTTATATTAAGTATGGAGATGTACCTAAGTGGTCATTATAGACCTGACTCGAAATCCATTCAATTAAACCACTTCGGTAAGGGTTCGAACTACGCATATAATCTAAGAAATTTAATGTGACTTGCATTTCAAATAAGTAAATTCCCAAAGTATGTTCCCGAAGAATGATTAAGAAGTCCTGCTAAATAAGCAAGACCTCTTATATTGTTATATTTCAATTATATTTGATAAAGTTTTAAGCGATTGTAATTTTGAACTTAAATCTAAGTGAGCATAAATGTTTGCAGTAGTTTTATAGTCGCTATGTCCTAACCACTCCTGTATATCTTTCATTGTAATACTACCTTTCCCATTATTCAGCAAAAGAGATGCACAAGTGTGCCTTAAATCATGAAATCTTATCCTCCTCATATTGTTATCAATTAACAATTTACGAAAAGCATATGTAATGTAGTCGGGTTTAATTATCGAGCCTGATTCATCAAGCATAACATAATCTCGCCATTCTTTGTTTTTCCCTTGATTTCGATTTTCTTTAATCTCTATCAATCTTTTCTTTATATTCAAATCGAGTGGCAAGGTTCTAACGCTTGCTGCAGTTTTCAAATTATCTTTTAAAAGCAACTTTTTCTTCCCATCAACCATAGCAGAAACCACGTTATGCTGAACAGTAAAAGTATTATTTTCAAAATCAAAATCTGACCATCTTAAACCAACACATTCGCTTCTTCTGAGTCCGTAAAAGCAAGCAAAAATAGCAGCAATTTCAAGTTTTGTTCCTTTAGTTAAAAAAATCAATTGATTTACTTCATCAGGTGTATAATAAGTTCCGATAAATTTGTTTTTCTCTGGTTTATCTACTTGTTCAATCGGATTTTCCTTGATATATCCCATCTTACGAGCATAACACAATGCCAATCTTATTATTGCGTGATAATGAATCACAGTATTCGGTTTAACCCGTTCTAACTGCACATCATAAAAATCTTGTATATCCTGTGCAGATAAATCATTTAATCGTATTTTTCTTTTCCTAAAGTACGGTTCAATGGGATATCTAACATTCTCACAATACCCGGCATAGGTAGTTTCTTCAATGTGTCTTTTCCTCTTTTTTGTCAAAGGCAAATACATCTTTATGTAATCTGCAAACAATAGATTAGCCACTTGTTCAGAGGATAATTCTGATAAAGTCACTTTTTCCAATAGCGCTGACAGAAGTTGCGGTTCAATTGGTTGTGATTCATCTATAGCTGAATCTTCTTTTACCTCGTGATAGCATAAGTCTTCACGAGGTATTTCAAATTCACGAAGAATCTTTCGAGAAAAAGCTTCCGCTTTTGTCTTGTTGCCTTTTACCGGAAGCTTGGTTGGGAACCATTTCTCTTTTCGCTCACCTCTAACATTTGTATAAACCATAACTGCATAATATAAACCGTTCTTTTGCCTGATATAGTTTTTGACATCTATATACTGTTCTTTTTCCATTCGTTTTCACCTCTATAATATCATCTCCTAATCAGGTAAATTCTATCGCACGATTAGATATATTTTATCAGTATATAAGAAAAAGAACATCGCTTTTTAGCAATGTTCTTTTCGTAATAAAACATTATAAGTTCGCTTTTTAAACTTCAGCTACAAATGGTTGTACAAGCACCATAGCTCCAACGACTTTTTCTATAATATCAATTTCGTTTGAAACCTCCTCTTCGTTTGCTATCTTATCTCTTATTTCAGCAATTGAATCAAGAAGCAAGGCAACCACCTCTAAATATTCTTTGTTCTCATCATCAGCTTTTTTCAACAGTTCCTCTACAAAAAGTTTATTTTTTTCACCTTTGTGCACCATAGTATCTAATTCAGTTAAAAGTGCATTTTTATATGCTTCAAAACCAAAGGCGCACAATTCATTTTTAGTAGAAAAATAAACTTCAGAATATTGTTTTAAAATCACTTTTACTCCTGCAACATTAGCTAAAACATCCTTCCACAGCAATAACCTTTCTGCCGGCAAATTCAAAAAGTTATATATTAGTGTATCGTCAATTTCGCATGGCAAGATAGATTCTCTCAACTTTAACTCATCCATATCTAACAATCTATATATAGGAATAGAAAAAGCTGAACCCATTGCAACTCCTTTGAACAACGGAACATATACTAATTCCTTTTGCTGGGTTTCAACATACCACCTGTTACTATCAAATATCAAAGCGTTTGAAAATGCTTTTCTCAGTAATAACACTGTTTTTGCATAGTTTTCTTCCAATGTAGAATCACTAAGTAAATCAAATTCATCCAAAATATATATTTGAGTTTCTGTAGAGTGTACTTTGAAGTCACTGGTAGTGCTAAAGTTTGAGACGGTTTTTTCAAAATAATCCTTGCCTTTTCTAAATTTTTGTTTTGCATCGTATGCAATCGCATAACCCTTTATAGGATTATCTAACACCGTCCTCCATACATTCATTAAAGTCAACATATTTTGAATTTCCGCTATATCAAAATCATCCATCAATGTACTATAACTTGAAAACAAAGCACGATATTCATGTTGAAAATCAAGAAGATGTTTTGCAGCAGTAAATAAATTATACATTGCTAAACGTGGATTTTTAACAGTATCTATAGATTCGTTTTTTACTCTTACAACTAAAACTTCTTGAAACTGATTGTAAAAGTTTTCTAGTGAAGTATATGTTTCACTCAAATACTTCCTAAACTTTTTGTATTTTTCAAGAGACAACAATTGTAATAAGGGATAATCTTCACCTGACGGTAGTTTTTTTGTACTTTCAGTATGTAAACAATATGGATCAACTGCTGATTTTGGCAATCTATTTTCAGCGAAAACATGTCTGCTAAACACTTGCATTTTTGATACTACCTTATCCCAACGTTCTTTGTTAAGATTCTTTTTCTTATACAAATCATCAATACATTTGATAGTATCTAACACCAAATCATTTGCATCTATTCTTAACTCATCTATTTTTGCTACATACTCATTCCAAGAATCCGGTCTCAACTCAAAATCTATTCTTGTTTTCACCCAAGCGTTTATATCAGACATCCACTGTATATGTCTATTCTTTTTTTCGATTTTCAATTTATAGTCCAACGGCTTAATACCTAAGTCATCAACAATATTTACACCTATTAATTCGATGTCAATGTATTCTTTGTCAGGGTATATCTGTTGTAAAATATCAAGCATCTTTATGCGCCAGTATTGATTTTGATTTTTTTCTATTTCAATATTTTGTTCTGATGAGTCCTTAACAAACGGTGGAATAAATTTACAACAAACCTCATCATTGTTTTTATGAAAATATATCACCTGAAATTCTTTTATCAAACGTTCAATAAGTGTATCCTCAGCAATGTTGTAATACTCTAATAATTCAGGATATTCCGACAGACCTCTAATGGCGTCTGCACGAGATTGTATATCACCGTGTTTCATCTCATTCAACATCTGTTCGATTTCATAATTAAGATTTATTTTGATTTCTCTCTTGGAACACCAAAATAAAGAGTAGCCAAATAATGTCCACCCTTCATCTGTATTTGGCATCGAAGAAGGAATGTTACTATTAGTCAAAAAGCAATCAGTAACTTTATAATCGAGCATAAGTGAAGTAAGGGATGCTTTTGTTTCTTCTATAGCTTGTATCATAGAATCACGATTAATGTTAGGTAACCCTAACAACATACTTTCAGCTATGATTTCATTTGGACGATCTAACCCTGTGAAATCAAGTGGAATGAAACAAAGCCAACCTTTTCCGCGTTTTTTAATTAAATTACTAATGCAATTCGCGTTGTCTTCCACATATCTTTTTACATCAAGCCATAGCATTACTTTTAAAACATTCCCATAAGATATCCAATCAGAAAATGTCAATTTTGCGATTTTTTCAATTGCTATTAAATCATATTTATGGTTAGTAAAATAGTCTAAAAGAATAACCTTACTATTAGTTGATTCAACACATTTCAGTGCCGAAATAACCATTTTGTCTGAGTTATCACCAATTAATTTGCACAAAATATCGTATATTATTTTTGCTCGCACAGGATGAAGAACTTCTATTCTGTTTCCATCATCGATTACTCTTATTAAATATTCATCACATAACCGTTGTACGGCAGAAAACATTGAATCACATGATATCTCGTTTTTTACATGTTCAAAATCAACAGAACATCCTAAACGTCCTGTAAAACAAACTATATTTAGCAAGTTCAACCAAGAATCAGGAACTCGTTCTTGCAATAGTGTGTTTACCTGTTCAGATAATCTCTGAGTCAATGTCTGATTGTTTGTTAGCAAATAAACAAATTCAATCAATGGACCATTACCACCAAAATTAATCCACGCCTCATCAAAACTTCTATGTTGGGAATGAGGATTTCCTGCTGTAAAATTATCATATATTGTTTTAGCCTCTTCTTTTGTCAATTGCAATTCTATGATATCATACAAGATGGCTTTACCACTTATTCTAGTCGCATTATAATCTTCATCTCTTATTGATATTAATACCGGAACGGCTAGCCCACGCGTTTGTAATTCTTGCAACAAAAATGCCCAATTATACTCTCCCGGTATAACATCAATATAAACAACTAAATTTTCACAATGCTTATTTAAAGCTAAAAGAGCAGTTACAAGATTTTGTGCTTGTGATTCAGAGGCGATTGAACGAACGCAAAACACAAATTCTTCCGAAAACTTATCAATTAGATATCTATAACAAAGAGTAGATTTACCTTGTCCAGAAACACCTTTAACAACAGCAACTCCAGTATGAGTAATAGAAGCATCTATTTTTTCTATCCATGATTTTCTATAAAAATCCAAACCCATTCTAATGTGAGTTGGATGGGCAGAAATACCCTGAGAATATTCATATTGTATTTGTGCACTTTCTTTATTGATATTAAATTCAGTTAACCTTACTAGTGATTTGTCATATTCTTTATAATATCCGTCAAGTGCTGCTATATCAGTTCCAATTTTATGCATTCTATCTTTCCATAATTCTAAACTAGTGTAACCTTTAGAATTGGAAAGATTTGATATATACTGAATTAGCAATAATCGAGCTATATCTGGTGCAGGCATAACTGGAACATATTCTTGAATTTGATTTTTTATGTTTTCTTCTAACTCATTTATATTTACTTTTTCAAATGTAATTGATTCGAGCAACCATTTTGCATCCGAAGTAGAAACATTGTGATTTTCTTCTAATTTTCTTATTAATTTGTCTTTTGCTCCCAACACACCCTTACTAAAGTCTAATAATTCCGTTCCAAGTTCTCCAAAATAAACTATTTTAATACACTTGAATTTCGAATATTGTGCATGTAAACTACACATTCGTTTAAAAAAGCCTTCGCCACTTTTGGAAGTTTTGGTGGATGCCAGACTTGATATAGTAAGCGCTGACGATATATTTTTCACTTGCACAGCTTCAATTACATTTTCCCCGTTTTTTATTATTAGATCTTCGATATCCTCAGGATAATAATCATATCCCTTGTCATCATTTATAAGCCTAGAAGCGATATACAATGTCTGAGAAGAAAATCCCTTCCATGCCGATTGTGCCCCTATATCTGATTTCAAAAACGAATTATTCATCATTGCATATTAACCTACCCATTATAAATTAAATCTTTATTCTACTTTTTCTACATTTGCTTAACTCATCAAGTTTTTCTTGACGTTCACATTTATAATCATAATATTTATCTATTTCTGCAAAATATTTAGAACATTGAAAATATGATTCGACAGTATCTCC
>CAKSKB010000016.1 GCA_934464705.1 uncultured Clostridia bacterium
GTCATATCAAGGTCTGCCGTCATCTTGTAATAACGAACCAGCGAGCCGCTTCCGGGGCGGCTTGCATACCAGCCGGTGCTTCCGAAGAGTTCCCATTTGGTTGTTGTATCAGGAATAATTATTTCGGCATCTGTGCTGTAAAGCCCCTTATCCTGATAATTTTCGTTCGTGAGGTAAACAAGTTTTGCCAAATCTTCAGGTGTTTGAATGAGGTACGGCTCCTCCGCCGTGCCTTTGCCCGCAAAGTACAGGTTTGCATCATCGGCAAATACACCGCACGGCAGAGCCGTCAGCATAAGTGCCAAAGCAAGTAATAAGACAATCAGTTTTTTCATTTCTAAATCACTCCTTCATTTATTTTGAAAACGATTGTGCCTATGAAAATAGAATAACACAAAATGAAATAATGTCAATCGGATTTTCTACGAAAATTTTTCGAAAAACTACGAAAAGTTTTCGTAAACATATTGACGCAATTGCATTTATGTGGTATAATATGTATTTGTTTGGAGGTGTTTGGATTTGTTTGCAAACGAAAGGCAAAGCAAAATCTGTGATATAGTAAAAAAAAGCGGTGCGGTAACCACATCGGAGCTTGTAAAAGAGTTCAAAGTTTCCGTAGAAACCGTAAGGCGTGACCTTCTGGAACTTGAAAGCAGCGGAAAACTGCAAAGGGTTCACGGAGGTGCGGTAAAGATAAGCAAAATGCGCGAATTTCATAACCGCAGCAAAAGAGATAATGAACACAGCGGAGAAAAGAAGGCTCTCGGCAAAACTGCCGCAAGCTTTGTTTCGCCGGGGGACACGATAGCGGTTGACATAGGCAGCACGGCAGTCGGGTTTGCGGAAAGCATAAAATCAATACCAAATCTCACAGTTGTTACACATTCGGGTGATGTGTTTGAAATACTCAAAAGCAGCCATAACACAAAAGTTATTCTGATAGGCGGCGAATTTTCCGCAGAGGAAAATTCGTTTTACGGTCCTCTTACGCTGCAAACATATCAGAAGCTGCATGTTAACAAGTCATTCATTCTTCCGTCGGCTGTTTCGCTGAATTTCGGAATATGCGACTTCTTAAGCGAATATTACATTCTGCAAAAAACGCTTATCGGAATCTGTGACCGTGCGTTTATTCTGGCGGACAGCTCAAAGTATGAAAAAAAGGCACTCTACAAGCTTGATGACATGAAGGCGGAATACACCTATATAACAGACGCCGCCCTACCCGAAAGCCTGAAAAAGCTTTACAGCGAAAACGGACTTAATGTGATTACTTCAAAGGATGATATAAACAAATGACAATTACCGAAAAAATCAAAGACAAAAAGACAGTTCACATAATTTCAATATTTTTTATGCTCTGTTACTTCATCAGCTATGTAACGAGAATAAACTACGGCGCAATCATAGCCGAAATGGAAAGCGCACGGCACATATCGAAATCTCTCCTCTCGCTTACGCTTTCGGGGAGCGCCGTTACATATGCGGCCGGGCAGATAATAAGCGGATATCTCGGTGATAAGTTTCAGCCGAAAAGGCTTATATTTATCGGGCTTCTCACAACGGTTGCGACAAATATTGCCGTCCCGTTTGCAGAAAGCATAACGCTTACAATTGCAATATGGTGCATAAACGGATTTGCCCAGGCATTCATGTGGCCGCCGCTTGTGAAGATGATGACGAGCATGTTCACGATGGAGGATTATACAAAAGCGTGCATTATAGTTTCGTGCGGCGCCTCTGTGGGAACAATTGCAGTTTACCTCATTTCGCCGCTTATAATATCCGTTTCCGGGTGGAAGGAAGTTTTTTGGGTGTCGGCTGCGGCGGCAGCTGTATTTTCGGCTGTGTGGCTGAAATTCTGTCCGAATGTGAAGATTTCACACCAACAAAAAAGGAGCCTTGATAACGGCTCCGGCAGAAAATTTATAACACCGCTTATGGTTTTGATTATGATTGCCATTATCCTGCAAGGCTCGCTTCGTGACGGGGTCACAACCTGGATGCCGTCGCTCATATCCGAAACATACAATATGAGCAGTACAATTGCGATTTTAAGCGGTGTGGTGCTCCCGATTTTTTCGATGCTCAGCTACACGCTTACAGAACTGCTTTATAAAAAAGTTATCAAAAATATCATGGTTTGCTCCGGTGCGATATATGTTATGTCCGCCGCTGCGGGCGTTCTGCTGCTTGCATCAAGCGGTAAAAGCGCCGTACTTTCGATTATAAGCTGTATGCTCATAACCGGGTGCATGCACGGGGTAAATCTTCTTCTCATAAGCTTCACGCCGCCGTTTTTTGCAAAATCCGGCAAAGCGGCATTCGCATCGGGGCTGCTTAACTCCTGCACATATATAGGAAGCTCAATATCGGTTTACGGCTTTGCAAAAATAACCGAAAACACAAGCTGGAACACCACGCTGTGGCTTTGGCTTGCCATATCGGTTCTCGGCGTAATACTGTGTTTCGCGTCTTCCGGACTCTGGAAACGGGACATGATGAATTAAAGCGAAACCGCTTTCGGCTTTCCGCCCACATAGCATATATACGAATCAAAACCGCAGCTTTTTGCAAGATTGCACGCATCGGCAAAACCGAAATCAAGCTTGGTTTTATCGTGGCAGTCGGTTGAAACCGTTATGCTGCCGCCCAATTCCTTCAGTCTTTTCAGTATAAATGGCGCAGGGTAGATTTTATCATACCCTCTCGCAATCGCCCCGGTATTAATTTCAAACGGCTTGCCGTATTTTGCCGCTTCCTCAAGGCTTTCAAGGCAGAGGGAGCGGTATTTTTTGTCGTCCTCGTCAAAAATGCCGCCGAATTTGGTTATTAAATCAAAATGCCCAATTATATCCGCTTTTGTGCGCTTCGGACAAAGCGCCGCCGCCTCGTAATAATTAGCCGCAAATTTAAGAGGGTCGCCGCCGAACGCTTCGTTTATCGCCTTAAGCGTTACATCACGGCTGTTATCGACCCCAAAGAACATTCCGCCGGTATGCACGAAATGAACCGAGCCTATTCGGAAATCGGTTTCAAATCCCGGCTCATCGGAATAAAAATCCTGTTCAATTCCGCACAGGATATTAATTTTACCGGCATATTCCGATTTAAGCCTTTGAATTTCATCAAAATACTTTTTCTCGTCAGAGATACACCACTTGCAGTCAGGAAGCTTTGAATGACCCGAAAATCCAAGGGTATCAATCCCGAGTTCTATCGCCGCAAGAACCATTTCCTCCGGCGTGTCCTTACCGTCGCAAAAACAGGTGTGGGTGTGCATATTTGAAATCATTTTGTCATTTTCTCCTGTTTAACCTTGTGGTCAATAACATGGCGCGAGGCAAGCTCGTCCCTTATTTCGTCAAGCGATATGCCCATTTCGCACATGAGCACCATCACATGATATGCAAGGTCGGCAATCTCATATATAGTTTCCGCTTTGTCCTCCGCCTTGGCGGCAATTATAACCTCGGTGCTCTCCTCCCCGACCTTTTTGAGGATTTTATCAAGTCCCTTTTCAAAAAGATAAGTCGTATATGACCCCTCTTTCTTGTCGGTTTTTCTGCCCTCAATCAGCCCCATAAGACCTTCGGGAGAAAAATACGGAACCTCCTTGTTTTCATAAACAACATCATTGAAGCATGAGTCCGTACCCTTATGGCAGGCAGGTCCGTCCTTTTTGACGGAAACCGTCAGGGCGTCAAAGTCGCAGTCGGCGGTAATCTTCACAATATGCTGAAAATTACCCGAAGTTTCGCCCTTTCTCCAGAGCGTCTTTCTGGAACGAGACCAAAAGCAGGTTTTGCCTTCCTTCATACTGATTTCCAGACTTTCGCGGTTCATATATGCAACCGTGAGTACCTTCCCCGACTCCGCATCCGTGACAACCGCCGGGATAAGACCGTTTTCGTCAAATTTAAGCTTGTTAATATCAAACACAAAATCAACCCTTTCAGATTCGTACATTTATTCCGTTTTGTTTTAATTCTTTTTTCAAATCCGGTATTTTGACCTCCCCGAAATGGAAAATCGACGCCGCAAGACCTGCGTCAACCCCCGGAACCGATTTAAACAAGTCCACAAAATCCGCCGAAGAACCCGCACCGCCCGAAGCAATTACCGGAACCCTCACAACATCGCAGACCGCCGAAAGCATTTCCAAATCGAAGCCGCCTTTAACACCGTCCGTATCTATCGAATTAAGAACAATTTCGCCGGCGCCGTCCGAAACGCCCTTTTTTATCCACTCAACAGCGTCAATGCCGGTGTTTTCCCTTCCGCCTTTTGCGAAAACCGTAAACCGCCCGTCAACACGCTTTGCGTCAACCGACAAAACCACGCACTGGCTGCCGTACTTAGCCGCGGCTTCTTTTATAAGCGATGGATTTTTAAGCGCACCCGAATTGACGCTGACCTTGTCCGCACCGCACTTTAATACACGGTCAAAATCGTCAAGCCCTGAAATTCCGCCGCCGACCGTAAGAGGTATGAAAACCTCAGACGCTGTTTTCCTCAGAATGTCGGTAAAAAGTCTGCGCCCGTCGGAGGAGGCGGTTATGTCATAAAAGACCAGTTCGTCCGCACCGCCGTCGCTGTAAAGCTTTGCAAGGCTCACGGGAGAATCAACATCGCCCAAATCCTTGAAATTAACGCCTTTTACCACCCTTCCGTCCTTAACATCAAGGCACGGAATTATCCTTTTTGTAAGCATCATTTCACCTCCGAAATTGCCGCTTTCAGGTCAATGTCGCCCGTGTACAGCGCCTTTCCGAGAATCGCCCCGCTTATGTCGGTTTCGTTAAGTTTAATTATATCGTTTATGGACGAAATTCCGCCGGAAGCAACAATATCCATCGAAAAGCTGCCGCTCAAGTCACGGTAAAGCTTAAGGTTTGTTCCGCCGAGGAGACCGTCTTTGGAAATATCTGTAACAATAATGGTGGACACTCCTATTTTTTCAAGTTCACGGCAGAACGCAAAGCAATCCGTCCCGGAGGCCTTTACCCAACCGTGTGTTGCAACGATACCGTCCTTTATATCCACGCCGACCGCAATCTGAGAACCGTATTTTTCAACTGTTCTTTTGAGGAAATCGGGATTCTCCACCGCAGCAGTTCCCAAAATCACACGGAAAACGCCTGCGTCAAGGTACTTTTCAATGGTACTTTCGTTTCTTATACCGCCGCCGACCTCAACTTTAAGGCTCGTCGAGCGCACAATTTCCTCTATAACACCGATGTTTGGCGTAGTACCGAATTTTGCGCCTTCAAGGTCGACAACATGCAGAAACTCCGCCCCGCATTTCTGAAATCCGATAGCAATTTCAACCGGATTGTCACTGTAGACCGTCATTTGCGAATAATCGCCCATTTTAAGCCTTACAACCTTTTTTTCGTATAAATCTATTGCCGGAAATAACTTCATGCTTCCACCTCACAGAATGCTTTTAGAATTTTAAGACCCGTATCGCCGCTTTTTTCCGGGTGAAACTGCGTACCGTAAACATTGCCCGATTCGACCGATGCGGTAAGCGCCGTGCCGTAATCGGCATAAGCCGTTACAAACTCATCGCAGTCTTTCGCCGCATATGAATGGACAAAGTAGACATAATCGCCGTCGCTGATATACTTATACAGTCTGCTGCGGTTTTCGGTAAACCGAAGGGCGTTCCAGCCCATATGCGGAACCTTCAGTCCGCCGATTTCGGGTGCAATCGGCTTTACCGAGCCTTTTATAAGCGCCAGTCCGTCACACTCGCCGAATTCATAGCTTTTCCCGAACAAAAGCTGCATTCCGAGGCAAATCCCCAATATCGGAATCCCCCTTATTGCCGCAGTTTTCACGACATCTCCGAGCCCTGTTTCGGACAGTTTTTCCGCGGCGTCCGCAAATGCGCCGACCCCCGGAAGAATTATACGGCTTGCAGAAAGAATTTCATTTCCGCTCCCCGAAACCACAGCCGCTTCCCCGATTTTTGAGAGCGAGCTTTTAAGCGAGAACAGGTTGCCCACGCCGTAATCCACAATAACCGTCATACAAGCACCCCTTTTGTTGAAGGAATTTCGCCGCCGAGTTCGGGGTTAATTCTTACCGCATCCGAAAGCGAACGCGCAAAAGCCTTGAAAGCGCACTCCGCAATATGATGCGAATTTTTGCCCCTAAGCTGCACAAAATGAAGCGTTATTGCGGCGCATCTTGCAAATGCCGCAAAAAATTCGTCAATCAGTTCCGTATCAAAATCGCCGATTTTTTCGGTCTGAAAGTCAAAATCGCTTTGGTAATATCCCCGTCCCGAAACATCTATCGCAGAAATAACCAGACTTTCGTCCATCGGCAGGCAGCGGTCGGCATAGCGGTTTATTCCGCCCATATCACCGAGAGCCTTTGAAAAAGCCTCCCCGAGGGCAATGCCTATATCCTCCGTTGTGTGATGATAATCCACATCGGTATCGCCTTTGCACGAAACTGCCAAATCAAACCTTCCGTGCTTTGCAAAAAGTTCAAGCATATGGTTAAGAAAACCGCAGCCGGTATTGATTTCGGCATTTCCGCAGCCTTCGATTTTAAGCTTTAATTCAATGTCCGTTTCAGCGGTTTTTCTTGTTATTTCAGCAGTCCTCATTCCGCTTCGCCTCCGTTTTAATAATTTCTTCAAGCTTTGTCAGAAAGCAGTTCATCTGTTCATCTGTTCCAACCGTTATCCGCAGAAAATCATTTATTTTCGGCTTGTCAAAATGCCGCACAAGCACACCGTTTTCCTTAAGCTTTTTATAGAGCAGCTCACCGCCGAGGAAACCGTGCCTTGCAAACACAAAATTAGCCTTTGAATCCGTAAGATAAAATCCCATGCCTTTAAGCTTTTCGGCTGTATATTCCCTCGTTTTAATGATTTTCGCCGCATTTTCATCATAGTAGCGCTGAGATTTTATCGCAGCTGCCGCTGCCGCAAGCGACATTCGGTTGACATTATAAGGGTTTGTGGAACACCTTACGGTATTAAGGTCGGCGATAAGCTCACCGCTGCCGATTGCAAAGCCAACCCTTGCGCCGGCAAGCGAGCGTGACTTTGAAAAGGTCATCGTTACCAGAAGATTATCATACTTTTTCGTAAGCGGAACCGCCGACTCCGCCCCGAAGTCAACATACGCCTCATCGATAACCACAACCGAGTTTTTATTTTCCACCGCAATTTCCCCGATTTCAGAAAGAGAAAGCGTCAGCCCCGTAGGTGCATTGGGATTTGCAATAACAATCATGCGTTCCGCGTTTTTATAGTCATTTATATCCACAGAAAAATCCGCCTTAAGCGGTTTTTCTTCATATTTAATTCCGTAAAGTTTTGAAAACACGGGATAAAATCCGTATGTAATATCCGGAAAAACCGCTCCCCGCCCGCCAAATGCCTGAAATGCAAACGACAGAATTTCATCCGAACCGTTTGCTGTTATAACATTTTCCGAATTAACACCGTATTGCTCCGCTATACAGTTTCTCAATTCAATGCAATCCGGGTCGGAATAAAGATTCAGCTTTGCGCTTTCTGCGGAAACCGCCGAAAGCACCCCGTCTGACGGAGGATACGGCGATTCGTTAGTGTTAAGCTTAATATATTCCGTGTTTTTCGGCTGCTCCCCGGGAACATACGCGTCAAGCCCGGAAAGCGTTAAAAATCTACTCATATATATTCTCCGTTCTGATGAGTGCACTTCTTGCGTGAGCCGAAAGACCTTCCTTTTCGGCAAAGTAAGCAATCTGCCTGTTTACCTTTGAAAGTGCTTCTTTTGTGTAGTAAGTAAACGCCGACTTTTTAACAAAATCATCGACTGACAGAGGGCTTGAAAAGCGTGCCGTACCGGAAGTCGGCAGAGTGTGATTCGGTCCTGCGAAATAATCTCCGAGGGCTTCGGGACAGTTTTTGCCTAAAAATACAGAGCCGGCATTTCTTATCTCCGAGAGATAATCGAACGGATTATCAACGCAGACCTCCAGGTGCTCGGGGGCAATCTTGTTTGCAACCGAAATTGATGCCTTAAGGTCATCGGTTAATATAATCTTGCCGTTTTTATCTATGGATTCCCTTGCAATCCCGCTCCTCGGCAGAAGCGGAATCTGCTTTTCAAGTTCGTCTGACACTGCCTTTGCAAGGGCGGCACTGTCGGTAACCAGAACAGCCGTTGCGAGCCTGTCATGTTCAGCCTGCGAAAGCATATCGGCAGCAAGATGAGCCGGGTTGTTTTCGCCTTCCGCTATTATAAGAATTTCACTCGGACCGGCAATCATGTCAATATCCACAAAGCCGTAGACCTGTCTTTTCGCCTCCGCAACAAAGACATTCCCGGGACCTACTATTTTATCAACCGGCTTTATTGTTTCCGTTCCGAAGCAAAGCGCCGCAATAGCCTGTGCCCCGCCGGCTTTATACACCTTATCCACACCCGCAATTTTTGCGGCGGCAAGAATATTTGCCGAAATTCTGCCGTCCTTTCCCGGCGGTGTAGTCATAACAATCTGCCGAACTCCGGCGATTTTTGCCGGAATACAGTTCATAAGAACCGACGAAGGATAGCTTGCGGTTCCCCCCGGAATGTAAAGCCCGACTCTCTCAAGCGGCATAACCTTCTGTCCGAGAACCACGCCGTCCTCTTTGTTTATAACAAAGCTGTTTCTTACCTGGTGCGAATGAAACTCGCGGATATTTTTGGCTGCCTTTTTGAGAATTCCAATAAATTCAGGCTCAACCTCACCCATTGCGCTTTCGATTTCGCTCGATGAAACCTCAATTTCACCTATCACCGCACCGTCAAATTTTTCCGCATACTTTCTGAGCGCAGCGTCACCGTTTGCCCTGACATCCTCAATTATGTCATGCACGGTTCCCTCAACCCCCGGCTTTGACTGCGTGCGTATAAGAATATCCTTTTCGTCGATTTCGTTTATATTATAAATCTTAATCATAATTCCTCCTGCATTTTCGCCCGTATAAGTTCTATCGCTGCGCTTTTGAACCTGTACGCCGCTTTGTTTGCAACAAGCCTTGCGCTTATGTCAACAATTGTTTCCTTCGGTTCAAGATTATTTTCATACAGCGTCTTGCCCGTTTCGACTATATCAACAATCACATCCGAAAGCCCTAAAATAGGAGCAATTTCTATAGAACCGTTAAGCTTGATAATATCGATTTCACGGCTTTTTGAGTTGAAATAATTCTTCGCAATATTCGGAAACTTCGTTGCAACCCTGAGCGTTCCGCCGCTGTCCGACCGCCCTTTTTTTCCGGCGACAGCCATGCGGCATTTACCCATTTTAAGGTCGAGAAGCTCATAAATATCGGGCGCAGATTCGAGAAGAATATCCTTCCCTACAATACCGATGTCCGCCGCACCTCTTTCAACATAAATTGCAACATCCGAAGGCTTTGCCCAGAAAAACCTAACTTTATTCTCCGGATTTTCAAATATCAGTTTTCGGTTATCGCTCAAAATATCCGGACACCCGAAACCGATTTTCTCAAAAATTCCGTATGCTTTCTCGCCGAGCCTGCCTTTAGGGAGCGCTATGTTAATATAGTCCTCACTGTTTTGTTCGGCATTGCTGTCCCATATTCCTTCAAGATAATTCATATAAACCGCAAATCCGACAGCACCCGAAGTTTTACCCAGTTTTTTAAGAAGGTTGTCATACCGCCCTCCCGAAAGAACGCATGTGTGGATTCCTTCGATAAATCCTCTGAAAATCACTCCGCTGTAGTAATTCAAATCGTTTACGGCGGAAAAATCAACCGCTGCATCAATGCCGTCCAGAGCCGAAGAAAGTTCCTCCAGTTCCTTTGCCGCATTGTATGTTTTTTCGTTCACAATAAGGGTTTTGATTTTCTCAATATTATTGGAAAGTCTGCCCGAAATTTTCATCATTTCAATAAGCTTTTCGGTTTTGTCGCTGCCGCAGCCGCTCTCCGCACAGAATTCCTTCACCGCCGGAATATTCTTTTCCTTAATATAAGATAACAGCCTCTCAGCGTCCGTACCGTTCGGCGAAGCCGCCTCGATAAGTCCCTGAACCATTCCCATATGCGAGATGTCCAGCACAAATTTCCCGCCGAGAAGTTCAAGACTGCCGTATGCAAGCCTTATCACCTCGCCGCAGCTTTGAATATCGGTATTTCCTATATTTTCAACGCCTACCTGCATGATTTCTTTATAATCTCCGCCCGATAAGCGATAAACATTTTCGGTATAATATACCTTTTCGTCCGCACCGTCACGGACATTTTTAACAATCGAAAGCGTAACATCGGGTTTAAGCGCCATAAGATTGCCGCTTCTGTCATTAAATGTGATAACATCGGAGCTTGTAAGAAAGCTCTTGTTCTGAGCATATAAATCGTACTTTTCAAACTTGCTCATGAAAAAACGGCTGTACCCTGCCGCCTCATAAAGCGAGCGGAGCCTCAGCATATATATTTCGTCAGGTCTTAAAACATTGATATAACTTTCCATAACATCACCCTTCCTAATAAATATTATAACTCACTTTATCGCTTTAGTCAAGTAAATTATTTTCTTTTTTGAAATTTTGTAAAAAATGCGGTAAAATCCTCTTTGCCGACGGAAAATCATATTAAAATTGCAATATTCTTTCATATTGTTATTGATTTTTGGAGGAATTTGTGTTATACTGAAACGAAGGAGTGAATACAGATGAATCAAACATTTATACCAAAGGGGTATAAACAGCCTCTTGACAGATACGATATGCAGAGAGCCATATCGAAAATTAAAGATATTTTTCAGAAGGAGTTTTCGGAAGCACTCAATTTAAAGCGAGTTTCCGCACCGCTTTTCGTTACGGAAAGCTCCGGTCTTAACGATAATTTAAACGGCGTCGAACGGCCTGTTTCGTTCGATATTCCGGCAGTCGGCGCAAATGCGCAGATTGTCCATTCGCTTGCCAAGTGGAAAAGGCTTGCCCTTAAAATTTATAATTTTGAAGTCGGAAAAGGGCTTTATACCGATATGAACGCCATCAGGCGCGACGAAGAACTGGACAATCTTCATTCGATATATGTTGACCAGTGGGACTGGGAAAAGATTATAACCGACAGCCGCCGCAATCTCGATTATTTGAAGCTTATTGTCAAGTCTATAGTCGGTGCTATATGCAGTACAAACGAAATTTTGCAGCTTCAGTATCCGCAGCTGAGCGTCAGCCTCAGCCCGGAGGTTTCGTTCATCACGACGCAGGAACTTGAGGATATGTACCCGGACCTCACACCGAAACAGCGCGAAAATGCTTATGTAAAGGAACACAAAACGGCGTTCATCATGCAAATCGGCGGAAAACTCAAATCGGGGATTCCCCACGACGGCCGTGCGCCCGACTATGACGACTGGGACTTAAACGGCGATATTTTCTTCTGGAACGATTGCCTGGAGTGTGCATTTGAAATTTCATCGATGGGCATCAGAGTCAATGCGGAATCGCTTGACCGCCAGCTTACGCTCTCCGGGTGCGATGACAGAAGGAATCTTGAATTTCATAAAATGCTGCTTAACAACGAACTTCCCCTCACGGTAGGCGGCGGAATCGGGCAGTCAAGGCTTTGTATGCTGCTTTTGGGCTGTGCGCATATCGGCGAGGTTCAGTCAAGCATTTGGGACAGCGAAACAATTCGGCTCTGCAAGGATGCCGGCATCAATATTTTGTAATCGGAGGAATTAAAATTGAAAACCACAATAAAATCAATCTTTGCAAACCCAAACGAGTTTGCGGATAAAACCGTTTCGGTTTCCGGCTGGATAAGGACGCTTCGTTCTTCAAACGCTTTCGGATTCATAGAGCTTAACGACGGTACATTTTTCAAAAATCTTCAGATTGTATTTGAAAGCGAATTTATAGAAAACTATAAGGAAATCGCTTCAATGAATGTCGGAGCTGCGCTTAATATCACGGGTAAGCTTGTGCTTACTCCCGATGCCAAGCAGCCTTTTGAAGTGAAAGCGGAAAAAATCGAAATTGAGGGTCTTTCGACTCCCGACTACCCTCTCCAGAAAAAAAGACATTCTTTTGAATACTTAAGAACAATCGCGCATCTTCGTGCAAGGACCAACACATTCTCCGCAGTTTTCAGAATCAGAAGCTTAACAGCTTTTGCAATCCATAAGTTCTTTAACGAAAGAGGATTTGTGTACACCCACACGCCGATTATAACCGGAAGCGACTGCGAAGGTGCCGGCGAAATGTTCAGAGTTACAACTCTCGATATGGAAAATGTGCCGAAGGCTGACGGCAAAGTTGACTATTCTCAGGACTTTTTCTCGAAAAGTTCAAACCTTACCGTAAGCGGTCAGCTCAACGCAGAAACATATGCACTTGCATTCAGAAATGTTTATACATTCGGACCTACCTTCCGCGCCGAAAACTCCAACACAACAAGGCACGCTGCGGAATTCTGGATGATTGAACCCGAAATCGCTTTTGCCGACCTTGCCGACGATATGGCTCTCGCAGAAGATATGCTCAAATATATTATCAATTATGTTCTTGAAAACGCACCCGAGGAGATGGAATTCCTCAATAAGTTTGTTGATAAAGGGCTTGTCGAAAGGCTCAGGGGCGTTGCGGACTCCGACTTCGGCAGAGTAACATATACCGAAGCAATAAAGCTTCTGGAAAAGAATAACGATAAGTTCGACTACCCCGTATATTGGGGCTGTGACCTTCAGACAGAGCACGAAAGATACCTTACCGAGCAGATTTTCAAGCGCCCGGTATTCGTAACCGATTATCCGAAGGAAATTAAAGCGTTTTATATGCGCCTGAACGATGACGGAAAGACCGTTGCCGCAATGGACTGCCTTGTTCCCGGAATCGGCGAGATTATCGGCGGCAGCCAGAGAGAAGAAAGGCTTGATGTACTCACCGCAAGAATGAAGGAACTCGGGCTCAACGAAGAAGATTACTGGTGGTATCTCGACTTAAGACGCTTCGGCGGAACAAAACATGCAGGATACGGTCTCGGTTTTGAAAGAGCGATTATGTACCTCACCGGTATGTCAAATATCCGTGATGTTATTCCCTTCCCGAGAACCGTCGGAACAGCAGAATTTTAATCTATTATATAAAAATAGCGCAACCGCAGCCGAAGCTGCGGTTGCGCTATTTAACATAATGAATATATTATTCAAACAACATCTCCATTATACCTCTGTTACCTTTAATTCTGTATATAACATCTGAATTTTCCTTGCCGATAAAAATATCCCCGTATACAATCCAAGTTTCCGGATTACTGCCACCGTATATTGTAACAATTCCCGATGATTCCGCACTGTGCAGTTCTTCTTTATTGCCAACCCCGAATTTTATGGATTTCAGTTTATAAAAAAATTCATCAATGTCGTGCTCATTTGAAAAAACAACATTTTTATCGTTAAAATAATCTTCCGTTTCAACCGCCCTGACATTGTTTTCTTTTATAGGAAGGGAAACAGAAACTCTAAAATTGTTTCTGATTTCATCCAAAATCAAACCACTATTGGGAGAAAGAATAATCCCTAAAATAACGAATAATGCAAGAGTAGCAAAGAGTAAGGCTATTATCTTTTTCATTGTGCCGTTTCGCCGCCTTCATCGTTTATAATACTTTCAAAGATTTCCTGCTCGTTCTCCGAAAAATCTTCAAAATCCGATATTCTTTCGATGTCTTTATCTTCAAAAAGGCAGTCATACAAAAACTCCTTGCCGTCCTTCTTAAATGAATACGGCTTAAAGTCCTCCTTGTCAACATCTCTAAGGCAAAGCTTTAACCGTTTGCCTCCGTAAATGACCGCAAATGCATCGTCTGAAACAGCAAACGCTTTATCACCGTCATATTCAACACGATTGATATTATTAACCGGAACAATATTTTTGCCGTCGGCAACCATTTCGATTTGAACAGTGAAATCCGGATATCTTCCAATCTTAAATTTAGCGTCACTATCAGAATTAAAACCGTAGTTATTTTCATAATCAGGAAGTTGCTTATTTGAAGCACCGTCCAATGATGAGAAAACTTTCTCTTTAAGCCGTTTTTCAAGCCCGGGGTTTACATCGTCTTTTGAATATATCGCCGCCAATCCTTCATGTGCACCGCTGCCGCTGCGCAACAAATGATCTGACGCATAAAAATCACCGCCACGGTACCTGACAACATAATCGATAAAAGAAGTATCATCATTATTTAAAAAACCGACATAATACTCATTGTGTTCCTCGCTGTATTTGGATGCGGCAAGAACATACCTGTCATCACCGTAATCGCTCATAATCTTTTGCAGAGCGGCCTTTTCGGCTCTGCGCAAAAGTTCATTTTCAGATTCATGTACGGCAAACTGCCGAATCAAAACCGCTGCTGCCGCTATAATAATTATTACAATAAGACTGATTAAAATTCGCTTTTTCATATTTCTGCCCCCTTGATTAGACTATAACACATTTCTCAAATTTTGTCAATACAAAAACGGCAGAAGCCAAAAAGCCTCTGCCGCAATGCTCGAGACCGGAATCGAACCGGTACGAGGGGTAAACCTCACGGGATTTTAAGTCCCGGGCGTCTGCCAGTTCCGCCACTCGAGCAAATATTAAATTTCAAATGCTTTATAATAATACCACATTTTGCGCACTTTGTCAATATGTTTTGCAAAAAAAATAATCGGATTCGAAAATCCAATTATCAAAAAAATATTATAAAAAGGAGGGAAAATGAAAAAACTTATTACTTTATTTATGATACCATGTTTTGCCCAAAAAATCAAGTCCTAATTTTGTTGATTGTGCACAATATTTATATGCAGTTTTTGTGCAACATTCACAAACGATTCTTAAATGCAAAAAAAATAATCGGATCCGAAAATCCAATTATCAAAAAAATATTATAAAAAGGAGGGAAAATGAAAAAACTTATTACATTATTTATGATACCATGTTTTGCTCAAAAAATCAAGCCCTAATTTTGTTGATTATGCACAATATTTATATACGGTTTTTGTGCAACTTGAACAAAAAACTTCCATTTAATATCCCCATCAAAACAATCCGTTTTGATGGGGATGCTTATCAGTTAAAATAATTGATTTCAAAAACCGATGTGGAAACACCGCCGTCATCCGTAACTCCGATATACTGCATATTTTTGAGTTCCGAATTTACAGGTTCCATAGAATCGGATGAAAATGTTGTAAGATGAATTTCAGAATCGCTTTCGGCAGCCGTAATGTCAATTGCAAATTCTGCGCTCTCGCCTGCCGCCAATGTCTTTGAAATTATTCTTGTGCCGGTGAGAATTTTATAATCACCGTTCTTTTTATATGTAGCCGCAAGAATCTGCACTGTTGCACTTTGCTCGCCAACATTTATAAGCGTACCGCTAAAGGTGTTTTGACCGATACCGGGCTTTTCTGCATCCTTACCGTCTACCTTGACCGCAACAGGTGTTTTGAAGCCGATTTTTCCGGTCGGTCTGTTGATTCTTACCGGTGCGGTTTCTGATGATTTACCGACATCGCCGTTTTCATTTTTGGGTATTACAGAAAATTTAATGTACTTGCCCAAATCTTCATTTTTCAGAATATAGCTTGTTTTATCGCTCACTTTAGTATAAGTGCCGTTTTCTGAATCGCTGATATAAAAACCGATATCAGAGCCGCTTTCTTTATACATTTTGCAGCTGTAATCATAAGATGCAGTGATATTTGCCCCTACAACCGCAGTCGTTATCTTTACATTATCCGCATGTGGAGCAACCCTCGGCATTGCCTTATCAACAACCAGGTATGCGATATTAAGTTCAAGACCGCTTCCGCCTTCGTTGGGATTTTTGGTATTATCATCAACTGCAGCAGTGTTAAGAACGCCCTTGGCTACAAATTTATACTTTCCGTAAGGAAGACCGCTCACAAGCGTCTGACCACAGCATCTGCCCGTATCGGTTTTATAATACATTGCTGTTGTTCCGGTCTTAACCGCCTTACCGCTCTCATCATAAACCGTGTATTCAAGCTTTGCATTATTCTTGGTTCTTAAATAATCAATGCCTATTCCGCGGCCGGTAAACTCATATTCTATAGTTGCCTTTGTACCGTCATCGCTGTGCATATAACCGTCACGGAAGAACCTTTCGGGGTAATTTCCCATATTTCCGGTCATATCAATCGGTCTGTAAGACTTTTTCGACCAATCACCGCCAAGTTTTACGCCGTCGCTTTTAAGCGGAATTTCCTCAATTTCGCCGAAAACATAATCTCCGTAAGGTTCGGTATCGGGGTCAAGTTTTTTGAATGCCTTAGCCTTGTCTTTGGTGAGCATTTCGATAATCCGTTTTGTATAAACATCATAACCGCTATCATTAGGGTGAGTTCCGTCGCCTGTTAATGTGCCTGCGGCGCCGGCTTCCCATATATACTTGCCTTCCTTGACTCCCGCCCAGATATAATCGTTAAGGTTTATACCGTATATACCGTAACGCTCGGCAACTGCACTTTGTGCATCGATTGCATTTTCAACAGCTTTTCCGTCCCTGTTACCGTTCTTATTCACCGAATCAACCGAGGTTGTGTAAATAAATATTATCACAGGTATCTTTTTGAAAGACAGAAGCTGGCGCACGATTGACTCGGTTTTCTGAGAAAGGGACATTCCCTTTTCATAGGCATCGTTAACCGCAAATTCAACAAATACCACATCGGGTGCCGTATCCGTATCAAGCCCGAGGTCTTTTCTCACCCGCTGCATTCCGTATTCCGAGCCGGTACCGCCTATTGCAGCGTTCTTCTCGATAACATTCTTATTCGGATAATTCACCTTAAAATACTCGTTTACCACCCTTGTCGTCCATCTGTTCTGAATTTTGGACGCACCTGAGCCTTCCGTAATCGAACCTCCCAGAAAGCCGACAATTAAATCACCCGACTTATTATTGAGATTGTCCGCACCGTATGTAACCGACGCATTGTCGGCAAATGCCGATACTCCCGAAAAGCAAATAAGCAGCGCAAGCATAAACAAAATAATCTTTTTCATTATGACTACCTCTCTTATATAATATAATATTATAATTATATATCAAAATACATCAAAATAAAATATCGTATCACAACATGATTTTTCAGTTCCGCTGCTTGCAAAATCAATTAAAGTATCAAATCCGACATCCTGAATAATACGGTTAATTACTTTATAAATGAGTTAATTCTGTAAATGGTGGTTGCAATGCCGCCCTCATCGTCCGTGCCAACATATTCAACAGGGGCTGCGGAAGCAATTACCGGCTCCATTGAGTCAGCACAGATTGCGTAAAGCACAATTTCGGTATCACTTTCAGCTGCAGTGATTTCTACTGTGAAATCAGCGGTTTTGCCGCCTTCAATCGCCTTTGAAACAACCTTGGAACCCGTAAGATATTTATATTCACCGACAGTTTTATATGTTGCGGCTACAACATTTACCGTAACATTACCGCTGCCCGAGTTCGCAAGAGAGCCGGAAAATGCATTTGTACCTACGCCCGGCTTTGCTGCATCGGCACCGTTTACTTTAACAGAAACAGGCGATGCGAAAGACAGTTCGCCGGTAGGTCTTACAACCTTGGTTGCGGCCGAATATACCGTTTTACCCGAAATGCCTTCTGTATTTTTCGGTGTTACACCAAATTTTATGTATTTACCCAAATCTTCCGGCTTAACGGTATAGCTTGTGCCGTCCGCAAGCTTTGTAAACTGTCCGTTTTCGGAATCGCTTACATAAATAGCTTTTTCCGAATCTTTTTCATCATAGAGTTTGCAGTTGAATTTATAGCTTCCGGTGATTTTCTTCCCGATAACCGCATTAGTGATTTTAACATCGCTTGCATACGGATTAATCTTCGGCATTGTCTTTTCAACAACAAAGTATCCCATGTTGAGCTGCAGCCCCGTTCCGCCTCTGTCCGAGCGTTTACTGTTATCTTCCACAGCCTGGGCATTAAGCACGCCCTTTGCAACAATTTTATACTTTCCGTAAGGCAAATCACGAACAAGCATATGACCGCAGCATCTGTCCCAATCCGCACTGTAATACATTTTTGTTGTACCGTTTTTAACGGCAGTGCCCTTCTCGTCATAAATTGTATACTGAAGGTCGGCGTTGTTTCTGTTTCTTACAAAATCAATGCCTATTGCTCTGCCGGTAAACTCAAACTCGATTGTGGCGCTTGTACCGTCCTCAACCTTCATATATCCTTCTCTGAAAAACCTCTGCGGATACTTTGAATCCTTATAAGAACCCATATCAATCAAAGAATAGGTCTGCTTCTGCCAATTACCGCTGAGTTGAACCCTGTCGCCCGTAAACGGAACTTCCTCAATCTCGCCGTAAACATAGTCGCAGTACGGCGGAGTGTCGGGGTCAAGTTTTTTGAAAACCTTTGATTTATCGCGGTTAAAAAGCTCAACTATTCTGTCGGCATAAACCTTATAACCGGCATTGTTGGGATGCGTTCCGTCGGCTGTTAAGGATTTTGAATCTCTTACAATCCAAGTCCACTTGCCGTCCTTAACGCCTTCCCAGACATATTTGTTGAGGTCAACCTCATATATGCCATAGTTTTCGGCAACCGCATGGTCCGCCGCAATTGCGTTTTCAACGCACGAAGAGGCTGTTCCCTCACCGTTAAGCGACTTCTTCGATGTTGTATAAACAAACACGATTACCGGAATTTTAGGAAGCGCCAGGAGCTGGCGGACTATAGATTCCATCTGATTGGAAATAGTCATTCCGCCGCCGCCCGCATCGTTAACCGCGAACTCCACAAACACAACATCAGGCGTGGAAGCGGAATCAAGCGCAAGGTCTTTTCTCATACGAATCATGCCGTATGCAGAACCCGTACCGCCGATTGACGCATTGCGTTCAATAACATTTTTATTGGGGTAATTCACTTTAAAATACTCGTTTACGACCTTTGTTGACCATCTGTTCTGAATCCCGTTCGAGTGTGCGCCTTCCGTAATCGAACCGCCGAGGAACCCGATAACCAAGTCGCCGGACTGATTATTCAGGTTGTCTGCACCGTATGTACGCGAAGCTCCCGAATCTGCCGAAACTGCGATTGCGCTTATGCACGAAAACACAAGAATCAGTGACAAAATCATACAAATAATCTTTTTCATTCAGTATCTCTCCTTATAGTTAAAATATAATCTTATTTTATCACAAAAGCCATGCAAAGTCAAGTGTTTTGCACAGCTTTTTGGTTGTTACATATTAAATTTTATTGAAAAACATCATTTTTGTCAAGAGCGTTTTCAAATTTATATGCACTTAAGTTTCCGTCCGGATTAACAAAACCGAGATACACATCGGAAGTTTTTCCTATACCAAGTCCGGCAAGCTGTTTTTGAATCCAATTCTCGTCCAGTCCCGCTTTTTTGAGGTTTTCTTTCATTATGCAGCCGTCTAAAATAACATTTATGCAAATGCTGTCCTCCGAAACTGGATTTTTAATATCCGAATTGGTTGCGGGGCGAGCCGAAGCCTTCGGCAAAACCGAAATCTTTCCGTTTGATTCGAGCACTGCCGTTTTAACATCATCCAAATTGAAATATCCGCTCACTCTCATCTGCGTAAGCATATCGTTTATGTCGAGTTTCGCCATTTTGAGATTTTCACGGTATATTTTTCCGTTATTCATAAGTATTACGGATTTCCCGGCAAGAAAACGCCTGACCGCCACGGACTTATTTGTCACAACTGAAAACAGCCACGAAAGTATGCCGTAGGCAATCATAGCGACAAGCGGTTTTTCAAAATGCTCTATATCCGTTGCCATTTCGGCGGCTATCGAGCCTATTGTTATGCCGTTTATATAGTCGAACATATTAAGTTCGGACATCTGACGGTTACCGATTAGCTTTGAAAGCAGAAACAGCACCGCAAACGATACAACAGACAGCACAATCACATAAAAAATACTCACACAATCACCTCTTGTGTGAGTATTGTTCCCTATTTATTTTTTCTTATTCTTTTTCGCCTGATACTTATCAAACTTTGCCTTTTCCTCTTCGGTTTCAAGTTCAAGCTGAGGAACCGCCGTAGGCTTTCCGTCAGAATCGAGTGCAACGAAAGTAAGCCTTGCTTCGGTTGTTTTTCTCCTGTCGCCGGTCATTAAATTTTCGGCATAAACATTGACTTCAACGATCATTGATGTCGTCCCGACCCACGCAAGCTTTGACTTTATGCACACAAGCTGTCCTTCGGGTATCGGTTTTTTGAAAATTATTTTATCTATCGAAACGGTAGCAACAACACGATTGCTGTGCCGCTCCGCCGTAAGCGCCGCAGCAATATCTATCCAGTGCACCGTCTGACCGCCCAGCAGATTGCCGAGATGGTTCGTATCGCCCGGCAGCACCATCTGATTTGTTTCCACATACGAATCCGATATTTTCTTTTTCTTCATAAAGCACTTCCTCCGAGATAATTATAAAAATCGCCTTGCTTATATCCGTTTTCTTTCATGATAAGGTCAATTTCATCCCTTATTTTCCACCAGCTCATATTCCAGTTGCAGAAAAGCGAATCGCCCTCCGGCGCTCTGGCGAGCAGCCTCTGAACCGCAATTCCGGGAGCGAGAGTCCTCAGAAAAGCGATGACGCGCTTCACATACTCATCCTTTGAAATGACAGCAAATTCTCCTCTTTTATACATTCTGCCCATTTCGGAATCCTTTAATATATAAAGCGAGTGAAGCTTTACGGTATCCGCATGCAGAGCAGATACTATTTTTGCGGTTTCGATACAGTCGTCAAAATCGTCCCACGGAAGATTAAGGATAACATGAACACCCGTTTCTATACCGAATTCCTTCAGCATTATCATTGCGTCGATAAACTCAGCAAGGGAATGTCCGCGGTTAATCTTCTTAAGAGTATGATAATTAACCGTTTGCAGCCCGAGTTCTACCGAAACGCATACGCCGGTTTGCTTTTCAAAATTCTTAAACATTTCAAGGAGTTCACGGCTTATACAGTCCGGTCTTGTCGAAAGCGCAATTTCGACAATGCCGTTTCCCACAGCCTCATACATATATTTTTCAAGCTCGGGGAGCGGAAGGTATGTATTTGTATAATTCTGAAAATACGCAATGAACTTTTTGGCGCCGTAAGCATTTCCGATTCGCTGCCTGTTAAGTTCAAGCTGCTCTTTTATGTCAATATCCGCAGAATACATTTCAAACCCGGTTCCGCTGTCGCCGCAGAAAATACAGCCGCCGCAGGATATTCTGCCGTCACGGTTCGGACAGGTACACGGAAGGCTTACGGGGAGCTTATATACCTTTTCGCCGTATTTATTTTTAAGAAAGTCCGAATACTTATAATAAATAAAAATCACCGCTTTTTTCAATTTGGGTATTTATTTTTTCGTTCATTTGTGATATACTTTAATATATACGATTTTAAAGGAGCAATTTCAATGTCAACATACAGAAGAATGAAGTTTGACCCGATGGATATAAAGGTCATTATTCTATATATACTCTACCACGCCGGGATACCGCTTTCCGCAGCGGAAATAACGGATATAATCCTTGCCGATTCGCTTCTCGACTTTTTTGAAGCGCACATGTACATAACCATGCTGATAAAAGACGGTCAGATTGAGCACATAATGAGCGAGGACAAGTATATTCTTACCGACGACGGAAAAAACGGAGCGGAATTTTTCTATCGCAGAATTCCGTACTCAATCAGAAGCAAGATTGAAGAAAACCTCAAAATCATGAAAAAGGACGAAATTATGCGTGAGCTTGTTTCTGCGGATTTTGAGGCGGTTTCCGAAAGCGAATATCTTGTGCACCTCAAAATGATTGAAAACCGCTTTGAGCCGCCCGTAATCGACCTTAAAATAAGGGTCGGCGACCGCAATGCCGCAAACGAGCTGTGCAAGGCATGGAGGAGCAATTATTCGGAAATTTACTCCAGAATCACCTCAGCCTTGTTTTAAAAAAGTCCTGCATAAGCCGGCGTGCTTCATCGGCATATTCGCCCATGAAGATGTCGGTTTTTTTGTAAGCATCGGTCGATAAAAACAGGTTAACCGTGCTTCCGCAGGCGCCGGACAGCGGCTCAAAAGCGCCGAAATACAGCTTTGAAATTCTTGAATTTATTATAGCCCCGGCGCACATCGGGCACGGCTCGACCGTAACATATATTTCGCAGCCGTCCAGATATTTTCTGCCGAGGCTTGCACAGGCGTTCCTTATAGCAAGCACCTCTGCATGAGCCGTCGGGTCGGAAAGTCTTTCGCACATATTATGCGCCGACGATACTATACGCCCGTTTTCGGCGATTACCGCCCCGACAGGGATTTCCCCTTCCGAAAACGCCGTTTTTGCTTCATCAAGCGCAGCAAGCATAAAATCGTTCATAATTATTACCAAACAAAACGGGCTTTTTAAGCCCGTTTATTCAAGATAGTCTTTAAGTTTTTTGCTTCGTGTCGGGTGGCGCAGCTTTCGGAGTGCTTTCGCTTCAATCTGTCTTATCCTCTCACGGGTGACATCAAATGCCTGCCCGACCTCCTCCAGAGTTCTCGAATGACCGTCAACAAGCCCGAAGCGAAGCTTCAGAACCTCCCGTTCACGCTCATTCAATGTCCCGAGGACATCCATAAGCTGTTCTTTAAGCAGCGTACCCGAAGCCGCCTCCGGCGGTGCCGGCGCTTCATCATCCGGAATAAAATCGCCGAGATGGCTGTCCTCTTCCTCGCCTATAGGGGTTTCGAGAGATACCGGGTCAAGTGCAATCTTCATGGTTTCCCTGACCTTATCTACCGGCATATTAAGTGCTTTCGCAAGTTCGTCAGCCGAAGGTTCCCGTCCGTTTTCCTGAAGCATTCTTCTTGATTCACGCATTATTTTATTGATAGTTTCAACCATATGAACAGGTATTCTGATAGTCCTTGCCTGGTCGGCAATCGCCCTTGTTATCGCCTGGCGAATCCACCAGGTCGCATAGGTGGAGAACTTATAACCCTTGCGGTAATCAAACTTCTCGACCGCCTTAATAAGCCCGAGATTTCCCTCCTGAATAAGGTCAAGAAACAGAAGTCCGCGGCCAACATATCTCTTTGCGATGCTGACTACAAGACGAAGATTTGCCTTTGTAAGCTTTTCCTTCGCCTCCTCATCGCCCTCCGACATACGCTTAGCGTACTCCATTTCCTCATCAGAAGTAAGAAGTTCATCTTTGCCTATTTCCTTAAGATACATTCTGACCGGGTCATCAAGACTGACGCCCTCCGGAACCGAAAGGTCGTCAAGGTCCTCGTTTTCTTCCTCGAGCTGAATTTCACGAAGCTCGTTTTCGATATCGTCCCCGGTGATTTCTATGCCCATTTTTTCAAGCTGTTCATAGATTTTATCGATGCTTTCGGAATCGATTTCGGCAGCCTCCAGGGTATCCTGAATCTCCTTGGTGCTCAGCATACCTTGTTTCTTGCCTTTTTCAAGCAATTCCTTAACAGCATCTTTGCGTTCTTCCGCTGCTGCCATTTTCCCAATCCCCTTTCCTGCAAAGCAGTCAGGTATTTATTACACGAGTTACATCACGACATCGGATATAAATCGAGATAATCTTTAAGTTTTTTGCTCCTTGTAGGGTGGCGGAGTTTCCGGAGTGCCTTTGCTTCAATCTGTCTTATTCTCTCTCTGGTAACATCAAAGGCCTGTCCCACCTCTTCAAGGGTTCTTGTTCTTCCGCCGTCAAGGCCGTAGCGAAGCTTAAGCACCTCGCGTTCACGCTCATTGAGGGTCCCGAGAACCTCCATAAGCTGCTCTTTGAGAAGCGTCTGCGATGCAGCCTCCGGCGGTGCCGGGGCATCGTTATCCGGAATAAAGTCACCGAGGTGGCTTTCATCTTCTTCGCCGATAGGAGTTTCCAAAGACACCGGTTCAAGCGCAACTTTGAGCGTTTCGTTAACCTTATCGGCAGGCATATTGAGCGCTTTTGCAAGTTCGTCAACCGAAGGCTCGCGCCCGAGTTCCTGCAAAAGATGCCTTTGTTCTCTCATAAGCTTATTTATTGTTTCTACCATATGAACGGGTATTCTGATAGTCCTTGCCTGGTCGGCAATCGCCCTTGTTATCGCCTGGCGAATCCACCAGGTTGCGTATGTAGAAAATTTATATCCCTTGCGGTAATCGAACTTTTCCACAGCCTTAATAAGCCCGAGATTTCCCTCCTGAATAAGGTCGAGAAACAAAAGTCCCCTTCCGACATATCTCTTTGCGATACTTACCACAAGACGAAGATTTGCCTTTGTAAGCCTTTCCTTTGCTTCGGTATCGCCTTCCATCATTCTTTTTGCAAGTTCAAGTTCATCGTCAGCCGACAAAAGTTCGTCCTTGCCTATTTCCTTAAGGTACATTCTGACCGGGTCGTTCATTCCGATACCCTCAAGCATCGCCAGGTCGTCATCATCCTCAATTTCGTTTTTCTCCTCAAGCTCAATTTTGCTGAGGTCGGGTTCTATATCATTGCCCGTAATTTCAATGCCCATTTTTTCGAGCTGTTCATACAATCTGTCTATTTGTTCCGCATTCAGGTCAAGTTCCTCCAAAGCGTCCTGAATATCCTTATAGCTGAGCACTCCGTTTTTCTTACCGGTTTCAATCAGTTCATGAATAATAGACTTTCTTTCATCGTTGGTCGCCATCTGTTATTCCCCTTTTTTGCTTCTCTTATCCATAAATAACAACTCTTTAACTTTTTCCGCATCGTCGCTGCCTTTCAGCGAATCGAGCGCCATTTTCGTTTTTTCATCAATGATTTTTTTGATAAGTTCGGCAGCTCCCTGCCGTTTATCATCTATATGAAAATCCCTGACCGCAATATCGCTCACAACCGCTCTTTGCTGCTCCGTAAGAGTATCAAAGACTGACGAAAGCTCCGTATTTTTATCAAGAAGCTCAAACACCTGTGAGTTTATCGGGTCGGTAAAAAAATCTCCCTTAATAATATTTCTTACGCTTTTGTAAAGCTCGCCGTCGCCGTAGACAAGCGAAAGCAGCATTTCCTCCGCCTTCTGTATAACCGACGCACGCCGTACCGGCTGCCCTGCCCTGCCGCCGGAAAACTTTTTGGTCTTACCGGACTGCTTATAAATCTCGGAAAATATTGCATCTTCCGAAACATCGGTTTCCCTTGCGATTTTCTTAACATAAACTTCCCGTTCAATCTCGTTCTTTATGCCCGAAAAAATCTTTGCGGCACCGGAAACAAACTTAATCTTGTCCTCCGGATTTTCAAAGTCAAGCCCGTCACGCAGACGCATAACCTTGTATTCAACATCGCTCGGAGCGTCATCAATAAGCTTCAGAAATGCGTCTTTACCGTAAGCCTTGATGTACTCATCCGGGTCTTTTCCGTTTGCCTGGCACAGCACCCTGACCTTAAGCCCTTCAACGCCGTTTATGATTTCCATACACCGATCCGTTGCCGTCCTTCCGGGGCCGTCGGTATCATACGAAAGCACAACCTCGTCAAAGTATCTTTTAAGAATCTTTGCGTGCTCCTGAGTAAACGAAGTACCAAGCGTTGCGATTGCGTTTGTTATCCCCGCCTGGTGCAGAGATATAACATCCATATACCCTTCCACCACTACAGCGGTTTTGTGGTTATCCGCACGCGCAAAGTTCAGACCGTAAAAATTCCGGCTTTTGTCAAAAACCGGAGTCTCGGGAGAGTTGAGGTACTTTGGTTTCGAGTCGTCCATAACCCTTCCGCCAAAGCCGACAACATGACCTTTAAGGTCGATAATCGGGAAAATTATACGATTTCTGAAAGAATCGTAATACCGTGTTTCCTTTTTGCCGGCAAGCCCTGCCTTATGGATTTCCTCATCGGAAAACCCGAGAACACGAAGGTGCTTAAGGAGAGCATCCCAGCTGTCGGGGGCAAAGCCAAGCCCGAATTTTGTAACGGTATTCTGCGAAAGCCGCCTTTTTTCGATATATTCCAAAGCGTTTTCGTTTTCGGGAAGTTTTTTGTTAAAAAACCTCGCCGCCTCGGTATTAATTGCATACATCCGTTCCTTCTCGGTTGCACGGACGGCTGATTTCCCGTCCGAGCCGTTTTCCGGAACCGTAATATGCGCGCGCCCCGCAAGAGCCGTCATTGCCTCGGAAAAATCGAGGTTATCGATTCTCATAACGAAGTCAACAACATTACCGCCGACGCCGCAGCCGAAGCATTTGTAAATCTGCCTTTCGGGAGAAACCGAAAACGAAGGCGTTTTTTCGCCGTGGAACGGGCAAAGCCCGAGATAATTTCTGCCAGCTCTTTTTAAAGGAAGATATTCGGATATAACCTCGACAATATCATTGGCACCGATAATTTCGTTTTTCAAATCATCGCCGAAGAAAACCGCCATACCGCCACCTCCAAAACCCGGCTTGATTATTTAACCGATATATGATTTATTCGACATTATCTGTAAAAATCCTTCTAAATTCCTAAACTAATTATCAAAAAGAAAAGGCAAAACAAAGCGTTCAGCTTTATTTTACCTTTTATTTCCGTAATTTATGCAAAAAAAACTATTATTTTGAAACGCTGTCGAACACATCTGTTATTTCCTTGTCGGGAGCCTTTGTGAGAAGGCTGACGATAACGATAAACAGTGACGAAACGATAAATGCCGGAAGCAGCTCGTAAATATCAAGCAGACCGCCCATGGGTCTTACAATAAATTTCCATACAAATACCGTGATACCGCCGGAAACCATGCCTGCAAAAGCGCCCCATTTGTTTGAACGCCTCCAGAAAAGCGCAAGCAGAACAAGCGGGCCGAACGAAGCGCCGAAGCCTGCCCATGCAAACGAAACAACTTTAAATACCGAACTGTCCGCATCCCTCGCGATGAACATACCGATAAGCGAAATTGCAATAACCGTAACCCTTGCAATAATCATTGCAGCCTTCCTTGAAAGCTTGATTTTGAAAAGTCCCTGTACGATATCCTCCGAGATGCTCGAAGCCGCGGCAAGCAGCTGAGAATCCGCCGTTGACATTGTCGAAGCAAGAATACCGGCAAGAATAAGCCCCGCAACAATCGCCGGGATAAAGCCGTGAGAACTTATAACGCTTGCGATTTTTACGATAATCGTTTCGCCGTCGGTAATGCCCGTAACTGTATTATTTATAACAAGGCTGTAGCCTATAACACCGATAGAAATTGCAATAAACATCGCAATAACAACCCAGATACTTGCAATTCTTCTCGAAAGTTTAAGCTTCTTTTCGTCCTCGATAGCCATAAATCTCAAAAGAATGTGAGGCATACCGAAGTATCCGAGGCCCCACGCAAGGGTCGAAGCGATGGTAAGTCCGTTATAAGGAGTAACCGCACCGTCGGCGCTAACCTGAGAAACAAGCGAGAAATAGCCGGGAACAGCTTTTACATTGCTCAAAACCTGACCTACACCGCCTGCATTTACAACACCGTAGATAAGTATAACCGCAAGCGCACCGGTCATGATAATAGACTGAATAAGGTCGGTTGTGCTTGCCGCAAGAAATCCGCCCATGGTTGTATAAAGCACAATAACGATTGCGGAAACAATCATCGAAGGCAGATAGTCAAGCGAGAAAAGGCTGGTAAAAAGCTTTCCACAGGCGGAAAAACCGGATGCCGTATAAGGAATAAAGAACACGATTATTATAACCGCACCGATTGCACGCAGAATATTGCTTTTGTCGCCGAAACGGTTGGAGAAAAACTCCGGCACGGTAAGCGCATTGCCTGCAGCTTCACTGTATCTTCTGAGTTTTTTGGCAACAATCAGCCAGTTTACATATGTACCGAGTGCAAGACCGAGAGCCGTCCATACAGCCTCCGCAATGCTGCCGTAGGAGAAGCCCTTTATAAGGAGAGCAACCCCCGGAAGCCCCATAAGAAGCCAGCCGGACATATCGGATGCCTCCGCACTCATAGCGGTAACAAGCGGACCGAGTTTTCTTCCGCCGAGGTAAAAATCGCCGGAATCGTTGTTTTTCTTGGAACAGAAATATCCGATTACCACCATTGCGGCAAGGTAAACAACAATGGATATGCATATTCCGATTTCAGAACTTGTCATTGTTAATTCCTCATTTCATAAAAATTACCTATATATAATAACACAAACAGAAACAGAACGCAATACAGAACAAAGTACAGACCGCAGTCTGTACTTTGTTGAAGAGAAATATAGAATTTTGCAGTATTATGGCGAATTTTTATACAAACCAATCATTGTACAAAACACAAAAACCGAAAAAATTATTTTTTTATTTTCGCAAGCATCATCGGAAAAACCGTTTCGCTGTAGGATTTAAGAGAATATCCGCCCTTCATAAGGCACCAGTCGTACATAATACCCCTTTCGCACATTGCATAGTAGCGGACGATTTCGGATGCCGTCATGGAATCCGTCAGCTCGCCTTTTTTCTGCCCCTCCGACACGATTTTGCGCAAAAGCTTGAAATAAACACGGCTGTTATCCATAAGATGGCGCTCGCCCTTCGTTGTAAGCTGCGTTGAAAAAAGCTTGGTTAAAAGGTCAATATCCACACCGTTGTCAATCATTCCGAAAAGCTCACGGTTGAGAAAAATAAGCGTGTCGAAAGCATTTGCGTCATCGGTCAGCTGCTGCTTAAGCTCATCGTATTTATCGTCAAAAAGACATGAAAGCGAGCTTAGCAGTGCGTCCTTCCCCTCAAAATAATGATAGAAAGACCCTTTTGATGTCCCGGACTCATCAATAATTTCTTCAATCGTGGTATCATCGTAGCCCTGTTCATAGAAAAGCTTCCATGCGGCGGTGATTATTTTACCTTTTGTATTTTTTGTTTTTCTTTTGGACATATCATACCACCTGGAATATATAAAATTTCAGATAATCGGTTTCCGGAACATTCCATAAAATCGGATGGTCCGGCGATTGCTGGCGAACCTCAATCTGACGGAGAGAAACAGCGCTCTCGGCGGCGGCTTCTTTCAGCATTTTTTCAAACATCGCCGACGGCATAAAGTGCGAACATGAACAGGTTGCAAGATAGCCGCCCCTCGGCAGTTTTTTCATCGCAAGCTTGTTGATTTCCTTATACCCGAAAAAGGCGTTTCGTGCGGTTTTGCTGCTTTTGGTAAAAGCCGGAGGGTCAAGAATTATAAAATCGTAGGGACTGCCCTTCATATCCGTAAGCAGGTCAAAGACATCTGCCTTTTGAAAATCAATATCCGCACCGTTAAGAGCCGCATTTTCTGCAGCGGTTTCAAGTGCGGATTCCGAAATATCAACCGCAGTAACCGATTTCGAACCGCCTGCCGCCGCATTGAGCGCAAACGCACCGGTATGCGTGAAGCAATCGAGAACACGCTTGCCGGCGGCAATTTTCCTGATTGCAAGGCGGTTGTACTTCTGGTCGAGGAAAAAGCCCGTTTTCTGCCCGTTTATATAGTCAACCTTATACTTTATTCCGTTTTCGCTGATATAAACAACGCCGTCCGACTCGCCGAGATAAAAGCCCTTGTACTGCTCCATACCCTCTTTCTCACGAAGCTGCGAATCGTTTCTTTCATATATAATATCGATTTTTTCACCCATGCGGGCGAATATGTCGATAAGGCTGTCGTAAATCACGGTTTTGATTTTTTCCATGCCGAGCGACAGAACCTCCGTCACGAGCACATTTTCAAACCTGTCAACCGTAAGCCCCGGAAACCTATCCGCCTCGCCGTGAATAATACGGCAGCATGAGAAATCATCGCCCATAACACATTTTCTGTATTCAACCGCCCATTTAAGGCGCCTGTAATAAAAGTCATTGTCGAAACGGTCGTTGTGGTTCTCCGAAATAAGCCTTATTCTTATTTTTGAATTATCGTTTACAAAACCCGTTCCGAGGAATTTACCCTTAGCCGTGCAAACCCTCACCAAGGAACCGTTTTCGTAACCGTCACTGAAATCTATAACCTCATCCGAAAACACCCACGGATGTCCGCCGCGGACAGATTTTTCCGCCTTTTCGGAAATTCTTGCTGAAACCATAAAATCAATCCTTAAAATAATATACATCTATAATATCATAAAATCCGCAGATTTTCAAGTGTTTTGTCAAAAAAACCGCCCCGAAGCGAAATGCTTCGGAGCGGTTTTATAATAAGGAAAGAGAAATAGCTACTTATCGAGCAGGCGTTTAACGATGCTTGCTGCCTGTGCACGGGTTGCGTTGGCTTCAGGTGCGAAAGTACCGTCGCCCATGCCGGAGATTAAACCGACAGAAGATGCCGTATCAACCGCAGCCTTTGCCCAGTCTGCAATTTCAGACTTATCACTAAAGCTGTCAATTCCGCCGTTTGCGCCTTGCTTTTCAAGATAGGAGTAAGCGTTAACAATAATAACCGCCATTTCCTGTCTTGTAATGTTATCGTTAGGTCTGAAATATCCGTCGTAACCGGAGATAATTCCTGCCTCCGAGCAAGCACCCACATACGGTGCAAACCATTCACCGTTTACATCTTTGTAGTCTGCCGTTTTGTCGTTAAGCTTGAGCGCTCTTGCGATAATTGCGGCAAACTCCGCTCTTGTGATGTTTCTGTCGGGGTCAAAGAGTGTATCCGATACACCCGAAACGATTCCTGCCTTGTTCATAGCCAAAACATCAGCCGCTGCCCAATGGTTTACCATATCCGTGAACGGATTTGAGATACTCGGGTTTGTGGTTTCGCCTGAATAGAATCCGTTTGTTCCCTTATTTCCGGAAGGTTTTGTTGTTCCTCCGCCACCGGGGGTTACGGAAGGTTCATACGGTTCCGAAGCGGTCTTCGTATATGTTACAAACTCGGTAACCGCCGTTGTGTAAATAACCAAATCGTTTCCGCTTACAAATTTTACAGCTACTGTCTTTCCGTCCGAAAGTGCGGTTTCGGCTGCGGCAAAGCTGTCCTCTTTTATCGTTCTTGAAATCTGGACATATCCGCCTTTTTCGTTTTTGTACGCAACCTGCACGCCGCCTGCGCCGTAAAGAACTATTCTTACCGGCTTATTAAATTCCGTATATCCTCCGCCGTAAACTCTGCTTACATCGCCGAGCTTAAAGCTTCCGGAGGGTTCCGCTGTCTTTGTCGGAAGCTCAAACGAGCTGCCCGGTATGCTGCCGTCCTCCGCTGTCATTTCAAAGTCTTTGGATTTTGCGCTGAACTTCGGCAAAGCCTTATCCTTTTCGGCGTTTACGGTGACTTTTGAAACAGAATCCGGAACCGTCAATTCCGCTTTTTCTCCGCCGTAATTGATTGTTACCGTTTCACCGACGCTTCCGCTCTGATTGAACATTCCCTTTGCCGCATTTGCAGCCTTTTTCAATTTCAGAGCCGCCTCGTCAACTTCAAACTGCACTGCGTTTGCGTCTGCGGAAACCTTCTTTGCGTCCGCTATCGCCGCATTTACGCTGTCTATTACATCCTTTGGGTATTCGCCGTAACCGTTTCCGGTTTTAGCGCCCGATACAAAGCTTTCCGCTGCGGCAATCTCTGCGTTAAGTTCCGTCTTATCTGCCTCTGCGGCATACACCGTAAGCCTTGTGTTGTTACCGGCGCTTATTGCAAACATTCCCTCAGTGCCGGTAAGCTCTGTCCCAAAAATGCTGTCCATATAGACTTTTTCGCCGTTCAATGTCAGCTCAATCAATATCTCGCCGTCAGTTTTGGTTTCGTATACACCTACACTTACATCGTATGTTTTGCCCATCTCGAGCTTCTTGTCATTAAGAACAAGGTCGGGATGTATTGCTGCGCTCCATGTGAGGGGCTTGGGATGCTGCTGATACTGTATAAGCTGCTGCTTCAAGTCGAACATTGCAGCGCCGTTACCGCCGTTCCAACACCAACCGTTTTTCTGCTGACGGAGATATATGCCGACCCATGCGTTTTCAGCATTTGCTGCGGAGGGGTCGATAATCTCAGGTTTCATCTTAAAGCTGAACTGCGTTTTTGAGAATTTCTTTGCGGTGTATTCCGCCAAAGTTGCGTTGCCGTCACCAATGATGAGCGCACCGTTTTCAAACTTCAGGTCATCGCCCGTAGATTTGTTCCAGCCTGCCTCATCCTCAAGGCACTCTTTAAGCGAAATCCTTTCAACGCCGAGGGTGCTTAGAATATCATGCACGCTCTTTTTGAATATATCGAGCGCTACTTTAAGCTCGGTTTCCGCCTCGGTTACCTGATACTGATATGCGTTTGCGTTGTTTGCAACCGAAAGCGCCTTATCTCTTGCTGCGGTGAGGGCGTCCTTCGATTCCTGATCGTACTGTCCGCCTTCTGTTCCGACAACAGCTTCATCAAGAACGCCGTTTACCTTTTCTATCAGCGCCCAGAGTCCGTCCTTATCTACCGTTGTTGCATTCGGGTCGATATACACGCTCTCTGAAACCGCTCTTTCGCCGTGCGTATATTTTACATCCTTCGGCACTGCTTCATAGCGGATATACTTATTATCGTATGCCGAATCAACAGTGTAATACTTTCCGTAACCGTCGGTTATACGCGTGTAGCTGCCGTTTTTGCTGTTTGCATAGTACCAGTAAATTTCGGTCGAGCCTTCATCGTTCGCACCGCTGTAATCATACTTCGCAGAAAGTGTTTTTCCTACTGCTGCACTTCCGAGTATGGATGCATTGGCGATTGCAGGCTTTGCCGTGCTTTCGTCCTGAACTCCCATTTTTGAAAATTCCGGCTTTTCAAATTCCGGAATTGTGTTCTTAATTGTGTTCAATCCGTCTTCGGTAAGCGTGAAATCGCTTCCGTATGCGGTAAACCATCCGCTTGCCGACTTGCTGCTTACTTGAAGGTTATTTTCAAACTTGCCCCAGCCGCTTCCGAGACTGCCGATATCTATAAGCACATTATTATAGATAAAGTTTGTGTCGCCTGCCGGAAGGTTCTTTTCCATCCACGCCCTAAATCCTGCGGCATCGCCTTTGTCGCTGAATTCTTTTGCGGCATTATAGTTTTCGGAATTAATAAAGTCAAATACTTTCGCCCAGTATTTTGTACTTTCCGTTTCTGTATAATATTTTCTCCATTCATTGCTTAAAACAAGGCCTTTTCTGCCCGAAAAAAGATTTGAGATACCTGCGCCGTATACAGTGCCGGTGTCTGTCATGTAAAGGAACCAACGTGCCGGAATCTTATCGTTTGCAACGCCGTTTTCTCTGTTGTCCCACGCCTGCATATAAAAACCGACATTGTTTTCGATAATTATATTATTGTAAATTTGGTGGAACTGTCCGCCGTGAGTTTTGAGAGGATAATCCGGAAGACCACCCTTATATATGATGTTTCCGTAGATTGCGGGGCCGACCTCGCCGTCATCGGTAAATACCGCCTGCTGACCGTGGTGACCGATGTGTGCGCCGATATCATGGAAATAGTTGTATCTTACGATATTTCCGAGGTCGGTGCAGTTTCTGCCGGCATAGATTGCTCCGCCGTCGGCATTGAGCAGCTGAACATCATAGATATCATTGTACTCAATAACGGTATTGTTAAGCTTGTCATACCTGATTGCCTCCTGGGCAAAATCAAATATATCGTTGTGCGAAATCTCGTGTCCTACGCCTGCTGCATATATACCCCTCGAAAGCTGACCGTAACCGCTGTGAATCTTATTGTTGGTTACTACATTTCCGGAAGGAGTGAGAGAGGTTCTGTCGCCGCCGGAAAGGTCAATGCCGTGCGACGCAAAGTTATATATATCGCAGTTTTTAACGGTTATATTTGAGCCGTTTGCCTTTATACCGTTACCGCCGATACCGCTGATAACCGCACCGTCAACGGTTACATTATCCGAAGCGATATTTATTGCATCGCCTACAGAGTTTGTGAACTCCAAGTTTTTGAAGGTTATGTACTCTGTGCCTTTTACCGAAAGAAGATCCGCAGTTGTTTTTGAAAGGTACATTTCAGCGCCGTTGACTTTTCCGACAGGATAGAAATACAGTATTCCGCTTTCCCTGTCAAGATAGCTTTCGCCCGGCTGGTCGATTTCTTCAAAAATGTTTTCAAAGTAGAGATATCGCTCGGTTTTTGCGGTGTACGTATTCTGTCCGTATGAAGCTTTTCCGCTTGTGGTTACAACCTTTGCCGCAGTGTCGAGAGTGTCGATAAGAAGGCACTCGGGCCACCACAGATATGCAATTGCACCGCAGAGGAATGCGTCATCTTTTTTAATCTGCCAGTTTGAGGTGCGGTTTTTGGCGTCAACATATTTAAGAACTGCCGGCTGACCGCCGCCGTTGTATTTGCCTTGCTGCTCCGCCGTAAGCGTTCCGGTTTCGCCTCTTACATAGTACTGCTCGCCCGTTTTATCCGGGTTGGGCCAGCGCGCGTTGGTAAGAGCCGTTCCGTTCATATAGAACTTCTGTCCGCTTGTTGTCACCGTTGCACGAAGCTGGGGAATGTCAATCCCCTGTGCTTTAATGTCAAGCATATATATATTATCTCTTGCATAGCTTTCGGAAAGCCTATTTAAAAGATTTTCGTCCGTTACCTTCTTGATTTTGCTTGAATCTATCTTGTCAGCTCCGGTAAGCGTTACATTTTCGCCCTCATACGGCTGATAGATTATTTCCTGTTCTGCCGTGCCCGAGTCTTCTTTCCCGAAGGTTATTGAAGAATCAAGCTTGTATTCGCCGCCCTTTATGTACACATTGATATTGCTGTTATCTTCAAACGCTCCGGTTCTTATATACTTCGCAATTTCAGATTTTGCCTTATCAATGCTTGCAAATGCCTTGTCTTTTGAAGCACCGCTGTTATCGTCGCTTCCGGAGGTCGGGTCAACATAAAAGCTTGTGCCCACCTTGGGAACTTCCTTAAAGTTAACGGTTAATGTCTGCGCTTCCTTGGTAGGAATGATGCTGAATTTTCCGTCGGAATACGAAATCGGTTTTCCGTCCAGTGAAATTTCTGCGTCATAGCCTGTTTCGGGCTGAATTTCAAATTCTGCGGAAAGCCCCATTTTGGCTTCAAATTCAGAGCCGTCAGAAAGGGGGTTGCCCTCAAACTTAACGCTGCCGCCTTCATTCATCCTCAATGTGATTTTGGCAAGCTTTGCGTTATCTATTCTGTCAACTTCCCATTTAAGAACGGGGTAACCGTTGTTGAAGCTGTATTTATCCGCAGTGAACGCCTCACCTAAAGTTTCGGCAGTCGGTGCGGAAAGGTCGGTTTCAGCTACCGACGGAGCATTGTTTGCGCTGTCTGTTGCCCATTTGCTCCATACTGCCGAGCCGTTTGCGGAAAGGCTGTAGCAGTCAGCATACTCAAATGTAGCGGTGGTGTTATTTCCCGGAACAGCTCCTATAGGCTTCAGGTAATCAAGCGCAGTTGTTCCGAGCGAATAACAATTGGATATGTAAGCCTTATTATCTTTTTTCCAGTTATGCCATATTCTTGCGAGAATTCCGCCATAATCATCATATCTTTCGTCTGTACCGGTTGAACCTAAAAGCGAAATTCCTTCGGCATAGCAGTTTTTAACTGTCATGGATGTTGTTGCAGTGCCGCCGCTCTCGAACTTCAGACAGCCAATAACGCCGCCGTTTGCAGGTGCGGTATCTCTCGACATAATCCTTGATGAAGAATTTTTAACATAGCAGTTTTCAACTGCAACATCTTCAGCTGTACCTATTGAGTTAAGGTATCCTACAAGAACGCCGGAAATGAACTTATCCGATGTTACGCTTGCGTTTTCAACGCCGACATTTCTGATGCCCTGCCCCGGAACATTACCGAAACCTGCAACAGCAAAAATACCGTTATTCTGGTTTCCACCGGACGAGGTTGAAGTCCAGTTTTTAATAACATGACCGTCACCGTCGAAACTGCCTCTGAAGTCCATGCCTTCGCCGATTCCGCCCTTGTTAAAATCGTAACCGGTCATATCAAGGTCGGCCGTCATCTTATAATATCTGATTGCGGAAGGACCGCTGTATCTGCCGCAGTAATATCCGGCTTTTCCGAAAGCGCCGCTTGCCGGCCAAACGGTTGTTGTACCCGGAATTGTATAATCCGCCGAGGTATCATAATAACCGTTGCCGTAATCGGTTGTCAGATAAACAAGTGTTGCCAAATCTTCAGGTGTTTGAATGAGGTACGGCTCCTCCGCCGTGCCCTTACCTTCAAAATAAACTTCATCTGCCGATACAAAAGTAATGGGCAGCATACTGATTATCAATGCAATGCTTAATAAAAGCGCTAATATTTTTTTCATACAAATCTCCTTTGGTCAATGTCCTCTTTACTCCAATGTAAAACTGTCTGTTTCATCTCCGTATGCCGCAGAACTGCCCTCATCTGCAACATAATACGGTTTCATCGTGAAGTTTCCTTCGTTTACGCCTTCACCGTAAACTTTGATGGCATATGCTCCGTTTTTATTATCTGCCGCTTTGAGCGTAAGCGCTTTTCCGTCCGAAGTGCGTGTAATAACCATGCCGTATTCAAACGGATTTAAACCGCTGAACTTTGCATATGCAACCGCTGCCGGTACGGCATCTTCGCCATAAGTTGTTACCGTTACGGTCTTATCGGCAATAATTGAAGGTTCTGCTGCATTTTCTTTAAATTCCGCAGACCATACGCCATTGTCTGTCAAGTCAGAAAATGCAAACTTTGCACTGCCCGATATACCGAAAGCCGAGGTTTTATCCTCGCCGCCGTACTTAACAGCCGAAAGCGTATAGTTTTCGGAAGGCTCCGCAGTAACTGTAAGGTCTGCACCGGTTTTGATATAAACCGTATTGCCGCTTTTTTTAACCAAGCCTGTTTCTTCCGTCACATCAAGAGTACCGTTTTCGGTTGCTGCAAGTGTGTTTGTTATGTAGGTGTATTCCCATGAGAAAACAGGAAGTCCGCCGTTCAGTTCGAGAACATCGTCAACGAATGTTCCGCCTGTGAAAGATGCGGCAGTCGGTGCGAGAAGGTTTGTTTCGGTCGCAACGGGCGCAAGGGAACTCGTGCCGCTCTCCCATTTGCTCCAATCCGTGCCGTTTGCCGAAAGGCTGTAGCAATCCGTGAATGAGAATGTAGCGTGTTCCGTAGTTCCCGGAACAGCTCCTACAGGCTGAAGATAATCATTGGTAGTTGTTCCGAGCGAATAGCAATTCGATATGTAAGCCTTATTAGCATTATTCCAGTTATGCCATATTCTTGCTACGATTCCGGCGTAATCCGGCTGTCTGCCGTCTGCACCGTCTGAATTTAAAAGCGAAATTCCTTCGGCGTAGCAGTTTTTAACTGTGATGGATGTTGCAGAGCCGCTCTCGAACTTCAAACAGCCGACAACGCCGCCGTTTGAGGGCGCAGTATCTCTTGTCATAATCCTTGATGAAGAATTTTTAACATAGCAGTTTTCAACAGCAACATCTTCAACTGTACCTATCGAGCTCAGGTATCCGACAAGAACACCCGAAATGAATTTATCCGATGTCACGCTTGCATTTTCAACACCGACATTTCTGATACCCTGCCCCGAAACATTACCGAAGCCCGCTACGGCAAAAATACCGTTATTCTGCTTTCCGCCTGACGAAGTTGAAGTCCAGTTTTTAATAACATGACCGTCACCGTCGAAGCTGCCTCTAAAATCCATACCTTCGCCGATTCCGCCCTTGTTAAAATCGTAACCGGTCATATCCAAATCTGCGGTCATCTTATAATATCTGATTGCGGAAGGGCTGCTGTACCTGCCGCAGTAATACCCGGCTTTTCCGAAAGCGCCGCTTGCCGGCCAAACGGTTGTTGTACCCGGAATTGTATAATCCGCCGAGGTATCATAATAACCGTTATCATAGTCGGTTGTAAGATAAACGAGGGTTGCCAGATCCGCAGGCGTCTGAATGAGGTAAGGCTCGTCCTTCGTACCTTTGCCCGCAAAGTACTGGTCAGTTTCATCGGCAAATACACCGCACGGCAAAGCCGTCAGCACAAGTGCCAAAGCAAGTAATAAGACAATCGTTCTTTTCATTTAATCACTCCCTTTTTTAATTTTAACGCTGTCTATACATATATTGTACAAAAAAAATTGCCGTCTTGCAACGGCAATTTTTACGCAAAAACCTAACTATTTTTTGATTTGGGATTTTCTGTATGAATTCGGGGTTGTTCCGCATATTTTTTTGAAATATCGGTAAAACCTTACATCGTCGTCATACCCTATCATTCTGCCGATTTCATCAACGGACAAATCGGTTTCCCGAAGCAGGCGGCAGGCATTTTCGATACGCTTTTTCTGAATATAATCCGTAATCGTCATACCGTAACATTCACGGAACATCGTACTGAAATACGACGGCTGATAAAGACTCTTTTTAGCAAGCTCGGAAAGCGACAGTTTTTCATTATAGTGCGTTTCTATATAATCGAGAACCTCGGCGGTTATGCGGGTTTTTGTCTTATTTCCGAAGTGCTGCGTCATTTCCCGAAGCGCCATCGTCAGCAGAATCATTGCACTGCATTTTATAATCATTTCCCACCCGGGGATTTTGTTCTCATACTCCCGATACAGCATTTCGGCAAGCATATCCGCTTTCAGAACATCTTCGCCGCGGAACTGAATAAGACTCTTTTCTCCCGCCAGGTTTCTGAATTCCTGAAAGCATGAAATCATCATTATTTCAAATGCGTTATTGCTTACAAGCGTGCTGTCATCATTTATAAAAAACTCCGGCTTGAACAGAATGTTGTAATAGACGGTATCCTCCGTTGTTTCCATTTCGTGTTCCTGACCGAAATTCACGAACAGAAAACAGCCCTTGTGCACATCGTATCTTGTACCTTCTATACTGTGCCAGCCCTTTCCGTTTGCAACATACACAAATTCGATAAATTCGTGTGTGTGCGGCGGCTCGATCCATTTGCAGGCACTCTTTCTGATACAAGCCAGGTCGTCTTCACCGAAAAAATTCCGGTAAGTAAAATGTTTCATCAAATCATCTCCGTATTAAAGAGATTTTATAAAACCTGCCACTTTATCCGCAAGATATGAATGCCCGAAATCGTTCGGGTGAAGCCCGTCTGCGGTGTATGTAAGCTTATTTGCCTCAACATCGGGGCAAATCCCGGATTCATTATACAAATCAAGCACCGGAATCGCATATTTTGCGGCGGTTTTCTTAATTATCTCAACAAAATCCGAAAGAACATGACCGTCAAACCTCGGATTATTTTCGCCTTCTCTTTTAAGAGGCGTCATAACCATAAGCTGCTTGCCGGCATAGCTTTCAGTAAGATACCTGAAAAGCACATCGCACGAACCGCAGAAGGTGTCCGCCGTGTCATCGCCGAAGCTTCCGAAAGGAGCGTCGCCGTGACCGTAATCGTTCGTTCCGCCGAAAACTAAAACGAGGTCGGCGTCCTTATCCATTTCCTTGGCACGCAGTATGAAATCACGGTCAAAGCGTTCACATTCGCTTTTGCCTATCTGCGGCGCAATTCTTGTTCCGCCTATTCCGTAATTCCTTGCGGCTGCCGGGGCATAACGCTCCGCAAACACACCAACATATCCCTTTACGGCAGGGTCGCTTGCTCCGCTGCCTTCCGTAATACTGTCACCCAAAAAGTTAATTTTTAATTTTTTAATATCCATGATAGTCACCTCAAAGACAATTATAGCATATTTTGAAAAAATGTCAATAAAAATATAGATTTTTCGACATATTTATGTTAAAATAAAATCGGTGATTGTTATGAAAATAAAAGGCTGCGGAGAAAAGGTTTCGGAGCTTATCGATATGCCGCTTCCGTGCGGCGGTACGGGAAAATGCGGAAAATGCAAAATAAGAATAAACGGCGATATTTCGCCGATTGGGGCGGACGAGAAAAGGCTGCTTTCCGAAAAGGAAATCCAAAGCGGAATCCGCCTTGCGTGCCGATGCCGTGTTTTCGGAGAAGCCGAAACGGACGACGCCGCACGCAGCGAGATTCACGGAATAACAGGCGGATTTTCACCCGAAGGCAGACACATAAACCCTATAACCGGCAGCAAAAAATGCGTTGCTGCGGCGTTTGACATCGGCACAACAACGGTTGCATACTATATTTATTCCCTCCCGGAAGGCGTTCTGACAGAGTCCGGGTGCTTTGAAAATGCACAAAGAAAATTCGGCGCAGATGTGATTTCAAGGATATCCTGTGCCGAAAACACAGGGGCAGAAAAACTGACGGAAACAATCGTGAGCCAAATCAACAGTATCAAAGAAAAATTCAAACCCGAATTTTCCGTTGTAACGGGAAACACCGTTATGCTGCACTTTTACACGGGGCTTGACCCGAGCGGAATCGCAAGGTTTCCGTTCACGCCCAAAAGCCTTTTCGGCTGCCGCTTCGGCGACGATTACATTCCAAGGTGCATATCGCCGTTCATCGGAGCAGACGCTTACTGCGCCGTTATCGCAAGCGAAATGGTCAAAACCGATGAGCCGTCTTTGCTGATTGACCTCGGAACAAACGCCGAAATTGCGCTCTGGGACGGAAAACGCCTTTTGTGCACCTCCGCCGCTGCCGGGCCGTGCTTTGAAGGGTACGGGCTTTCGAGGGGCATGGGCGCAGCGGACGGTGCAATATCCAAAGCATTTATCGCAAACGGAAGAATCTGTTATGAAACAATCGGGCAAAAGCCGCCTGTCGGATTTTGCGGCAGCGGAATTACAGATGTTATAGCTGCGCTGCTCGACCTCGGGGAAATTGCCGAAACCGGTCTTTCGGAAAATGATATTTATATAGGAAGCGTTCCCTTAACGCAAGACGACATAAGGCAGATTCAGACAGCAAAAGCCGCCGTTGCGGCATGGATTGAAATTCTGTGCGGCAAAAGCGATTCAAAGCCGAAAAAGCTGTATATTGCAGGCGGTTTCGGCTCATCGTTAAATCCGAAAAGCGCCGCAAGAATCGGGCTTATCCCTAAAGAGCTTTCCGAAAACTGCGTACAGCTCGGAAACGCCGCAGCGGCCGGTGCCCAAATGATGCTGCTTGACAAATCGCTTATGAAAAACCCCGATTTCACGGCAGAAACGGTTGAACTGTCGGGAAACCGGGAATTTTCGGAATGCTTCATAAAGCATATGAAATTTTAAAATCTGACTCCGCAGCAGCGCAGAAGCAATTTATACAATTTTAATTCATAATCGTAACCGAACGGATTTTCGTGTTCTCCCCGAACCAATTCCGCAAATCCGCGCATCATGTTATCATATCTGTTTTCCGCTTTTGAATTTACAACCGGAGATGTATATGCCCAATTCGCCGCTTTATCTGCCGCCGTACATCTCACGCCGGTATATACATCAAACTTTTCGTCAAATGCTTCAAGCGGTTTAAGCTCCAAAGTTCCTTTTGAGCCGCATATAACCAGCTGCCGCCTTGCATATCCGCCGGGCTCGGCAGCACAGGTTTTCGCAAACGAAACACCGCTTTTGTAACGGAACACCACCATGCCGTAATCCTCAGCGGTAACATTGTCGGTTCCTACAGGACAGCTCAAGGGTATAACCTCATCGGGTTCGCCCATAATCCTTAAAACCAGGTCAATCAGGTGACAGCCGAGGAAAAACAGCATACCGCCCGGAAACCGTGCCAGCCACTGCCTTTTTTCGGGTGTGTGGAAGCAGTCCATGTGTGCCTCAACGCAGTAAATTTCTCCGAGTTCACCGGATTTGGCTTTTCGGACAGCCTCGTTTATCGCCTTGTTATAGCGGTACATATACCCGAGATGAAAGACAGTTTTGTTTGTTTTTACCGTTTTGATAAGTTCTTCAAACGCAGCCAAATCAAGTCCGCCCGGCTTATCCATGTGTACCGGAAGCCCCGCTTTCGCCGCAATATGCGCATATTTTGTGAGGCTGACTTCTTCGGTTTCGATAACCGCCGCATCGAGATTTTCGATAGCGAGAGCCTCGTCGACCGACATAACAGGCAGATTAGCATACCTTTGCAGCCTGTCGGCGAAATCCGCTTTTTCGCTTTCCGGGAGCGCCAGCGCCGCAACCTCAAAAACATCGCTTAGCCTTAAAAGGCTGTCAAGTATACCGGTTGCGTGGTCATGCCCTATTCCGATTTGAATTACCTTGATTTTTTTCATAGACTATTCCACCTTCAATACAACTTTTCCGATATTTTCGCCCCTGTAAAGAATATCATGTGCCGCCTCCGCCTCGGTAATCGGCAGAACCTTATAAACCGTAGGCTTTACAAGCCCTTCTTCCACCTTCGGGAACACATTTTTAACAAGTTCCGAAAGTATATGAGCCTTAAATTCAGGCGTTCTCGACCGCAGCGTACTGCCGATAACCCTTACATTTCTTACATAAATGTTTTTGAGGTCGATTTCGGTCATTTGCCCTGCAAGCGCCGCAATCATAATCCACCTTCCGCCGTGGCTCATATAATGAAGGCATTTGCCCATTATTTCTCCGCCGAGGCAGTCAATCGCCACATCAACGGGGTGACCATCATTCAGTTCACGCTCCAGCACATCGCAAATGTTTTCCTTTGAAGTGTTTACAATCACATCTGCGTTAAGATGCTTTATCGATGACGCAATCTCATCGGAAAGAACCGTAGTAATAACCCTTGCCCCGAACGCCTTTGCCATGGGAATCACCACGCTCGCAAGTCCGCTCGCTCCGGCGTTCATGAGGAATGTGTTTCCGGGTTTAAGACCGCCCTCAAAGAAAAGGTTGAGGTATGCCGTCGCAAAAGCTTCGGGAATCGCTGCGGCTTCCGCCATGGTGCAGTTTTCGGGAACAGGCATAAGCATATCGTATTTTACATTTACATACTCTGCATACCCTCCTCCGCCGAGAAGTGCGCAGACCTTGTCGCCCTTTTTCCAGTCGGATTTCTTTGCCGCCTCAGCCCCGACCTCGGCAATCTCTCCGGAAATTTCAAGCCCCATCCAGTCCGGTGCGCCCTCGGGCGGCGGATAATCGCCTTCCCTCTGCATTAAATCCGCACGGTTAAGCGCCGCATATTCGATTTTCACAAGGACGTCCTCCGCACCGACCGCAGGGTTCGGAACATCGTCCCATCTTAAACTTCTGTCATCGTTTACAAGTATCGCTTTCATTATAATCTTTCCTTTCGGTTTTTTTGCATATTCTTCTTACATCTTCGTCCAGTCAAACTGCACCACATTGGGAAAATTCTTATCGTTTATGAGCCTGTCATAAACGTTTCCGCACTCAAGCGGCGAATGAACCTCCTCAATCATACCGTTTATATTGATTCTTTTCGCTGCGCAGAGCATAAGTATTGCCTTAACATCGTCACGGGTTGTGAACATCCCCGGTGACGATTCAAATTCCGGACGGGCAAGCGTGTGCGCACCGATTACCGTTATGCCTGGGCCGTGAATTTTTCTGTAATAATCAACCGTAAAGTTCTTGTCTCTGGTGCAGCCCAAAAGCGCCACCCTTCCAAAGCGCGCCATGCAGTCAAGGCACTCGTTAAAACCTGCGCCTACGCCCGTCACCTCAATTGCGGCATTAACACCGCCGCCCGTCACGGCTCTTACCTTTTCGGCAAAATCCGCCTCAAACGGGTCAAATGCATAATCAGCGCCGAATTTTAGCGCTTTGTCACGCCGCTCCTTAATCGGGTCAACCGCAATAACGGGAACCGCCCCGGCACTGCGTGCAAACTGCACCGCAAAAAGCCCGAGAACGCCAAGCCCCATAATCATGCACGATTCCCCGATTTCAAGCCGTGTTTTGCGGATTGCCGCCATGGGGAAAGTCCCGATATGCGCCAGCGCAGCCTCGTTGAAGCTCATTCCTTCCGGCATTTTAACCGCGCGGCTTTGGTCAATTATATTGAACTCTTTGTGGAGCGTCCATGACATCGCAACCCTGTCGCCGATTTCAAGCTCCGTCACATTTTTACCCTTTGCGACAACAATTCCTGCCGAACTGTAACCCGACTGCCTCGGAAAATGCGCCGTTTTCTCCGGTTCACCGTAAATCCCGACATTAAGGTCACCCGTAATGTTCGCACGCTCCGTACCGCAGCTTATACTACTGATAACGGTTTTTACCTTCACGCTGTTTTCGCCCAAAGCTTCCTCCGGAATATCAACAAGTTCAGCCTTGTTAAGTCCGGTAAACAAAATCTGTTTCATCAAAATCGTCCTTTCCGATTTTTTATCTGTTTTTATTGTACCACATTGACAAAGCGGATAAAATAATGTATAATACTAAAAAACGAAACTATTATCTTATGAGGTGCAGTTTTATGAACCTTTCGTTTTACACGGTTGACAAATATGAATTTAAAAACCGCAATATCTGCGATTTCAGAAACGCTCCCCGTCCGCACTTCTGCATGGGGCTGATTCTTGACGGCTGCGCCGATTTTTTCGAAGAAGGCTGCGATGAAAAAATTCATGTCGAGACGGGCGATATAATTTTCGTTCCCATAACGGCAAGGTATATTTCAAAATGGTACGGCAAGCCCGAAATAAAATATATAAGTATGCACTTTTCTTTTGAAGATATGGGGATTTTAGGGCAGTTAAGGGTTCAGAAAATCTGCCCCGACAGCTTTGAGAAGGCAAAAGAAATTTTTGAAAATGCGCTCCGAAACTGCGACGGAACACTCTCGCAGCAGTTCCTGTCCAAAGCACTTTTTTACGAATTTATGTCGGAAACCGAGCCGAAGCTTAAGCGCTGCAAGTCGCTTCTCACCGACAGCAGAATCAAAAAGGTTATATCATATATCAATCTTCATTCGGAGGAAAATATAAATATACCGGCTCTTGCAAAGCTTTGCAGCATGAGCGTGTCGCACTTTCACGCATGCTTCAAAACGCAGACCGGCATGACGCCGATTGAGTACAAAAATCTTATCTGCATAAACCGTGCCATGCAGCTGCTCATATCCGAAAGCGACAAATCCATCGAGGAAATCAGCGAAACGCTCGGATTTTATTCGTCAACCTATTTCAGAAGAATTTTCAAAAACATAACCGGGAAAACCCCGACAGAATACAGAAAATCAGCGGCGGAACTATAATTTCTTTGCAAAGCTTTTCGGAGAAAAACCGGTTTCCGCCTTGAAAACCTTGGAAAAATAATTATAATCGGAAAACCCCGCAAAATCCGCTGCTTCGCTCACTCTGCACCGCCGCTCGCTCAGATATTCCGCAGCAGCCTGTATTTTCCGTTTCCTTATATACCTCGTAATGCTCATGCCGAAATTTGCGGTCGAAACCTCAAAAAGCTTGGTTCTGCCTATTCCGAACGCACAGCAGATATCATCCGCATGAATTTCGCTGCTTATGTTTGCCGATATGTATTCGGAAATCAAATATCCCAGATTACCCTTGTCCACACGCACCAGCCCATTCATCACCAGATAGCTTATGCAGCACTCGGCAATCTTGGACGCCGCCTTTATCTGCTCACCGCTTTTGCAGAGCAGCCTGTCATAAGCACGCACTGCCTTTTCACGGTCGATTCCGAGAAAGGCGCAATAGTCCGCCGCAGTGTTTCGGTTTGCGCACTTTTGTTCCTTATCCGTTGTCTGACCGAACATAACATACCCGACGGCAATTCCGTTCATTTTTATCGGCGCCGCAACCTCGGTAAGCCCGGCGTGGCATTTATACATATAAAGCTTACCGGACTGTCTGCACATTTCACACGCCTTCTCATCGCAGCTTTTACATAAAAGCTTTGCGGAAGGGTTCTTTTTCAGCATATCGCAAAAATCGCAACTTTTTTCGGGATACGCCGCAATTTTATTGAAGTCATCGTCGAAAATTACTATTCTCATTTTGGTAATAGTATGAAAATCCGACAGTATTTCGGCAAGTTCCGCATTGTCAAATTTTATATTCATAATAAGCTCTCCGAACAAAATTACAGATTTACAAACAAATATATCTATATTATAACGCAAAGATATTATAAAATCAATATATAAAACAAAAAAAGAGGTGGGCAAATGAACATAGGCGGTCTTGATATAGGCACAACCGGCTGCAAGCTGACCGTTTACAACGAAGACGGCAGACTTTTAGCTACGGCATACCGTGATTATCCGGTTTCGAGAAGCACCTCGGCGCACGAGATTAATCCAGACGATATATGGAACTCCGTAAAGACGGTGACGGAGGAACTAACAAAATCATTAAAAATTGACGCAATGGGCGTTACATCATTCGGCGAATCGTTTGCTGCAGTGGACGAAAACGGCGCCGTCTTGTTTCCGGCAATGCTTTATACCGACCCGAGAGGAAGCGAGCAGGCAAGCCGCTTTCCAAAAAGAAAAACAGAGGAAATATGCGGCGTTACGCCCGATAAAATGTTCAGTCTTCCGAAGCTTATGTGGCTCAAAGAAAACCGTGCGGACATTTTCAAAAAGATACGGCGTGTACTTTTGATGCAGGACTTTATTGTTTACCGACTTTGCGGAACCGCACAAATTGACTGCAGCCTTGCATCAAGAACCATGGCGTTCGATATTCACAAAAGAGAATGGAGCAACAGTATTTTAGATGCGGCAGGGATTGACAAAAACCTGTTTTCAACGCCGGTGCCGTCCGGAACTCCCGCCGGGAAATCCGACATTTGCGGACTTTCTGGGTGCACAATTGTTTCGGGCTGCCATGACCAGATTGCGTCCGCCATCGGCGCAGGAGCAAAAGAAATCGGCGATGCGGTTGACGGAATGGGAACGGTTGAATGTATAACTCCCGTTTTCGGCGAAATACCGACCGACAGAGCGTTTATTTCGGACGGATATTCGGTTCTGCCGTTTACGAACGGGCTTTTTGCCTGCTATGCCCTGTCGTTTTGCTGCGGAGCGCTGACGGATTGGTTCAGGAAAGAACTTGCCGCAGGCTCGGCTCATACCACGCTTGAAGCGAAGGTTAATCCGAACGAACCCGGTGAAATCATGGTTTTGCCCCACTTTGCCGGCGCCGCAACACCCTATATGGATGAATGCTCAAAAGGCGCAATCGTAAATCTCACACTTTCATCGACAAAAGAAGATATTTACCGTGCGATTTTGGAGAGCACATCGTACGAAATGCTCATAAACATAAAACGGATGGAGCGCTCTGGAATACACATTTCATCGCTTGCTGCAACGGGCGGCGGAGCAAAATCCGACGCATGGCTGCAATTAAAGGCAAACATCACCGGGCTCGAAATCACAACCACCGAAGCAAACGAGGTCGGGGCGCTCGGAACTGCAATGCTGGCAGCGGCGGCTTGCGGAGTTTTTAAGGATATATCCTCCGCACAGGCAGCAATGATTAAGCCGTCAAGGGTGTTTGTGCCAAACAAAGAGGCGCACGAAAAATTCATGAAAGTATTTTCAAGATACGAAAAACTATACAATGCGGTAAGACCGCTGACGGAGGAATAAAAATGCTTGTAACACTCAAAGAAATACTGAAAATCGCCGAAGCGGAGGGCTGTGCCATCGGTTCTTTCAACACACCGAATCTCGAAAGTCTTTCGGCAGTTATCGGCGCAGCGGAGGAACTTAAAAGACCGGTCATAATAATGCACGCACAGCTGCACGAAGAAATGGGAATATGCAGTCTTGACACAATCGGCAGAATTATGATTATAGCAGCGGAAAAGGCAAGCGTACCGGTTTGCGTCCATCTTGACCACGGAACGGACCTTTCATATATAAAATCCGCACTTGACCTCGGTTTCACATCGGTTATGTATGACGGCTCCGCCCTGCCGTTTGCCGCAAACTCCGCAAACACGCAGATTGCGGTATCGCAGGCGGCTAAATACGGCGCTTCGGTCGAAGGAGAAATCGGCAGCATGGGCAGCCGTGAAGGCGGAGAGAAATCCGATACGGAGGAAATGTACACAAAGCCCGATGACGCAGTAAGATTCACGAAAGAAACGGGAATCAACGCCCTTGCCTGCTCTTTCGGAACAGCCCACGGAATTTACAAAGCCGCACCGAAGCTTGATTTTGAAAGAGTGGAAAAAATCAAATCGCTTGTAAATGTACCGCTCGTTATGCACGGCGGCTCGGGGATCAGCGAGGAAGGCTTCAGAAAAGCCATTTCATGCGGCATACGAAAAATCAATTACTATACCTACATGGCAAAGGCGGGCGGCACTGCGGTTTCCGCTATGGATGACCTCACATTTTGGCACGACATCGCAAAGGCGGCGGAACTCGCTATGAAAGAAGATGCAAAACACGCAATAAAAATATTTTCAAACAGGGAGGAATTATAAATGAAGCGTTCAGAACTTAACAAAATCATGAAAGATGCGGTTAAATTCACCGAAAAGATGGGATTTAAGCTTCCGCCGTTCGCATTCTGGGGTCCGGACGAATGGTCGGAAAAGGGCGAAGATTACAACGAAATCCGCGACAACATGCTCGGCTGGGATATAACCGATTTCGGAAGCGGAGATTACAAGTCGGTCGGACTTTTAATGTTCACCCTGCGAAACGGAAATTTCAACGATAAAAAATACATTAAACCGTATGCCGAAAAGGTACTAATAGTTGAGGAAGAACAGATTACGCCTTTTCATTTTCACTGGAGCAAAATGGAGGATATTATTAACCGCGGCGGCGGAAATCTCATAGTTCAGCTTTACAATGCGACAGAGGACGAAAAGCTTGCCGACACGCCCGTAACCGTGTTTGTCGACGGGCACAGCTATGAGATTCCGGCAGGCGGCACCGTTACCGTTCGTCCGGGAGAAAGCATTTCCCTTCCGCCGCGCCAGTACCACAAATTCTGGGGCGAAAAAGGAAAAGGCAAAATTCTCGTCGGCGAGGTTTCAAAGGTCAATGATGACCGTGTTGACAACCGTTTTCTTGAACCTACCGGGCGTTTTCCGGAAATCGAAGAAGACGAAAAGCCGCTTTATCTCTTGGGAAACGAGTACCCGGAGGCGAAATAGAACTTTAGCAAGAGCCTGCTGTTTTTATTTCAGCAGGCTCACTTTTATTTTATCACTATTTGCATTTCTTTACCAAGCGAATGCACCACTTTTACCAAAAAATCCAAAGACGGATTATATGTTCCGCTTTCAAGCCTTGATATATTTGATTTTTGGGTACCTACTCTCAGAGCCAGCTCCTCCTGTGTTATATTCTGTTTGCTGCGTTCTGCTATAATTTGGGACACAATTTCATATCGTGGCTTCAGTTTTTCATATTCTCTTTTAAACTCATCGTCTTTCATAAGCAAATCCTTGACTTCCGAAAAATTCACACCGGCTTTACTCATAATTCGCACCTTCTTTCATAATCATTTTTATATCTTAGCGCCTTTTCAAGTTCGGCGATTGCAGTTTTATCGGATTTCTTGGTGTATCCGTGAAGAAGCACAAAAGTGCTGCCGTTAAAAGCAAAATAAAAGATACGGCTTATATTGCTTGAAAACTTTATACGCAATTCAAACATATCTTTATATTTTTCACCCTTTATAGGCTTTGTATAAGGTTCACGCAAATTCGCACCATGTTTCTCCAAAAGTTCAATTTCGGAAAATGTTTTTGCACGCATTTTGGGATTCAATGTAAGCAAGTATTCCAAAACAGGAATCTTTCCGTTTTCTTTTTTATAGTATTCCACTTGCCAACGCATTATAACCTCCGGCATTATATGATGTTATCTACCAATATGTTATCATATACGATAACATTTGTCAATAGGTTATTGATTTTTTATTGACGAAAAATGTATTCTGTGGTATACTTATATGTATGAAAAGACATATCTCTTATATAATTATTTTTATCATGTTAATATTATCTTTTGCCGGATGCGGCTCGGAAAGTTCGACCGAAATATTTTATGCAATGGATACCGTTATGACGGTTACGGTCTACGGCAGCGGCGCAAAGAAGGCTTCAAAAGCTGCATATAACGAGGTAAAAAGGCTTGAAAAGCTTTTATCCGTAACGGATGAAGACAGTGAAATTTATGCATTGAACCACCGATTCACCTCCGATGTTTCTGAAGAAACCGCCGCACTGATCGAAATGGCGCTTGAAATAAGCCGTGAAACCGACGGCGCATTTGACATTACGATTTATCCGGTATCGCTCCTTTGGGGATTTATTACGAAAGATTACAAGGTGCCGTCTGCGGATAAAATATCCGAAGCACTCACACATTGCGGCAGCGAAAATATCAGCGTATCGGGAACGCACATTAATCTGCCGGAGGGCTATATGATTGATCTCGGCGGAATTGCAAAGGGCTACGCAGCGGAAAAGGTAAAAGAAAAGCTTTTGGGAATGGGCATAAACTCCGCAATAATATCGCTCGGCGGAAATGTCCAGACAATAGGCAGAAAGCCGAACAGAGAACAATGGAAAATAGGAATTGCCGACCCGTTCGGAAAGGAATCCTCCGAAAGCATTTACACCGAGGATTCGGCAGTTGTCACATCCGGCGGATACCAAAGGAACTTCACGCATGAAGGCAAAACATATCATCATATTATAGACCCAAAAACCGGCTTTCCTGCCGAAAGCGGCATTGCGTCGGCTACGGTAATATGCAAAAGCGGCACGGAGGCGGACGCACTTTCGACGGCGTTTTTCGTTATGGGCAAAGATAAAACAGAGCAATTTTGCAGCAGTCACGATGGAATATCGGCTGTTATAATAATGCAGAGCGGCGAGGTTATAAATGTTAAATGAAGTTAAATTTTTAAAAAGCGGAAGGTGCGCAAGAAAGGCGTGGCTGCTCGAAAACACGGGAAGCTGCGAATCGTCCCGTCCGCTGCCGTTTCCGAATATAAAAAGCGGCGAGAGAAACAAAATTTTCCGTTCGGAGCTCGGCGAAGCGACAGTCGGCTGTGTTGCGGTAAAACAAAACGGAATCGAACTCTATGACTTTTACGATACCGTGAAATACAAAAAACATTCCGTTCGGATGAACTTTAAGCGTGCAATAGCGGAAAGCTGCGGCTATACCGTTCTCGGGGCATTTGCGGTAACGATAAACCCAAAATTTGAAAGAGGCGGAAAGCAGCCGTTTTACATATTCAACCGAATTGAAAAGCCAAAGTCAAGGGCGGATTTCAGGCGCTGCATTGAGCGCATTTCCGCTGCTGCTAACGCAAAGCACCCGAGCGATGCGGTAATGAAAAATGACTGCGCCGGCTGCGAATTTTTCAAAGGCTGTTTCAAACTGCCGAAGGATAATATTTTTCTTCTTAAGGGTCTGAACTTTTCGGAGAAAGTGGAGCTTTACAACAAAGGAATAGTAACATTCGACGATTATATGAAAAACAGCCCCTCTCCCGTCTGCCGAATGCAGATTACGGGGGAAACACACATTGACAAAGCCGCTATAAAAGCGTTTCTTTCAAAGCTTTCGTACCCTCTCGGCTTTCTGGATTTTGAAACGATTTCTCCGATGAAACCGTCATTTCCCGGTTATCATCCGGGGGATAAAATTATTACGCAGTTTTCGTATCATCAAAGAAACGAAAAATCGGGCGCAATTATCCACCGTGAGTTTATAGGCGACGGAATAACCAATCCCGAACCCGAAGCCGTACCGGCGCTTATCAAAGCAACAAAGGCGGCAGGCTCGGTGCTTTCATACTCGGTTTACGAAAAAAACTGCATAGAAATGCTTGCGGAAAGATTTCCCGAATACCGAAAAGAGCTTAAAGCCCTGGCTGCAAAAATAATTGACCTTGAAATTCCGTTCAGGAAACACATGTACTACACACCTCTTATGGAAGGGCGGACATCACTCAAATTTGTTCTTCCGGCGCTTTACCCGAATGACAACGCGCTTGACTACCACAAAATGAAGGTTTCCGACGGAGAAGCGGCGGTGAGGGCTTACATGAGTCTTAAAGAAAAATCCGAACGGGAAAGAGAAAAAATCAAAAACAATCTTAAAAAGTATTGCGGTCTTGATACGCTTGCACTCGTTAAAATTACGGACAAGTTATATGAAGTAAGCAAATAAAGCGACCCCCGCGGAAAATAAATTTCTGCGGGGGTCATAGATTTGGGGGAATTATCTGTAGAGATTAGCTTTGTCAATATCGTTAAAGAGTGCCATTTTATACTCAACAACCTCACGCATTGCCTTAATGCAGGGCGGATATATAGCGTTCGGTTCAATCCACTTGGGATTATCAGCCAAAACTTCTCTGCACTTCTTGTAGAACGCAAACTTGATGTCGCTCGAAATATTGATTTTTGAAATACCGATTTTAACGGAAGAAGCAATTTCCGCATCGGGATTGCTCGAACCGCCGTGGAGAACAAGCGGAACATCAACGGTCTTTCTGATTGTTTCAAGAAGGTCAAGCTTAAGTTCGGGTTTCATGTCCTTGGGGTAAATTCCGTGAGCCGTACCGATTGCAACGGCAAGAGAATCGATACCGGTTTTTTCGATAAAGTCCTTCGCCTGCTCGGGATCGGTGTAGATAATGCCGGTCGTGCCTCCCTCGTAGGAATCGCCGGTTGTACCGATTGTTCCGAGTTCGCCCTCAACGGAAACTCCGAGAGGCTTTGCAACCTCGACAACCTTCTTTGTAAGTGCAACATTTTCTTCATAAGGAAGGTGCGATGCGTCAATCATAACCGAGGTAAATCCGCAGCGGATTGCACGGAGGATTTCCTCGAACTTTCCGCCGTGGTCAAGGTGGATAACCATAGGAATCTTGGATTTATGCGCTTCATCGATGCAGGTTTTGATGAAGCTGTCGCCCAAAAATTCAAGTTCGGTCGGATGAATTGCAAGAATTACCGGTGCATTCTTTTCCTCAGCGCTTTCGATAACGCCCTTGAGGATTGACTCACTGCCGATATTGAAGGCAGGAACCGCAAAACCGTTTTTGTCAGCAGGTGCAAGCATTTCTTTCATGTTGATTAACATAACAAATCACTCCTTAAAAATATTAATTATTTGCTTTATTCTCGGAACCGGAAAGCCTGATGTAATATTTTACAAGTTCACGGCTTCCCTTTTCCGAAGCTTCTACCAGGTCAAAATAGTTAATGTCGGGATTTTCGGCAAGAGCTTTTGCCGCAGCGTCACGGTTTGAATTCATGAAATCGCAGCCGACATTGATTTTATTGATACCGTATTCAACAGATTTTCTGATATTGGTTTCGCCGGAGCCGGAACCTCCGTGAAGAACCAGCGGCATATTGGTGAGGCGCTTGATTTCCTTAAGCCTTTCAAAGTCAAATTCCGGAACTTTGCCGTCGGGGTAATTTCCGTGCGATGTGCCGATTGAAATTGCAAGTGCGTCTATGCCTGTTTTCTCGGCAAAAACCTTTGCCTGAGCGGGGTCGGTGTACATATCTTCTTTAGTGAACGCACCGCCGTCGGTTGCGCCGAGGGCACCGATTTCGCCTTCCACCGAAACGCCTCTTTCGTGGGCATAATCCGCAATTTCGCGGGTCATCTTGATATTGCCTTCAAGGTCAAATCGCGAAGCGTCAACCATTACGGACGAAAAACCGTCGTCGATTGCCTTGATAATATAGTCCTTTTCCGAACCGTGGTCAAGATTAAGCGCAACCGGAGTTTTTGAACGCTCCGCAAGCTTTCTTACAATCGGAACAATAGTTTCGCTGTCACAGTGCGTAAGCAGATGATCCTTGTAAATATTGACGATGACCGGAGCATTAAGTTCCTCCGCCGCAGATATCACCGAGCGGGCCGTTTCAAGGTTGAAGCAGTTTATCGCCATGACCGCATATCCGCCCGAATTGGCTTTGTCAAGCATATTCTTCATTGAAACATACATAAAGCAAGTGCCTCCTTAGAGATTAGTTGAATTTGATTGCCGAAAGGTCAGTTTCTTCCTCTTCTTCGTCAAGGACAACCGTATCCTCAGCCTTAGCGTCACGCTTGAGCGCAACGAGGAGAAGCGCCGTAACAACCGTACCTACCGCAAGCGAGAGCATGAAGCCCCACGGATTAATCATTGCCGGAACGATAAACATACCGCCCGAAGGAACCATTGAGCCGACATTCAGAATCATAATCAGTGCACCGCCGATAGCCGAACCGATTGAACATGAAGCGATAACTCTTATCGGGTCAACAGCCGCAATCGGGATAACGCCTTCGGTAATCATGCAGATACCCATCGGGAAAGCAATTTTGATGTTGTCGGTTTCGCTCTTGGTGTATCTTTTGCGTCTGATGAGCCAGGAAAGCGCAACACCGAAAGGCGGAATCATCGAAGCGCAGATTTTAACCGCTTCGGGACCGTAAACGCCGTCCATAAGGAGACCGTCCGCAAAGAGCGAGGCAACCTTGTTCACAGGTCCGCCGAAGTCAAACGCAGCCATAGCGCCCATAACCGCACCGAATACACCTCTTGAGCCGCCGCTCATACTTGTGAGAAGATTCGTGAGCGCTTCGGAAGCCCATGCAATAGGGCCGCCGATTACGAAAAACATTATGAGTCCGATTACAATCGAAGAAATGAGGGGGATAATCATCATCGGCATAAGACCCTGCGCCCACTTGGGAACCTTAAGGTGATTCTTAAGGAACTCTACAAAATAACCTGCGAGATAACCGCCGAGCATACCGCCGAGGAATCCTGCGCCCATGTTCTGGGCAATCATACCCATAAGTAAACCGGGTGCGATACCGGGACGGTCAGCGATTGAATATGCGATTGCCGCGCCCATAACACCGGGGAGAAGTCCCATACCGTAAACACCGAGGGTTACTGCCGCCTGCCAGATGTTATAGCTTGCCTTGTAATCCGAAATCGTATCGGGGTTGCCTCCGAAAATGTTGCCGATTGCAATCAGAAGACCCGATGCAACAACAAGCGGAAGCATAAATGAAATACCTGTAAGTGCGTGTTTTTTCAGCTGTAATTTCTTAAACATCTCTTTTCCTCCATTTTTAATTATTTATTTGGATAATTCAGCTTCGATTTTATTGATGAGCGCCTTAGGTGATTTAATTGCAATGTTTGTGGGAACCTCCACAATGCGTTTGCCTTTGAATCTTTCCTTGCCGCCAACCTTAATATCCGCTGCGATGATGACAACATCAGCTGCTGCGATTTCGGGAGCGGTAAGCTCATCCTCCGTACCGATAGTACCCTGGGTTTCGATGTGGATTTCGTGCCCGAGTTCCTTGCCTGCGGTGCAGAGCTTTTCCTTTGCGATGTAGGTATGCGCGATACCTGATGTGCATGCTGCAATTCCAACGATTTTCATAAGTTTCTTCCTCCTATTTTTTATTCTGAAAAGATGCTTACAATTTCATCCGCATCCTTTGCATTCAAAAGTCTTCTGCAGTTTTCCTCGGAAGCAAGCTTTCTTGCCATTTCCGAAAGAATTTTAACATGAAGTCCTGTTTTGTCTTTTTCGTTTACAGCCAGTAAAACTATAAACTCTACCGGCTTGTCGTCAACGCTTTTCCACTCGACAGGCTCTGTTAGCCTTCCCACAGCCACGGTTGTTTCGGCAACATTTTCCGACTTTCCGTGAGGAATTGCAATTCCGTTTCCGATACCGGTTGTGGAAATCGCTTCACGGTCCAGAACATCTTTCAGAAAAGCCTCCCTGTCTGCGATGTTGCCGGTTGCGCAAAGCACATCGGTAAGCGCTGCGAGAGCCTCCTCCTTAGTCTTTGCATTAAGCTTGGTAACAATGTGTTCTTTTTTCAAAACTTCCGAAACATTCATTTTATTTGCCTCCTTTTAATATTTTTTCAACTTCATATTCATCATCGGCTTCAAGCGCTCTCTTTGCGGTTTCCTTCGCATCGGAAAGCTTTATGCTGCCGATTTTGTACTTTATTCTTCCCAGAAGCGGAAGCGGAACGCTGAATTTTTTAAGCCCGAGCCCCAAAAGCAGCTCCGTAAAATCCGTGTTAGCCGCCAAATCTCCGCAAACGCTGACTTCGATTCCGGCGTCATTTCCGCATTTGATAACATTTGCAAGAAGCCTTACAACGCCCGGGTGGAACGGATTGTAGAGGTACTCAACCTCGGAGTTTCCTCTGTCCGCCGCCATGGTGTACTGCACAAGGTCGTTAGTGCCTATGCTGAAAAAGTCTGCGTGCTTTGCGAAAACATCAGCCATAACCGCGCTTGCCGGTGTTTCAATCATAATTCCGACGGAAACCTCACGGCAAAAGTCCTCGCCTTTTGCTTCAAGCTCCGCTTTTGCTCTTTCGAGAATCTCCTTCGCACGGGTAATTTCGGTTACGCTCGAAACCATAGGAAGCATGATTTTAACCTTTTTCCCTGCCGCTCCGACGAGAATCGCCCGAAGCTGCTCTGAAAAAACATCTTCATGCGTAAGGCAAAGCCTGATTCCGCGGTTTCCGAGAAACGGGTTGTCCTCGGGTTTGGTTTCCATATAGGAAAGCTGCTTGTCACCGCCGACATCAATCGTCCTGATTGTGACGCTTTCACACGCTTTCAGAACCTCTCCGTAAGCCTTCGCCTGTTCTTCCTCCGTCGGCTTTTTACTTGATGAAGAATACAGAAATTCGGTTCTGAAAAGCCCCACGCCGTCAAACCGTTCGGTTTCCGAACCCTTCAGGTCAGCAGGCTTTCCTATATTTATGCAAAGCTTGATTCTTTCGCCGTCGGCGGTTTTAGCTTCTTCATTTTTAAGCTTGTCAAGCTTTGAAACAAACTCGTTTTCCTCATTGAGTTTAGCTGTGTACTCTCTTAATTTCCCGTCATCGGGGGAAACAATCAGAACGCCTTCGTATCCGTCTATAAATGCGTCCGAGAGGCTGTCCGACGGCTCGATTTTTTCGGAACCGACAATCGCAGGAATCCCAAGCGATTTTGCAAGAATCGCAGTATGCGATGTAGCGCCGCCCATCTCGCATACAAGCCCTGCAAGGCGTTCCTTCGGGAACCTCATCGTGTCAACCGGGGTAAGCTCATGCGCTGCGATTATAAACCTGTCATCGCCCGTCGGCAGTTCAAATTCATCACCGCCCGAAAGCATATCGCAAAGCAGCTGCCCGATATATCTTATATCCTCCGCACGCCTGCGCATATACTCATTCTTTTTGGAAGCAAGTACCGCCGCCGCGCTTTCCGTCACGGTTTTGATTGCCTTTTCCTCATCCTCGCCCGACTCAATCGCCGCATTTATCGGTTCTGTAAGCATCGAATCGGAAAGAAGCATTTCATATGCCGCAAAGATTTTCGCTTCGTCCTCGCCGGCGTCCGCTCTTGCCTTTTCCTGAAGTATTCTCACTCTTTCCAAAGCCTTTTCAAATGCTTCTTTTATGCCGAGACGCTTTCCGCCGGTCTTTTTTTCATAATATAAAACCTTTGCACGGGCAATGCCCTGCGATGCTCCTATACCTTTATAAGTTTTCATCAAAATCACTCCGAATCCAATGTTTTTATGAGTGTGTCGATTGCTTCTTTTTCGTCCTCGCCCTCTGCGCGAAGCTCAATCGTATCGCCCTTAACGGCACCCACGCACAATACCATCAAAATGCTCTTTGCTTCAAACTCCTCGCCGTCTTTTATGATGGTGATTTTGCTCTTGAAACTTCCCGCCGCCTTGCAGAAATCCGTTGCCGGGCGTGCGTGAAGCCCTTCTTCGTTTTTAATGGTGTAACTAACCTGAATCATATTTTCCTCCTGTCCGCAACGGATTTACCATTGCTCAAAAATTTTATATATTTCATTTGAATCTTCAAGCTTTCTTAAATTTTCGCACTCGGCTTCGTTTTCGGTAAAGGACACGAACGATTTATAGAAAGCTATTATTTTTTCTTTAACTTCTTCGCTTTCATCAAGGTCAAACGCTGCCAGAAATACCAAATCCGCCTCGTTGTTTCCGCCCCATTCAATCGGATTTTTAAGACTTGCAAACGCCGCTACCGAATGATTGACATATTTTGAATGTCCGTGCGGAAGAGCTATCATGCCGCCGATATCGGTAGGCATTGTCTTTTCCCTTTCGATAACCGATTTTTCAAATCCGCCGGTTACATATCCGAGAGCCTCAAGCTTTGCACACATTTTTGTAAGCAGTTCCGCCTTCGTGCGGCAGCGGCTCATCGGGAAAATCAGTTCCTTGTTGAACAGCCCCGTTTTTGGACTTATCTTTTTTGCGTTGCCCGTCTTTTTGCCTTTAACAGACCTTATGCACTTTTCGAGATGTTTTATGTCACGCTCGTCCAAAAGGTGCCCAACCTTAACGATTTCACGGTTAATTCTGTAACCGTCGAGCGGAATGGTGGTGATTATCATGTCGCACTGCTCACGCTTGATTTTATACATATCCCTTCCGGAAAAAACCGATGTGATTTGAATTTCCGGAAATGCACGGGATATTTTTTCTTTTAATATATATGAAATCCCGACGCCGTAATCGCAGACTATGCACGCTGTCGGTCCGGAAAGTCTCCGTTCGATTGCACCGCCTATGTGAAGCGCCAAAAATCCGACTTCGTGTTCGTTGATTTCAAGCTTGAGTTCCTTTTCAAGAACATTCTGCATAAACCATGCAATCGCCATCATGTTCGGGTATTTCGCCTTGATTTGCGGCAGCAGGCGGTTTTTCTTTACTATACCGTACCTGAGCCTTTGAATCGTTGCCTTCAGCTGCATAAACATATGCTTTACAAAAAGGCTGTCGTCACGGAGGTCAACTCCGGCAATTTCGCTCAGCAGCTTCACCACCCTTACGGTAAGTGAGCAAAGCGAAACATTAAGCGCCTCGTAACTTCTTCTTGCTTCGTCATTGTCGAAGCTTTCAATTTCGGAAATACTCACGGCGAAGTCAATAAACTTTCGCTCCGATTCGGGAAGCTTCAGATTACATTCTCTTTCGATGTTATCCGCAAGCACATTTCCTATAACGCCCGCCGATGTGCCTCCTAAAGGTTTCCCGGAAGGCTTCGGCAGTTCAACCGTTTTCCCTTCTTTTGTTCTCTGAACCGTAAGGGAAATCAGAAACAGCAGTCCCAGCCCTGCGTCAAGATTGTAACTGATTCCGAATTGTCTTTCGGTGTCATATAAAGCCTTTTCGCACGGTCTCGGTTCAAAGCCGTCAAGCGCCGCCGTCATTGCGGTGTATTCCGTCGGCGGCATGAAAGAAAACGGATCTTCAAGCGGCGACACAAGCTTTTCATACATCGGCATGAAATCAAAGTAAAATGCCATTCTTGCCATTCTGTAATTGAATTCGCTGTATTCTATCAGCGTACCCTTGCCTCTGCGCCTTTCGTAAAGGATGTGATGCTCCGAGAACCTTGCCGCCACGCTGTCGGAAAGCCTGTCCGCCGCCCCTCTGCCGATGTAGTATTCCTGTGTAAGGCGGACGGTCGTCAGCTTGCCGTCTTTGAGAAGACTTCTTATAATAAAGAACTCAATTTCGGCTTCCTCATCGGTTTCGATAAGCTTTTCGTCCGGTATGTCCTCCGCCCTGAGCCTTATTCCGGCATGCGGCTTTGTTTCTATCGTGCCCAGGTCATGCCCGGCAAGATATTCTTTCATGGAGGCTACATCGTTCCTTATTGTCTTGACCGAAACCTCCAGCCTGTCCGCAATCTCCGCATAGGTTATATAACCTTCCTCGGAACGCAGGATATTCATTATTTTGGTTTGTCTTTTGTTCATAGCACCGCGGCTCCTTTTCGTACCGCATTTCCTTTGTACAATTTAATTATAGCGCGGAAATGTGGCAATTTATTTTTGATTTTTTGACACATTTGGGAAACTTATTGCAATATTACACTTTAATTTTACCACATTTCCGCAAAAAATCAAGCTTCTTTTAGATTATTATTATACATAGAAAAATTTATATTCAAAAAATTTCAAAAAAATAAGGCAGCACAATGGCTGCCCGAACAGACTTATTCAAGTTCCGCATAATTCTCCAAAGCCCTCTTATGAAGCTTACAAAGCCATGTATATTCATAGCAAAGTTCCATGCTTATGGCTATAAGAGAACGGTTTTTGTAATATTTTTCGCTAAGTATTTTACGGTCAAGTTCAGAAAGCGCAGACAGCTTTCTGTCAATGGTTCTTCTCACGCTCTCGGCGTGGCGGACGGCATATTTTTCAGCTGCCGCAAGCTCCTTTTCTCTCTTTTCCGCCCTTTTCATTCTCTGAATCAGTGCCTTTGAGCGGCTTCCGCCCCCTGCCTTGAACCTCATCATGCCGAGATTGAGATATTTTGTAACATGCATCTCATGCAAAGATGCAAGCCTTTCCGATGATATGCGGTACTCCCGCAGTTCTGCTTTCGCTTCGTTAACTGTCATTCGTAACGGTCCTTTCGTGTATTCGTTATATTATTATGCATGCATTAATATAAATGTTAGCACATTTTTTTCCAATAGTCAATCCCGTTCGACAAAGAACGCAATTTTTAGCTGTTGACTTGAAACGGTTTTTGTATTATAATGTAGAAAGGTGATGATTTATGGACAATAAGCTGCGCCCTCTTGCGGACAGAATGCGGCCGACCGAGCTTTCGGAGGTTGTCGGGCAGAAGCATATCTTAGGCGAAGGGAAAATACTCAACAGAATAGCAAAAAGCAGGAATATTCCGAATATGATTTTTTACGGTCCTGCCGGCACGGGAAAGACCACTGTTGCGAACATCATGGCAAGGATTTCGGATAAGAAGTTTTATAAGCTTAACGCAACAAATGCGTCGGTTTCCGACATCAAGGCAATCATATCCGACATCGGCAGCTTTGACGCACAGGGCGGCATACTTTTATATCTGGATGAAATTCAGAATTTTAATAAAAAGCAGCAGCAGTCGCTTCTCGAATTTGTAGAGAACGGCGACATAACGCTTATTTCAAGCACCACCGAGAATCCGTATTTTTATGTTTTCGGGGCAATTCTGAGCCGCTGCAGTATATTTGAATTTAAAAGAGTTGAACCGGAAGACATTGAAGAGGCCGTTATGCGTGCGGTTGAAATCATGCAAAACGACTACCCGGATAAGGAAATTTCGATTACAGATGAGGCGGCGCTGCACATTTCAAACAGCTGCTCGGGCGATGTAAGGCGTGCGATAACAGCGGTGGAACTGTGCGTTCTGAGCCTTCTGTCGGAAAATAAGATTGAAATAGATATAGAAACCGCCGTTGAAGCAACAGGCAAAAAGGCGCTGAACTACGACCGCGACGGCGATAATCACTATGATATTTTAAGCGCACTGCAAAAATCCGTAAGAGGAAGCGATGTCAATGCTGCGCTCCATTATGCGGCAAGGCTTATAGAAGCGGGCGATTTGCAGTCGCTGTGCAGAAGAATTATGGTGATGGCATCCGAGGATATCGGGCTTGCATATCCGCAGGCGGTAAGCATAACAAAATCGTGCATTGACGCAGCGCTTATGCTCGGGCTTCCCGAGGCTCGTCTGCCGCTTTCCGAGGCGGTTATAATGCTTGCCTCCGCCCCGAAATCAAATTCCGTCATTACCGCAATTGAATCCGCTATGTCCGACCTCCCGAACGGCGGCAGCATACCCGATCATTTAAGGGACTCCCATTACAAAGGAGCAAAGAAACTCGGGCACGGGCTTACATATAAATATCCTCACGATTATCCCGGGAACTATGTTCCGCAGCAGTATCTGCCGGACAGCATAAAAGACGCTTCATATTATACTCCCGGTCAGAATAAAATCGAGCAGGGGTTCAAAGAATACTGGGATAAAATCAAAAAAAAATAAAAAATACTGCGATGAAATGTTTTGTTTCATCGCAGTATTTCCGTTTAGGCAAGCGAGAGTTGAACTTTTCGTCCCTGATTTCCGCATTTATACGAAGAACCGGACGAATCGAAGTAAAACCGTCGGGCAGAATTGCTCTGATTCTGTCATGTTCAGCTCCGTAAGCCATAACAAATTGCTCAATTTTCATATATATCACCAAAAACAAAATCCGCCCGGACACGGGCGGATTTATTATACTGTTAAACTATCTGCAAAGATAGAGCCTGTCCTGCGCACCGTCCGACAAATCGAACACATCCGCAAAATTATACGAAACCGCAAATTCGCCTACCGCACCGTTATCATCATATGCGGTAATTTTTGCGCAGTCAACGCCGTCAATATTAACCGTTTCACCGATTGAAAAAGCAATATCGCCGTACCAGCCCTTCATACTCATAATGCCGTTGAACACATCGCCGATTGTCCACGGAAGTTCGCCTTTTTCAATAACAATCATGCGGCGTTCTTCATCGTATGAAACCGTGCTCCCGAGAGCCTCTGCAACCGCGCGGAGCGGCACATAGGTTGTCCCGTCAATCACCTGAACCGCTGCACCGAGGTCATTTCTTACCCCGTTGACGGTTATGTAATCGGTATTATTTTTAAGAGTTGCTTTAGTAGTGGAAATCCACGCAATAACAGTCTGCGTTTCCGCATGCCACTCAATTTCGGCACCGAGAACCTCCAAAATATTGCGGACAGGCACAAAAGCCGTATCGTTCATAATTCTGGAATCCATCTCTATATCATCGCCATTAACCATGACAGGCATTGCCGAAGCCGAGGTAAACACCGTAAAGGAAAGCGCAGCCGAAAGTGCAAGAGATATCAGTTTTTTAAACATATAATCCTCCTTCGGTTATCAACCACATACTATGATAGCAGATTTCGGAGGAAAATTCAAGCTTTGTAACAGCATTGTAATATCTTTTTTGCTGTTTCGTCAATTTCGCCGCTGTTATCCGCCGAAAAATCAGCAAATTGCACATAAGAATCATACCGTTCTCTGTACATTCTTTCAACTGCGGTTCGGTCCTTGGAGAGTGGCCTGCCGGAAAGTTCCAGAAGATTTATATCCCTTTCCACAAAAATAATCCTGCCGTTTCGGTGAAGGCTCCCGTAGTTTTCAAGTCTTGTTACAATTCCGCCGCCGGTTGCAATCACTTTGCCCGAAAGTTTTCCGATGCACTCTGCAACATCGGATTCAATCATTCTGAATCCTTCCTCGCCGAAGGCCTCAAACAGCTTCGGAATTGTAGTGTTTTTCTGCGTTTCGATATACTCATCGGTATCGATAAATTCACGGTCAAGCATCTCCGCAAGCCGCTTTCCCACAGTAGTTTTACCGCTGCCGGGCATACCGATAAGAACGATATTTTCGGTTTCAAAATCGGTTTCCGATATTATTTTTTCAAAAAGTTCCTCACCGGAGGTCTTTCCGAAAAACCTATCATATGCGTAAACCGCCTGTGCTGCCAGCATCGGCAGACCCGATGTGCATTTAACTCCCATTTTCTCCGCCTGCATTATAAGCTCTGTGCGGACAGGGTTATAGATTACGTCAATCACGCCTTCAAGATTTTTAAACCCATCAAGCCGCATCGGCGAAGCGCACACATTCGGATACATTCCGACAGGAGTTGTGTTAATTACAATTTCTGCGTCAAAATGCCTGTCTGTATTGCCGTAATTATTCTCGCCGTTTCTCGAAACCGTAACAATTTCCGCCGCTCCGCTCATTTCCGCCGCAGCTTTTGCGGTAAGGCTCGTTCCGCCGCTTCCGAGGATAATGACCTTCCTCCCCGAAAACTCAATCCCGGCACGCTTCGCCATGTAAAGGAAACCGTCGATATCGGTATTATAGCCGAAAAGTTTTCCGCCTCTGTTTACAACCGTATTCACAGACCCGATTTTTTCGGCTTCGGGCGATATTTCATCAAGAAACGGAATTACATCTTTTTTATAAGGTATAGTTACATTTATACCCTTGAAATCGTGTTTTTTCATAAAATCGGCAAGCCCGTCTTTCGGAATTTCACAAAGTTCGTAGCCGTAATCACCTATTTTTCCGTGGATTACACCCGAATAACTGTGACCTAGTTTTTCGCCGATGAGTCCGTATTCCAAAATTACACCTCCGAATAGCTGCCGAGGTACGAGAAGTCCATTTCGGCTTCAAGCTCGGAAAGAAGCTGTATAAGCTCTGCGGAGTACACCGAGACCTCCATCTCGAGGTAGAACATGAACTCAAAATCACGGTTCCTTATCGGACGGCTTTCGATTTTGGTAAGGTTGATTCCGAGAGCCGCAAACTTGGACATAAGGTCATAAAGTGCGCCCGGGCGATGCGGAAGGCGTACAATTACGCTGATTTTATCGGCACCGGGATATATTTCCGGCTTTTTGGAAATACAAATGAATTTCGTGTAGTTATTTGAAAAATCCTGAATATCCTCGGCAATTACCGAAAGTCCGTAAAGTTCCGCACAGATACCTGAAGAAATTGCAGCAACATCATGCCTTTCGCTCTCGGAAACCATTTTTGCGGCAACTGCGGTGTTTTCGCATACGGTCACCTTTATTTCCTTGTGCTCGGACAGAAACTTTTCGCACTGACCGATTGCCTGTTCATGAGAGAAAATCTCTTTGATATCGGAAACCGAAGTCCCCGGCTTTGTAAGCAGGCAATGGTTTATCTGAAGCCTTGAGCTTCTTACAATGCAGAACTTATGCGAATCCATAAGGTCATACACTTCGCCGACGCTTCCGTGAATACTGTTTTCAACCGGAAGAATACCGTAGCGGCAAAGCCCTTGTTCAACTGCGTCAAACACGCCTCTGAAGGAATTCATATACATAATCGTGGGATTTGCAAAAAGCTTATCGCAGATTTGCTGGGAATACGCACCCTCGGTACCCTGGCACGCAACAATTGCCGACGAAGGAAATACCTGTCCGGTGCTTTCCGTAACGGTTTTAAGCTGCTTTGCCGTTTCGCCGGCTTTGCCGGTAAGCCTTCCCTGATATGAGCGGCTGAGGTCAAAAAGCGTGTTATAAAGCACTTTGATATAAAGCGACATATCCTCGGGATACATTGCGCTGAGGCGTGAAATTATATCCCTTTCACGGCTTCGGTTGAGAATGGGGAGATTATTCTCCGCCTTAAACCTTGCCACCTCGCCGGCAAGTTCCATCCGTTTAATGAAAAGCGCCGAAAGTTCATCGTCCACACTGTTGATTTGATTTCTGATTTCTTCAAGATTCATTACAGTTCACCAACCTTTAATATTGATATTGCGGCAGCCGACTCGATCGGAGGGAGCGCCCTCGGAACAATGCAGGGGTCGTGCCTGCCGCAAATTTTAAGCTCCGTATTTTTCATTTCCTTTAAATCTACCGACATCTGCACCTTGGCAACAGACGGCGTCGGCTTTATTGCAACGCGGAAAACTATCGGCATTCCATCGGATATTCCGCCTAAAATTCCGCCGCAGTTATTTGTTTTTGTGATTATTTTTCCGTCCGACACCTCAAACGGGTCGTTGTTCTCGGAGCCGTAAAGAGCGGCAGAAGCAAAGCCTGCGCCGAACTCTATGCCCTTTATTGCAGGGATTCCGAAAACCTCGCGTGAAATAATGCTTTCAAGCCCGTCCGTATACATTCCGCCGATGCCTGCCGGTACACCGTCAATGCGGCATTCGGCAATACCGCCGACGGAATCGCCGTTTTCCCGTGCTTTTGTAATTTCGTCGTACATTTTTTCGCCCGAAACTCCGTGAACAGAAAGAATTTCGGACGAAACCGTTATCCCCCTTCTCCCGAGAATTTGAAGCGCAATTCCTCCTGCTATGCAGTAAGGTGCGGTCAGCCTTCCGGAAAACGGACCTCCGCCGCTCATATCGAGCTTTCCGCCGAATTTTACATAAGCGGTATAGTCCGCATGACCGGGTCTCGGAACAAAGCTCAGGCTGCCGTAGTCATTTCGCCTTACATTGGTGTTTTTAATGACCGCTCTGATTCTGCCGGTTATAATTCCGTTCTCAATGCCTTCCTCAAAAATCGGCTCATCCGGCTCACGCCTCGGGGTTGAAAACGGACTGTTCCCGGGGGCGCGGCGTTTAAGAAAACTGCTTAACTCATCAAAATCGACCCTTTCGCCAACGGGCATACCTTCTATAACGCAGCCTATTTCCGGGCCGTGCGAAGAACCGAATATTTTAATATTCAACATCTAATTCACCTCCGATAGCCTTGAAATCATCAAAAAATGACGGATAGGATTTGTCCGCAGCTTCCGCACCGAGAATTGTAATTTTTCCGTCCGAAATCACAGACGCAGCGGCGGCCGCCATAACTATGCGGTGGTCGGAATACGAATTAACCGTACCGCCCGACACTCCGCCGCTGCTGTTTACGATAAGGCTGTCACCCGAAATTTCGGCATGACCGCCGAGAGAGTTTATCATTTCGGAAACCGAAACCAGCCTGTCGCTTTCTTTAAGCCGCAGCCGCCCAGCATTTTTAAATACGGTTTTTCCGCATTTTCCGCAGGCTGCCACCGCAAGGGGCGGAACAAGATCCGGGATTTCCGAAACATCAACCTCCGAAAGTTTCGCCGCCTGCGAAAATACTTTGTCGCCCTGCTTTGAAGCTTCGCTTATCCCGGAAACGGTCACATCACAGCCGCATTCCTTCATCGCAAGAAAAAATGCTGCGTTTGACCAATCACCGTCACACTCAATGCATTTCGGGGATTTAAGCTTTTGATTTCCTTTAATATAAAACCCGTATTCCGTTTGCTCAATTTTTACGCCGAAAAGCAAAAGCGTATCTGCCGTCATATCGACATACGCCTTTGACTGGAGCGGCGTAAGAAGCGTTATTTTACTGTCTGACGGAAGGTTCGGAAGCGCAAACATAAGCCCCGAAAAATATTGAGAACTTATGTTTCCCTCAAGCCGATATTCACCGGGAGAGAGCTTTCCCGAAACCGATAACGGAAGAAATTCCCCCGATACATCGCAGCCGTTTCTGCGCATTTCACGGACAAGCTCGGTGAAAGGTCTTTTGGGAAGTCTCCCCTCGCCCGTCATTTCAAATTCGTCTGTAAGGCACGCCGCAACAGGCAATAAAAACCTTGCCGTCGAGCCGCTTTCGCCGCATAAGAGCCTGCAGCGCCCGGGGACCGTCCCTCTCGAAACAACGATACTGCCGCCCCTTTTCTCCACGCTTGCCCCAAGCGCTTTTACACATCTCAGAGTAGCTTCAATGTCCTTTGAAATACCTCGAATATGAATTTCCGTCGGCTCGGATGAGAGCGCAGCGCATATGATTTTGCGGTGAGCGTCACTTTTTGACGAAACGGCTTCTATACTGCCGCTTAGTTTTTTGGGGGTTATCGTTACATTCATATATGAAGTCCTTTTTCAATAAAGTTTTCAAGCTCATTTACATTTGTTTTTTTAAGAACGCATTTTCCGAGTTTCTCGGGTACTACAAGATTTATAAAATCACCGCTGCGTTTTTTGTCCGAAAGTGCAGCATCTGCAAGGTCATGTGCGGAAAATTCACACGAAACAGGAAGTCCGCATTTGATGTTGCCTTCGATTATCCGTTTTCTTATTTCCGGTTTTTCGCATGACGCAATCACCATTCCGATTGCAACCGCATGCCCGTGAGTTATTCTAAACTTTGAAAGCTTTTCGATTGCGTGCCCCACCGTGTGCCCGAAATTAAGAAGCTGGCGAAGCCCCAAATCTCTCTCGTCCTTTTCAACGACTTCTGCTTTCAGTTCTATACAGCGTTTAACAGCTTTTTCTCTGTCAAACTCACCTGAGGCAACTGTTTCAAAAAGTTCCTCATCGAAAATCACACCGTATTTAAGGGATTCCGCAACACCGTCGGCAAATACTTCTTTCGGCAGAGTATCAAAGGTTTTGCAGTCGCATATACAAAGAATCGGCTGATAAAACGCTCCCATGAGGTTCTTGCCGGCATTAAGATTGACCGCCGTTTTTCCTCCTACGGACGAATCAACCCCGGCGAGAAATGTGGTCGGAATCTGCACAAAATCGATACCTCTTAAATAAAGTGCCGCCGCAAGACCGACCGTATCGCCGCATACGCCGCCGCCGAGCGCTACTGCCAAATCGGACCTTGTGATATGTGCGCTCGCCATAGCCTCGAGAATTTCCGAAAGCGTGGAAATGTTTTTGGAATTTTCCCCGGCTTTGAACACATAATGAACCGTTTCAAACCCGGCATTCTCAAAAGATTTTTTAACCTCCGCACCGTAAAGCGGATAAACCGTATCGTCCGAAACGATAAATGCCTTGCACCGGCTTTTGACCTCAGCCGTATATTCGCCGGCACTTTCGAGTATTCCGCTGCCGATAATGCAGTCATAACTGCGCCCGGCGTTCACTCTTACTTTTTCCATGCGCAATTCTCCTTTCCGAGAATTTCCTCTTTTATAATTCTTCCGTCAGCCAGAAGCTGTTTTAGCTTCTCACGGTCTGCGGATTTTATTGCATCCGAGTATTCCTGCAAATGCATTACCAAAAGGTCAATTTCATGCGTAAGGTTATCGGCATTTTCCAAAAACAAATCCGCCCACATATTTTCGTTCAGTTTTGCAACCCTTGTCAGATCCCTGAAGCTGCCGGCAGAGAATCCATAATGATTTTTAGCCGCCGGGGATTTCACAAATGCTCCGGACGCAATATGAGCAAGCTGCGATGTGTAAGCAATCATGCGGTCATGCTCTTCCGGATTTGAATACTGAAAATGCGAAAACCCAAGTTCTTTCATAAACTTTTCATATTTTTCGGGAAGCTTATCTTTCATAACTATCAGCGAAGCGCCGTTGAAAAGATTTTCATCAGCAGCGTCCGAACCCCAGTTTTCCTTGCCCGCCATGGGATGAGCGCCGATAAATTCAAAACCGTAGTTTTCAGAGAGTTTCTCGCAAGCCTCACAAACCATGCGCTTTGTTCCGCCGAAGTCGGTAAAAATCGTATCTTTTCCAAAGCTTGAAGCATATTTTTCGGCAAACTCAACCGTAAGCAGCGGATAAAGCGCCGAAATAATTATATCGCACTTATCAAAACTGCCTTCTAGCCTTCCCGAAACCGTGCCGTTTTCAATACATTTTTCAAGAACCTCCGGCAAATCGTAACCCAGAACGGTGTGACCGGAAATCCCCGCGCGCTTTGCGGTTGAAGCCCCTATAAGCCCAAGCCCGGCTATGCCGATAATCATAATCTGCACCTCAGGGGAAGTATTGCATGAACCTTCTCGGAGATTTCAGCAAACTGCTCGGGAGTAACCGACTGTGCGCCGTCGCAGAGTGCGTGAGCCGGGTCGTTATGAACCTCGATTATAAGCCCGTCCGCACCGCATGCAGCTGACGCCGCCGCCATGGGAGCAACAAGCTTTGCAATACCTGTTGCGTGGCTCGGGTCAACAATCACCGGAAGGTGCGTCATTGTTCTTATATATGCAACCGACGCAAGGTCAAGAGTGTTTCTGGTGAGGGTTTCAAATGTTCTGATACCCCTCTCGCAGAGGATGATATTTTCATTGCCGCCCGCCATAATGTATTCTGCGCTCATGAGCCATTCCTGGACGGTGCTTGCGAGTCCTCTTTTAAGAAGAATCGGTTTTTTTGTTTTTCCAAGCTCTTTAAGAAGCTCAAAGTTCTGCATATTTCTTGCACCGACCTGAATTATATCCACATCGCTGAACAAATCAAGATGTGACAAATCCATGATTTCGGTAACAATCGGAAGCCCCGTTTCACGCTTTGCTTCAAGCAAAAGCCTGATACCTTCACCTCTCAAACCCTGGAACGCATAAGGAGATGTTCTCGGCTTGAATGCGCCGCCGCGAAGCGCCGAAGCGCCTGCCGCCTTTACAGACTTTGCAATGCCGATAATCTGTTCTTCGCTTTCAACCGAGCACGGACCTGCGATAATACCGAAGTTTCCGCCGCCGAATGTTGCGCCGCCGGCTGAAACAACAGTGTCTTTCGGATGAAATTTCCTGTTGGCGTTTTTGTAAGGCTCCTGAATCCTCTTAACATCCTCAACAATGTCAAGAGATTTAAGAAGGTCGGCGTCAAGATGGGAGGTATCGCCGATGAGGCCCATAATTGTTGTATGCGAACCTTCGCTGAGGTGCACATCAACATTCTTTTCCTTGAGCCAAGCTTTAAGACTTTCAAGCTGTGCCTTGTCGTAATTTTGTCTGAGCATTAAAACCATTTGAATCGATCTCCTTTGTAAAAAAATAAGAACCGCAATTTCCTTGCGGTTCTCTAAAAGCATGAATTAAAGTGTAATCTTCTATCACCTTTCAGCCATACCGCAATAAGCCTTACCAAAAAAGTTGATAAAGCTATAAAAGTAGTATGTAGCTGAATATGAATTATTCATACAATTACTCCAAAATTAAATTATTTAAATTTATTATAGCACCGAAATTAGAGTTTGTCAACCCCCAAAATCAATTTTTTGCAAAAAACAGCGACCGCCTTTTTACGGTCGCCGCTTTTTACGGATTGATTATTTAATTAATCTGTAGATAAGGCTTGCTGCCTGTGCACGGGTTGCGTTTGCACCCGGTGCAAATGTTCCGTCGCC